>JBMOHM010000012.1:0-56714 GCA_049317845.1 Nodosilinea sp. | reverse complement strand
CCCACCCTCTCGGGAGTTGGCCTGAATGTTTCCGGTCTTACCATGTCCGGGGTAGGCTTCGCCGCCTCCATGCCTCCCCTTCGTCCCCGTAAGTTCTGGTTGGTGGCGGATGCGGAACTGATTGTCTACGGCGCCACCGAGCCCGATGCCACGGTCACCGTTCGGGGTGAGCCTATCCAGTTGACCTCTGAGGGCACCTTCCGGTTTCAGGCTGCCTTCCCCGATGGTCACCTAGAGTATCCGATTATGGCGGTGGCAGTGGACGGGGAGCAAAATCGCTCCATTCACATGACCTTCGATCGCCAAACCCCCGATCGCCGCACCAACGCCCGGGAAGAAGCCCAGGAGGAATGGCCCCAGGTCTAGGGTTTTTAGTCCTGCACGTAGGCGGTTCCAGTTACCAGGGCTGTCTCCGCCCGCATAAACTCCCGTCCCAGGTAGGCGGCATGGTCCAGGAAGGTAACGGGACAATGCTGCTGGGGATTTTCAAAAATAGCGATGCAAAGTTCCTTAGCGGTTCGCCCGCTGTAGACTCGGGTAGCCTCTCGTTGGACAGTGCCGCGCACCGGCAAGGGTTGACCGGTGGTAGGATCACAGGCTAACCCTAGGTCGTTAATGGTGTTGGTAAAATGTTTGGCGCAAATTAACCCCCGCTGCTCATCCAGATAAATTAGAAAGTAGCCTCCTGGATCAAGCTTGATAAAGCGTTTAGAGAGTTGATCGTTTAGGGCTTGCAGTTCAGCCTGATTAACGGTGATAGTGTTTTCACTCATGGATAGAGAAAATTAAGGAATTCCTGAAGGTATGGCTGTAGCTACGGGTAAGGGGCAGAAAGGAGGTCTACCCAGACCTGGGAGTTGATCCATTAACGGGGTCTTCGCAGTTTTGACCAAAATCCTACATTATTTTAACCTGCCGATTCGGGACAACAGGGTCTTAGGGTCCAAACCTGGAGACTTTAGAAAGAATGGGTACAAATGGAACCCGCCAGTTATTAAACAGGCTAGGATGGGGCCATAAATAGAAACCCTCTCCTCACCTACGGTATACAACTATGGCATCTGAAGCGCAGGTCCGGGATTTTTTAGCCCATTGGTTTCAGTTGGGTAAGCCTGTGGTACTACCTGGAGATCGGGGAGATTACTTACCTTGCCCGGTTTTTTCCCAGGGTCGCTACAGTCAAGACTTCGAAAATTGCTGGGATCAAATCATGGTTACCCAGGGGAAAGATTGCCACCTCAAGGGTACGATCCAGACAATTGCCGCCATGCTCTCCCCAGCCTGGGATGTCAAGGACTGCGCCCGCTGCGCTATGCCGGTGTCCATCCCGACCTTAGGACTGACCTGCTTTCCCTGCCCCTGCCATGATCTGCTGACCTGGCCTAACCAGGATATTCCAGTTCCCCGTGGCGCTGTTGATGACCAACGCCAACTTAGCCAGGTTCGGCAACGCCTCAGCCGTATTCAGGGTCAATCTGTGCCGACTCCCAGGAGCTCCTACGAAGCTGAAGACAGCAGGGTTTTTTCCTCCTGGCGCAAAATGTTATAGATCATAAAGTCGTGGGCCATGGTGGTACTGGGAAAGATCGCCTGAGCCTCCGTCAGTAGATCGCTCAGTTGAATGTCGTTGCCGGGGGCGTAGCGGGGGCTGAAGTGGGTCATAATTAGCTGCCTCACCTGAGCCCCAAGGGCTACCTGGGCAGCCATGGTGGAGGTGGAATGGAGGCGCTCGTAGGCCAAACCAGCATCCTGGTGGGCAAAGGTAGCTTCGTGAATTAAAACATCAGCCTGGTGAGCCAGGGCAACGGAGCGATCGCAGTAAATGGTATCGGTACAGTAGACCAGTTTGCGCCCCACCAGGTCAGGCCCACAGAGGTCGGCCCCATTGACTTTACGCCCATTGGGTAGGGTGATCTGTAGACCCTGCTTAAGTTGACCATAGATGGGACCGGGGGGAATGCCCAAGGCCTCAGCCCGTTTGACATCGAAGTGACCAGGTCGGTCCCGCTCCTCTACCCGATAGCCGTAGGCAGGAATTCGATGCTCCAGGCGATCGCACATCACCCGATATTCCCTATCCTCAAAAACCAGGCCAGGCTCCACCCCATGGACCTTAATGGGCAGGCTAAAGTGGGTATGGGAATACCGTCGACAGGCCTGCAGATAATCATTCAGAGGCTTGGGACCATAAATATCGATGCATTGCTGGCGATTACCCGCCAACCCACAACTGGCCAATAACCCCATCAGACCAAAAATATGGTCGCCGTGCATGTGGGTAATAAAAATACGGCGAATCTGGCTGGATTTAAACTCACTGCGCAGAAATTGGTGCTGGGTGCCTTCGCCGCAGTCAAAGAGCCAAACTTCACCCCGCTGGGGCAACCGCAAAGCCACACTGGAGACGTTGCGAGACCGGGTTGGTACGCCAGAGCTGGTTCCTAGAAATGTAATCTGCACCAGAGATGTCCCCTAACCTACTTCCCTATCTTGCCATGGCCACGAGGTAGTAGGGTAATCTCTGCTTTAGATTGAATCCCTATGACCACCCCCCTTGCTGGTCCCTTACCCGTAGCTCCAGCTATAGTGAGAGAAAAAGGGGTTAGATTCCCACCCAACTGGCTGCTGGCGCCAGGGTATGGATGGTTCTGGCCTTGCGAGAGTCCCTTCAGCAGGCGTTCTAAACTATGCGCGTAGTTGCCTATTGCTACCTGGAGTCCTCCCAACCTCAGCCGCCCCTCACCGGCTGGGGCTATGCCCTTGAACGACTTTACGAGGATACCCGGTTGCCTGCCGAACCCAGCTACCGCCCCCAATTGGCCCAACTTATGGCTGATAACCAGCATCATCCGGCCGATCTGGTATTGGTGACGGGGTTGGAGTCCCTGGGAGATAGCCTGGCTGAGATAGAGGCTCGCTGCCAGGCCCTGCAAGCCATGGGTAGCCGTGTCGTCGATGTTGTTTCAGCGGCAGTTGACCCCGATCTGGCGTTAGAAGCCCCTGACTGGGCTGGAAGTTTACAGACCCTGGCCGCCTTACCCGATCGCCTGCGCCGCCGGCAGCTCCGTACGGGCCATGCCCGTAATCGTCTGCAGGCCCTACCACCCCCTGGCAAAGCCCCCTACGGCTACCGCCGCGGGCAGGATCGTTATCTCGTCGATCGCACCGCCGCCCCGGTGGTTACCGCCTTTGTGAACGAATTTTTGCTGTACGGATCGCTGCGGGGAGCTGTACGGTTTGTGGGCAACCGCTTTGGTAAACCCATAGCCGTCTCTACGGGGCGTCGCTGGCTCACCCATCCGGTCTATCGGGGAGACCTGCAATACCAGGATGGTCAGGTAATTCGGGATACCCATGCGGCCATTATTAGCCGGGACGAAGCCGCCCAGATCGATCGGTTACTGCGCCGCAACAGTCAGTTGCCCCCCCGTACCGCCGGAGCCCCCCGATCGCTGGCGGGCTTGGTCCATTGCCAGAGCTGTGGGGGCCCCCTCACCATTACCAGAACAACCCGCCGGGGCCGGAGCCAGGCCTACCTCTACTTAAGGCCAGCCCATTGTCCCCATTCCCCCCGCTGTCGGGCCATCCCCTACGATCGGGTGCTTAAAGCCATCATTGATCAAATCTGTCAGGACCTACCCCAGGCGGTGGCCCAATTGCAACTTCCCCTACAGCGAGATACTCCGATCTCCCCTACCACCCAGCTCCAACGGGAGATCGAGCAAAGGCAGAGGGTTTTCCAACAGTTACCCAGTTTAGTTAAGGAGGGGGTGCTAGATGCAGAAACCGCTGCCCTGCGCCGCTATAAACTCCAGGGAGAAATTGCCCAGATTGAGCGGCAACGAGCCCAATTGCCTCCGGTTAATCTGCAAGAACTTTCCCAGTCGGTAGCCCTTCCCCAATTTTGGCTGGATCTCTCGGAGACTGAGCGACGCTTTTTCTTTCGGGAATTTATTCGCCGCATTCAGATTAATCCTCAGCCTCACCCCCAGGAAAAAACCTGGCAGATTGTATTAGAGTTTGTGTTTTAGGCGATCGACGGGTTGAGCCGGAGCTGCGGATAACGGGGGAAAGGGTGTTTGCCAAGGCTATTCGGTCAAAGAACTGGCGTCGCAGGGCTCAAACACCTGTTGAGCCAGCCAGAACCCCTACCCAGCATGAACGTTTCCATGGCTCGTAACAGGAAATCTGTCAGTTATGAGCCATAAAATGACCGGTCAACCCTGTCCTCAGCGGGTTGGCCAAAGCTATATCCCCTGGCTCTGTCTATCTCTTAAACAGCAGAAACATCCCCACCAGGGCGATAACTACCCCTGCTACCGTGCGCCCATTCACCCGATCGCCGAGGGCTGCCGCCATTGGCAGCACAAACAAAGGACTGGTACCGGTCAGGGCCTGGGCTATGCCAGCGGCGCTATGCTTGAGGGCAACCTGCTGCAAGTAAATAGCCAGATAGGTACCCAACAGGGCCGCCAGTCCCACCATGGCGATGATCCTGGGGTTCTGCAAGGGCCTGATCTGATTTCTGACTTCCCTTTGTCCGACCAGAATGGCGATAATTAATAGCCCGCCTCCGATTAGCCGCAACAGCGAACTCCACAGGGGATTGATCGGACTGTGGGCCAGGGCCGCCCTCGACAGGACTGCTCCAGTAGCCTGCCCCAGGGCAGCTAGAACACCATAGATAACACCCCCACCGGGCTGAAGGGGGCGTTCTTCTGGCTGGGGGAGACGCTGGCTGATCACCCAGCTAACTCCTGCCAGGATGAGTAGTATACCGGCCCAGGATTGCAGACCGATGCTTTCTCCCAATAGGATCACGGCCAACCCGGCTGCCATGGCTGGGGCCAGGGTTTCTAGTAATAAGGCCTGCCGTGCTCCAATCCGGTTAATGGCGGTGAAATAGGCCGTATCCCCCAGGCCAATGCCCACCATGCCACTCAGGATCAATAACAGTATGGGCTTGGGCTCCAGGCCGGTGGCGGGGCGCCCTAACAGGAGCAGGGTGATTAGAAGCAGACCGATCGCGATCGCCCCTTTGGCCAGGTTCAGTAACAGGGGTGATAGGGATTTGCCCAACTGACCAAACATTATCGTGGCAGTTGCCCATAGAAAGGCTGCACCTAAGGCAGCTAATTCACCGTTCATGAGCATCACTGGCAATTATATCTGTAAATCTGGGAACCATATTTATAGAAAATCTTCACACTTAACAGACCAGATTATTCTGATTGTCCCAAATATCTCTGTATCTATATTTATACGTAGTTAGCCTGATGAACGGTAAAAGTAATCTGATTAGGACCATGAACAATTCGACCATTCGTATTTGCACCCTGGCATCCTGCGGTGGCCTGCTCACCCTGACAGCCTGGAACCATCACAAGCCCCAAGCTCCTGAGGTAGACTCATCCTCCACTGCAGACAAGGGGCTTGCCCAGGTTAAGCCTAAGGCTAAGGTAGCAAAGGTTTCCTCGGGTTCTGCCACCAAGCCACAACTGCGATTACCCCTAAGTCTGGGGAAACCGGGAGAGTCTACGGCCCTGAATATTACCTCGCCTACCGCTGAACAGGTTACGGCCCGCTTACATCAACTACGGCAGGAACGGGAGGTCCTGATGAGGTCCAGGTCGGTGACCATTCCTTCCCCACCGACCAGAATCGAAGCCCTTACCGTGGCTAGACTACCTGAGAGTTTAGGTCGGATCGATCGCTCCGTCGTTAGACCAGCCGTTACTCCCTCTGTGCGGCCCTTGTATGGGGGGGCAGCGGCTACTGCATCCCTTCCCTCCCGATCGTCAGCACCTGCTGCCGTCATCCCTACCCCAGCCAGCCCCCCAAAGCTTTCATCTATCCAGCCCGTGGCAGCCGTCTCTACCCCTATTAATAGCTCTACCGGTGCCGCTCAAGTTGCACCGACCCAGACCCCTGCCTCTGCATCCGAGGCTTCTCTCCAGCACCAGAGCTATGGCCTGCTCCAGGGGGGCATGCCTTCCCTAACTCCGCCGATTAAGCTCCCCAATGGGCCCGATGGCTTCCATGCCCGGGAGGGGAACAGTCAGGCGGCGGTCCCGGATTCTAGACTCCTTTCCCAGGTCAGGGGCCCAGGGGAAACCATGATTACCCTCACCAGACTTGAGGTCCCCACTCCAGCCCCGGGGATGAAAACCCAGCCGTTCCTGGTGCCTACTAACGGCAGCAGGCCAGAACTATCTGAGCAAACACCTGGTTTTTCCCCAACAGGCTCTTCTACCCCTGGCATCCCTAATGGAACGAGGGTAAATGGTGACCCTACCAGGTCCTAGTCCTGGACAACGGGGTAGACAGGGGGCGGAGCAACGGCGATGCCATCGGCAGCCTTTTACTGAAGGCTGTAACTACCCATCGAGGTAAGTCATAACCCCTACCTAGTCTCCGTTTTGACCGACTAACCGGCTCCTCAGCCTACCGACCAAAGTCATAATTCATCTATCATGGAGGAAGAATTGACAGGTTAAGATTTATGTCGGGAAAAGTTGAAAAAACTGACCAGGAATGGCAACAGCAACTCACTGCTGAGCAATATCAGATTACCCGTAAGCATGGTACGGAACGGGCCTTCACCGGAGCCTATTACGACCATAAAGCCACCGGTACCTACAACTGTGTGTGTTGTGGTGCCGAGCTCTTTGCCTCTGATACCAAATACGACTCGGGTACGGGCTGGCCCAGCTTTTGGAGCCCAGCTCAGGCTGAAAACCTGACAACCAAGCGGGATCTTAGCCATTTTATGGCTCGGACTGAGGTGCTCTGTGCCCGCTGTGACGCCCATCTGGGCCATGTATTCAATGACGGTCCGGCTCCTACGGGGCAGCGCTATTGTATTAACTCTGCCGCCCTTAACTTTCAACCTAACCAGGATTGAAATGGCTGGTGAGTCCTACGTCTGGTTTGTTATGGCAGGGGGCGTCTAGCTAAGACCTCCCTGTTTAAACCAGGCCTTTATCACTCTGGCTCCGGTGTAGAGAAGTTAGAAGATAGAAATCCGTCTCTCAGCTAGGAAGTGTCCAATGGACCGATCAACTGGGTCCTCACCAGTTTGGACAAAATCTGATTAATGCGGATGGCGAGACTCGAACTCGCAAGGCGTTAGCCACACGCCCCTCAAGCGTGCGTGTCTACCGGTTCCACCACATCCGCAGAAACCTATCAAGCCATAGACCGAACTCAAGAGGGATAAAAGCCGATCGCAACTGCACTTGACTATATAAGAATAAAACACACTGGCAAAGGATGGGCAAGATTTCTCCAGATAGTTTGGTATTAATTAGCTTGGTCGTTTAGATCGAACCTGCCTCCTCTGACCGGATAGGGACAGGGGTGGGGTCAAGGCCAGGGATTATATCTGGGAAAACCATAGTCTGATTCAATGCCCCACTTTTGACCCCATGCTCCTTTTCAATGGGATTCAGTGGCAGAATACCTATGGATGGTTTGGGTATGGCCCTGACTCCTGGTCAGGGGGTAGAGCCGTTCCATACTACCCATGCTCACGTTTGCTTGACCTTGATAAAGTTGTAGAGAGACCCACACCCATGATTAGTTCAGACCAGGTAGCGGCTATGATTAAGACCAGCCTACCCGACGCCAATGTTCAGGTGGAAGATCTAACCGGTGGTGGCGATCATTATCAGGTTTTAGTAGTTTCCTCTGCCTTTGCGGGATGTAGTCTGGTGCAGCAGCATCAACTGGTCTACGGGGCGGTGCGGGAGGCAATGTCCTCTGCTGCCATCCATGCCCTGGCCCTGAAGACCTACACCCCCGAGGACTGGGCCCGACTCAATCAAGCCTAGGTACCACTGGTTGCAGGTTGCTTTCCCTAGCAGGGGTTATAAAACAGGGAGTGTTCAGAAGCCCGTGGTCTGGCTACTCCTGGCTCCTCGATTCTGACCCCTATTCCCCCGTCAACGTTGGATTAACCTCCTGGCCCTGCCCCTTTCATGGACTAAGGTAATAGGGCCAAGGATTCTCGTATGGCTAGCCGCACGGGGGCATCTTCAAGTTGACAGTAGGGCCGACTATAGCTCAGGGGTAATTCTAGAGAGTGCCCCTGGAGAAAGCCCTGGTCGCTAAGTACATGGGCTGTGGGTCCCTGGCGAACGATGCGACCCCGACTTAGGACAATGGTGCGATCGCACAGTTCCAGGGCTAGATCTAAGTCGTGGGTAGCGATCAACTGGGTCATGGGCAGGTGTTTCAGTAGGTGAATCAACTGGCGACGGGAACGGGGATCGAGCTGGCTGGTGGGTTCGTCAAACACCAGCACCTGGGGCTGCATGGCCAGCACCCCGGCGATCGCTACCCGCTGTTTCTCACCCCCCGACAGGTGATCGGGGCTGCGGTGTAAGTAGTCTGCTGGGTTCAGTCCTACCGCATGGAGACAATGGTGACAGCGGTGTAGCAGTTCCCTACCCTGAAGCCCCTGATTCATCGGTCCAAAGGTAATGTCTTCCTCCACCGTGGGCATAAATAGCTGGTCGTCGGGGTTCTGAAACACCACCCCGACGAAATTGCGAATGGTCTTGACATGGTTGGGATGTAGGGGATATTCTCCCACGGTGATCTGCCCCGACTGGGGCCAGATAATACCATTCAGGTGCAGCAAGAGCGTTGACTTGCCCGAACCGTTGGCCCCCACTAAGGCGACCCGTTCGCCAGCAGCAATGGCCAGATTGATGTGACTGAGGGCTACGGTGCCGTCATCGTAGGAATAGCTCAGGTCCTCAATAGTAATAGGATTATGGTGCATTGCCTTAGCTTGAAACAATATTCATCCGTGCCAACCCTGCTGGATCAGTTGACCTGCCGCCAGCCAACCCACCATGATTCCCATGGCCAGGTGATCGGGCCACTTCATAGCAGGAAAAGTCGCTCTGCTCAGGGAACCCTGGTAACCCCGGGCCACCATGGCCTGGTAAATGCGATCGCCGCGATCGTAGGAACGTAAAAACAGTGCTCCCATCATATGGCCAATCACCCGGCGCTGCCCCTGACGACGAGCCATCAGATTACGGGCCAGGGCAGCCCGCCGCATGGCAGTAAACTCCGCCATCAGGATACTGCTGTAGCGGTGCATGGCCGCTAAAATCGCCACCAAGAGGGGAGGCATTTTCAGGCGAGTCAGCCCCTGCAACAGATCGGATACTGGCGTAGTCAATACCAGCAGGTTGAGCATCCCCAGGGATAACAGCGCCTTCAGGCTGACACTGGCAAGCACCGTCAGCCCCACCGTAGTCACCTGAAAAATTCCCCACTGCCAGAGTACCGACCCCTCCGGGCGAAACAGGGTACCCACCAGCACAACGCCGACTAGCCCCATTTCAATTCCTACCCGCTGTACTAAAACCATCAGGCTAACCCGACTAAGGGCGATTAATCCGCCCAACCCCAGGCCGTAGATTCCCCACACCAGCCATTGTCCAGGGGGAGTTAGGGCTGTGGCAAAGACAAACATCAGAGCACAGAGAAGGCGAGTTTGGGGTGACAGAGACTGCCAGGGGGTGGGGCGATGACTGTCTAGATCGAGGCGCACAGCACCAATATGAAGAAGCATAGGCTGAGTCCCCTCCGCTAGGACCGGTCAGTTAGCAATGACGTTGATGGTATGGGTAGCTTTGGCCAGAACCTTGAGGACAGGATAAATCAGTCAAAGCGAAGGTTGGGTAGGTGTGCTGGCGAATTGCCTGACCCCCTAGTGGGATTGGTGAGAACGGGGCTGTTCCGCCGTTCCTGGATCTGGTTTGACCGCGAGCTTACCGACTCCCCAGGCCAGGCCAAAGGTTACCAGGGTGCCCACTATCCCCGCTAAGGGAGTGGCAAGGGACGAGGGTACCCCCCGCAGAGCGTAGGCATCAAACCACTGATAGAAGGGTAGGCGGTGACTGGGAGGATGGGATTGGGCCTTATCAACAAACCCGTGATCCAGGGAAACCCGGTCTAGACCATCGGGGTTAGGACTGGCAAAGGGAGAAAGCAAGCCGGCAATCAGTAGGGATGCTCCCAACCCGGTGAGCCAGAAGGCCAGATACTTATTAGGAGAGGAGGAGGTCATGGCAGGTGAGGGAACCTTAAAAACGGTTGAAGGAATACCTGGGGCGAGATAGAGCGGGGGGATCAAAAATCAGATCGGGGCGACTCCGCCAGATATAGCTGATGGCCAGCAGACTAATCAGGGTTTCCCCAATACCAATCAGCAGGTGCCAAACTAGCATGGCGGTGATAGCTACCGTTAAGGGCACGGTACCCGATAGGGCTAGCTCTAGGGCGCAGAATAGGGAGCCTATCACTACACTCATCCAGGCCGTTACTCCGGTAGCAATGGCCATGGCTCGCCAGGAATGGAAACCCAGGGCGGAGCGCAGGGCTTTGTAGAGATAGTAGCCACCAAAGGTGCCGATCAAACCCATGTTAAAAATGTTGGCCCCCAGCACAGTTAAGCCGCCATCCTGAAATAGCAGGGCCTGCACCATGAAGACCACCGTCATTACTAGGGTGCCAGCCCAGGGGCCGAGCAGTACTCCCGCCAGGGTTCCCCCCAGTAGGTGGCCTGATGTGCCACCGGGAATGGGAAAGTTAATCATCTGGGCAGCAAAGATAAAGGCGGCACAAACCCCCATCAGGGGAACGGCTCGATCCTTATAGGTGGCCTTGACCCGATTCAGGGCCAGCCCCACCAGGGCGATCGCTAAACCCCAGGTACCCAAACTCACCGGCAGATTTAAGAAACCATCGGGAATATGCATAGCCAGGTACATGGGCATCCCAGGCCTGCAGGGGGCAGCCAATAGAGTGAGGGCATGGAGGGTATCCATAGGCAAAAAACGATAGGGATTACCGGAGGATTTCCTTGACCACTGGTCTAAAATCCTAACCTCAGTAGATAGGCTTACGGCAGGGATTACAATCCCTCCAGGGGGGATAATTCCGGAAATTAAGAAAGTCTACAGGAACTACAGCAGTCCCCAGGCCGGTTAGGAGGACACCGCAACCCCATTGGCTACGGGCTGAGTCCAGGGTTGATCGGTTCGGGGCTGGCTGGGTTTTCTGCCTCGGCTTCAGGGTTAAGCAATGCTACCCCGCTTGCGGGTTTCTTTATAGGACGTACCAATATTAGTCAGTCCAGCGCGAATCATTTCCTGCTCTAGCAGTAGGAAAAAACGGGTGCGATCGCCCCCTCGCACCACCGCCTGATTGTGGGCCTCTGCCAGGGAAACGGGGTAACCATAGCCCTTTTGTACCTGGGCCAGGACCATGGCCAGAGCCTGCTGGCACAGGTCTGAATCCGTCACGACCCATGCGGGCACCTCTACCCGGGCCACCTCTGAGCCCACATGAAGATAGCAGAAGTAAATACCCTGATCGCCGTAGCGCTGGAGAATGGGGGCTCCACTGCGCCAGAAGGGGCTGCACTGGCCTGGAGCCAGTTGGGTCCCCCAGAAGGTGGCGTCTCTGAGGGGCAGAAAGCGACCACAGGGTGCCCTGTCTGTCGAGTCTCCACAGTGCTGCTGACAGTCAGGGGCTGCAAAGGGACAGGCGGCCAAACGCAAGAAATTCAGGGTCTCCGCACTCCGGGAGGCACTGAGGTAGCCCACCAGCGGAATTCTCTGCTGACGCAGTTGATTCCACGCCGCCAGAATCGGGGCTAAAATCAATTCTCGAGCCTGGTCGGGCAGGGATTCCAGGAACCAGTAGATCAAGGAGCCATCCACCAAGGCCAGGACCTGGGGGGATAGGCCCTCTGGAGGGGATAATTGGCTTACCGCCACCCCCAGATCGGCCAGGGCCAGGGCCTCTGCCATGGTGCGACGATAGCCCATCCATTCTTCCGTAGAAATACCCCACGGCCGTGAGATAGCCAAATCCTCTGACCGGAAGACCACCTCGGGCAGACTGTCCAGGAGTGGGGCACGACCCTGGCCGTAGTGCAAAACCACCCGTCCCACATTGATCAGATAGCAGTAGGCGATTTCGTGGTGGCTGGGGGCAATCTGGGACCCGTCCGTGGCAATAACCGTGTGGACGGGAGAGGCTGGCGGTACAGGGGTGCGGGTGGTTAAGGGTTGACTGGGCCGGGGCGTAGTAAAGGCCAGGCGATCGCCATAGTCGTGTAGATGGGCTACCAGGTTAGGTTGCTGTTTGGCGGCCGCCAGCAGCAGGGTCTGGGCCATGGCAATGCGCTGCTGCACCGCCTGGGCTTCCTGGGTTAGATGCTGACTGATGCCAGGCATCTGCTGAGATAGCTTGACCAGATCCAGCATAGTATTCCACCATGGTACGTCAATACTATACCAGGTTTTCCCAGGGGTAGGACAGACCATCATGGGGGTTTATTGCCCCTGCTAAATGGTCCCTAAAGACCCCCCACAAAGCGTCCAGGACTGAGGCGATGCTGGGGATCGAACTCAGCTTTCACCTTTCCCATTAACCCCAGGGCCTTGCCCTGGTAGTCCCAAACATCGATCGCGGTTTTTAGGGCGGAGGGGGCCAGGTGCAGGGTGAGGTAGCCACCCACCTGGTGACAGCGCGATCGCAGAGCCTTAACCATCCCCAGTTCGACGCTCTCCCCCTCCAGCCTCAAGCTACCGATACCATTACCGCCATGAAAGCGGGCCAGGTGATGGTGGGGAAGCAGACTGGTGAGGCTTTCTAGCAAGGGCATGGCCGCGGTGGGGGGCACTCCTATCTTGGCCAATAGATCGGGGGGGGCCGATGGGGTTCCGTAGAGGATCGTGCTGGCCCCATGCCAGAACTGCTCTTCCTGGACCGCCACCAGTATTTCCCCATGGCATTCTGCCGGAACCATTGCCCTCAAAAGGGCTATTTGCTCTTCCACCCCCGCTTCTAGGGATTGAAAGCGGGCGGCTAACCCGAAGCCGGGGGGCAATTCCAGGGCCTGGACCAGGCGGGGGGACAATAGATCAAGGGCCACAGGGGTGAGGGTAGAGGCTCTGACCTTGGCGGTAAGGCTGGTCATGACCTCAGCCGGACCCGTCACCACCATCGTTTTAGAGGTGTCAGGAATGGGATAGAGCCGCAGGGTAAGCTGGGAAATCACCCCCAAAGTCCCGTAGGAGCCGGTCATCAACTTCATCAGGTCGTAGCCCGCCACGTTTTTAACCACCCGTCCCCCCGCCCTGGCAATCTCGCCATCGTGGCGCACAAGGGTAAGGCCGATGACCCGATCTCGCACACTACCGTAGCGCTGCCGCAGGGCACCGATATCGGCGGTGGCCACGATGCCTCCCAGGGTAGCCCGATCGCCATAGGCCGGGTCCATGGCCAGCCATTGCTGCTGGTTTGCCAGTGGTGTCTCCAGGTCTGCCAGCCGCACCCCAGCCTGCACAGTCAGAGTCATATCCCCCACCGCGTGGTCAATCACCTGGTTTAATCGGGCCGTACTAACCACCAGATCGATGGCGGCCGGGGGCCCACCCCAAGCCAACTTACTGCCACCGCCACAGGGCAGAAGCCGCCACTGCTGCTGGTGGGCACAGGCCATAACCGCCGCCAGCTCCGCTTCGCTGTGGGGATAAACCAGGGTAGGAGACCGGTCCATCTGGGTAAGCCAGGTGGGTAGCCGGTCGGCAGCAACCACCTGATCGGCGGATAGCAGGGAGGTCAGGAGAATTACCGGGTCAGTCATAGGGCAGCCAGGCAGGACTAGTCAATACTGATGGGGGTGGGGCCAGAACCATGGTCTGAGGCCATCGGAGTATCGGATCGGCGGCGACGGAAGCTGGTGTAAAGGCGATCTCGCCAGGCAAAAAAGGCCTCGTACTCGGGCACATCCGCCAGACCAGGCACCCCCTTACCGCCAATTCCCTTGGGTAGATTGAGATACTCACTGGTGGGAAACTTCAGATACAGGGTGGCGGCCGCTACAGCAAAGTCCGCCAGGGTGGGTTCATCCCCCAACAGGTAGGGGCTGGTTTGCAGCATCAAGCAGAGGGCTTCCAGGTCCTGCTTCAGGGTATGGGTAGCGGTTTTAATATCGTCGGGACCAAAGCCCACCCCTGTGCCCACCAGGTTCAACAACTCTCCCGGTAGGGCTCCCACCAGGGTGCGCAGCAGATCGGGGGTCGGGTCAGGCAACAGGGCGGTACGAAAGTTGGGATGTTGCTTAAAGGCCCCAATCATAACTTTACGGGCATTGGCCACGATCACCTGGTCAGCCCAATCCTCCAGAGCCAGACAAAGCCCCCGTTGTTTTGGATCGGCAGGTAGCAAGGAGCGATCGGGATAGGTGCTTTCCAGGTAGAGGGCAATTGCCGTAGAGTCTGGAATTACCCGGTCGCCATCCTTAAGTACGGGCACCTGCCGCTGGCCCGACAGCTGAAAAACCTCCACCTGGCCCACCCCAGGGGTAACCTCCAGGGAACGATAGGGTAATTGCTTATAGTCGAGAATCAAGCGGATTTTCTCAGCAAAGGCAGAGGCTTCAAACTGGTAAAGCGCTAGCATGGATTTCCTCTAAATAAAGGGGCTATGGCTGACCCGGTATCACTGTATCGTTATTTGTCGGGGTTGCACAGGTCGAACTAGCCGGGGGAACGGTGGTGACCGTCACCGATTTAAAGCCCCCTGTGGAGAGCAGCTGCTCCACCGTTACCTGCGCCCGCCGATTTGCCTCTGCCAATAAACCTTGATGACAGGCGGCGGCGACGATGGTAGTCAGGGCCTGGCGCTGGGCCTGCTGCTGTAATTCGGGAGCCTGGTCGGGTCCCAGGCCTAAAAAGCCCCGATCGTAGTCGTAGACCCTGGATCGATCCAGGTCAAGCTTGCTATCTAGAATTTGGGGAGGCGGCAGGGTCAAATGAATCGCCCCCTCTTCTCCTAATTGCACATTGGTGGCGGTAATTTTCGATAAATCTACTCCGGCCCGCACTTCTCCGTAGGCGATGTAGAGGAGTTTGGTGGAGCCAATCACGTAGCCCGCTAGGGTGCGATCGCTGTGGCCAGGTACCACCGCTTCCATGGCGAAAATAGCTGTGGTCAGGTCGCTGGCCCCCCGCAGTTGCTGCACAATCAGGGATTGCACATCCACCTGGGGGGCTGAAACAGCGGGGGTAATCCACCGTCGTACCCCCTCAACCATAGTCTCAGGGGAACGCCAGAAGCCCACCGCCGCCCCCATTCCCAGCAATAGGGCCCCTCCCAGTAGGGCCTGACCCAGGGCTTGCAAGGGAGCCATCCAGGCAGGGCGGCGCTGGGGCAGGGAATAGCTGATCCCGGGGGGGAGAGCAGGGGGCGGAGAACCCATGGCGAGTTTAACCTGTGGGGGAGAACTCCCAAATTGTAACAATTCCCCCTGATCAGGGAGGACTGAAGGGCCAGACCTAGAGAAAGGGGTAGTCGGTGTAGCCCTCGGGACCGGGCGTGTAGAAGGTATCAGGGCGGGGGGGGGTGAGGGGAGCGCCGGCCTGGATCCGGGCCGGTAGATCGGGATTGGCTAGAAAGCTAACTCCAAAGGCCACTGCATCCACCGCTTGGGCAGTAATGGCGGCCTCAGCTTCGGCGGCAGAATAGCCCAGGTTGGCCACCAGGTTACCGCTGAAATGTTGCCGTAGGGGGGTGAGGACATCACCGTGTTGCTGTTTCAGGCGATCGGCCCGAATTACATGGAGATAGGCCAGATTCAGGGGAGAGATAGCCTTAGCCACATACTCACAGAGGCCTACCGGGTCACTGTCTACCATGCTGTTGTAGGAGTTCAGGGGAGAAATTCGTAGGCCGGTGCGATCAGATCCCCAGACGCCAATGACTGCCTCTAAAACCTCCAGTAAAAATCGGCAGCGGTTTGCCAGGGAGCCACCGTAGGGGCCAGTCCGGTGGTTAGATCCATCCCGCAGGAATGAATCGATCAGATAGCCATTGGCGCCATGCACTTCAACCCCATCGAAGCCTGCTTCCCTGGCATTCACCGCTGCCTGGCGAAAGCCCTCAACAATGGCGGGAATTTCGCCGTCCTGCAATTCCCGGGGAATAGCATGGGCATGCTTACCCGTGGGGGTGTAGACCTCCTCACTGGTAATTGGAATGGGGCTAGGGGCTACCGGCTGGGCACCGTCGTTAAATAGAGGATGGCAGGCCCGACCACCGTGCCAGATTTGTAGAAAGATATGGCCCCCCTGGCGGTGAACCGCATCGGTGACCAATCGCCAGCCGTCAATCTGGGCCTGGTTATAGATACCCGGCTCGGTATAAAAGGCAGAGTTACCGGCCATCGCCATGGTGGCCTCGGCAATAATCAGACCGGCACTGGCTCGCTGGCCGTAGTATTCTGCCATCAAGTCCGTGGGGATATGGTCCAGGGTGGCGCGGCAGCGGGTCAAAGGCGCCATGAAAATGCGGTTAGGCAAATGCAGGGCTCCCAATTGAATGGGAGAAAACAGAGTCGCTGGGGTCATGGGGATTAGCTCAGTAAGGGACTTGAATAGGGGGGCTAGAGGCAATTCAGTCACGCCTCTAGCCTAGGCAGCAAAAATCACCTGCTCAATCTGGTATAGAGCATTGTCTAGCTCATCGTTCACGATTTGTGCATCAAATTCTGAGGCGGCGGCAATTTCTTCCTGGGCCCGGGCGAGCCGGCGAGCGATCGCCGCATCACTGTCTTGACCCCGCTGGCGGAGGCGGTGTTCTAGTTCTGCCAGGGAGGGAGGCAAAAGAAACACCTGCAGGGCGGAGGGAAAACTCTGCCGCACCTGGCGAGCCCCCTCCAGTTCAATTTCTAAAATCACCCATTGCCCTGTGCGGATTTGTTCCAGCAGCGGACCCTTAGGGGTGCCGTAGTAGTTACCGGCAAATTCTGCCCATTCCAGCAGATCTCCCTGAGCGATCAGGGTCTCAAACTCTGCCCGACTGACAAAGGTATAGTCCTTACCAGCAATTTCCCCCGGCCGGGGGGATCGGGTGGTGGCGGAGACCGAAAGCTGCAGGAGGGGATAGCGATCGCAGAGGGCATGCAAGAGAGTCCCCTTGCCCACGCCGCTGGGGCCAGTAAACACAATTAGTCGGCCCATCTGGGGAGCAGACACCTCCAGACCATCCACAGGCGAGCAATCTAACTGCGATCGGGAGGAATAGCTGACGGCCATGGCAGTAAGGTCGAAGGGGAAAAGTACTTTATTTTAGCCAATATAGCTTTGACCACAACCCTGAGGACAGAGTTCATTAGCCAACAGCCTAGGGTAAATGGTGTTCTGATCCGCTAACTGACTAACCATCTTCTGCAACGGGTCTCAAGGCAGCCCAGAAAATGCTACTATCCTGGCCTTGATGTTTCTCACTTGCCGGAGGTTCCTGTGGTGTTGCAGTCAGTTACCGTTACCGTGCCAGGAACCACCGCTAACCTGGGGCCTGGGTTTGACTGTTTAGGCGCTGCCCTCACCCTTTATAATCGCTTCCATTTCACTGCCCTGGACCAACCCCCTGGCACCTATAGCATTGAGGTACGGGGGCTGGAGGCGGAGCGGGTCAGCCGGGATAGCTCCAATCTTGTCTACAGGGCGTTTGCCCATTTTTATCAGCAACAACAACAACCGGTACCGGCCATAGCCCTCACCATTGATCTGGAGGTACCTCTAGCGAGAGGCTTGGGCAGTTCTTCTACCGCTATCGTCGGGGGCATCCTGGGAGCCAATGCCCTTTGGGCTCAGCCCCTCGATCAATCCAGCCTGATTACCATGGCCGTGGCCCTGGAGGGCCATCCCGACAACGTGGTACCTGCTCTAGTTGGGGGGTGTCAACTCTCGGTGGTCGATGACCAGGGACAGGTTACGGTTTGCCCAGTCTCCTGGCACCCCAGCCTAGCGCCGATTGTGGCTATTCCTGGTTTTGAGCTGTCTACCACTACGGCCCGCCAGGTCCTCCCGACCCATTACAGCCGCGCCGATGCGATTTTTAATACGGCTCACCTGGGCCTACTCTTGCGCGGATTGGAAACGGGCCATGGAGATTGGTTACGGATAGCATTGGCCGATCGCCTGCACCAGCCCTACCGCCAGACCTTAATCCCTGGCTATGGGGCAGTCGCCGAGGCCGCGATCGGGGCGGGTGCCTATGGCTTGGTGATTAGTGGGGCGGGGCCTACCCTATTGGCCCTGGCCCCGGTCACCATTGCCCCCCAGGTTTGCGATACGCTCCGCCTGATTTGGCAGCAGCAGGGACAAACCGTTAGAACTGCTGTACTGCAGCTACAAACCCAGGGAGCCTGGGTTGAACCCAATCCTGCCAGAGGACCTGAGTAGCCCCCAATCAACTCAGTGGGAGAAATATTGATTTTAGTCAATTCAACTACCCGTCTAAATAAATAAAATACTATAAAACTGTAGAATCGATGTAGGTCAAGGATTTCAGTCATCGACATAGGGAAAAATCAATCCATCGCAGAGTAAAAATACTTACCGAAAAAACATTAAGTTTCTTATACTTGAACTGGGCGCACTGATGAGTATTTATTCTTATCAGCACTGCAGTCCGGTTTGATCATCTGGTCTTCCCGTTAAGGGGTATTTTCCTTAACCCTTAAGTCCTCCGACCTGATCCGCCAGGGTAGGCCGCCGCGAACACTAAACCAGTAGGGCTTGGTTCCTTTTTAGAACCATCTTTGCAACACCGGAATCTTCCATGCGCTGGCTGTTCTGTACTACTACACGACAATTGTCATGCTGACTGAACAATTTCCGTGGCTAACGACCCTTGTCCTACTGCCACTCATCGCAATTTTGCCGATTCCCATTCTTCCCAATCGCAACGGTCAAACCTTACGCTGGTATGCCCTGGGGATTGGTTGTATTGAGTTTTCTTTGATCCTCTACACCTTTACGAACTTTTACCACCTTGATCAATCCGGACTGCAGCTGGTAGAGCGTTATGACTGGATATCCCAGTTAAATCTCACCTGGTCCTTAGGCGCCGATGGTCTGGCCATGCCTCTGGTAGTTTTAAGTGGTTTGGTGACTACCCTGGCCATTCTTGCCTCCTGGAACGTTACTCGCCGCCCCCGCCTCTATTTCAGCCTGTTGCTGATGATGTACAGCGCCCAGGTAGGAGTTTTTCTGGCCCAGGATCTGGTGATGTTCTTCCTGATGTGGGAACTGGAACTGGTACCTGTCTATTTATTGATTTCTATTTGGGGTGGTCAGAAGCGTCTTTATGCCGCTACCAAATTTATCCTCTACACCGCCATTGGTTCTATTTTTATTCTGGTCGCGGCTCTAGCCATGGCCTTCTATGGGGACACGGTTACCTTTAATCTCGCCGATCTGGCTCAGAAGCATTATTCCCTGCCCTTCCAATTGCTGATGTATGCGGCCTTTTTGGTTGCCTTTGCGGTCAAATTGCCAATTTTTCCCTTCCACACCTGGTTGCCCGACGCCCACAGTGAGGCACCTGCGGCCGTATCCATGATTTTGGCCGGAGTTTTGCTAAAGATGGCGGGCTACGGTTTGATTCGCATGAATATCGAAATGTTGCCTGACGCCCATGTTTACTTTGCTCCCGTCCTGGTCATGCTTGGCGTCGTCAACATTATTTATGCCTCCCTCACCGCCTTTGCCCAGGATAATCTGAAGCGTCGCATGGCCTATTCTTCCGTGGCCCACATGGGTTTTGTGTTGATTGGTTGTGCTTCTTTCACCACCCTGGGAATGAGTGGGGCCATGCTGCAGATGATTTCCCACGGGTTAATTGCCGCTCTGATGTTCTTCCTCTCCGGGGTAACCTACGATCGCACCCACACCCTGGATATGGCGGTGATGGGGGGCATGGGACGCAAGATGCCCACTACCTTTGCCTTCTTTACCGCCGCTTCCATGGGATCCCTGGCCCTTCCAGGCATGAGTGGGTTTGTTAGCGAGATTGCGGTTTTTCTCGGCATTGCGACCAGTGATACCTACAGCACCATCTTCAAAACCACCATCATTATCTTGGCGGCGATCGGGGTTATCCTTTCTCCCATCTATTTGCTCTCCATGCTGCGGCGAATTTTCTACGGTGATGCCGGTGAAGTGGTGTCCAAGGTTTCTGGCATTCTCGATATTCGCCCCCGCGAAGCCTTCGTAGCTGCCTGCCTGATGGTGCCCATCATTGGTATCGGCTTGTATCCCAAGTTGGCTACTCAGGTCTACGACCTGAAGACCGTTGAAGTCGCTAATCAGGTGCAGCACAACTTGCTGCTGGCCGATCAACCGGGCACTTTGTACGCTTACGTTTTGTCTATCCCCCAGTCCACTGTGGCGGCGGCTCCTACCCTGCCCACTGGTCAGATTAACTAATTGCTAGCCTTTCAAAGAGTTCCAGAGGCTTTCCTGTAGAGGAGTCAGGGGAATAATTCCCTCTGACTCTTTTTTTTGATTGCTATGAAATTGCAAAGCTCTGTCTTTCAAGACCATGAGTTGATGTTGGCTCCTGCATGCAGGAGCCAGCAAGGCAGAGGTGGAAGCGGCTATGGCCAACCATATTCTGACCAGGAGTGAGTCAGTGGGTTGTTAGGAACGATCTCCCTAATCCCATACCCTCAACAAACATAATAAAAGCCCTTAACGAGACTTGAACTCGTGACCTCTCCCTTACCAAGGGAGTGCTCTACCGCTGAGCTATAAGGGCAATGGCCGTGGATGGGCCGGGCTGGATTCGAACCAGCGTAGGCGTAGCCAGCGGATTTACAGTCCGCCCCCATTAACCACTCGGGCACCGACCCACCCTATCCACGGCTTTTAATCCTACCATGGAGTTAGTGAGTTTGAAAATATTCCAGGTAAAATCCAGCAATTCTCATTTTGACAAAAAGCTATTCAAAGGCCAGGAATAGGGGTATGGTAATGCCATCTGAGAGAGCTAAGAGAGCCAGAGCTGTTGAAAGAGCGGGGTTTATTTGACAGGCTAGTGAGCTCGTTTCGCCAGCGGTTGTCGTCGCTCCCGGACAAACGCAAGGGTAAGAATAGGCGCTATGGGATGCAAGACTGTGAGAATGCCGCCGCCAAGCGGTGGTTAAACCAGCGGGGGGAGCGGTTTAGCCGTTTGGGGGTAACGGTGCTAGGCGACGACCTCTATTGCCACCAATCCCTCTGCCAGCAGTTGTTAGACCAGCAGTTAGCGTTCATTCTGGTCTGTCGAGAAGACTCCCACACTACCCTCTACGACCATCTGGCGGGGATGGTTTTGCCCACGGTCACCACCCAACGCTGGACCGGCAAGGTGCAGGAAACCTGGACCTAACCGCCCTGGAGCGGCTTGACCAGACGTATGCCGTGCTGAGGGCCCACCTCCCCACTCGAAAAACCTTCTTTGAGGATCTGCGGGCTTTAACTCGGTACCTGTATTTCGACAGTTGGGATCATTTGCTTACCTTCATGCTCGAGGGGCTAGAACTGGAAATCCCTCCCCATAGCAGCTGATTCTTTAAAATGAGAATTGCTGGGTTTGGCTGGCCTATACTGCAGTTGGTTAAACCGCCAAAAATTCCTGAATTACACTACTGCTAAGTTCGTGGGTAGGGCCAGAGGCTACGATTCCACCCTTTTGCATCGCATAGTAATAGTCAGCCTGACGCACAAAGTGTAGATGTTGTTCTACAAGCAGTACGGAAATGCCGGTAGTGGCTACGATCTGCCGTACCGCTGACTCAATATCTAGAATGATAGAGGGTTGGATACCTTCTGTGGGCTCATCCAGTAGCAGTAACCTGGGACGACCCATAATCGCCCGGGCGATCGCCAGTTGCTGCTGCTGTCCGCCGCTCAGGTCTCCCCCCATGCGCCCCAGCATGGTTTTCAGCACAGGAAATAGTTCAAAAATCGATTCAGGAATTTCCTGGCTGACCTTGCCCCGTTTACCTAGCGCTTCCTGGCCAATGATCAGGTTCTCCCGCACCGTCAATCGGGGAATAATTTCTCGACCCTGGGGTACGTAACCAATGCCGCCACAAGCCCGGCGATCGGGGGTAAGCTCATTAATAACCTGACCTTCATAGCGAATTTCTCCCCGCCGAGGTCGCAATAGGCCCATAATATTCTTCAGCAGAGTGGTCTTACCGACCCCATTACGGCCAATCAGGCAGATCATCTGACCTTTAGGTACGGTTAAATCCACATCCCGCAGAATATGACTTTCCCCATAGTAAAAATTAAGGCCCGAAATCTTTAACATCGGGGCCGTCAGAGGATCCTGGTAGGTAGGAGAAGGCTGGGTAGTGGTCATGGGAAAAAAGGTGAAAAATAACAGGGCAGAAGGTCGGGGGCATTGGAGACAGGTTCTAAGGCGTCTTTCCCAGTTCCTGTAAAGCCAAGGCTTTCGGGCCACTAACGGGGGCAGCGGGCAGATTCAGAAGATTTTGGTAGCCCAAAACCTCAGGTTGCTTCCTCGCCCAGATACACCTCAATGACTCGAGGATCAGCTTGGATCTGATCCATGGTGCCTTCACAGAGGACGGTGCCCTCGTGCAGGACAGTCACCTGACGAGCAATCTGACGGACAAATTCCATATCGTGCTCGATCACAATGATGGAGTGGCTGGCGGCTAAGGACATAAGCAATTGCCCAGTTTTCGCCGTTTCCTCATCGGTGAGACCGGCTACCGGCTCATCCACCAGCAGCAGATCGGGAGATTGGGCTACCAGCATGCCAATTTCCAGCCATTGCTTTTCTCCGTGGGAAAGCAGAGCCGCAGGAATATCGGCCTTATAGTCCAGGCCGATGGTTTCCAATAATCCTGCCACGGTTCTTTTCTCCGCCAGGGGAGTTTGCTTAAAGAGGGTGGCCAGAACATTCTTCTGACGATTACATGAAAGCTCCAGATTTTCGCGGGGACTCAGGTTAAGGTATACCCTGGGGGTCTGGAACTTTCGCCCAATACCCAGACAGGCAATTTCATGCTCCTTGCGTTTACGTAAATCCTTACCTTTGAAGTAAGCCGCCCCTTCGGTAGGTTCAACCTTTCCAGTGATTACATCTAAAAAGGTGGTTTTGCCGGCTCCATTAGGACCAATGATTACCCGCAACTCACCCTCTTCCATGGCAAAGTTAAGATGATTAAGGGCCTTAAAGCCATCAAAGCTAACGGTGACGTCCTGAATATCTAGAATTTTACTGCTCACTGCGGTTAACCTTCCTTCTCTGCCAGAGTATCGGCTGTCAGATCATCTTCTCCATAGGCAATGGGACCCGGCGACAGACCAAGGGCTTGACTTACCATGGGACCAAACTGCCGCCGCCCCCAACCAATTAGACCATCGGGTAGGGCGGTTACCACCAGTAGGAAGAGGGCCCCCTGGAAAAATAGCCAAACATTGGGAAAGCGCTCACTCAGGAGACTCCGGGCCATATTGACTAAAACTGCCCCCAAAATTGCCCCCACCAGGGTAGCCCTACCCCCCACAGCCACCCAAATGACCATCTCGATCGAGAAGGCGATATCCATGGCTTGGGGAGAAATAATTCCGGACTGGACAGTGTAAAGAGCACCGGAAATACCGGCGATCGCTCCTGAAATGGCAAATACCAGCACCTTAAAGCCGGTGGGGTTATAGCCTGAAAACCGTACCCGGTTTTCGTCATCCCGAATAGCCACTAACATGCGACCAAAACGGCCACTGGTCAGCCACCGGCAGAGGGCGTAGACAACCACCAGTACAGCCACCGTCACTACGTACAGTAAAAACTGAGTTTCTGGAGTACCGACCTCCTTACCCATCAAAATACTGGTGTTGGTTTTCAGTCCATTGGTACCGTTAATCAACTTTTGTTGACCATTAAAGAAGTTGAAAAACACCACCAGGGCGGCCTGGGTCAAGATCGAGAAGTAGACCCCCCGAATCCGGTTGCGAAACACCAGGTAACCCAATAACCCAGCTACCAAGGCTGGAATAATCAGGATCGCCGCCAGGGTAAAGGGGAAGTTGTAAAAGGGCTGCCAGAACCAGGGCAGGGAAGAAACACCGTAGAGGCCAAAGAATTCCGGTATCTGGCCCGCCGGGATGGACACCAGAGATAGGTACATGGCCAGGGCATATCCCCCCAGGGCAAAGAAAATACCGTGGCCCAGGCTAAGTAGCCCCGTAAACCCCCAGATCAAATCAATCCCCAGGGCCACGATACCAAGAGACAGAAACCGACCCAGTAGTCCCAGGCGAAAATCCGTCAGCAGGTGGGGTAGAACCAACAACAGGAAAAGGGCGATCGCAATAACCGCAATCACTTCAAAAATAATTTTCTTACGTCCCAGGGCTTGAGCTAAACGCCGGGGTTGAACCGTTACATCCATAGTTATACCTCCACCGAACGGCCCTTCTGGGGAAATATGCCCGCCGGCTTAATCTGTAAAAAGGTAATGATCAGGGCAAATACCATCACCTTAGCCATACTCGTAGTAGCAAAGAAGGTAAAGAATTCAATCAAGGGCTTAAAAGTATCTCCGGCAGGCACCAGCAGGGCCAGGGATCCAGTCCCAATCAGGTAGGTGGCAATACCAATTAATAGAGCTGCCACAATACTGCCTACCAATTTGCCCACACCCCCTACAACCACAACCATGAAGGCATCTACAATATAGTTGCCGCCCAGGTTAGGCCCCACCGAACCCAGCAGAGTAACGGCGCAACCAGCAATACCAGCCAGGCCTGAACCGAGGGCAAAGGTGAGGGCATCGACCCGCTCAGTGGGAATACCCAGACAGGCACTCATGGAGCGATTTTGGGTAACGGCCCGAATTCGCAGCCCCCAAGCGGTACGGTTAAGAAACCAATAGACCGCCAGCAGACAGACAATGGTCATGGCAATAATAAACAGGCGGGCATAGGGGAACTGCATCGTCCCCACTGAAACCCCACTACGTAGCCAAGAGGGGGGGGTTACATCGACGTTACGGGTGCTAAACCAGGCCCGGCTAAACTTAGCCGCACTGTTATTTTGTAAGAGAACACCGGCCAGAGTAGCGATCGCCGCAGATAAACCCAAAAACAGGGGGTTAGCCCAACTTTGTAGACGTTCCCAGTTGGTATAACGTCGCAGTACCCAGCGACCTAAACCAAATAAAGCTCCAAAAATAATCAAGCCGATCGCCATAGGCCAGTTAACACTGCGAACAAACTGGCGCAGCATTAAACTAACCCCCCAAGTTGCCAGCAAGGTTTCCAGGGGACGGCCATAGAGATAACGAATCACACTCCGTTCCATTAACAGACCGACTAGCGCCGCTACCAGAAAGGCAAAGGGCAGAGCCACAAAAATATAGGTCTCCAGCGCCCAACCCCCCATGGCCTTGGCCCCATTTTGGATCACGTAGGTAGTGTAGGCTCCTAACATCATTAATTCGCCGTGGGCCAGATTAATGACCCCCATCAGACCAAATACAATAGCCAGACCCAAGGCTACGATCAACAGCACAGCACCAATGCTAATGCCATCAAACAGGCCGCTTACTAAGCCCTCAATCACAACATTACCTACCTCTATGCATAGTTTCCGCCTCGATAAATTAGCCTATTGAGAATTTCGAGGGTCTAAAACCACTGAAATCCAGTCCTAGTTCTCAACAGGATCATTTTTTCAAGGTTCCCTGGTTTCAATGGCCCATCTTATCTGCTAGAAAGTCGAGAAACAGTTCATCCTAAACAACTTTATTTCCCTACTTCCCCATCCGAAATTCACCTGACCCCGAAAGCCTTCAGAGGTCAGGTGAAACGGCCTAGCTAACAGACCTGACGACTTTCTAAAATCCCCTGATCAGAGGTTCTTAGGAAGTTCGGGGATATGGATGAAGACCCATACCCAGGCTGGATAGGTCTTCTGGCTAATGCCACAGAATTCCGAGCCACCCACTCCCCTGAAGTTTCACCCCTAGCTCCATCCATGGGCAGTAGGGCTGAAAGATGGCTATACTGCTGTTCTTTGTGCAGTCAGGTGCGATCGCCAGATGATCTTCACCCGGGGTTAGACGGCTTGCTAGAACGATATTCTTTACGCCAACAGCGCTCTAGAAAGCGGATGTGGTAAAAATAGGAAAAACGCCAGGGATTGAAGATGGCCCTGTGGGTGCGGTTAAATACAGGTTGGTTTAGGTATGGCCAGAGTGGAAAGCGCATAGTCTCAAAACCCTTGACTATCAACCCCTAAGCGGGTTGTCGTAAACATCGCCCCAACAGACCAGGGAAACCTGAATCCTTCCCAGCGATTACCTTTAGTATACGTAGATAAAAAAATAGACCTGGGTTCAGGCCTATTTTTGGAAAGATATTTAATAATCAAACACACTGGTTTATATATGGCTTTGGCCAGAGCCCTAGGGATCAAATAGACCGGTAAAGGTAGAAGTACCCTAGAGCCTTCTTCCTTGGCGATGCCCCCTTGCACAAAACCAGGGTTATAAATGGAGCTGACGGGAGTCGAACCCGTGTCCGCTTTAAGTATTAACACACCACTCATTCACAGGTTTAGCCCTTCTAATCCGTAGGGCAGGAATCGTTCTTATCCCGAACGATGGGATGCTCTGATTAAATCTTAGTTAGCTGACAAACCAGAGAAAATCAGCTAAAGCATCCGTTGGGGTTTGTCCATAGTCCTTAACGGAGTCAAACTATGAACGCTCGCTAAAAGAGTTTTTAGTTAAGCGGCAACAGGTGCAGCTTTACGAGCAAAGGGAACGATGTTGTTCGCATTTACGTTTGGTTTGAGCCTGGATTAACGAGAGTAGACTCCCTCTCGACCTGAATCACAGCGTGACTTTCGTCAAAACGTCGAAACCGTTACAGCCCCCTGGATAGATTCCTATATCTATTATAGATCAGGATTTTTAGGATGGGGCAAGCTTCCTCCCCAGGCTGACCGGCTTATCTGTCCTAGGCTGCGGGGGTGGTGAAACGCTTTTTCAGGGAGGCTGCCCGCCGCTTAGCGGTGGGGTTAGTGGGCTCAATGGCTAAGGCATTCTCGTAGGTTTCTAGGGCTTGCTTCATTAACTGTTTGCGCTCGTAACTATGGCCCAGGTTATTCAAAGCCGTTACATAATCGGGAGCAATTTTCAACGCCTCTCTATAGTTTCGAATCGCCAGGTCATACTGCTCCTGGGCAAAATAGGCGTAACCCAGAGCATTGTGGACGATCGCTGAATTTTCGAGCTCTCCTTGATCAATCTGTTTAAGGGCCTGTTGAAGGTATAGGGCCGCCTGGGTATATAGCTTTTTATCCAGCAGCAGACTGCCTAATTCGTAGTATTCCTGGGCTGTTCCCTTATCTTTGGTGAGCCTGGTTTGCAGCCGAGAGAGGGTGCCTTCGATACGACGGGTTTTAATCACCTGGCGAATCACAAAGAAGGCAGCAACCCCCAACAGGGCAAGGAGTACGGTCAGATAAACTAGGAGAAGGTTACTGTTTTCCATCGGGAAAATTTTTTACGGATTAGTATTTAGGGCTTGGCCAGAACGCTTAAGATCGCCTGAATTGGCGAAAGCTGAGGCTAGAAGGCGGTCTGGCTCGCCTCCGCGCCTTGCCCGTGGCCAGGGCTATAGCTTTGCAGCTTAAAGATACTACGGCCAGGGCTCCTTAGGCAGCCCCCAGAAACTCACCCGTTCTTCCAGCCAACCACTCTGATGCCAGTCCATTACAGCCTGGTTAACCAGGGTTTGCAAGGAGCTAAATTGGCTTCCCTTGGGTATGGCGATGCCTAAGGGCTCAGTAGCCATCATATCGGGTAGTAGTTGATAGCCGGTCTCCTCCTGTTGAATCCCAGTTAGGACCGTTAGATCTCCTGCCAGAGCATCAATGCGGCCATTTTTGAGGTTTATCAGCCCCTCTTCGTAGCTGGATAGGGGAACTAGGGTGGCATGGGGTAACTTGTAGCGGATCACGGCCAGGGTGCTAGAGCCTTGCAAAACTCCTAGGGAACCTCGCTCCAGGTCACTGAGATGGGGCACCTTGCCCCATCTCAGGAGAAAGCCAGGGCCATCCAGGTAATAGGGCAAACTAAAACTAACCAGGCGACTACGGGCCGTCGTTATGGTCAATCCAGCGATCGCCAAATCCGCCCGATCCTCTAGAACGGTTGTCAGGCGATCCTGATTAGGTACAATCTGCAGGGTTAAGGCGTTGGGATCGTTAAATATTAATCGGGCTAGCTGACGAGCCAGATCAACTTCCAGGCCTGTTAAGGTTCCCGTTGCCTCCCGAAAACTGAGGGGACGCCAGCCCTCCCGCACAGCCACTACCAGATAGCCACGGGCTTTGATAGAGGCCAGATCGGATGCAAAAACTGGGGATACAGCCCACTGCATCCCCAGCACCACGCCCAAAGTCAACAAAGCCCGTTTTAGTGGCATGTTCCGGTCACAATGAGCCTACACGGGGTTTAGACTTAGACCTTACCGGCCACCTCAACCACCTTAGCAAAGCCGCTAGGATCCAGGACGGCCATTTGAGCCAGCATTTTACGGTTGATATCAATGTTGGCCTTTTTAAGCTGGCCAATTAACTGGCTGTAGCTTAACCCATGGATGCGGGCGGCTGCATTAATCCGAGTAATCCAGAGGCGACGAAAATCCCGCTTACGGTTACGACGATCGCGGTAGGCATAGCGTAATGCCTTCATGACCTGCTGGTTAGCGGTGCGAAATAACTTGGAGTGGGAGCCCCTAAAGCCTTTCGCTAACTTGAGAATCTTATTGCGGCGTTTGCGTGCAACATTACCGCGCTTAACACGTGCCATGATCCTTACAATCCTTATGGATACTTGAGCTTGGGCAATTAATTAAAGCCACAGTCGGAAGTTTTCAGCTACAAATAAGGTAGCATCAGCTCTACATTAGGGGCATCTTCTTCAGATACCAGAGCCATGTGGGACAAACGAGCCTTGCGATCGGTGCCTTTGTGCTGTAACAGGTGGTTTTTGAAGGCTTTCCGGCGCATAATCTTACCGCTTCCAGTGCGCTGAAAGCGCTTGGCGGCAGCTTTGCGAGACTTTAATTTGGGCATGGATACAGATTTTTCACACAGTTCCTAATTTTACCATGATTTTCAAGGGCAAATTTAGGTTTAATTAGCACCTTTTCTCTATTCCCTGACCCCTGACTTAGAAACCTGATGGGCTTATTGAGTTGGGCCTAGATCCCGGACAGAAAGACCATGGCCTGACCCAATTGCGATCAGCCATTCATAAAAAATACTTTTACTAAATTTGATGTAGACAAAGCATTTCCTATGATTCAGCCTGGCTTTTCTGGTGTCAGGTTAGGAGATCCAAGGGGGCTGATGGGGTTTCTCAGCCGCCACCGGCGACTAGGGCTGAAGCTGTAGGCAGATGCCATGAATTTCACCAGGCCTCGCCAATACTTCAATCATCGGGCTAGAAGATGGCAGGCACTGACACCAGAATCAGCTTACTCAAGCTGGCCGCAGTCGGTAATTAGGACGGGCTTCCTTGGTGCGCCGCTGGGGCTACCAACCGCAGCAATGGCCTGGACCACATCCATCCCTTCAATTACCTTGCCAAACACCACATGCTTACCATCTAGCCAGGGGGTGGCATCAAGGGTAATAAAAAACTGGGAACCATTGGTATTGGGACCGGCATTAGCCATGCTCAATAGACCTGGACCATCATGCTTGAGGATAAAGTTTTCGTCGTCAAACTTATTGCCGTAGATGGATTCGCCCCCTGTGCCGTTACCACGGGTAAAATCTCCACCTTGACACATAAAACCAGGAATAATGCGATGGAAGCTGGAAGCCTTGAAATGCAATGGCTTATGACTGCTTCCCTGACCGCTTTCTCCGGTACACAGGGCCCGAAAATTGTCAGCGGTTTTGGGAGTCACATCTTGTCTCAGTTCCATGACAATGCGGCCGACGGCGACGTCACCAATGGTGATGTCAAAGAAAACCTGGGGATTGTTGGCTACACTCATGGCTTAGCTCTAGGGATAAAAGGACAACGGACTACATCCATAAGGGTAGCTCACCGGGGGCCGGTCTTAATCGGTTAAAAGCAGATTGACTCAGCCCTGAGATCTAGCTAAAAATCAAAATAAATATATGGCAATGTCTCGGCTGGAGCCAACAACCAGGCAAGTAGGCTAAACAGAGGGGCTAACAATAGCTTCAGGGGCCAGTTTAGTTCTAGTTTAAGGCTGCGCTTGCAGCCATTGGCGATCGCCATTAACCCCAGCACCCCTAGCAACAAAATCCCTAGCTGGCTGTAGGAAAAACCCAGAGCCTCCAGATAAATCTTTTGCACAAACTGGGGATCGGCCTCCACTCCCCAGAGGCGTTGTAAAGCCAGGATAAACTGCTTCGGATCGGGTAGACGGAAAAATAACCAGCTAAAAAAGACCATCGCCTGGGTGAGAAGCCAGGCGAATCCCAGACCGGGCAGGGTCTTCCAAAAACGCCTCAATTCAGGAGTGTCTTTCTCCATGGATTGGGTGAGCCGGTGAATGACTAGACCGGATCCGTGCAGGGCTCCCCAAATTAAAAATCCCCAGTTATTACCGTGCCAGATACCAGCCACCAGCATCACCAGCATCAAATTCAGGCATGTACGGGTTAGACCTTGACGCGATCCCCCCAGGGGAAAGTAAAGATAATTGCGCAGCCAATCCCCCAGAGTCATATGCCAGCGCCGCCAGAAATCTGCCAGGCTAGTGCTGAAATAGGGAGCGTCAAAGTTCTCAGGCAAATTAATTCCCAGGAGTAGGGCGCTACCCCGGGCAATATCTACATAGGCGCTGAAATCCAGATAGAGCTGTAAACCGTAGGCAAAGGTAGCCAGCCAGATATCGCTGCTACCGGCCCGTTCTAAATTATTAAAACTGAGGTTAACTAAAATGGCGATGTGGTCGGCGATTAAAAGCTTCTTGACCGCCCCATAGGCAATTAGCCAGAGCCCCTCAACGCTGCCGGTTAAGCCGGGCGCTTTCTTCTGCTCAATTTGATCAATAAATAGGTGAAATCGGGTAATAGGACCAGAGATAAGTTTTGGAAAAAAGAATTTGTAGGCCCCAAAGTCAGAAAAGTTTAGGGCGGCTGGCGAGCCACGGTAAACATCGACTAAGTAGGCAATACACTCGAAGCAAAAAAAACTTAAGCCCAGGGGCATCACCACATCAATCAGGTGATTGGGGATAGCCAGGCTGGAACTATACTTTTCCGACCATCCCAGTAGGCGCAGAATCCCTTCCAGGTACTTAAACCCTATTAAAAGCAGAACATTCGTGACGATACCGAGCCATAGCAGCCGCAGGCGGCGACGGTTCCAACCCTGCTCAGCCACTTGCCAGCGAGAGTTGGCAATGCGCCAGTCGAGGGGGGTCGCGATCGCCTGACCGATGAAAAAGGTCACCAGCATCAGGGCCACCATCAGGAGCAGGTACTGAACCTGCAAGGAAGCATAGAACACCAAGCCAGCCACCACGAGCAACCAGACCCGGGCTTGCAGGGACTGTAGAGTCCAGAAGATGCCAACCACACTGAATAAAAACAGCAGATAAACAAGCGAAGGCAGAATCATGGCGGCGATGGGGATGATGGGGACGCCACGGGCCAGGAAATCAGAGGATCCTGAGCCAGATGTAAAGAAACCTGATAGGCCCCATAGCGGTTGAGGTGGCTGGGATCGGAGAAGTAGTCGTAGCGCTGGGGCCAGATCTGGCCTAGATCACGAAATAGAAAACCAACCTGGGAGGAAGACAGCTTTAACATGTACTGAAGAAATTCGGCTTCAGCCTGTTGACGATAGTCATCTAGATATTCATCAGTGAGGGGCGTGTTAATGAATACAATGGGAATTTTTTTAGCTTGGGTAAACTTGAGCAACTCGGTAAAGGCTTCTGACTGTTTACCATCCAGGCGGAAGCCATCGTAATCGCCATCGTAGTTGCCCGCCACCCGGGCATAGGTGTGGTAATAGGTGGCGGGATTGAATTGGATTGATAGGGGCAGGAAGCCATCAAAGTCAATGGCACTACCCACTGGCATGGGGGCGTCTAGTCGTTCCTTACCCAGGTCTGCCGGTTGGGACCAGCTAGGAGTCAGGGAAACCATCCGCTCCTTCAGCAGACCCTTGAGGTGATCGCGATCTCGGTAAACGGTTGATAGCTGTCCCATCTGGTCGCTCATCCAGTGGTCCAGGGTGGCGTAACTATTGAGCAGGGAGGCAGAACCTGCTGTTCTAGGCCTGGTCATGCTCACCTCATCACCGGAGCGAGCCACCTGCCTGGCTAGTAACTCGCGATAGCCCGCAGAGGCAACAATGCCATTGTAGGTAACATCTTCCCGGCCACTGTTAAAGGCGCGAGCCCCATCGGCCCAGAGGATGAGTTTAGGTAGTTGATCGGGTTCGAGAATTTGGCGAATCACCAGATCGACCACCTGGGCTGTAGCCCCATTAATACCAAAGTTAAAAATATTTACGTTTTTATAGCCCAGATCGGCCAGATCCTTTTTCAGATTAGCTGGATCTACCCCTCGCAGAGCCCGAGAGCTCCCCACAATCATCACATCGGCTGGACCAGACTGGGCTAGACGCTGGCGATAAAGGGCCAGCTTCTCATTTAACTGCTGGCTATTAAAGCTGGAAAAGGGAGCTACCGCTAACAACTCATCTATGGTCACCATGGGTTGATTAGGACTACCGGCAGGTTGATCTTTGTCCGATCTGGGCTGATCCTGGGCACCATCAATAAAGCCCTTAACCCCGGCAGAGTGGCTAGGGCTGGACCAGTTCAGATCAGATGGGCGCTTTGAGGAACTACGGGTGGCAAGCGGGTCAGCCTTACTATGGGAATTCAGGTCCACAGCCTCAGCCCTGGCGGAGTTAGCGGTCGGGGTAACGAGCTGGCCGACCAACCAATCCACCTGAAAAGCCGCCAGAACCCCAACCGCCGCCCATACCAGGGCAATCTTAATACCCTCCGCTGAGCCTACATCGGTAGGTCCAATCAGGGGACTGGTGACCGTGGGACTGATAAAAAGCTGGCTTTGCAGTAACCACTGGCGTAATCTGCCGCCCAATCCTCGGGGTCCAATCACCTCCTGGTGAGAACTAATGGCTTCTCCATGGCGCACCAGCAGATCGTTGACATAGCCATGGGCGGCGGTGAATTCCGGAGCTGACTCGGGCACCAGGCGATCGCGCACCAAAAAGTTACGCCCATAGCTCCAGATGGGCTGGGATTGGCCCGATCGCCTGCCATAGATACGCACACCTTCAATGTCTACCGGAGAAAGACTTTGCAGGTAATTACGGATAACAGGAGTAATGAGCCGTCGCTGGGGAACCAGGGGGCTATCTACCATGACGTGGAGGAGTCGATCCCGGATTAGCAGTTGTACCCGCATGCCGCCAGTGGCCAGACGATCGTCCAGGTTGGGATTCAGTTGGCGGGTCAGTAGAAAGGCCAGGGCTGGTAAATCGCCGGTCTGAGCCAGGTATTCTGCCGGGTCGGCCAGGGCTTCGTGGTCAGCAGCCGGTAGGTTGAGGTAGTGAACCCAATCTGGATGGCTATCATCCTGGGGTTGACCATAGATAACGGCCCGGTGAATTCCCTGGGGCGCTAAATCCTCCAGTAAATTAGACAAACTGGTAACCAGATTGGTCTGGGTGGCTGATAGCTCTGGATGGCGATCGCTCCCCTGCAGAGCAGGTAAGGTGCAGATAATATGCAGAGTGGACCCTGTTAAGGATAAGCCAACGGTAATACCATAGCTCTCTAGATTAAGGCTGAGCAGTTTTGCTAAAGCATCGACATCGCCCCAACGCCCCCACTCCCGCAGCATTTCCTCCGCCGGTGTCAGGTCGATGCGCAGGCTCCAATCAGGCTTACTTTCGCCCCGTACCTGCAGCAGAATCACAGCATCCTTAAACTGATTTAACCCCAATAGACGTAAGCGTTCTGCGGTCGGCCTGGCAATCAGGGCTGGATCGGGGCTGTAGGTAGCCTCACACAAAATCCATAGGCGGGGAATGGTAGCCTTGCTACTATTTTTATCCTCCGGTTGACCATAGGCAAACTGGGAGGGTAGATGGCTTTCGCCTATGGCCGAACGGTACAGGCGAGCCATCCCGGGAATCGCTTTAATACTCACCCAAACCCCCACATCCAGGGCGCTTAAGGTCTCACTCAAATACCAGGCAATGGCCTCCGGATCACCCCGACGGGCTAGGCTCAGGTTAGAGAGAACCATAGCCTGGCTGCTATCGCTGCCCTGGCCGGAGTGAGCCAGGGAATAATCTTCCAGCAATAATTGAGACGCTTCCAACTCCTTCCCATCCTGACTTTCCAGAACCAGCTGAGCCAGATGGCGCTCTAGCCGGTTGAGATAGAGGGGAGCTGTCCATTGGGGTTCGGTTGCAGTTCCCGATCGACTATACAAATAAAGTTGGTAAATATGAGGATAGAAACGACGCAGGGGATAATGGTGATGGGTATCTAGAAGGGAGCGCACCAACTTCAGCAGCACCACAGGCTGATCTAAAGGCTCTGGAGTTTCACACAAAACATGCAGAATATTACCCCTGAGCTTTATATGAAGAACAGCTTCGGGTTGGCCCAAGGCATTCCTAAACCAGCTCAACAGGCTTGGAGCCGGAGCGCTGGTCATCGAATAAAATTGAGACAAAGGGACGGCCATAATCAGTAGGGCAAAAGTCTACTTTCCAGAAGTAATGGCAACGAGCCAAGTCCGCAATCACCAAATTCATTCAGATATTGCGACTCTCAGGATAGTACCCGGTATAGGATTGAAGCATACCGCAATCTGCCAATTTGGTCTCAACATTCGCCCAAGATTCAGGAGATTTTTTGGCAATAGTATCTGCCCTAAGGGTGCGATCGCCATGCACCGCCAGTGTAGGCAAGGTTACCTCAAGATGGTAGGCCCCTTCCCAAAGGCACAGGGGGGTTAGCCGGCCTGACTGATCCCCGGCGACTTGGTCAGTACAGGTAAAGTCGAGTACATTGGGCATACCCTATCATCTGGATCTATGAAAAACTCTGCCAGTCTATCCTGCCCGTTGGGGGAGGGCTTTTTACCCAGATTGTCTCCAGGATCAACGGATATTTTAATTGCCGCCCTGGCTCCTGCTTACCTGCTAGGTCTCCTGGCTAGCAGAACCCTGGGAGACGGACTTGACCAACTGGGATACCTGAGTGAACAGATTTTACAGGGACGTCGCTTACCTATTTTGAATATTCATGAGCACCCTTCTGGGGACTCAAGTTCTAGTCCAAATTCCTAGCCAATTGAAATTTAACCTATAGCTTTGGTCCCAATGCTGAGACCAGAGTTAACCGGTCCCTTGGGCGATCTCGTCACTAACCAGATGGTCTCGGTCTACTAGTAGACACCCAAAAGCAAAGCCTGGGTAGTTAAAGGGCCCTGATATCGATAAAATTCCTCACATATTAGGAATTTCCACAGATCCTGTGGTATCAATCAGGATCTCTATCTGGTTTTTCAACCATCCTCTCATCTCGACTGCTTTTTCTATCGGGTTTAATCCTATAGAATCATTGCAATATTGCTGTTCTCTCGCGGCCCAACCCATGAGTTCTACATTGCACCCCTCTGGCGATATTCTACCTACGGCTCACGTGGATGGCATTGGCGCATCCGATACCCTGGCTGCCTCTTCTTCCTATGATTTGCTATTGCGTCATCGGCTGCGGGTCGTGGAAGATGTCTGGGAAAACGTGTTAGATCATGCCTGTGGGCCAGAGTTATTACGGTTACTCAGACTGCTGAGGCAAATGTGTTCTCCAGAGGGTCAAGCTCCCACTACCGACGAAGCCCGAGTTAAAGCCGTCGTAGATGTGGTTGAGGCGCTTGACTTGGAAGATGCGATTCGTGCTTCCAGAGCCTTTGCCCTCTATTTTCAGTTAATTAATATCGTTGAGCAGCACTACGAACAACAGGGCCAAAAACAACAATATCGGGCTGCCTATCAGAGTTCTGAACTAGCCCAATGGGCTGAAAATTCTCCCCTTAGCTCCTTGGGAAATAGTTTAGATGGAGCCGTTACCTTTGCCGACGAGTCTAGTAGTCAACGATTTCAGGCTGACCTGTTAAATCGCAGCATGGCAGACTTTACCAACCCTCGCCAGGAAGCCGGGACTTTTCACTGGTTGTTCCCTACCCTGAAGCGCCTGAATGTTCCTCCCCGAATTATTCAAAATCTCATTGATCAACTGGATGTACGTCTGGTTTTTACAGCCCATCCTACGGAAATTGTTCGCCATACCATTCGCGATAAGCAACGGCGTATTGCCAGAATTCTGCGCCAGATGGATCAGGCTGAAGAAGGTGCCCAAACCCTGGGATTGGCCTCTTCCTGGGAAGTCGAAGATCTGAAGGTTCAGCTCACGGAAGAAATTCGACTGTGGTGGCGCACCGATGAACTACACCAGTTCAAGCCTTCTGTGTTGGATGAGGTGGACTACACCCTGCACTATTTTCAAGTGGTGCTGTTTGATACTCTGCCCCAGCTTTATCAACGCTTTGAGCGGGCGATCTCGACCACTTTCCCAGAGCTGGATCCGCCGCATCATCGGTTTTGTCGCTTTGGTTCCTGGGTGGGGGCCGATCGGGACGGCAACCCCTCGGTGACCCCCGAGGTCACCTGGAAGACTGCCTGCTATCAGCGTAATCTGGTGCTGAATAAATACATCGCTTCCATCGATCGCCTGACCGAGCTACTCAGCCTATCCCTGCATTGGAGTGAGGTACTGCCGGAGTTGCTCGAATCCCTGGAGCAAGACCAGGTCAAAATGCCAGAAATCTACGATCAACTGGCAATCCGCTACCGGCAGGAGCCCTATCGCCTCAAGCTGGCCTACATCAGGCAGCGCCTCAGCCATACCTACGAACGCAGTCTACGGCTTTACCAGGGTGACTCCTTTGGGGATGGTTATAGCGCTGACCCAACCTCGGGATCGGTCTATCGTTATGACGACGAGTTTCTAGCCGAACTGCAGTTAATTCAGCGTAACCTGGAGGCTACGGGCTTGCACTGCCAGGAACTGGACACGCTGATCTGTCAGGTGGAGATTTTTGGCTTTAACCTGGCCCAGCTAGATTTACGCCAGGAGAGTTCCCGGCATTCAGATGCCCTAGAGGAAGTGACTGGTTACCTGGAAATTTTACCCCAGTCCTATAACGACCTATCTGAGCAGGAGAAGACAGCCTGGCTGGTCAGCGAACTTAAAACCCGTCGTCCTCTGATTCCGGGGGAGTTACCCTTCTCCGATAAAACTCGAGAAACCATTGAAACCTTTCGGATGGTGCGCCAGTTACACCAGGAGTTTGGCCCGGACATTTGCTTCAGCTATGTGATTAGCATGAGTCACGATGTCAGCGATATGCTGGAGGTGCTGCTGCTAGCTAAGGAAGCCGGTCTTTACGATCCAGCCAGCGGTCTCAGTAGTATTCAGCCAGTGCCCCTGTTTGAAACCGTTGAGGACCTGCAGCGAGCTCCAGCGGTGATGCAGGAGCTATTTAGCATTCCTCTCTATCTCAAACTTCTGCAGGGTAAGGCCAGCCAAATAGAAGTTAGTACTAATCTAGATCCCAAGCCTGGTCCGCTCCAGGAGGTAATGTTGGGTTATTCTGACAGCAATAAGGACTCTGGCTTCTTGAGTAGTAACTGGGAAATTCATAAAGCCCAGCGAGCCCTTCAGACCACGGCCGATGATTTTGGGGTGGCTCTGCGGATCTTCCATGGTCGGGGTGGGTCGGTAGGTCGGGGTGGTGGACCTGCCTACGAAGCGATCCTGGCCCAGCCGGGGCGGAGTATTAAGGGACGCATTAAAATTACCGAGCAGGGTGAGGTGCTGGCCTCTAAGTATAATCTCTCGGACCTAGCCCTTTATAATCTAGAAACCATCACCTCGGCGGTGCTCCAAGCCAGTATTTTAAGCAATAGTTTTGATGATATTGAGCCCTGGAACCAGACTATGGAGGAACTGGCCGCCCGTTCTCGCCGACACTATCGCCAGTTAATTTATGAACAACCCGATCTGGTGGATTTTTTCCACCAGGTGACCCCTATTCAAGAAATTAGTCAGTTGCAGATTAGTTCTCGTCCGGCCCGGAGAGGTGGGCGTAAGGATCTGAGCAGCTTGCGGGCGATTCCCTGGGTGTTTAGCTGGACCCAAGCACGTTTTTTACTACCCTCCTGGTACGGGGTTGGTACGGCCCTGGAAGAGTTTTTGCAGGAAGCTCCCGAAGAACACCTGAAGTTGTTGCGGTATTTCTACCACAAGTGGCCTTTCTTTAAAATGGTAATCTCTAAGGCAGAAATGACCCTGGCCAAGGTAGATTTACAGATTGCTGAACACTACATGCGAGAGCTGAGCGATCCTACTGATCTGGAACGTTTTGCCCATCTCTTTGAGGCTATCTCTACGGAATTTTACCTGACCCGGGATAAGGTGTTGCAAATTACGGGTCACGAACGTTTACTAGACGGTTCCCCAGATCTGCAGCGATCGGTGTACCTGCGCAACGGCACCATTGTTCCCCTGGGCTTTTTACAGGTAGCTCTGCTAAAGCGATTGCGGCAGTACCGGAACCAGGCGGCTACCGGCATGATTCGCTCTCGCTACAGCCAGGGCGAACTATTGCGCGGGGCTTTGTTGACCATTAATGGGATTGCGGCGGGCATGCGGAATACGGGCTGAGGGGTTGTCTTGATGAAACTGATAGCCCTAGCCGGGGTAAGGGGGTGTACCTCAGATCCGCCCCCTTACCCCTTCGCTTTTGGGTGTCTCCTCAACCAAGACCATCTGATCAGTTACGAGACATCAAATTAACCGATTAACTCTGTCCTCTGTGTTTTGGCCAAAGCTATACTTGTTTAACCCGTAGGTAATCAGCAGGCCATGACCCATCAACCCACCTCTAGTCAACGGGGCGGTCCTCCCCCGATTGTGTATATCGCCCTAGCACTGGCTCTTGGGGCGGGGGCCTATTGGTTCCTCCGGCATCAACCTTCACCTTCTGGCCTTACCCCGCCCAGGTTAGAAATACCAGGATTAGGCAAAGGCGACCGTAATGCCGGGCTATCTATTAGTCGGGGCGATCGCCCGTTGTTTGCTGATAACCCTAATCAGAATCTACAACTGGGGACTGCGGCCTTTAGTTCAGGGGACTACGCCACTGCCGCCAGCCAATTTGCCGCCGCCCGCCAGGCGATGCGGAACGATCCCGAAGCCTTAATTTACCTGAACAACGCTCGCATTGGATCCCAGGCAGCCCTGGGTATTGCCGTCGTTGTTCCCATCGCTGACTCCGCTAATGTGGCCCGCGAGATCCTGCGGGGAGTAGCCCAGGCCCAATCGGAGGCCCTGCAGGCAGGTACTCCCATACGGGTCTTAATTGCCGATGACGGTAACGATCCAGACAGGGCAACGGCGATCGCCAATACCTTGATCAAAGATGGGTCCATCATCGCCGTGATCGGCCATGGCACCAGCCGTACCACCCTGGCGGCAGCGCCCCTCTATCAACAGGCCAATCTAACCATGATTGCCCCCACCAGTACCACTACTGAGCTAGCCACCATTTCCCGGCAGGGGGGTAACTTTCTTTTTCGAGTGGTGCCCAGCGACCAATTTACCGGTACCTCCCTGGCCCGTTACACCCTCTCTACGGGCAAAAACAAGCCGGTTATTTTTTATAACTCCCAAAGTTCCTACAGCAAGTCTTTGTTAGATGTTTTCTCCACGACCATTGGCCTGGAGGGTGGTCAGGTGGTGAAAACCATTGATCTTTCCCAACCTAACCCAGAGGGTCAATTACAGAATAGTGGCGCTGATTCCCTGATCCTTTTTCCCGATTCCACTACCTTTAACCAGGCCATCGCTGTGGCCCAGGCTAACCAGGGTAAACTGTCGATCTTTGCGGGGGATTCTTTCTATCGCATTGAAACTCTGCAGAAGGCGGGCTCCAGTCTCCAGGGGGCGGTGTTAGCCGTACCCTGGCATCAGCAAAAGGCCCTACCCCAGTTTATTCAGGCAGCTGCCCAGTTGTGGGGAGGAGATATTAACTGGCGCACGGCCCTAAGCTATGATGCTTTTCAGGTGGTTAAGTCAGCTCAGGCGACGGGGCAGATCAATGCCGCCATGGGCATACAAGGACGGTCCAAGCTAGAACAGGTACTGGCCAATCCTGGCTTTTCTAGCCAGGGTTCAACGGGCAAGATTATCTTCTTACCCTCCGGCGATCGCAACGCCACGGTCTTATTGGTAAAGATTAAGCCCGGTAAGCGATCGGGGACGGGATTTGACTTTGTCCCCCTTTAATCCTTACACCTCCCTGTTCCCCCAGGGGCTTGACCAGGCTCCCCACCATGGAAGGATCAAGACCAGCCTTGTGGGCGGCCATCAGTCCGATCGCCTCTAGATAATTCCCTACCCGGGTAGCCTTAATACCCAGCGCCTCAGGGGTTACATCTAAGCAGGTGGAATTGGCTTCTACCGCAATCACCAGGGTCTGGGTTTGGCTTAAACTGAGCACGGCACTGCCACCGCAGGCTCCCACGGGAACCACGATGGCATCAACCTGATCAACCCAGAGGTCGCCTCTGCACCCCTGGCCAGGGGTGACAAATTGGGGAGCCCGACTGAGTCCAGCTAAAACACAGGGCAAAAAGGTATGGCCGATTTCCTCAGCCGCTGCCTTAGGAGCCACGGTTCTATCCAGGGGCGTAGGGCTGAAGGCCGGGGCGTGGGCACAGGGAAGGGCAAAGGTTCGCACCACCAGATGGCTGATTACCGCCTCAGCCCCAGCCACGGGATCGACCCCTCGGCCTTGACGGTAGGCCTGCAGCAGGGGATCCTCCCCATCTTCTGGAAAACGGGCCACAACGGCTATCGCCTGGGCCCCTGCGGCGATCGCGTGATCCGCTGCTCGCAATAGGCTATCTGGCCGATCCAGGGTACCCCAGCTAGCCCCTGAGTCAGCCTGACTGAGTCTTACCCCCAAGGGCTGGTCCGTCACAACGTAGTCTTGCAGGGCTAACCCCAGGGTAGCCCGACAGGCCTCAGCCGCCTGCCGATGGCGCCAGAATAGGTCCTCCTCCAACCCCCGATCCAGAACCAGCACAATCCGATTACCGTGCCTCGGTCGCAACCCCCAGGCCCCGGCAGCAAATTGATCCAACCCATAGCCTTCCACATAGTAGCCATTGTCCAGAGGCCAATATAGCTGGGCCCCATTCATGACATTGGGGTGGGTAATAAGGATATCGGCCACCGTTGCGATCGCCCGGGCCACGGGCAGGGCATCGCCAGCATAGCCCCCTATCGCCGCCCCAATTCCGGTGGGAATCACCAGCATTACGGTGTAGGGCCGACGATGACTGAACTCCCCTGCCATGGGTCCTACCTAGCTTCCAGACTCAACAAGGACAACGGCTTCTACGGTCATCAGTTTAGTAGTGGGATTAACCTGGGTAATGGCCCAGCGTAGGGGCTCTCCTTGCCGTTGTAGCTCCCGATTGATCAGGGGTAGCAGATCGGCAGGCAGGGCGGGCAGGGGTAAGTCAAGGGTCAGCCAATGGGTGGTTAGGGCCATACCAGCAGTAAGCATCGATAAAAGAAGAGCTACGGGGAGGTGGGGTTTCGCCGAGCTATTCTCCAGACAGGCTCTCCAGAGAATTCAGGTAGCGCCGTAGCCGTTGATAATCAACGGCAAACCCCGGATCTATGACTTTTCCCCTAGACTGGGCCGTGCGGCGAGAAGTCTTTGTCCAGCGGATAAACTCATGATCAGGATGATGTTCGGAGCAATCTCTGGTGCCCATGGGAGTACCCATCACAGCCTTTGTACTATAGCCAATTCTGGTTTCAAAACCGGGATCTGTTACAGTCCTCAATCTTTTGGCTTGTTTTTTTGCCCCAAGAGCCCTGGCCCACCTGGTCAGGGTAGAACGGTGTCCACGTGGGCCCATCTACCTGGTCCTCAAGGTTCTGACCAAACTATATATTCCTGTCGTGGGAGAAAGTAGGATAGAAGAGGAATAGCTCCCCCCGACGATCTGGATAGAACCATCATGATGGTAGACAAACTCAACCAACTTAAGGCTTTGTTTGCCGAAATGGATCGAGCTTTGATTGCCTATTCCGGCGGTGTTGATAGTGCTTTGGTGGCGAAGGTGGCCTGGGATGTGTTGGGAGAACGGGCCCTGGCGGTAACCGCTAATTCCCCCTCCCTCATGGTCGAAGACCTGGAGGACGCCAAGCTGCAAGCCGCTGCCATTGGTATTGCCCACCAGGTGATCAACACCCAGGAAATGGATAACCCCGATTACAGGGCTAATCCCACCAATCGCTGCTACTTTTGCAAAAGTGAACTCCACGACACCCTCAAACCCCTAGCCCAGCAGTGGGGCTACCCCTACGTTGTAGACGGGGTAAATGCCGATGACCTGAGGGACTATCGCCCAGGCATTCAGGCGGCGCGGGAACGGGGAGCCCGATCGCCCCTGGCGGAACTGGGTATTACCAAGCTAGAAGTCCGGGAGCTATCCCATGGCTTGGGCCTGCCCTGGTGGGATAAGCCGGCCCAACCCTGCCTCAGCTCTCGCTTTCCCTACGGTGAGGCAATTACCCTGGAGAAGCTGCAACGGGTAGGCCGGGCCGAAGGCTATCTGCGCCATCTGGGTCTGGGGAACCTGCGGGTCCGATCAACCGGGGATACGGCTCGCATTGAAATCCCTGCGGAGCAAATTAAGGGCTTCATTGCTAACCATGATCTAGAGGCCCTGGTGCAGGCTTTCCAGGGCTATGGTTTCACCTACGTCAGCCTCGACCTGGAGGGCTTTCGTAGCGGTAAACTGAACCAGGATTTGCCCTCCTCCCTCCCCGCATCTGAACTATGACCTATCTTCTTGCCGGTGACATTGGCGGTACCAAAACCATCCTGCGGTTAGTCCGGGCGGTCACGGTCGCTCCCCCCAGTCTTTGTTTTGAAGCCACCTATCCAAGTCAGGCCTACCCCGATCTGGTGCCCATGGTGAAGGAGTTCCTCCATCAGGCGACCACCCAAACCGGCCAGGTTTACCGTCCAGAAAGAGCTTGCTTTGCCATCGCTGGGCCGGTGGTGAATAACTGTTCTAGCCTGACCAATCTCACCTGGCTATTGCAGGGCGATCGCCTGGAAGCAGAATTAGATCTGGCCCGGGTAGACCTGATCAACGACTTCGAGGCCGTGGGCTATGGTGTCTTTGGTCTGACCCCAGAGGATGTCTACCCCCTTCAGGCTGGAGATCCCCATAGTCAGGCTCCAGTGGCTATTATTGGAGCCGGAACCGGCCTGGGCCAGGGCTTTGCCCTCAAAACCCAGGGCTTACCGGTGGTGTTCCCCTCGGAGGGAGGCCATAGCGATTTCGCTCCCCGTTCAGAACTGGAATTCCAACTGTTGCATTACTTGCTGGACAAGCACCGAATTTCCCGTGTTTCTGTAGAACGGGTGGTATCGGGACAGGGTATTGTAGCCATCTACCAGTTTCTGCGCGATCGCCAGTTTGCCACCGAATCTCCGTCGGTTGCGGAAGCCATTGTTACCTGGGAGCGCCAGAGTGGATTGACGACTAAAACCGTTGACCCCGCTGCCGTTATTTCTGCTGCCGCGGCTGGGGGCGATCGCCTCAGCCAGAATGCCATGGACATTTTCGTTTCTGCCTACGGTGCCGAAGCTGGCAACCTGGCCCTGAAACTTCTGCCCTACGGGGGGCTCTACGTAGCCGGGGGCATTGCGGCTAAAAATTTGCCCCTGATTACCACGGGAGCCTTTATGGAAGCCTTTACCCATAAGGGTCGGGTCAGCTCTCTGCTGGAAAAGGTGCCGGTTTACATTGTGTTGAACCCCCAGGTTGGCCTGATTGGGGCAGCTTTGAAGGCAGCAGCCTTGATTCCAGGCCCTTAAGGGCTATAGCCCCTGCCCCATGCCAATGTGGCTACGGCTACAACATCCAAGGCTAAAATCGAAGATGCAGTTATCCCCTTCTTAAACCATGGCAGGTCATAGCAAGTGGGCCAATATCAAGCGGCAAAAAGCTCGGGTTGATGCCGTTAAGGGTCAGGTCTTTGCCAAAATGTCCCGGGAAATCATTGTGGCCGCCCGTCTGGGGGGAGCCGACCCGGCGGGTAATTTCCAACTGCGGACGGCGATCGACAAGGCCAAGGCGGCGGGGGTGCCTAACGATAATATTGAACGGGCGATCGCTAAGGGATCGGGCCAGTTGGGAGCTGACAATGCCTATGAGGCCATTCGCTACGAGGGCTACGGTCCAGGTGGTGTCGCTGTTTTAATTGAAGCCCTGACCAATAACCGCAACCGCACCGCCGCCGATCTACGCGCCGCCTTTAGCAAACGTAACGGTAATCTGGGGGAAACGGGCTGTGTGGGCTGGATGTTTGACCAAAAGGGGGTGGTCACGGTGATTAAGCCAGGGGAAGAAGACCGCCTTCTGGAGGCAGCCCTGGAGGGAGGGGCAGAGTCCTACGATCTGGTTGATCTAGACGAAGACACCCCGGCTGCGGAGGTGTTCTGTGCCCCCAGTGATCTAGAAACCTTAGACACAACCCTGAAAGCCCAGGGTTATCGGGTACATCAGGCAGAATTGCGGTGGCTGCCAGGCAACACCGTAGTAGTAGAAGATCCGGACCAGGCCCGACTTTTACTAAAACTCATGGACGCCCTGGAGGATCTAGAGGATGTGCAGTCAGTGACAGCCAATTTTGAGATTGGCGAAGATGTTATAACGACACTAGGGATTTAGGGCCAGAACCCCTACCCGTCCTTGACTTTCCCCACCCACTCGGTGCCCAGCGTTTTACCCAAAACTATATTTTTAATTGGTAATGACTAACCCTTCCGCGATCGCCGCCAATCCCGTGATCCATTCCCTCCAGGTGGGAGGGGAGCCCCTCTCCCCATCAGACCTCATCCCCAAGCTGCGGCGCTATGACTTACTGCCAGCCCTGGTCAAGGAAATTATTATTGATCAGGCTATTGTTCCTATTCACCTAACCGAGGAAGAACGGGCAACGGCCATCGATCAATTTCTCCAGGTTCAGAAAATCACTTCCCAGGATCAGCGCGATCGCTTTCTACGGCAGCGAGGATTGCCGCCTGATGACTTCGACAGCCTGGCCTGCCGCGACCTTAAGCTGCAAAAGTTCAAAGCTGAAACCTGGGGCCAAAAGCTAGAATCGTACTTTCTCCAGCGTAAAGCCCAGCTTGATCAGGTCCGCTATTCCCTCATTCGCACTCAGGAACCTGGCCTGGCCCAGGAGCTTTATTTCCGCATTCAAGATGATGGCCAACCCTTTGCCGACCTGGCCCGACAATTTTCAGCCGGGCCAGAGGCCCAGGTCGGTGGCCTAATTGGACCAGTGGAACTATCCGTACCCCATCCCCACCTGGCCAGGCTACTCTCCATTAGTCAACCAGGTCAGTTGTGGCCGCCCAGTCGAATAGGGGATTGGTTTGTTGTGGTGCGTCTGGAGCAGTTTATCGCCGCCAGGCTAGATGATCCTACCCGACAGCGGTTGCTGGATGAGTTATTCCAGACCTGGCTGACGGAGCAGGTACAGGCAGTGATTCATCAAAGTAATGGGTAAACCGGTATGACCTCCATCGCCCCGCCCTCCGGCTGGCAGTTTTGGATTGACCGGGGCGGCACCTTTACCGACATCGTTGCCCGTCGTCCCGATGGCACCTTACAGGTCCATAAGCTGCTGTCAGAAAACCCCGACCATTATGTCGATGCTGCCCTACAGGGCATAGGGGAAATGCTGGGCCTGGCAGCCCACCAACCGATCCCCAGCGATCGCATCGAGGCGGTAAAAATGGGCACGACGGTGGCTACCAATGCCCTGCTGGAACGCCAGGGCGATGCCACCGTCCTATTAATTACCCAGGGCTTCGGCGATGCCCTGCGGATTGGCTATCAGCAGCGCCCAGATATTTTTGCTCGCCATATTCAGTTACCCTCTATGGTTTATGAGCGGGTGATTGAGGTGCCGGAGCGCTACACAGCCGCGGGGGAGGAACTTCACCCCCTACCCCTAGATGGGGCCTGGGTAGGGGCTCTACAGGAAGCTTTTAACCAGGGCATCCGGAGCCTGGCGATTGTTTTTCTGCACGGCTACCAGTACCCCGCCCACGAGCAGCAGGCAGCCGCGATCGCCCAGACCCTCGGTTTTACCCAAATCTCGGTATCCCACCAGGTTAGCCCCCTGATCAAGCTGGTCAGTCGGGGGGATACCACCGTTGTCGATGCCTATCTATCGCCGACCCTGCGACGCTACGTCAATCAGGTCAGCCAATCCCTGGGGACTGTACCCCTGCTGTTTATGCAGTCCAACGGCGGGCTGGTGGAGGCCCAGCACTTTCAGGGCAAAGACAGTATTCTTTCGGGCCCAGCCGGAGGTATGGTGGCGGCCGTCAAAACCGCCACCGCCGCTGGTTTTAATAAAATTATTGGGTTTGATATGGGGGGCACCTCCACCGACATTTCCCACTACAACGGCGAGGCCAACCCAGGGGATTACGAGCGCACCTTTGACACCGAGGTGGCGGGGGTGCGGCTACGGACTGCGATGCTGGCCATCCATACGATTGCGGCTGGGGGGGGATCGATCCTGCGCTTTGATGGCGGTCGTTACCGGGTAGGACCTGAATCGGCGGGGGCCTATCCAGGACCGGTGGCCTACCGCCAGGGCGGCCCCCTCACCCTTACGGACGCCAATCTGATGGTGGGCAAGATCCAACCGGCGTTCTTCCCAGCCCTCTTTGGTCCGCAGGGTAATAAACCCCTAGATGGGGCCGCAGTCAGGCTAGCCTTTCAGGACCTGGCCCAGGAGATTGGCCAGGTGACCGGTGGCCAACCCCAGCCGGAGGAGGTGGCGGCGGGCTTTCTGGCGATCGCTGTGGAAACCATGGCCAGTGCCATCAAGAAGGTTTCTATCCAGCGGGGCTATGACCTGGGGAACTACACCCTGTGTAGTTTTGGCGGCGCCGGTGGCCAGCACGCCTGCCTGATGGCTGAAACCCTGGGCATGGGCCGGGTCTTTCTCCATCCCCTGGCGGGGGTGCTATCGGCCTATGGCATGGGCCTGGCGGACCAACGGGTAATTAGGCAGCAAACCCTGGCCATTTCCCTCACCCCCACCTGCATGGGCAGCCTGAAGCAGTCCCTGGATCGTCTGGCGATCGCCACCCAGCAGGATCTCCACGCCCAGGGGCTAGGCTCTACCCCAATCCTGACCCTACGGCAGGTCCATCTCCGCTACCAGGGTAGTGATCTCCCCCTGGTATTGCCCTTTAGTGACCTGGCCAGCCTGATCCGCCAGTTTGAGCAAATGCACCAGCAACGTTACGGCTTTATTCAACCCGATCAGGCCCTGGTGGTGGAGGCTATCAGTGTAGAAGCCATTGCCCAAAACGCTAATCCGCTGGCTCCCGAGCCTCTTCCCCAGGCATCTACTCCCCTGGTTCCGGTCACCACCGTTCCCCTCTATAGCCGCGGCCAGTGGTGGGAAGCTAGGGTTTACCAGCGCTCTGACCTGCGGCCTGGACACCAGATTGACGGTCCTGCTCTGATTGTGGAAGCTACCGCTACCACGGTGGTAGAACCCGGTTGGCAAATGCACCTGACTGATCAGGGCAGTCTGATCGGCGAGATACACCCGCCCGCCCCCACTTCCCAGTTCCTCAGGAAGCAGGGGGTTGCTCCACCACCAGACGGCGATCTGTCTGATAAAGTGGATCCGGTTAAGTTAGAGATTTTCCATCATCGGTTTCGATCCATCGCCGAGGAGATGGGCCTTACCCTACAAAACACCAGTGTTTCAGTCAATATTAAGGAGCGGCTAGACTTTTCCTGCGCCCTGTTCGATCAGCAGGGGCAGTTGGTAGCCAATGCTCCCCACATTCCTGTCCATTTAGGCTCCATGGGAGCAAGTGTGGCCAGTCTAATGCGCGATCGGGGAGCCACCCTGGCCCCTGGAGACGTCTATCTCTCCAACAACCCCTACAACGGTGGCACCCACCTACCGGATATCACGGTGATTACGCCGGTATTTTTGCAAGATGGCTGCCAGGGACCCCAGCTCTACGTCGCCTGCCGGGGTCACCATGCCGATATTGGCGGTCTCACCCCCGGTTCCATGCCCGCCCACAGCACCCACATCGATGAGGAGGGCATCGGGCTGGATAATCTGCTGCTGGTGCGCCAGGGAGAGTTTCTAGAGGCGGCCCTACGCGATCGGCTGCAGGCGGGTCCTTACCCAGCTCGCAACATCCCCCAAAATCTGGCAGACCTGCGGGCCCAGGTGGCAGCTAACCAGCGCGGGGCGCAAGCCCTGCAGCGACTGGTGGAGGAGATGGGTCTGGAACAGGTACAGGCCTATATGCAACACCTTCAGGATAACGCCGAGGCCAGTGTGCGCCGGGTCATTGGGGGACTGCGGGAGGGATCCTTCAGCCTGTCGATGGACGAAGGCCCTACCATTCGGGTGGCGGTTACGGTCAACACCACCAGCCGCTCTGCCCGGATTGATTTCACCGGTAGTTCCCCCCAGCAACCCACCAACTTTAACGCTCCCCTGGCGGTTTGTGAGGCGGTCGTACTCTACGTCTTTCGCACCCTGGTGGGGGATGACATTCCCCTCAATGCCGGTTGTCTGAAACCCCTGGAGATTGTGGCGCCGGTTGGTTCCCTGCTGAATCCCCAGTATCCAGCCGCCGTGGTGGGGGGCAATGTGGAAACCTCCCAGGCGATCGCCAATGCCCTCTACGGAGCCCTGGGGCTGCTGGCCGCCGGTCAGGGCACCATGAACAACCTCACCTTTGGCAGCGATCGCCACCAGTACTATGAAACCATCTGCGGCGGGGCGGGGGCCGGGCCAGACTTCGACGGCGCCGATGCGGTACACACCCACATGACCAACTCCCGCCTCACCGACCCAGAGGTATTGGAATCTCGCTTTCCGGTTCTGGTGGAGGCATTTTCCCTCCGCCCCCATAGCGGCGGCGCTGGTCGGTATCGCGGCGGTAACGGTGTCATCCGGCGCCTACACTTTCGGGAAACCATGACCGTTACCATTCTCTCCGGTCATCGCCGGGTTGCTCCCTTTGGGCTGGCGGGCGGTAAACCGGGCCAACCGGGGCAAAACTGGGTAGAGCGCAGCAACGGCACGATTGAGATGCTAGGTAGTCGAGACCAAGTCATCCTGCAGGCCGGTGACACCCTGACCATTGCCACCCCGGGCGGGGGAGGTTTCGGTACCCCCGACTAAACCCAGCAGGATAATCAATCAGCTGGGAGTAGGGAGGGCTGCCGGTTCCAGGGGGGAAGCAGGCAGGGCAGGGGCTGCCACGGTGCAGGCGGGCAGATCAAACCAGAAGGTCGTACCCACCCCCACTTCACTCACCAGGTACACCTGGCTGTGGTGTTTTTCAATAATATTCCTCACAATGGAAAGTCCCAAGCCGGTGCCTTCCAGGGTATGCACCCGATTCTCCACCCGGAAGAATCGATCAAAAATGGCCTGCTGATCCTCGGGGGCGATGCCAATGCCCGTATCCGCCACTTCGATGCGGATACAATCGGTTTGGCCGGTCTGATCGCAGGGGCAGGGTAAACGATAGGCTCGCAGGCTGACCTTACCGCCAGACTCGGTAAATTTCAAGGCGTTACCCATCAGGTTACTAAATACCTGCAGCAGTAAATCGTAGTTACCCATCACCGGCGGCAGATTAGGCTCCACCATTTGGATCAGCTCGATTTGCTTATCTCTAGCGTTGAGGCGATGGGTGCGCAGGGTTTGCTCGATGGGTTGGGCAATGTCAACCGCATCAATGACGTACTGTCGACTCGACTCCAAGCGCGACAGATCCAGCACGTCGTTGACCAGACGGGTGAGGCGATCGGTTTCGTGGTTAGCGGTTTCTAAAAATTCTTGGCGCTCTGTATCACTCAGGTCTTCGCCGTATTCCTGCAGGGTTTCAATGAAAGACTTGATATTGAATAGGGGAGTGCGCAGTTCGTGGGATACATTGCTGATGAACTGGGCCTTAGCCTCATTCAGGGCGGCTTCCCGGGTAATATCCTGGACCGTAATGGCCAGCCCTTTAACATTTTCCCGGGCCTGGTCCAGTACGGTATTGAGGAGAATACGCAGGGTGCGAGGGGTGGGCTCGCTCAGGGGAATACGAAATTCCATAGCCTCCGCCTCTCCCTGGACAGCCTGAAACAGGGGACGGGTGAGCTGCACCCGAACCGGACTCGGTAAATGATCGAGGATCAGTTCTCCGTCCAGGGACTGACTATCCCAACTAAAGATGCGTCGAGCGGTGGGGTTAACCAATACCACATGCATGTCGGTGTCCAGCAAAATCGCCCCATCAGCAATGGTAGACACCAGGGTTTCTAACTTTGCCTTTTCGGCGGTCAGCTCCTCAATGTTTTGCTCCTCGTAGCGCTCCAAGCGCTCAGCCATGTCGTTGAAGCTATAAATTAACTCCCCCAGTTCTCCCCCAAGGGGCAGATCAATACGCTGCTTAAAGTTACCGGCAGCAATATTTTTAACCCCCAACAGCAGTTCCTTAATCGGTTTGGTAATGGTGAGGGCATTGAAAACTGAGCCTAAAATCACCATCACCCAGATGGAAACAAACACCGCAGTAGTGACATCTCGCGTCAGATGGGAGGAGGCAACCACCGTGGGGTTGGGATTGATACCCAGGGCCAGAATCCCCATTTGCTTGCCCTCATAGTTGAGGGGAACAAACACATCGGTAACCTCCCCGGCGGGGGTAAGGTGCTGGCGGACCAGGGGCAGATTGGTATTCTGGGCATAGCCTTCAGGCACTTGAATGCGCCGACGCAGGGTAAGGGAGTTGTCTACGGCGGCTTCCGAGAGGGGAATGCCAAAAAAGATCTCCCCATTTTCATCGGCGTAGAGCATGTAGCGCACACTGGTCGTGCTCTGATAAAAGCTGGAGGAGAATCGGGCCAACTCGGCGCGATCGCCCTCACTCACCAGGGGCGCTACATTGGCCGCCAGTAGCAGTCCCAGATCGCGGGCAAAGCGAGTGTCATTTAAACGGGCGTCCGACTGAATCGTGTGGACAGCCCAAAAGGTCAGGGCACTGGTAATCAGGGACACCACCAGGGTAGCCCCAGCCATCAGCCGGGTCTGCAAGGTGAAATCGCCCCACCAGCGCTGAAAAAACTGGCGAATCTTTATAAATAGCCTGATCAAGGATATTTCGTCACTAGACACGATATTCCGCCTATATTTTGGCACGATTAGAAAAGTTTGGCTGGTGTAGGACCGGACCCTCCCCATTCTGACCCTAATTGGCCTGGCGTTCTACCTGAATAACATTCTCGGTAATTTTTTCAAAGGTGTCGTCATGACTGATGACAAACAGTTGTTCAAAGTTTCTGATACGGCCGATGGCTTCCGCCAGTCCTTCCCGGCGAGACCGGTCCATATTGGTGGTGGGCTCATCGAAAAAGGCAATATTTAAGTCTGCCAGTACCTTCAGGAGTGCCAGCCGCACCGCCAGAGCTGCACACATTTGCTCACCCCCCGATAGATTGGCAAAGCGCCGCTGGTGGGGACCCTCCTGTACCAGGATTTCGTAGTCCCGAGTCCATTGCAGGGCCACATTGGGGCGATTGAGCAGTTCCCGAAAGAGCTGATCGGCGTGGTAGGAAATATTGCGTAAATACTGCTCAGTAATGCGGGGTCCAGCTTCGTTGTAGGCCTTCCGGGCAAAGTTAATAAACCGCTTCACCCGCTCTCGCCGTTGCAAATTCGCCAGGGCCTGCTGACGTCGTTGCCCGATCTCCGCCAGTCCGGTTAGCTGCTGCTGGATATCGACCAACCGCTGCTGTTGCTGGGGCAGGCTACCGGCCAGGCGATCGGCCTCCGATCGCACCTGACCATAGGTGGCCTCCAGGGTTTCGGCCTGGGCCGGATTAAAGTGGGCCAGGGCTTCCTGGTAGGTGGTTTCTAAGGTTGTCAGTTGGGCCTGTAGGGTTTCTAGTGCCCCCTGGGCCGCCGCCAGATCGGCCTTAAACTGAGGCTGTTGATGGGCCAGGGTTTGGTTTTGCAGATAGAGATCATAGCCCGGCTGGGACTGACGGCGGCGCTCTTGCTGGGTAGCGATCGCCGCGTCGAGGTCCTTAAACACCTCTAACTGCTGTTGCAGGGCTACCAGTTGCTGTTCCAGGGTGGTCTGGTCTGCCTCCAGTCGAGCCTGGTTAGCCTCCATCTGGGCTTGATCCTGTAGGGTGCGCTGCAAAATCTGGCTTTTTTCCCGAGGCCGTCCCAGGCCTTCGATCTGCTGGGTCAGGGACTGCACCTGCTGTTCCACCGCTGATCGGCCCGCCAATTGATCCAGACAGCGACGGCAGGTGTGGTGCAATTGTTCCTGCTGGTGCTGAATTTGCTGTTGTTGAGTCGTTAATAGAGATTTTTGAGCCAGTTCACCCTGCCAGGCGTAGCGCTGTTGTAGATCTTTCTCGAGGGTTTTTAACTGGTTTTTGAGCCCGGCGACATCGGTTTGATCGGCTAGGTCTTGCAAAATTGCCTCCAGTCCCGCCATCAGGCTACCCTGGATCGCCGTCGCCCCCGCTAAGCTAAGCTTCAATTCTTCCAGTCGGGCCGCACTGATCGGCGACAGGGTGGAGAGGAGAACGGCGAGGTCCGCCAGAATGGTCTCGGTTTCCCCTTGCTGCTGGGTCCAGTTCTGCTGGGTCCGATCCACCAGGGTCCGCAGGTCTGCTTCAAACTGGCGAGCCGTGGCCAGTCGGCTCAGATGCTGTTGACAGCGATCGCGATCGGCCTCCAGGTTAGTCATGGCCGCCACCGCCAGGGCCAGTTGATCCAGACGCTCCAGACTCTGCTGTAGTTGTTGCTGCTGCTGACCCAACCGCTGTAGTTCGGCCTGGGCCTGTTGCTGTTGCAGGGTCAGGGCCTGAAATTGCTCCAGTTGCTGCTGATACTGTTTCAGGTCCGCCTCCAACTGTTCCTGGACAGTAACCTGGGGCCGGAGTTGCTCCAATTCTCGGACCGTAGCGGCAAAGGTTTCCCTTTGTCCCTGGAGGCGAGCCAGTTCAGCCTTTTTCTGGCCATAGTTAGCTTGCCAAGCCTGGTACTGTTGTTGTAGGGTCTGGCGCTGCTGCTGCTGTTGCCCCAGTTGCTGGAGTTCCTGATCGGCAGCCTGGTAGGCCTGGTAGGCAGGGTGGTGTAACTGGCACTGGCTAACCGCCGCTTCAGCCAAGCTGAGGGCCTGTTGCAGGCGGTCCCGATGGGTCTGGCTAGCGGCAATTTGATGCATCAGTCCCTGACGATTCTGGTTCAGGTCCTGCAGGCGATCGGCCTCAGCCTTGAGGCGCTGCCGTTGCTCCTCCAGGGTCGTCAGATCCACCGTCAAGGTCTGGAGCCGCTGCTCCGTAGCCCCAATTTCCTCCGTCAGGGTCTGGTGTTTCTGGCTTAAATCCTGCCAGGGTAGGAGGGCCTCTTCATACTGACTAATTTGGCCCTTAACCGCCTCCACCTGATCCTCGGCGTAACGGCGTAGGGAGTTCATCTGCTTAAAGGCCAGCTTGTAGTCTTCTACCTTAAGAACGGCGTCAAAGACCGCCTTGCGCTGTTCGGCGGGCTGGAGAAAGTCTGCCGTCAGGGTTCCCTGGGGCACCCCGACGGTACGGGCAAATAACTGGGCCAGGTTAGTACCAGCGCCCACCCCTAGGTGCTGGCGCAACCAGGGTAACACCTCATCCTTGAGACGACTGTAGGGTAGACGTTCGTTTAACTGCGGATCAAACAGGCTATAGCCCCGCTGGGTGCAGCGTTGCACCTGGTAGGTGCGACTATCCCACTGGGAGACGAAGGTAACGGTCACCTGGGCACTGCCACTGCCATTGCGAATCAGGTCCTCCCTGGCGTAGTCTCCCTGGTAATTAAATAGCACCCAGGCGATCGCCTCCAGAATGCTGGTTTTACCAGCCCCATTTTCGCCGCAAATCGCATTGATACCCGGTTGAAACTCAAAGAAGCGATCCTGATGGGTTTTGAAGTTTTGCAGAACAACGGACAAAATCTGCATAGTCCTACGTACTCCCGTCAGCGACTTGAGAAAGGCCATCCCCTTCCCAGCATACCCGGCCAATTTCAAGATGGGCTCTGCTGCCAAAAAACTTCAGAGCATGTTGAAGGCTGAATAGCCGGTTAGGCCAACCGCTGCACCCGCTCCCTAGCTTGCTGACGCAGTTGACGGGCAATCCGAAACAGTTCCTCGCCGGTATGCAGGTAGGATTCTTCGTAGCTCAGGGTAAACCGCTCCATTTCCTCCACCCCATCATCCAGCTGTCCCAGGCAGTGGTAGAGGTCAGCGGCGATGGCCGCCGTCGCTGCCGGGTTCGCCATGGAATCAAAGCGATGGCGGGCCTGACCTAACCACAGCCGACAGTTGGCTAAATAGGTCTGAAACCCCGCCATCAAATCATCATCAAAGGGATCGGCAGCAAGGTGGTGAATCTCTCCCCGCAGGGGGGTGATCACCTTAGCCAGGAGCCGGTCCACCGGCCGGTAAGTCAGCCTCAGCCAGGCCTCTAGCTGGACCTCGGAAGATTGACTGGCCTGGCGCTGCTGGCGATAGAGATTCTGCAGATCGGCGGTCCGTTGGGCACGCTGCCTGGCACTGCTGGCTGGATCGCCCACAGCCATACCCTGGCGCTGACGATCGTACATTACCCGTTGCTGGGGATCCCCCAGCACCTCGTAGGCACTGTTGAGGCGAGCAATGCGATCGTGGGAGGCGATCGCAGTTTGGCTATCGGGGTGAAACTGCTTCGCTAGACGCCGGTAGGCCCGTTTAATTTCAGTCTGGCTAGCGGTTTCCGCTACCTCAAGGGTGTCGTAATGGGTTGGATCTGCCATAGAATCAGTCACTGCCATGGTCATAGGATACCTGGATTTGTCGGTCCAGGCACCCTTTAACCATTACCAGCTGCGGGTAGGGGACAGGGCCTGGCCCCGCATCAGGCTACCCAGGGTTTTAGCAGTGATCTTCATTTGTACCAGGGGGTTAGCCGGTACTACGGTTTTGTACAGGTAGCTGTCAAAGGTGAGCTTCTGCACATCGATGTCAGAGCACATTTCCACAAAGGCTTCCCGGGTGGCATCGGAACGGTAAAACACCGTTTGCAATAGATCCAGGACCTTATAGGTCATGCCATACTGTCTATCCCAGCGCTTCAGGTACACCTTGAGGTCGGCTTCGGTGGGGATACGCTGGCCCTGATTGGACAGTTCCACAATGGTTTCAGCACACATCCGGGCCGACTTGGCGGCGAAGTAAATGCCTTCCCCCGAAGACTTGGTGACGGTACCAGCGGCGTCACCCACCAGGGCGACCCGTCCCACCACCCGCCGCGGACGGGGATGTTCGGGAATGGGGTGGGCTTCCACCTTAATGATTTCGCCCCCCTCCAGGCGGTGGGCAGCTCGAGCCCGAATACCCGCTTGCAACTGCTTGATTTTAGCCTGGTTGACCCGCATGGTACCGGTGCCTACGGCCACATGGTCGTACTTGGGGAATACCCAGGCGTAGAAGTCGGGGGAAACATCGTTACCCACATACATTTCCGCCAGGTCTTCGTAGTAGGCCATTTTATCGGCAGGCAGACGAATGCGCTCCTGGAAGGCGATCGCATAGTTGTAGTCACCGGCGTCAATGGCCTTAGCGATGCGGGAGTTGGCCCCATCGGCACCAATCACCACATCCACCTGGAGGGATTTGTTTTCTCCCACCAGGCCATCCTCCCGGTGGGCGGTGTAGTGCAGGGTATAGGGACCGCTATCGCCCTTGGGCATCTCCAGGGTGTGGACGGTGCCGTTGATCAACTTAGCCCCCTGACCGGCGGCCCGATCTCGGAGAAAGCCGTCGAGCACCTCCCGGCGGCACATGCCAATGTATTCTTCATCGTTCAGGGTGCTGCCGATGTTGACCTCAACGTTAGAAGGGGAGATCATTTTCATCTTACGCACCCGGCGATCGATGATCTGGGGCGGTAGGTCAAACTCATCCACCATACAGAGGGGAATTGCACCACCACAGGGTTTGGCGTTATCCAGCTTACGCTCAAACAAATAGGTTTCAATACCAGCCTTAACCAAAGTCTCAGCGGCCGAGGAGCCCGCCGGACCCGATCCTACTACTGCTACCCGAAGTGACACGGATAGTTATCCCCCATCAATAAACATTATGAAGGGCATCCTATCATGCCGGTTTCAGGGTGATCACCCTACTTCAAGGGATGTAAAGGGATTGCAACAGTCATTTACATTGGCCGAGAAAAAATCCGTCCCCCTAGCTCCTGGTGGCAGGCTAGAAAGCCTTCCCCCTCTGTACCCTGACCAATTCACCCTATCCTCAGTGATCTGAAGTAATCTGAGCAACCCGATGGTTTGGGGCTAGGGAGTTTTCTAGGCCAATGCCCGACCTACCCCTGGGGCGAACTGACGCAAGCTAATACCCCCTCTTGCATACCGGGGTTGCCCCCCATAGGTCGTACCGTTATAGTTGGAGCAAAGCCTGGATAACAGCGCACCAGCACCCTATCCTCGCTACGGGTGACATACAGCACGTAGGTAGGTTTGCCATTC
>JBMOHM010000011.1:0-58483 GCA_049317845.1 Nodosilinea sp. | reverse complement strand
TATCCTAGACCAAGGCTGGGCAGGCGCTCTACATTGCCTCCGCTCCCTCACCCACGACTACGGCTGTGATCCACTCATCAAAGTTGCCAAATCATCTCGGCAGCTTGATTGCCACAACCTAACTTCGATCTCGGAGTTAGAGCTTTACAGAGATCGGGATGGCGGGATTCGAACCCACGGCCCCTTCGTCCCGAACGAAGTGCGCTACCAAGCTGCGCTACATCCCGTACTATAGCTTTGGTCAGAACGCTGAGGACTCAGTAGATGAACCAATAGGACACCTCGTGAGTGACCAGAGGGCTCGGGTTAGGAAACAAACCAACGGTCTGGTCTGGGTAGACGTTCTAACTCACTTTCGCCCCGTTACCCGGAGCGACCGCTACACCTAACAGGTTAGCACAGTAGCTCGGCGGAGTCGTATATAGGATTTGGGTGTGTTGTCTTCCAATAGCTTTGCTATAGTAAACAATATCGGATCCAACTACACCTGATCTAACCTCAGATTATTTTCTCAATGGTGACTATCCCTACCCTTTCCCCTACTGTAGCCCGTCCCTTTCTAAAGTGGGCCGGGGGCAAGGGACGGTTACTCCGCCAGTATGAGCCCTTTTTTCCCCAGGACTTTGAAACCTATTACGAACCCTTCCTGGGGGGAGGGGCGGTCTTTTTCCATCTAGCAACTCGAGGGCAACGAGCGGTACTGGGGGATATAAACCCGGAATTGGTAAATGTTTACCGGTGTGTACGCGATCGCCCAACTGAAGTGATAGCCCTACTTCAGTACCATAAACAGCACCACAGCCCTGGCTATTACTATCAATTGCGACAATGCCATAACCTAGCTGAATCAGTTCAACGGGCAGCTAGGTTAATTTATCTCAATAAAACTTGCTATAACGGCTTGTATCGCGAAAATTCCCAGGGTCAATTTAACGTACCCGTGGGGCGATACAAAAATCCCACCATTTGTGACCCAGAATTGATTCACAATGCTTCCCAAGCTCTGCAACGGGTAGAACTTTCAACTTTTTCCTTCGAACATGTCCTCAACTGGCCTATTACACAGCGAGATTTTGTTTACTTTGATCCCCCCTACCACCCAATTAGTCCCACCAGTAGTTTCACCAGTTACAACCGCTATGGCTTTACGGCTAGAGATCAACAATCTTTAGCTATTATATTCAGGCGATTAGCCCAGCAAGGCATCACCGTGATGCTGTCTAACTCTGATTGCGCCTTTATTCGTGACCTCTACCATGGCTTTAGGTTTCAGCCAATTCAAGCAGCTCGGGCTATTAATTCCCAGGGATCGCGGCGGGGAAAGGTAGATGAGCTGTTAATTATGTCCTTCTAGCTGGATTGAGTTAAGGCTGAGTATAGCTTTGGCCAGAAGACCTATGGGACTTTGGCTTTTACCCGCCCGCGCTGTCTTCGGCGGGCGGGCAAAATCTATAGGATAAAATAAAAATGTCTGATCCCGATAAGCCCCCTGGGATCAGACATTTTAGTTACCTGTAAGACCGCTTAATTGGTAAATTTGCCAGAAGCCAAATGCCCCCAAATGGCATCTAGCGATTTGTCACCTGCGTTCTTCAGCGTTAATGCTATTGTCTCTAAAACGGGACAGCCTGACTTCCTGAAAATTACCTAAGTCAAAACTATCCTGGCGCCCAAATAAGTTTTTATCTCGGTATGATTACCAGTCTGTAGGGAATTTATTGAGCTGAGGTATCTTGCCTACGGTGCATCGTTTATAGCCGTGGCCATCGTTCTGGCGAGCCTCTGCCCCCTTGCGGGTGACTACGGCCATAACCCCTAGATCAGGTCGTATACTCAGCATTGATCTTGACGTAGTCGTAGCTCAGATCGCAGCCCCAAGCCTGTCCGACACCGGGACCATCACCGATACTCACCTGAATGACCACGGTGTCAGTCTGAAGATACTCACCTTGACAAGCCTTTTTAAGATAGGCACTGGCCGCAGGGCGGTCGAAAGCCAGGGGTTGACCATGCTGCATCAACAGTATGTTCCCAAGTTGCACCTTGAGATCTTCTTGATCAAAGGTGACACCGGCTCGACCAGCAGCGGCAGCAATTCTTCCCCAATTGGGATCGTGACCAAAAATAGCGGACTTCACTAAGGAGGATCCAGCGATGGCGCGGGCTACCTGGTTGGCAGCGGCATTATTAATGGCGCCAGATACGGTTACTTCAATTAAGCAGGTTGCCCCTTCTCCGTCACGGGCGATCGCCTTAGCCAGGTATTGACAAACATCGGTTAGCATGGCCTCTAGCTGATCAGCCTCCGATCCCTGATCGGTTATCGCGGGAGTACGGGATTGCCCATTGGCCAGAGCAATCAAGGTATCATTAGTACTGGTGTCACCATCCACAGTAATCTGGTTAAAGCTAGCGCTAGCCGCCCGCCGCAGCATATCCTGCCAAAGAGTGGGGGATACAGCGGCATCACAGGTAATAAAAGCCAGCATGGTAGCCATATTCGGATGGATCATGCCTGAGCCCTTAGCAATGCCGCCAATACGCACAGGGCGATCGTGGAGCAGGGTTTCCATCGCCACCGTTTTGCTCACCAGATCGGTGGTAATAATCGCTTTGGCAGCCGCATCTGACCCTGCAGAAGAAAGATTTTTTACCAAGTCGGGAATACCAGCTTTGAGTTGATCAATTTTGAGACGCTGACCAATTACTCCCGTAGAGGCTATCAAAACTGAATCGAGGGACAGATGAAGAGCCCGGGCCAGGGTCTCCGCACTATCTACCGCATCTATCCATCCCTGGTTACCCGTGCAGGCATTGGCCTGGCCCGCATTGACTAGAATAGCCCTGGCATTAGGACGGGCTTCAAGATGCTGGCGACAATAGTCTACACAGGCGGCGCGTACATGGCTGGTGGTGAAAACTCCAGCGGCGATCGCATCACACTCGGAGTAAATCAGAGCCAAGTCAGCTGCTCCGGAAGGCTTTAGACCTGCCGCTATCCCAGCTGCCTGAAATCCCCTTGGCGCAGTTACACCGCCTGGAATCATCTGCGGGTTTGCCATGGTTATAACTCCTGCATAAATGTCCAGGGAATTATACCCCTACAATTGTTGATTCTGAGGGATAGATAAGAAATGATTTTAAAATGGCTCAGGCGTGATTTGAACACGCGACCAAGGGCTTATGAGTCCCCTGCTCTACCGCTGAGCTACTGAGCCATAGTTAATAGGGTAGTAATTTTCTACCGTAACAGACACTAAACCTCTATATACCTGAGGCAGTTTTTCTACCGATATACCTTCCTTTCAAGCAAAATCTGAATTGGTTTAAGTCAGCAAGTATTAAAGGTATCACAAAAAGAGCGCAAACCTATAAAACAATTGACGCTCAATCTCTAAGATATCTTTACCTTGAGAAAGATGACAAGGAGGAGTTAACTATATAGCCAGCCCATGCTTGTCAAGGAGTCAATTATTGAAACTTTAACGACTGGGTAGATAGGCTATAGGATTAACTGTACCAGTAGACGGCAAATGGATTTCAAAGTGCAGATGGGGACCCGTACTATTGCCTGTACTACCGATTTCTGAGATGAGTTGACCCTGCCTGACTGCTTGCCCCTCTCGCACCAAAAGGCGACTATTGTGGGCGTATCGAGTCATGCTGCCGTCACTATGGCGGATGTCTACCACATTGCCATAGCCACCGGAATTCCAGCCAGAGCGTACAACTACGCCGCCAGCAGCAGCAACCACAGGGGTACCGATAGGACCCGCAATATCAATACCACGATGCATCCGTCCCCAACGCCAACCATAGCCAGAGCTGAGGATACCGCGGGCAGGCCAGAGATAACCATTAAAATTAGACGGTACCTCTGGGAAAAATTCTCGAACACCCGGCAAAATAGGCATATCAGGAGAAACAGACTGCCCGACCGCTTGATCTGAGAAAGGACTGTAGGTATCTGCACCTAAAGGAGCAGCAGCCAGAACATCATTGCCATTGGGAAGAGAGGCTTGATCGGATGACTGAGAGCTAGAGGAGACAGATATCATCTGTGCCTCTGTAGGAGCCGCAGCATCAACAACAGACCAGGCGCCCTCAGAAGCAGGAGTTTGAGTTTGACTCGCGGAGACGGGCGGAGATGGATCAGGGGCCTTAACCGGGGCAGAAGAGGCCAGAATACTTGTAGGGCGATTAAGAAGAGCCTGAAAAGCCGGCTGACGAGAGTGATCACCGTTATCAAGAATTTGAGATAAACGGGTATTCAACTGTTCTCGGTTCAACGCCGCACTGTTAGGATTGGGATCTGTAGCCAGAGAATCACGGATCTCCTTCTCACGACTGGGTGAAGACAGGTACAAAGTAGTTGAAACAGACGCCGATGCAGAGATAGGCTGATTTCCGGCATCTATTATCGAGCTGGTTGGACTTACGGTACTCTGCCACTGGGTTGCTGAAGCTATCTCAGAGGCAGAAGATACGGTAGAGACCTGATTAACCGCAACTAAAGCACCACTCTCAGAAAAGCTCACCAAAGTCTCATTGGCGGCTGTAACCCCACCACTAATATCTACACCACTGACAGACTCAGGTAGACCTGGATGCATAGATCTATTGCCAGGATCGGAACCTGGTATAGATAAATTAGACTTCAAACTATCCGGAGAGCTATAGGCAAGAAGTGAATCGGAAACAGTCAAAGCTGGCAAGTCACCGCCCACCCCACCGGAATAGACAGAGGCGAGGGTTGAATCAGCGGTCGGTACTCTCAAAACCTGACCAACCTTCAAAACTTCATGTTGAGATATACCGTTAGCCGTCTTCAACACCTCAATATCGGCATTGTGTTTCTCGGCAATACGGGAAAGAGTGTCGCCAGTCTGAACGGTGTAATAAGTGGTAGTAGAATCTCCACTGGCATTAGAGGAGAGAAAACTAGTTGGATAGGGAATCGATCCTAACCCTTCAGCGGCAAAAGCCGAATCAGATACCGATATCAGAGGAATTACAACGCCAATGGAGAGAGCAACACCCAGGGTCGCCATGGGGGCCTGGGCCGTGTAACAGGCAACATCTCCTAAGCAAAGCTGACCCAGCTTGGAAGCCTCTAAACAAGATCTGATGAAAAAACTTTTGTTGTTAAACACTTGCTTCAGGGAACTCAAGGAACGACCTCCTGTAAACAACTAACCGACGATCGAGCAGCAGCATAAAAAAAGAGCTGACTGGATCCAATCCTGAGAAATACAAGGATCTAAATGCTGTTCGATCAAGATTGAAAGGCATAGGCCTCACTAACTGAAATTAACTTAAGCCCCAAGAGAACAACCCTTGATAGGTAAGAATACCCTGCGATCGCAATTTACGCAAGTTTACATGGATAGGGCAGGGAGATCAATAACTACTATATTTAGCCAGATAATCCCTAACCCAACTAGCATGAAAGGCAGTTTCTCGGAACAGCACAACTATTACTAACCCTAACAAAAGCAATTTGGCAAGTAGGCAAATACGGCCATGAGCAATAATTCAGCAAGCAGCTTCCTGTTATTAAAGTCTCTAAAAAAAGCTCCGGAAAGATCGCCGAGATCCTTTCCAGAAAAGGATCTCGAGGGGATTAGCTAAGCGCTAGAATAGTTACTATAAAGGGCTATTTTGGACCGACGAAGCAAGCTCTATAGAAATAGATATAAATTTCTTATCTCTATCCCAGAAGTTTTGTATCCCCTATAACCTTTCCGTTGTCTGAGACGGTAAAAAACTATCGAACGTCCAGATTCTCTTCCGGTCAACTATTTTTCTACATGGGTTTGACTATCACAATGGCCCCAAAAATCCTCTAATCTTTCTATCACTTCCAATAGATAAATCATCTGACAAGGTTCGAAACCGGTCTCATTGCTAGGATTCTCAAGACTAATCGCCCTGAGGCAGAAGACGCAGCTTAGGGATTGTTAATCTGGCGCAGTGCCTCGAATAACCCTATGGCGGCACTAGCTGATAAATTCAGGCTTCTCACCAGATCTCGATTGATAGGAATCTTGAGGGCGTGATCACAATTTTCAAGGACATCAGCAGGCAGCCCCGAAGTTTCGCTACCAAACAGCAACCAATCATCCTCTTGATACTGTATCTCTAGATAGCTTAATCGCCCATAAGTAGTGAATCCTAATAACCTGCCTCCTACCGACTGTTGATGGATATAAAAGCCTAACCAGTCAGTATGGAGAGTTAAATTGACCTGGGGCCAGTAATCTAGACCAGCACGTTTCAGGGCGCGATCGCTAAGGTCGAATCCTAAAGGTCCTACTAAATGGAGAGGGGTATGGGTAGCCGCGCAGGTGCGGGCAATATTGCCGGTATTGGGGGGAATTTGAGGGTTAACAAGAACAATTTTGGGCATAGAGAAGATTCAAAAAACGATCTCATTATCACAAATGATCTTCTGTATCAATCATCGATATGAATTATTAATCTTTGATCCTTAATTTAAAAGTGTGGGTCCTGTCATGGTGAGTTAGATAGGTTCCAGGTTATCTGGAGGAATCAATATTTCAGGAATTGCTTGAAAAATCTAGGAAAAGGCCTGGGTAACGGGGCGAAACCTCTAAGAGGGCTGATTATAGCCGTAGCCAGGCTTGGACGGAACGACGGCGAGACCAAACCCTCACCCAGCCTTTACTGTCACCGGTTTACCCAGTTCTAAACGGGCTGGCCAAAGCTATAAAAATCAATGGAATTACCGAAGACCATCGGATCGGTTAATAGGACAAAGTAAAATCTTCAGCCTAAGTACTGAGATCAGCGACCTGTTAAATCCCTAAAATGAGATCCAACAAGAACTTTACTAATATTTTATATAAACGGGCCTGACGGGATTCGAACCCGCAACTTCCGCCGTGACAGGGCGGTGCTCTAACCGGTTGAACTACAGGCCCTTAAAGGGTAACTTCTATTTTGGATGTTAATGGAGGTTTTGTCAAACGTTTGAATACAGTATTTAAATACAGTAGTAGTCAGCAATACAAAAATATTCTGAAGCAGACCCGCCATAACGCCCTGAACTAAAAAGCCTTCCAAGCTCACAACCAGGCCCGTTCCCATAGCGGGTGATATAGCCGTAGCAACCTGCAAAGAGCGGAGGTGAGCCAGAACGCCTACCCAGTATGAGCGTTTTCATGTCTCGTAACATGGGACAAGCCTATCAGTTAGGAGACATGAAATTGACCGGTCAACCGTATCCTACGCTGGCTGGCGGAAGCTGTATTACACCATTTCAAGAAATGCAAGGTTCTGTTGAGAAATGCCCGTGTTGTAGCTGACCAGCGTAAGACTAGAACTAAAGACAGAGCTAAAGACTCAGCACTGTTGTTATTGTAGGTTATGGGATTTAAACAGTATGTCTAAGGAAAATGCCCTTTCGTTTCTCCGTGAAGCTGCTACTAGCCCTGAACTGAAGAGCCAGATACAGCAAGCAGAGGGAGCCGGAGAGTTAGTTAATTTAGGTCAGGCCCAGGGGTATACGTTTTCTTCGGAAAACGTACGGGAAATTATTCCCATGCTAAAAGAACAAAAGGGGTTCCTCGGTGATTTAGCAGAGGCTATTCTAGAGCTCTTTGGTCCTACCCACGATGATTACCCAGCTACTGGCGCCCAACCCTTCAGCGGTGATCTACCCTCTAAGCGGTAACCTGGCGGCGGGGTATTGCCAACAATAAACCTGACTATCCCAGGTAAAATTAGCCCTCCGACGCTTTTATTCAGTTGCGACGAGAAACCGAAGAGAAGCAGAAATCTGGGGCGGGCAAGACCCTGCTACGCCTAAGGACTAATTGTTTAGAATAGGGAGGTAGTACAAATAGTTGTTTTAACTAGACAAGCATGCGGTGATAGCCAGTATGGAGTTTCCTAGTAAAGAGGCCCTGACAAACTTTCTATCTGACTGGCTAGAAAACCATGGGCACAAGGTCTATCGACAGGTATCCAGTCCGGGGGGAGGGGAAATTGATATCCTCACCGAGGACTATGCCATTGATTGTCCCTACATACTCAACCAAGCCGTTCTGCGTTCTGCAGCCGATACCATGGAAACCCGGCGAGATCACCTATCTGGCCAGCGACTGGTGGTTGCTGGCCTCACCCCCAACCAGGACTGGGATGATACCTATCTATTGGCGGACCAGCTGAAGGCCACGGGCATTGAGGTGTGGTTCGTCGACCAGATGCAACCTTTTATCGACTACTACCAGCAACTCAGCAGTGAAGTGACCAATAGCCAGGGGAAGACTATTTTTGATCGCCACAGTCCCCTGACTGGTTGCCTGATTTCTCTGAGTATAGCCACAATTCTGGGACTAAGTTTTTGGCTAGCCTATAACATTCTCGATCGCCAGCAGTTACAGACGACCACCAATAACCAGGCTGACCGAGCCTGGGACCAACTCCATGGGGCCGTAGCAGTATGGGATCGGGATACGGCCCTAAGCAGTCTCAAACAACTCTCCCAAAGTCGCAACGTTTGTGTAGCGGAGTTTGCCCGTCGATTTGAACTCAGCCTCACCCAGCGAGGGGCAGAAGGCTTTAGAGATATCAATCCGATCAAACGCGCCCTTAATCAGCAAGATCGCTGTACTTTGCAGATGCAGGAATACGATTTTTCTCCCTAAAGTCTGGCTCTCATAGGCCAAGACAGATCGGCAGGGGGCTATTTCTTACGAATTTATAGCTGTAGTCACTCCTTCTAAGAAACCTCTTGAGGAGAGGGCTATGCTATGAGGTCAAAGCCAAAGCATTACTCTTAGCTTATCGTGGGTTTCTTTCAGGGCTGACCTTCGGCCCATCGTTGGGCTAATCGCTTAGGAAACGGTTGAGCGATCAATTTCACGTCTCGGAACTGACAGGCTTGTCCGATGTTAAGAGACATGAAAACGCTCGGAGCTTTCTGGCTCGTCTTCGCCTCCCTACAGGTGGCCACGGCTAGCCCACTCCCAACCAGTAGGAGGTGGCTCAGAACGCCTACCCAGCCTTCTTAGGGGGATTTACTCTCTGGCCTCAGCGTTTTGAGCCAAGCCATACCCTACTTCTTTGAACACAATCGCTTATCTTTTGGACTAGAGATTACTATAGCTAACTAAAGTTAACTGGGAACCATGACAGTTTCTATACAAAGGACTTAAAAAAATCTGGGATGCTTAGCTTTTCTTAACCTTATTATTTCTTTCCCCAGGCTTTTCCACAACTTAGGCGATTTTTCCACACCTTGGAACGATGCCATGCGGCTTTGCCTGATCTGTAGATTTTTTAATTCCACAACGGTCACGGGGTAGAGGTGTTATGCAGATCACATCCAACTACTGAGTCGATCTCTGAAACCCCTATTCTTCCGTTGGGTCATGATTTTTGCTAGCGGAAAGGGGGGGCGTTAGCAAGGTTGACATCCCCCGTGACTCTGGTGACAATGATGCGACCAAGGAATTCATCCCTTGCTTCTAACCCGTCTGGTCTACCCCTAAAGTCAAATTTGGGATCCTAAAACTGGCTTCAAATCCGGCCTCGGATATGCAAATTAAGGGGTGAGACCCCTCCTGACGGGTGTGCAGGGGAAAGTTTTTGGCGTCTATCTAAGTTGGGGAAGTTTTAATGAATGAGCCAATGGCAGGGTCAATTGCCCCTAGAATTAGTTTGAATGTAGAAGTGCCAGAGGAGCTGTTCTCCGCCATGCAGGACTATGTGGAGACCCATCCGGCCTGGAGTCAGCATCGAGTCTTTTGTGCAGCGTTATCCTTGTTTTTAATGCAAAATGGGGTTAGCGATCGCCGCATTAACCGCCTATATTTGGATGCGGTGTTTGACTATGCCGCGTGATACCGATCAGATTCAACCAGTATATGGACTTTGCGACCGCCCGTCAGTTTGTTCTAGGGCAAACCGGCCCTAGAACTGATCAACGCCTGGATACCTTTATTGCCTGCCTGCGCCAGGGCAGGCCACCGGTACCGGGCCAGGTAACTTCCCTCTTGTTGGCCCTCAAGGTAATCTTTGAGGGCCTTAAGCAGGAGCCGACTTTGGAGCGATCTCTGGTACAGGCCCTATTGGTTTTCATCAAAGACAGTCCCGATTTGTTTCAGAGTGGTTCCTATCAGGGAGTCCAGTGGCCTCCCCTGCTAGAAGATGACCTAGCCCGCTTAAGCAGGGCAGCGGTATCGATTATTAAAGGAGAGTGGCAGGATTAGGATTAACCCCCTGCCTAGGGACTTTGGTCCAGGCCCTAGGAAATGATTCAGGAGCCCTGTAAGACACCTGGCTGGACAATCTTGATCAAACTTCTAGGGAAAGATAACTAAGAAAGTAGGGAGAAGGGCCCATCTCTTCCCTGCAAATCCCTACCTCCTTACCTATAGCCATGGATAAGAAGGCGGACCGTTGCGTTTCTTGATGGGGCCTAACCCGAGCCTCCCTGGTCAGTTAGTAGATATCCAATGGACTGGTCAATACTGTCCTAAGGGAGTAACCCAATGGGATAGATGATGAAAGGTAGCCCTAGACGAAACCTAAGGTAAAGGCAATTAGATCTCCCCTGGAGAGATTTCTTAGAAGAGTTCATACCAGGGCTACCTATGGGCAAACTTTCCTGATACCCAGGTCGTCAAACCAATCAATAATCCCTAAGACCGCAGGCCTAATCAGCAGTGTCATAACCCTGGATAGTACTGGGTCGAAACTGCCGCAAAATTGATGTTGCCTGGCGAATCAGAGGTTCTGTCCCCCGCACCACAATCAAAAATTGGCCCTGATTTAGACAATTACGGTAGGAGAGGGCTTTACCACTGCCCACCATTAGACCGACGCCACCGCCAATAAAAAAACCTCCCATAGCCGCCGCGATCGCCCCGAGCGCTCCCCCCAACACCTGATTTCCCCAGCGTCCTGCCCAGGTAAAGGTGTCGAGACCGGTAATCCTATCGAACAGAAAACCCGCACTAAAGCCAAAGGGTAGCAGCCACACCAGCATCAAGCGAATTTGACGCCAAATCCGATCAGCCGGATCAATAAGACCGCAGTCATCAGCAGTTTTAAAACCCCGCCCCAGAATATCAATACTCTTTGCCGCCAGGTTGGCCTGCTGGAGGGCATCATAGGCTTCCTCAGCCCTAAGGCGTTCTTCGATAACGGCTACCAGATAGTTCATTAAAAAATAGAGTTGTTATTGTTATTAATGGAGTCCAGGTTCAATCTGGTTGAGGGGAATAAAACATTCGTTGGGTAGTAAAACCGGGCGATCGCCAAAAATGAGTTTACCCCGGTGGGTCTTAGTACTGATGGCAATACCGATGGGACGCTGGACATCCTCAGGATGAACTTCGTAGTAGGTACGGTAGATCTGGCGGGCCGATTTAAGCAAGGCTGGGTTCAGCAAGGTCGGCAACAGGCCATTGACCTCTGGATTCGAGAAACTGGACGGATTGGCTGGGGGGGCAGACTGCTGAAGACTGTACACGGCTCACCTGTGACTCATCTAGACAAGACTGTAATCGAAATCTTCAGCAGCGGCAAATCGTTAATTTATATTAATGGAACTGATTGCCTCAAGCAGGGCTTCCCCCATGGCCCGGCATCCCACCTGGGTCATCCCCTCAGACATAATGTCACCGGTACGATAGCCCTGGTCTAAAACCCTGATCACAGCTTGCTCAATCAGGTCAGCCGCCGCAGGCTGATTCAGTCCGTAGCGCAACATCATGGCGGCGCTGAGCACCTGGGCCAAGGGGTTGGCCTGGTCCTGGCCGGCAATATCGGGAGCTGAGCCATGCACCGGTTCGTAAACCCCTGGTCCCGTTGCCCCCAGGCTGGCGGAGGGCAGCATGCCGATACTGCCGGTCAACATAGCGGCCGCATCGGATAAAATATCCCCGAATAAATTACTGGTGACGATGGTGTCAAATTGCCGGGGCCAGCGAATCAATTGCATAGCCGCATTATCCACGTACATATGGCTTAGGGTAACGTCGGGGTAATCTGGGGCCAGAGCCGTCAGGCGATCGCGCCACAGCTGGGAGACCTCTAGCACATTGGCTTTATCCACAGAGCATAGACGTCGCTGGCGTTTCTGGGCAATTTCAAAGGCTACCCGACCAATTCGATCAACTTCTCCGGGGGTATAGGCCATGGTATTAACGGCCCGTTGCTGTCCATCCTCCGTTGCAAAAATGCCCCTGGGAGTACCAAAGTAAATCCCCCCGGTCAGTTCCCGAACCACCATAATGTCCACCCCTGCCACCACCTCTCGCTTCAGAGACGAGGCATCGACTAACTGGGGCAGAATGGTGGCGGGACGCAGGTTAGCAAATAGACCTAAACCAGCCCGTAGGGCTAACAAGCCGGTTTCAGGGCGCTGCGATCGGGGTAGATTATCCCACTCATACCCGCCAATGGCTGCCAGTAAAACCGCATCGCTGGCCCTGCAGGTTTCCAGGGTTGCAGCAGGCAGAGGAGACCCAGTGGCGTCAATGGCAGCGCCACCAATCAGGGCCGATTGAAACTTAAAGATAAGATCTAAACGCTGACCAACAGCTTCTAAAACATCAACCGCTACAGCCATAATTTCCGGCCCAATGCCGTCACCGGGTAGCAGGGTAAGGGAAAAGGAAGCGCTCATAAATCGGGAGCAATTTAAGGATAATAGTGGACCACCCACTCCAACTGGGAGATTATGGCCGTAGACAGGGGTAAGGGAGTGGAGGCGAGCTAGAATGCTCACCCAGGCTCCGCTTTAACCGTTAAATTCTGGCCTCAGCGGGCTGGCCAAGGCTATATGATACGTCCTGAAGGGTGCGATTTTCCATCACCCCATTATTCCATGACCCACTATCTCTATCTGCATGGTTTTGGCTCTGGCCCAAAATCCCAAAAAGCCCAAAGGATGAACCTACGATTTCAGAACCTTGGACTCCATCTAGAAATTCCCGATCTCAACCAGGAAGACTTTTCCCATTTGACCCTGAGTCGGCAGATTGGCCAGGTTAGTGATCAAGTTTTAGCCTGGTCTGATCCGGTGGTGATCATTGGATCGAGCCTGGGAGGGTTGACGGCGGCCTGGGTAGCCCAGCAACCCCGCGTGCAAGGCCGCATTGCTCAGCTGGTGTTACTGGCTCCAGCCTTTGATTTTTTGACCCAATGGTTACCCCGTCTTGGCTCAGCCCAGATGGATCGATGGCGCACCACCGGTTATCTGGCGGTTTATCACTACGACGCCCAGCAAACCTTACCCCTCCACTACAATTTTTGGCTGGATGGGGAAACCTACTGCGATCGCAATCTCCGGGCCGTAGTGCCTACCCTGATTCTGCACGGGCTCCAGGATGAGGTAATTTCCATAGAAGCGAGCCGCACCTATGCCGCCACCCGCCCCTGGGTCAATCTGGTAGAACTCTGGGACGACCACAGCCTACTGGGAACAGAAGAGCTGATCTGGCAACATACCTGGACTTTCCTGGCCCAGCCAAAACCGAACGTCGCTGAGCTTAGAAACTTCTGACAAACCACTAAACCACTGCTTACTAGCCCGCCTACCGTAGGCCTCAGAAGCCAGGGGTAAGGGGTCATTAACGATCCAACGTCGTACCCAACAAGCAAGCCTGACTCAAATCCGTACCCGGCAGGGAAGCACTGGTTAAATTAGCGCACAGCAAGTTGGCTCCAGTCATATCGGCTCCCCCCAGATCCGCCTGTTCCAGGTTGGCCTCCTCCAGATTGGCCCGGTCTAACCGGGCTCCTCGCAAATTGGCCTGGTACAAATCAGCGCCCTTCAGGTTGGCATGGGAGAGGTTAGCGCCCCGCAGGTCTGCCTGACGCAGGTCAACCCCATGGAGATTTACTCCGGTCAGTGTACAACCACTTAAACAGGCACCAGCCAAATTCACGTCAGTCAAGCAAGCTCCCATTAAATTAGCACCCCGCAGATTGGCGCCCCGCAGATCGGCCCCCATCAGATTGGTCTGCATCAAATTGGTGCCCCAAAGGTTAGCGCGCAGGTCGGCACCGGCCAAGCTGGCCCCCATCAGGTTGGCTCCCACCAAGTTAGCTTGGTGCAAACAGGCCCGATCCAAATTGACCCCAATGAGCTTAGCACCGGCCAGATTAACACCCGCCAGATGGCTAGACTCCAGGTCAATATCCTGCAGATTAGCCCCGGCTAAATCCCGCAGCTCTCCAGAGCGTAGGGCGGTCAGATCAAACGAGTTACTCAACACAGCCATAGAATAATGATAAACAAACACTCAGGGCAATCAAACAATCGATGGGGTAGGCAAGTCAGGGTTGAGCAACCCAGAACCCAGGCTAAGCTGCCTGGAGATTTGGGGAGGGCCCATACCTTGCTGTAGGGCGGTCACCATCAATTCTAAAATTTCCACCAATTTGGGGTCCCAACGCTTACCGGCTTCAGCCTTACAGAGATGTAGCACCGAGAGCAGGCCAACTTCAGGGTCCTGCTCTGGATTTTGATGACGCCAGAGGGCCAATTGTTGCTGAAATTCCGCGACCAGGGCCAGCATACGAGATTCCAGGGGTATGCTATCTCCGGCTAAGCCAGCCGGTAAACCCCCTCCATCCCACCATTCCTGCTGATGGCCGATAATGGTTGCCACCGCCCTGAGCCGGGGCATCAGCCGCAGAGATTGTACCTCCGGTACCAGGGGACAACTGGGAGCATCACTGGTCAATCTAGTAGAGTCCTTAGCTGGAGCGATGCGGTGCAGCCAACCCGCCAGACGCAGACGCTGTAGTTGCCAGGCAGGTAGGTCAATAAGCTGGGCCATCATTTCTAATAGGCTAACCACTTCCCCCGTAGCCAGTGGATTCAGCGCATCACTGCTATCAACCAATTGGGCCATGCGCAAAAAGGCTTGAATTTCGTTGGTAGCCAGGTTCTGGTCGAGATCGTCGAGTTGGTTAAAGGCAGAGTTCACCCGGATATGGTGGCGGCTATCCTGCAAATAGGTCACCACCTGGTTAACGGCATGATTGACTTCACCGCTACGCAGGCTGGACTGGCGTTGCCGTTGATGCTCTAAGACCTGGTGAAGTTGGGCTTGCAGTTGGGGGTTGTAACGGCCTAGATGGGCGATCGCCAGGCCAGCGGTTTTCTGTACCAGACCGGGATCAAAGGTCCAAAAACCATAAAACTTACGCTCTAGATCGTTGAGGGGCAAGCCCGCCGCACCGTAATCGGCCACAGACAGCTCCTGACAAAGTACCATGGCGCAGTAGTCAGGAGAAAGAATAATCAGGTGCCATTCCTGGGTAATGGGATCGTCATCGGCTAGATCTACCAGAGCAACATTGGATCGCTGACTGGTGGGATGGTCATGAAAGCCCGCCTCTGGAGAGGCCATGATAACCACCTGTTCTACTTTGGCGGCAATACTTGCGTAGCGATCGGCCTCCTCAAGGTACCATTTACCCCGTTGAAAAGCGGTAACGACCAGGGGAGCAACAGAGAGTTCCAAATTTAGAATGGAATCCTCCAGGGCGTGACAAAGGGCGACCAGGGTATTTTTGTAGTAGACCCCGTAGTTTAAAGGAGTGGCACCAGGGGTGGTGATACCAGCTACCAGTTGCTCTAATATGGATCCTTGTAGCATGACAATACCCTAAACCACTCTCAATCCCGATTATAGCCGTAGCCACCTGTAGAGCCGCGGAGGCGCATCGGAACGCCTACCCAGTATTTCCTTTTTGATGTCTCGCAATCTGAAATAAGCCGATCAGTTACGAGAGAGCTAATGGACCGATCAACTCTGTCCTCAGCCTTCTGGCCCAAACCATATTCATGGATCATAACCCAGACAGGGGAAAGGCGCAGGCATGAATCAGGGAGCATGGTTCACCTCAGACAACCCATTCATAGCCCAGTCCCTAGGGCTTGAGTAAATGCACCCCATCCTGTCCATCAATACCCTGGAGAAAGACTTTCACCACTTCTTCTTTGGATGTGGGGAGAATGCGACCCACGAAATCAGGATGAATCGGTAACTCACGGTGTCCCCGATCGATCAACACCGCCAGTCGAATCGCATTGGGACGTCCATAATCCAGGACGGCATTCAAGGCGGCCCGCATAGTCCGACCGCTGTAAATTACATCATCTACGAGGACTACGACCCGGTTGGTAAGATCAAAGGGAATTCTGGTGGGAGCCGGGGTACGAGTACTGATTTTATCGAGATCATCGCGGTAGAGCGTAATGTCCAGAGCGCCTACAGGGATTTGAATAGTTTCCAATCGTTCAATTTGCTGAGCCAACATCTGGGCCAGGGGTACGCCTCGGGTATAAATGCCCAAAAGGACCAGGCGATCAAGATTGCCGCCCCGTTCGACCAGCTCCGATGAGAGTCGATTCAGGGTCCGACGCATCTCCTCAGGAGAGAGGATTTCGATAATCGTGCTATGGCTACCCATGGAAAATAACACCCCTGACCAGGACAAGAGATGCAATCATGAATTAATCCAGCCCTTCCAGAGGCTGACCCAGGGTGGATAATTAACCGCTTCCAACTCTTACCATGACTATAACAGTGAGGCCCAGTCCCAGCCAGATCAGGGTGGCCTGGCGGGTTAGGGCAAGGGCCCTACGAATGCGATCGCTGCTAATGGGATAAAGGGCCTGCCCCAGTAAGGGCTTAGATTTAGGCACTCCCTGGTAGTAATTCCTGCCCCCCAGCTGAACCCCCAAGGCGGCAGCGTAGGCACACTCACTCCAACCCGCATTAGGACTGGGATCGGCGGGGGCATCCCGATAACAAATAGCCCACACCTGACCAGGATGACCTGACAAAAGGGCGATAGTCAGTACCGTTAACCGACAGGGAAGCCAGGTGAGACCATCTTCCAGACGGGCACTAAACCAACCCAGATAGGTATAGGGAAACTCCCGATAGCCAATCATCGAGTCCAGGGTACTGGCAGCTTTATAGGCCAGGGCCAGGGGTGCCCCACCCAGGGATGGAATACAAAGGCCAATCAGGCCATAAAACAGCGGCGCCAGTACTCCATCGGTGGCATTTTCACTGACGGTCTCCATCACTGCCCTCAGGATTTCCGGTCTGTCCAAGTTGTCAGTGTCACGGCCGACGTAGCGACTGAGGTGCTGTCTGGCTGTCTCCATATCGCCTCCCCCTAAGGGGGTAAGCACATCCTCGGCAGCCTGACGTAGACTACGTCCGGCCAGACAGCTAGCCAGTAAAATCCCCTCTACAAGCAGGGCTAGACTGGGATGTAGGCGACCAGCCATCTGCACTATTGCCCAGCCCCCCAGCCCGCTACCCACCACCAAAACCAGAGCCAGACCCACCCCCCAGCCACGCTTTAACCCATTGGGCCAATCATGGGTGAGGACGGGTTTACTGGCCGTCGCAATAAACCAGCCCATCGCCTGGACTGGATGGGGCCAACCCCAAGGATCCCCCACCCAGTAATCCAGACCACTGGCTAAAATCAGCACGATGACGGCGCTAAACCACGAAGTTAGTATCATCTCCCTGAGCTGCCCGCCAGCTGCGGGCATCGTAGTACAAGTCTTCCAGGGAAATACTATAAAGTGCTTCCTGCAGTTTCTGGGAAAGCCGTCGCCAAACCGCCAGGGTGACCCAGTCTTCCACCTGGTCGGTCTGGGCGCTATGACGGGGGAGGGGCGGCACCTGATCGCCCACGGCCGTTAAGATTTCTCCTAAGAAAATCTGATCCGGTGCTCTGGCCAGACGATAGCCCCCCTGGGAACCCCGTACCGACTCCACTAGCCCGGCCCGACGCAAATCAATCAAGAGTTTTTCCAAATAGGGGACTGGCAAAGCTTGACGATGGGCAATGGCGCCCACTGAAACAGGCTTGCCAGAGCGCTGGAGGCTCAGGTCAAGTAGGGCTTTAACACTGTAGTGGCCCCGAGTTGTCAACTTCATAGATTGCGGTAAGCCAGCAAGACTGGTATAGCATCCAATGGTGACAAAGATGTGCCATTTCTATGTAGCTTCAGTAGAATTAGGCGTGCGGTCAGACTATAGGGGAAGCCAGGATTTTCCCCGCAAGAAGAGGTCTACGATCTTGGGTACCTGCCGGACTCTCCCCAGATCAAAGGGTGCCGTGCTATTCGACCTCCATCCATCAATGGCCGCCTCAATGGCATTAATTGAGGCGCAGGGATAGCATTACTCAAATTCAGTTGGGGTGAGGATTATTAAGGAGTGAATCGATGAACTTACCTGTAGTTTTAGACATCGCCTTAGGGCTAACTTTCATTTTCCTGGTCCTCAGTTTACTGGCTAGCGAGATTCAGGAAATCATCGGTACACTTCTGCAATGGCGGGCCGAACACCTGAAACAGTCCATTGAAGTGTTGCTGTCAGGGAACGATCGGGATAAGGAGAAAGCCGCCCAAGCCATGGCCGATGCCCTCTATGAAAGTCCCTGGATTCGCAGTCTAAACCAGGAGGCTAAAGGTAGAATCGCCCGTACCTTTCGCAGTGGTTCCCAACTAATTGGGCGTATTTATCGTTTTATTACCGGCGGTCGTAATGTCTTTGGTGCTGGTAAAACCAGCGGGCCTTCCTACATTCCCTCCGAGGCCTTTGCCAATAGCCTACTAGAGCGCATGCAACTGGGGCGGATACTGGAGATCTTGGCCGATGAACGCCTGGTTAGTTTCATTACCGATAAAATCCTAGTACCCGTTAATACAATCCTGAGCGACCTCAGGGCTAACACCGGCAACGAGTTTTTACTGAACTCAGAATTGCAGCAGCTCGACACATCCCTGCAGGAAATCATCCGGGACTTTAAGGCTAGACTGGTCTCCCTGCCAGATAGTCTTGATCGCCTGATTGCCGGTCTTGAACAATTTACGGCCATGGCTAGTCATGCCCTACCGGAGGGCCATCCCTTGACGGTAACCTTTTTACGGCGGCTCGACTATATCAAGCGGGGTCTCACCAGTACTCCAGCCGAGCGCAATGCCCTCCTCAATAAGCTGCGTCCTAGTCTAGGTAGTTTATTGGAGATCTTTGATAACACCAGTGATATCTATAAGGAGTTAAGTCGTCTGGCTGATCAGGGTCACCTCTCGGCCCAAAGGTTGGTAAACCAACTTGAAAAAGCCCCCATTACCCCGGGCTTACGGGACAGTCTAACGGTTATAGCCCGTAAGGTAGACGTCACTAGCGATAACTTGCGTAGCGAAGTCGAACAATTTAGCCAGGAGATCGAAAAGTGGTTTAATCGGGGTATGGAACGGGCCACAGGGGTATATAAACGTAATGCCAAAGCGGTGGCCATCATTATTGGTATCAGCACAGCTATTGCTATTAATGCTGACTCCTTCCATATCGCTACACGCCTGGCAAAGGACCCCTTGCTGCGTAGCACCGTTACCCAGGCCGCCGATCAGCTGGTGGCCCACTCCAATTCCTCTAATGCCCAGTTAAGCGAAAATCTGACCCAGGTGAAAACCGCCGTCGATCAGGCCCTGCAGGAAATTCCCTTCCCGATTGGCTACGATCCCCAGGTGATTGAACAACAACAGGAGGCCGAAAAGGACTGGCCCCTACCTCTGGTTCCCCGCCGGTTTCTGGGCTGGCTAGTGAGTGGTTTAGCCATTTCCATGGGATCGAACTTTTGGTTTGATGTCCTGAAAAAAATAGTGGATATTCGTAATACTGGCAAAAAGGGAGACTAAATCTGTGAGCCCTGTGTCAGGCCCAGAATACCGTTGCCTGAGAACCATCAACCTGTACCAAACCCCTGCCCTACAGGAGTTGGTCACCCAGGCCGGGGTCGGACGTCAACTTCAGTTGATTTCCCAGCCCCAGGGAACAGCACAAACCGCCCTATCGGTACGCCTGTGTGAAGATGGCTACCCCGGTTGGATTGCTCTGGCGGACTTCAAAGCTCTGGTCCCGGCGATCACGCCCTACCGCCCCGTTGCCCTAACCCGTCCAGCCATCCTTGCCCGTTTACCCCTGGCGATCGCCTTTGCCCAGCAGGCTATGGCTCGGCCCAACACCTATCTCTGGGGAGGGACGGTAGGTCCTAATTTTGACTGCTCGGGTTTGGTTCAGGCGGCCTTTGCCGCAGCCGGTATCCGCCTACCTCGGGACTCCTACCAACAGGAGGCCTTTACGGCGGCGATCGCCTGGACCGATCTGGAAGCGGGTGATTTGATTTTTTTTGGAACTCCAGACCGGACCAAACATGTGGCCCTATACCTGGGGCAAGGACTCTACATTCATAGCTCTGGTATCGACCAGGGGCGCAATGGCATTGGCATTGACTCGTTGACAGACCTGGCTGACCCCATCAGTCAAGCCTATCACCAGCAGTTACGCCGCCCCGGTCGGGTAATGTCCAGCTACTGGGCCGATCATAACCCAACCGATCCGGGGTCGGCAGCCGAGACCCCCAACACCCTTTGAAGGGAACCAGAACCCTTGCCAACCTGTGCCTGGCCCAGGCCCTATCACCATTCTGCTCAGAGCACAGTCCTCAGGAAGCGGTAGGATCGGCTACGGACCTATCCCTTTACTACCATGACTACGCCGATTCAGATCACCCCATCTCCTCCGCACCAAACCCTAACCCTGGAGTTATCAAAGCAGGTGGCTCTACTGGGTCGGGTACAGGTGCCCGGCGATAAGTCCATTTCCCACCGATCCCTGATGCTGGGGGCGATCGCCCAGGGCGAAACCCGCATTCAAGGATTGCTGCTGGGGGAAGATCCCCGCAGTACCGCCGCCTGCTTTCAGGCCATGGGGGTGGAAATATCATCCCTGGAGGCGGACTGGGTAAGGGTGCAGGGGGTGGGTTTGGGCCATTTACAGGAGCCTACCGATGTCCTTAACGCGGGTAACTCCGGCACTACCCTACGGTTAATGTTGGGATTACTGGCGGCCCATCCCCAGCGTTTCTTTGCCATAACGGGGGATGGATCCCTGCGATCTCGACCGATGGATCGGGTGATCCAACCCCTATCCCAAATGGGAGCGAAAATTTGGGGACGCCAGGGTAATCGACTGGCGCCCCTGGCGGTCCAGGGTACCGTGCTACAGCCCATCCACTACCATTCCCCCGTTGCCTCAGCTCAGGTAAAGTCCTGTCTGTTGCTGGCTGGCTTAATGGTAGAAGGCGCCACTACGGTAACGGAGCCCAGTCTCTCCCGGGATCACAGTGAGCGCATGCTGCGGGCCTTTGGCGCCAATCTGCAGGTAGAGCCAGATACCTGTAGCGTCACCGTTTACGGTCCAGCCCAATTGAGGGGCCAGACCATTGTGGTACCCGGAGATATTAGCTCGGCAGCCTTCTGGCTGGTGGCTGGCGCCATCACCCCTGGATCTGACCTGGTGGTGGAAAATGTTGGAATTAACCCTACCCGTACCGGTATTTTAGAGGCTTTGCAAGCCATGGAAGCCGACATTACCCTGGAGAATCCCCGCCAGGTTACGGGGGAACCGGTCGCCGATCTACGGGTACGCTACAGCCCCCTAAAGGCGGCCCACTTTGGCGGTGATTTAATTCCCAGAATGATTGATGAAATTCCGATTTTAGCCATTGCCGCTCTCTTTGCCGATGGCACCACGGTGATTCAGGATGCCAGCGAACTCAGGGTCAAGGAATGCGATCGCATCACCGTCATGGCCAGCCAACTGGCCTGCCTGGGGGCTGCCGTAGATGAACGAGCGGATGGACTAGCGATTCGGGGGCAAGCTCCCCTTCAGGGCGCCTCAGTCGATAGCTATGGCGATCATCGGGTGGCCATGAGTCTGGCCATCGCGGCCCTGAGGGTAAAGGGTAAAACCGTCATTCATCGGGCCGAAGCCGCCGCCGTATCCTATCCCAGCTTTACCGCCACCCTGTCCAGGCTCTGTGACCCAGACGCCGATCCCCAGGGCTTTGATCAGAACCCTTAAGTCGAATTCATGGATCGATGGGATGGCTGGCCACAGGAGATGGCTACAAAAAAATACACGTAAAGAAACCATCTCCGCTATGGATTCTGGCTCTACTCTGGGCACACTCTGAGAAAGATCAGGGACATTTAGCATCGACTCCATGCAACAACTGAACAACTTGATAAATAGCCTGCTCACCTATCGCTGGCTCGGTCCTGACGTGGGCGCCCGGCAAGAACTTTGCCGACTGCTGCTATATCGACCTTACCTTAACTGCGATCAATGGTTTGACCGCTATTGGACCCCTCCATCCGTAAAGCAGACCTATTCCAAACCCTTAATTGAATTTGCCTATAGCCACCTACAGGTCTATACCGGACTGGAGGTGGGTCGACTTCGTCCCAGCGATCGCCTGGTAGAAGACCTGCAGTTTCCCAGCATTTGCTGGTTCGACTGGGGGATAAACCTCTGTGCAGACTTTTACAATACCTTTGGTATCGATATTAGTGAACAGTTTGATGAAACCGGGTTATTCACCTGTGCCGATCTAATCGGTTTCCTGAACCATCAACTGGCCCGGTGTCAAAGCCAGCCCTAGCAGTTATGGAGGCTCCACCTGCAGGGGAACGGAGGCGAGCTAGAACGCCTATCCAGTATGAGCGTTTTCATGTCTCGTAACATGGGACAAGCCTGTCAGTTACGAGACATGAAATTGACCGATCAACCGTATCCTAAGCGGGCTGGCCAAAGATATGAAATCAGGTAAGGTAAAAGGGGTTATCCCATCCCCCTTACCCCATTAAAACTTGAATTATTACCTAGCTTCTTGTCAGCAAGATAATCCAATCAGGATACTGACTATCTCCCTAGGCATTAGGCTGGGTAATAACTTCGGTAGCCCCCTCCACCCCGAGGGCAATTTCTTTCGCCCTCTCCAGAACCGATTCTGCATCTGGGTTGTATTTGAGGACGACGGTGGAATCGGTCTGGGCGACCCAAAGACCGACGGCATCAGAGACATCGGCATCATCCAGAGCCTTCGCGACCCGTTTAGCTAACCCACTTTCGTCAAACTGTCCATCCAATCCGACTTTGGCGGGGTTAATTTGGGCTGCAGTGGCAGCCTGTTTGACATCAAACTGAGGAGCGACCTTAGCCTTATTTTCCTCTTCTTTGCCAAAAAGTTTCTCTAGAAAACCCACGATCTTTCTCCTATCGGGTTAAAAGGGTAGACATTGATGGTGTTCCCAGTTAAGGCCTGAGGTGCACAAATGGCTAACTGCAGGCAACCTATGAAACAACTTGCAGATAGCTTAGCAGGAAATTCTAGGGGATACGTTAAGGCTACAGATTTGTCTGGCAACCGATTGTCCTCACCCTGGCTAAGGGAGCGGAGATGTTATGGCCAAGGTGCTTCTACCAGGTCAGTTTCAAACCCTGTTGCACCATGAAGGCCTGTAAAGAGCCCATATACCCCTGGGGAATAATTTCCGGAGGGGAGTGAACAGGACTGGTGGGAGAGACTAGCCAGCCAGCGGTCACCCCAGCAGCGGCTCCGATTTGCCATTCTCCGTAGTGAATCCGGGTTGAGCCATTGGCAATATGGCTGACAGCTATAGCCTTACCCCCGATTAACAGGTTATCTACACCTTGAGGAATGAGGCTTTCTAGGGGAATGGCCAGGGGCTTCACCAGATCTTCCCTGGCAGGAGCCCTGACCGCATCACCAGAAGGCAACCAGTTACGGTAACGGCAACCATGGATATCAATGGCGTAGTGATGCATAGCGACGGCGGTCGGACTAAAGTCACGTTGTCCTAGGAAGCCGTAGCGCAGGTCGTTTTCACGAATCATGAAGGAATTCTGACCGTAGGCCGATCGCCCCAAAATGCGCCGTCCCTCCCGCACATAGGGCACCATACTAAGGCCAGATCGGCTACCTAGGGGACTATCGGAACCATAGAGGTAGGTCAGGGGATGGGCCGCCGAGGACTGGGTGGTCAGCAGCCAACGGGCAAACATCAGGGCATTTTCCTCAGCGAATTTCAGGGCAGACTGGGAGAGGCCTCCCATCCAGTTCTGGTACTGACCGGCCGCCCCTAGCTGGCGATCGGAGAGAATCAAGGGTGGATTCATCCAGTTCCAGTCATTGCCCTGGTTCCAGTTAATCAGGCTAATGTCTCCCAGAGATGGAGAACCCCTATAGGGGTTGTGGCGGGTCTGACTGACAATCCGGCGGTACTGAAACAAACCCTTACCGGTCAGAAAGGGAAATCCTACCAGGCTGTAGTGAGCATTATGCTCCTGCAGGTTATAGGTCGGCTGTAGACGGGCCAGGACCGCTAAGCTATCGCCGTCATCGTTGTATATCCCCAGACTAAAGGGATAGGTAAAGGCCTGGGTACACTGGGGGTTATCAAAGTCAGCACCATTGGGCTCCTGGATAGTTGATCTGGCCTCAGATCCCATGCGGTAGGGTAACCGGGCCCAGCCAACCAGCTCTCCCGTATCCGTGGCATCAATCACCATCATGGACTGTCTCGGAGGTGGCTGGAGCTTAATCGGCACCCGATCAAAGTCCTGGGTAGGTGACCAGCTATACCAGTCTGCCAGCTCCTCCGATAGCCTGCCTTTGGGAATATAGTGAGGATCCTTGGGGATACGACGGACTGCATAAATAGCCGTCAGGTGGCGACCACTAGCGTCAAACCCAGCCCCTTTAAATGCGGTCATCGCTGACCATCGGCTACCAGGGGCGCTGGCTTTGGTCTCGGCTAAAAATTGCTCCGCCGCTAGATGGCCGGCGATGGGGGGAAAGCACAGGGTCCCAACCCAGCAACTATTGATGGTGGCGACGATGCGGGACTTTGACCCTGGCATCCAAATCGGTAATGTCACCACCTGCTGCCCTATTAGCCGTCGCAGGCGCAGCCAGGTGGGAGAAAAGTTATGGCGCTGCCGCATGCGTAACGATTCATCCAGGGCCGATACTCCCTGGGAACTAATCTGGCCTCCCATCCAGGGAGCCACCTCGATCAGACAGGTTTGGGCTCCAGTCGCCATCGCATGGGCAGCAGCGGCGATCCCCCCCAGGGATCCCCCAACCACTACTACCTGGCATTCCCAGGTTTCCTGGACAACAGGTTGGGGATAGAGGCGGGGACGGCCATTCAGCAGGGTGGGCTGGGGCATAGTAACCAAAGCCAACAGAGATGGGAGGGTAGAAACGGGGGCAGGCATCCGGAAAACTATCAACCCCGCGATCGCACCTGCACCAAACATTCCCATTGCCAGGATGGATAGACGATTCCATCTCCCAGGCCAGCCTTTACCCACCACCCATCTAGTCCTTAGGTCCAGAGTTCAGGTTTAACCTTACCCTGAGGCAAAGAAATGGGCTTTTTTCAAATTAAGAATCTTGATAAAACTTCGTTAGAAGATAGTTCCACCCAAGTTCTGCCCAGGCATCTAACCAGCTAAAACTTGTATCAGTACCATGCCAGTTTAGCTATCCATGAGTACCCTTGATCAAACCTCTCCCTATCCCATTGTGATTATCTAGTGCAGTCATGGATGACAAAAGCCCTACTTCACCCCAACTAGCAGAGACTTATCCCCTGAATCCAACCTATCAACTGGGCTTGGGTCAAGTTCCTGAGGACCGCATGTCCCTACTCACCCTGGGAGATGTCCAAAAGTATCTAAATCGATCTAGAGCTTCCGTCTATCGATATGCCAATACCAATCCCGAGGTCTTAAATTCACCCTATGATCCCAGAAAACTCAATCCAGAAATTCGTCGCGACAAAGATGACCCCCTACAATTCCGTCCCCAAGAAGTACAACGCTTTGCTGAAGAGGTACTGGGGTTAAATCCAACTATTCAGGTTCAGACTCCCACCGAAAATCTCACCAATGCCCTGCTCGGACAAATTTTACAAGAGCTTAAGGCTATCCATACCCTGCTGGAGTCCCAATCAAAATATTAATCGCCGCATCCCCTAGCCTTTACTGTCAATGGTCAGCGCTATCCTCAGCCTTCTAGGTACAACCATAGCTTCCGATCCAGCCACTAGAACATTTGTTTTATCCTCCTGGAAGGGAGAATGGTACAATAGATAGATAAAGATAGTTAATAATTAACCATCTTCGTCGATAACTATGTTATCGATCACTAGCAAACGCTAGTTTTTGTGTTCTGAACAACGGTTTTGTTTCTAGTGATGCTTAAAATCGTTGCATCCTGAATTTACCGTAGTCAGAAATAGGGTCGGTTTGGGGAAATTTTTGAAGAATCCAGTAGAAGTGCTTACTTATACCGTGCGTCTCAAAAAGTTTCCAATCGTTACCAAGAGTCAGCTAGTCAATGGTGATTTGAATACCTGCAGATAGCTCTCTAAACACCTGATTATTAAAGGTGTTAACCGCCCGCCTTGTTGCTTTCCCATATAGGACTTTATGCATTCTGCCAGTCAATCTGACGCCCCTGCGGGGGAACCTCCCAGTATTTTTGCCAATGTGCTTGGATTTATCATTGCAGCAACAACCCTCATCCTACCCCTAGCCATAATTGGCCATTTTTCTTCCGTAAGGGGTCTGCCGGAGGCTTCTCTAGCCTTACCTTCCCAAACCATCAAGCCTTAGACCCCAAAGTATAACCTTGGCCAGAACACTTAGGGCCGGGTAGATCGATAAAAGCTAAGACTGGGAGGCATTCTAGCTCGCCTTCGCCCCCTTGCAGGTAGCTAGGTCTATAGCTTTCGATCACCTGGGCCAAGTGACGCCACCAACCTGGGATCATCTAGTTAGCGATAATTGCCCAACAGAAAGGTCAGGTTCCTAACCTCTGGCCTTTCTGAGCGGTTTAGGAGCTTTACCCTGAGGGCTCGATACAGGTAAGACAGAAAGGGACTGGAGGTTAATTTCTCGAGCTGCCCTCACCAATAAAGCCGCTGTCACTAAACTGGCAATTACTGAGCTGCCACCGTAACTAATCAGGGGAAATGGTAATCCAGTAGTTGGCAAAAGACCGGTAGCAACGCCAATGTTAAGGATAGACTGACCCACTAACACCACCATAGATCCTACCGCCACCAATTGGGGAATTGGCTGGGTCAGCCGCAGAACCACAATCAGAGCAACGGTCATGTAAATAGTCAGAAACAACAGCAGAAACAAAGACCCAATAAAACCAAATTCCTCAGCATAAACTGAAAAGATAAAATCGGTGTATTGAATCGGTAGGGCATATAGCTTTTGTTGGGAAAAACCAAAGCCCTCTCCCCACAGGCCACCCGAACCAACCGCTAGCAAACTTTGAATGAGTTGGTAGCCCTGATCCCCAGGATCGGCCCAGGGATTCAGAAAGGAAATAATCCGTTGGCGCTGATAGGACTTCAGACTAATACTGACCACTGCTGCCAATCCCCCACCCAGGGCCGTGATGGTAATGTAACGGTAGGGTAAACCAGAGGCCAGGGCAATCAGCCACAGGGTTAGACCGCACACTGCGGCGGTACTCAAGTTGGGTTGAATCAGAATGGCAGCCAGCACTGCGCCAAAGGTTCCCAACCAGAGTAGGCGAGTTTGCCAACCTAACTGGTGCCAGCGACCAAATAGTCGCGCTCCTTGTAAAACCAGGCAAGGCTTAATTAATTCCGAGGGCTGCACCATGAAGGGGCCAAGGGGTAACCAGCGAGTCGCACCGTTGACAGTAACCCCCAGGGAGGGAATCAAAGTTAACAGCACCAGGCCCAGAAGGATGAGCAACATCAGACCCGAAATTTTCAAGGAGTGATCTAGGGGCATATGGACGATGCGGTTAAAGACCACCAATCCAATTCCCATCCACATCAACTGCACCAGCACATAATGCAGCCCATGGCCATGCTCGGCCACCGATACCGCGTAGGAGGCAGAGAAGAGAATGAGTAAACCTAGGCCAAGCCACAAAAAGGTTAGCCACCGTAGCCAGCGAGCTTCGGCTGACCATTCCCGCACCGTTAGGTCAACCCACGGGATCATTTGCAGAATCTTCAACCTGAGTCACCCTTGAATTTTTGAAGTCTTAGTATAGCCAAGTCCAGACTGGGCGGCACCAACTCCAAGACTATGGTTCCAGGAGTTTTGTTCTCTAGCCGTAGCCAATGGCATCACAGTCTTGTCCTAGCTGGCTGGCGCCTGCCATACCCCCCGTTGAGGCGAGTCAGAGCCCCGACCCAGCCTTCGCTTTAAAGCATTAACTCGGCCCTTAGGGTTCTAGTCAAAGCTATAGTTTAGGATTCCCCTTCTAAGATAGGAGGGAAAGTGGGGTGAACTGCATGCATGTGCCAATGGTATCTCCGTCCCGTTTAGCTCGACAGCGGGAGATTATAGAGGTTGTCCTGAGCCACGGCTGGGACTATATGCGACAGCTTTTGGTGGGAGGTAAAACCGATGAACCCGAAATTCCCCCGCCAGCGGTTTTGGTGAATATTTTGACCGATTTAGGCCCAGTCTATATCAAGCTAGGCCAGTTACTCAGTACCCGTCCCGATCTACTACCGCCAGCCTATATTGAAGCCCTGAGTAGCTTACAAAGTATGGTGCCAGCGGTCAGTGCAGAGCAGGCTGAAGCCCAAATTCGTCGCTACTTACCCCAGCCCGTAGAAGAGGTGTTTGAAGCTATCGATTACCAGGCGATCGCGGCGGGGTCAATCGCCCAAACCCATCGAGCTATCCTTAAGAACGGCAAGCCTATCGCCCTGAAGGTAAGACGTCCTGGGATCGAACAACAGGTGGATCGGGACATGGCCCTGATCCGTGACATTGCCCGACTAATGTCAGCGACCCAGTTTGGTCAGCGCTATAACCTGGTGGATTTGGCGGAGGAATTTGCCGATGCCCTCAATGCTGAACTAGACTTTACCAAGGAGGCTGGGTATACCGATCAACTCAGGCGCAACCTGGCCCAAAGTGACTGGTATGATCCCCAGCAGCTAGTCGTTCCCCAGGTCTATTGGGAGTTGACCAGTCCTAGACTGCTCGCCCTGGAATGGTTAGCAGGGATGCCCCTCTTGCAAGCCCGCCGCACCGACGCGGCCTCCCCGAACCAGAGGGCCCAGGTTACTACCCTGCTGTTTCGAGCTTTCTTCAAACAGTATTTCGTGGATGGGTTTTTCCACGCCGATCCCCACCCCGGCAATATTTTTTATTTAGAGGACGGTCGGGTCGCACTGCTGGACTGCGGTATGATGGGGCGTTTGGATCCCCGTAGCCGTAGTACCCTGACAGAAATGGTCCTAGCCATCGTCAACTGCGACGCCCAGCGCTGCACCCAACTCACCTTACAACTGGCAGAACCTCTACAGTCGGTTAATTTAGCTCGCCTGGAAAGTGACTATACCCGTCTGTTAGGCCGCTACTACGGCCTTAGCCTGGAGCAACTGAATACGGCGGAAATGTTTGGGGCGATTTTAGCCACCGGACTACGCAATCACCTGCGCTGGCCCGCCAATATTGGCCTGTTTACCAAGTCCCTAGCCAACCTAGAGGGCGCGGCGCGACAGTTTAACCCAGAGGTGAACTTGATTGAAGAAGTCCGCCCCCTGATGGGAGATTTATTTCGCCATCAGTTGGTGGGGGATGATCCCCTCCAGGCTCTGTTGCGCACTGCCCTGGAATTTCGTAACCTCTCCCTGAGTTCTCCTCGGCAATTTAGCTTCCTACTCGATCGCCTCAGCTCTGAACAATTAAAGTGGAATCTCAGTCTTCAGGGATTAGACGACCTGCGCCGGAGTATTGACGATGCGGCCAACCGTCGGTCCTTCAGTACGGTGGTGGGAGCCCTCATTATCGGCGCGGCCATCGTCACAACGGGGCGTCAATCGGCCCAGGCGCAGGTACTAGCCATCGGCCTATTTATGATCGCTAGCTTTTTCGGGCTGTGGCTGATCTATAGCATCTGGCGATCGGGGCGCTTACGCTAGGGCCTTGGAGATCTATAGCGGTAGCCCCCAGGGAACGGGCCATAAAACCCCGTCCTAGAGGGGTTCAAGGGCGAAGAAATCGGCAAAAATCTGATCGCCCACCTCATTCAGCCGCACCTGCAGATCGTCCAGAAATTCGTGCAGTCCTCGATCGGTAATTTCCTCTATGGTCAGATAGTCCAGCTCCGAGCGCAGACGCCCCAGGGCGCGATCACTGGCGGTGCGCCAGGTACCCGTGGTGGTGCCGGAGATCTGGTGCAGGGACTGCTCCGCCTGGATCAGGCAAAACTGAATGGAACGGGGAAACTCCCGATTCAGGATCAAAAACTCCGTCACTCCCCGGGGGGTAATCCGGTACTGGGACTTGCGGTACATCTCGTAGGCACTGGCAGACTTGAGCAGGGCAATCCACTGCAGGTCATCCAGGGGAGACCCCACATCGGTGACCGCAGGTAAGAGAATGTAGTACTTCACATCTAGAATGCGTCCAGTTTTATCGGCCCGCTCTAGCAACCGTCCCAGTTGGCCAAAATGCCAGCCTTCGGTATGGGCCATGGTGGCATCCATGACGCCGGCAAACAGGTGACTGGCCATTTTCACCTCCGGGAAGAAGGCGTGCAGTTCCGATAGCAAGCCCTGGTCGGCAGCCTCGTTAACCATCAGGTAAAAGGCGTTCACCTGCTCCCACATTTCCGAGGAAATCACCTCCCGCACCGATCGGGCGTTTTCCCGGGCCGATCGCAGGCAGGAAATAATGGAATTGGGGTACTCCCGATCGAAGGTGAGAAAGCGCAAAATATTATCCGCGCTGGCTTCCCCGTAGCGCTCCCGAAAGAGGTTTTGATCCCCCGTGGTAATCACCAGGGGCTCCCACTGCTGCTCCATCCCCAGGGGGGCATCCAGCAACAGGTTAAGGTTAACATCGACGAAGCGCGCCACATTTTCAGCCCGCTCGACGTAGCGGTTCATCCAGTAAATCGAATCGGCAACTCGGCTCAGCATGAGTAAATCGGGGTAGAAGATTAACGGGGAGGATTAGGTGTACCCTGGGGCCTCCGCCTCCAGGTTAGGCTCAAGACCAGGCTTAAATCGGCAGTTGGGCGTTGGGGTCAACGGAGTTAACCACCCAGGTGTCTTTACTGCCACCGCCCTGGGAGGAGTTGACCACCAGGGATCCCCGTTTCAGGGCTACCCGGGTCAGGCCGCCGGGGTTAACGTAAATGTCCTGGCCGTAGAGAATGTAGGGCCGTAAATCCACATGGCAACCCTCCAAGCCGTCCTCAATCAGAGTGGGTACCCGCGATAGACAGAGGGTGGGCTGGGCTATATAGCCGCGGGGATTAGCCCGGATGCGATCGCCAAACTCCTGCCGTTCTTCCTCCGTAGCGTGGGGACCGACTAACATACCGTAGCCTCCAGAGGCATTGGTGGCCTTCACCACCAGTTGATCCAAGTGGGCCAGCACATGGGCCTGTTGGGTGGGATCCTCACAAATAAAGGTGGGAACGTTGGGAATAATCTGATCCTCATCCATGTAGTAGCGAATCATCTGGGGAACGTAGGCGTAGGTCAGCTTATCATCCGCCACTCCCGTCCCCAGGGCATTAGCAATGGCCACCCGACCTGATCGGTACACCTCCAACAAACCTGGTACCCCCAGTAATGAATCAGAGCGAAAGGCCTGGGGATCGATAAAGTCGTCATCGATCCGGCGGTACATCACATCTACCCGCTCCAGTCCCTTGGTGGTGCGCATCTTCAGATAACCATCAGATACTACCAAATCCCGCCCCTCCACCAATTCGGCGCCAATTTGCTGGGCTAAAAAAGAATGCTCAAAGTAGGCGGAGTTATAAACACCGGGGGTCAGTACCGCCACCCGGGGGTTAATCAGGGTTTCTGGCACCAGGTTCAGCAGGGTTTCTAGTAACTGACTGGCGTAGTCATCCACGGCGGCAATATCCATAGCCGCAAACAGGTGGGGAAAGGTCGTCTTCATCACCCGACGGTTTTCCAACACGTAGGAAACCCCGGAGGGACAGCGCATATTGTCCTCCAGTACGTACCAGGTTCCGTCCCGGTCCCGCACCAGGTCGGTGCCGGTAATATGACACCAGATGTTCCCCGGCGGCTTTAGCCCCATGCAAGGCTTGAGAAAACCCGGAGCCGATTCCACCACGTGGCGGGGAATCACCCCATCCTTGAGGATTTTCTGATCGTTATAGATGTCGTGGATAAAACAGTTGAGGGCGTAAATTCTCTGCTTTAAGCCTTTCTCCAACCAGGTCCACTCATGGCCCGGCACAATCCGAGGAATCACATCAAAGGGAAAGATGCGCTCCGTACCCTGGGTGTCGCTATAGACATTGAAGGTTACCCCCAGCTTAAACAGGGTATTTTGTACCGCCTGCTGGCGCTGTTTGAGCTCCACCAGAGACATGGCATTGACTCGTCGAATCAGTAGCTCGGCCTCAGGACGAGGTTGGCCTTTGCCCACAAAAAGCTCGTCATAGAAGTCGCCAGGGTCGTAGGCATTAAATAACACCAGGGGTGATCTCCCAAAAGATGAAGGATGGTAAAGGGGCGATTTTCGACCGAGGAACCTGCCCAGGGGCTCAGCTCTCACCCACCCCAGCCCTGGCTATGGAGGGTTTAGCCTCTACTGCCCTGACCAAGGGGGTAACCATGCCCCTCACCCGAGGAAAATCTCCCCTATCTAGCTGATCATTACTGGGGTGACTGACCGGAAAGCTGTAACTTAAACTACAGATTCATGAAAATACATGGCTTTAACGCATTAGCAGAGTAAGGCCCGCCATCACCAACCCCAAACCGATCAACCGGGGTAAATCGATTTCCCGCACGGCTGCTCCCAGTAGGCCGTAGTGATCAAAAATCACTCCCACCGCAAATTGACTGGCCACAAATAAGGTGAACCCGGTTACCAGCCCCAGGCGAGGCACCATATAGCCAATGGTGCTGACGATTATTACCCCCAGCAGGCCAGGGGTAAAGGCATACCAGGGGAGGGAAAGCCAGGCTTTGTAATTACCACCCCGGGCGATCGCAGCCGCTATACCGACCACCAAGGATCCCCCTGCGTAGGTAATGCAGAGATTTTCAAGGGGACCCAGGGTTTGGGTAATCAACCCCATAATCTGGCCCTGGACAATTACCGCAACACCCGCTACCACGGTTAAAATTATGACACCAAGATTTTCCATTTAATTTCCCATCCACCCAATCTATACCTTCAATATAATGAAGCTCCCCTAACTCCATCCGCACCGGCTGGGCCTGGGGTCGGTGAGTAGGGCCGAGGCAGCTTACCTACACTATGGCAGTTCGGCTACCTCTGCATACCCTTTTGAAACATCTATCCAACGGTGTTTGTCTTGTTAGGATAGGTAGTAGTCACATCTTTTTCCCCTCTCCTATGTCCGCCGCCACTCAAGTCGAGAAAGTCAAGGTTAAGCATCCTCCCCTAGACATCCATACCCTGGGCGATCGGGTGTTGCGCCAACCCGCTAAGCGGGTGGCCAGGGTTGACGAAGAAACCCGTCAACTGGTGCGAAAAATGCTGCAAACCATGTACACCGCTGACGGCATCGGCCTGGCTGCTCCTCAGGTGGCCGTGAATAAGCAACTGCTGGTGGTAGATATTGATCCCGAAAATGCCGCCGCCCCTCCCCTGGTGCTAATTAATCCAGAAATTATCAGGGCTTCCAGGGATCAGGCGATTGGCCAGGAGGGCTGCTTAAGTATTCCCGGAGTATTTCTCGATGTCGTGCGCCCCGCCGCCATTGAGGTCTCCTTCAAAGATGAAAATGGCCGTCCTCAAAAACTTCAGGCCACAGAATTGCTAGCCCGCTGTATTCTGCATGAAATGGACCATCTGCAGGGGGTCCTATTTGTTGACCGGGTAGACAACGGCATCGCCCTGACCCAGGAGCTGAAGAAGCATGGTTTTTTGGTTAAGGATGTACAGCCCCTTAAATCCTAAGCCCCTCCTGCCATAGGTCCCCAGATAACACTGAAGGGGGCCGGTATCCCCTGGAGTGACGGGACAGGAGCGCACCAGAAGGCCTGCCAACCGTCGCCCTGACCGGTCCAGCCTTTTGCCTGACGCTATAGGGGGGTGTAGGCCATGGCCCCCTCCCCTGCTCTGGGTGAGGGGATAGGCCACCGGCGATCGGTTCTTGATCGGGCCTCGAAATATCCTAAGGTTAAAGAAGTTTTATCAGGTCCTATGGTTACGTCCGTCCGTCCCTCTCAACCAACTGTTTTTCCCCTGGTAGCTGTAGTGGGTCAGGCAGCAATTAAGGCAGCCCTGCTCCTGGTGGCAGTCGATCCCACCCTGGGGGGAGTGGTGATTGCCGGACGACGGGGTACGGCTAAGTCAGTCATGGCCCGGGCCCTGCACGAACTTTTACCTCCCATTGAGGTGATCGAAGATTCCTGTTGTAATGCCGATCCAACCCGCCCCGATCGCTGGGATGATACCACCCTGTCTCGCTTTGCCGATCAGCTTCAAGCAGGGGCCGAACTACCTACCCGGGTCATGGCCGCTCCCTTTATCCAGGTACCCCTGGGGGTGACGGAAGATCGCCTGCTGGGGTCCGTGGATGTGGCCCGGTCCATTCAGGCGGGGGAAAGTATTTTCCAGCCAGGGCTCCTGGCGGAGGCCCATCGCGGCGTCCTCTACATCGATGAAATTAATTTACTAGACGATCAGATTGCCAACCTGATCCTGGCGGCCCTCACCGATCACCGCAACCAGCTAGAGCGGGAGGGTATGAGCTTTCAGCATCCCTGCGAACCCCTGCTGATCGCCACCTATAACCCAGAAGAAGGCTCCCTGCGAGAGCACCTGTTAGATCGCATTGCCATTGTCCTCTCCGCCGATACGCCCCTCAGCCTGGAGGATCGGGTGGCCATTGTGGATCAGACTACCGCCTTTGCCCAAGATCCCGAGGCCTTTCTGGCCTCCTATGCCGAAGCCATTGACGCCCTGAAAACCCAGATCATTCTGGCTCGGGAATGGCTGCAGGAGGTCACCATCAGCCATGATCAAATTCAGTACCTGGTGACTGAAGCCCTGCGGGGTGGGTTGCAAGGCCATCGAGCGGAGTTGTTTGCCGTGCGGGTAGCCAAGGCCCATGCCGCCCTGGAGGGGCGATCGCTGGTGACGGCCGACGACCTGCGAGTGGCGGTGGAACTGGTGATTGTGCCGCGATCGCGCCTACCCCAGGACCTACCTCCCCCACCACCTCCCCCACCACCGGCAGAGAACAACCAAAAGGAAGACACCTCTGACTCCCAGGAGGACCAACAGCAGGAGGAGGGGGAAGGGGAGGAGCAGGAAGATAGTCCCCCCACCATTCCGGAAGAGTTTGTGTTTGATCCCGAAGGGGTCATTCTCGACCCAAGCCTCTTGATGTTTGCCCACACCATGAGTCGCCAGGGTAAGTCCGGTCGCCAGAATTTAATCTTCTCAGAGGACCGGGGTCGTTATATTAAACCCTTCCTACCCCAAGGGCCCGTCCGTCGGATCGCCGTAGACGCCACCCTGCGGGCGGCGGCCCCTTACCAAAAGGCCCGTCGCCAGCGCCATCCTGAACGGCGGGTGATCGTCGAGTCTGGTGATATTCGGGCTAAACAACTGGCCCGCAAGGCTGGATCCCTGATTATTTTTGTGGTAGACGCCTCCGGGTCAATGGCCCTGAACCGCATGCAATCGGCCAAGGGCGCAGTCCTGGAACTACTGACGGAGGCTTATCAAAATCGGGATCAGGTAGCCCTTATTCCCTTTCGTGGAGAACAGGCGGAAGTCCTTCTGCCCCCCACCCGATCCATCGCCATGGCCCGCCGTCGGCTTGAACGGATGGCCTGTGGCGGCGGATCCCCCCTGGCCCATGGCCTTACCCAGGCGGTGCGGGTGGCCACCAACGCCCAGCAATCTGGCGACATTGGCAAGGTGGTGATTGTCGCCATCACCGATGGCCGCGGCAATATTCCCCTGGCCCGTTCCCTGGGGGAAACCCTGGAGCCCGAGGACAAGCCTGATATTAAGCAGGAACTCCTGGATATTGCCAGTCGGATTCGAGGACTGGGCCACCAACTCCTGATTATTGATACGGAGCGCAAGTTTGTCTCTACCGGGTTTGGTAAGGAGCTAGCGCGAACGGCGGGGGGGCGCTACTACCAGCTACCGAAGGCTACCGACCAAGCGATCGCCGCGATGGCCCGGGGGGCGATCGCCGATCTCAAACAGACCTAGGGGCTACCTCCACCCGGTCCCGGATAGATCGGGTGGAGGGGTCGCTTCTAACCTGCCTAAATTACCGTACCATCCGGAATCAGGGCGTTTTTAAGCACCACCACGATGCCGCTGCGAATATAGAAACCGAGGTCTTCCCGCTCCGCCTCCTGCACATTGTCCTTATTCACAATCTGGACGTTAGTGCCAATGCGGGCATTTTTATCAATGATTGCCCGACGAATCACCGAACCTTCCCCAATACCAATGGGAACCTTACCCTGGGTGAGCTGCTGACTGCTTTCCGAAAGGGGCTCATAGTAGTCCGCCCCCATCAGGAGGGAGTCTTCCACAATACAGTCAGCGTTAATGCGCTGGCGCAGCCCAATTACCGAGTGATGAATGCGACAATTTTTGAGGATACAACCCTCGGCAATACTGGACTGGGTAATATGACAATCGAGCAGTTTATTGGGAGGAAGGTACCGCGATCGGGTATAAATAGGGGCATCTTCGTGGTAGAAGCTGAAGGGCGGCTGAGGCTGCATGGTCAGGGCCAAATTAGCTTCGTAGAAGGCTTCAATGGTACCAATATCTTCCCAGTAGCCATCGAACAGGTAGGCCTGCAAATTGTAACTTTGGGCCGAAGTTGGAATAATTTCTTTGCCGAAGTCAGTTTGATCCAGGCTTTTACGCAACAGGTCGATCAGCACCTGCTTTTTGAAGACGTAGATGCCCATGGAGGCAATAAATGGCTGCTCCCTGGCTTGCTCAGGGGTCAAGCCCAGGATAGTGGTATCTACCCGCATGGTTTCCAGGGCATCCCCCTGGGGCTTTTCACAGAAATCGATCACCCGACCGGCATCATCAATTTTCATCAGGCCAAAGCTGGAGGCCTGCTTGTCGCCCATGGGCACCACCGAAAGGGTAATATCGGCGTTGGTAGCCCGGTGGCGCTGGACAAACAGACTGTAGTCCATGCGATAGAGGTGATCGCCGGAAAGAATCAAGAAGTCATCAATATTCCAGGAGTCAAATAACCACAGATACTGTCTCACCGCATCGGCCGTACCCTGGAACCAGTTGGGACTTTCAGGGGTTTGCTGAGCCGCCAGAACCTCGACAAACCCTTCCGTAAATTGGGAGAACTGGTAAGCACGGGAGATATGCCGGTTCAGGGACGCAGAATTAAACTGGGTTAAAACATAGATTTTGTGAATATCGGAGTTAATACAATTACTAACAGGAATATCGATCAAGCGATACTTACCGGCCAGAGATACTGCTGGCTTAGCCCGAAACTTAGTTAATGGGTACAGTCGGGTGCCGGCACCCCCGCCCAAAATAATTGCCAGTACTGATTTCACAACAGCGCCTCGTTGATCCCCACAAGCAGCCTTTCTACACTTCTCCAGTTTGGGCCTGTGGGTACACCTTGACAAGGGGGATCGAAGAAAAATGTGATGCAATGTTATATGGACAACAACCGCCTGACCGGCTGGGGGTGAGCTCAGGCTAAACTCATGGCAGAGACCAGGGGAGGAGAGGATGGCCGTTGATTACGATGCTGTGATCATTGGCGGTACGCTGCAAGGGCGGGAGGCCGCCGCGATCGCAGCGCGACAGGGGGCGCGGGTAGCCCTGGTGGAACCCCCCCAAACCGTTGCCACCGCGGTCTATCGCCAACTGCTGGGGCGGGCCTTAAGCCAGTCCCCCAGTTTAGACTGGCGGAGTTTTTGGGAGTGGCTGGAGCTGGTGGCGGAGGTGAGTTATCCCACCTTAAGCCTGCACCAGTTGGCGGTGCTGGGGGTCGATGTGATTGAAGACACCGGGCAGTGCAGCCCGGACTCCCAACTTACCTGGCTAACGGCGGACCGCCCGTTGCGGGCCAGGGGATTTATCCTCTGTCCCCCCACCCAACCGGTAGTACCAGCCATTCCGGGGCTGGCCCAGGCTCCCTATTTAAGGATCGATGACCTGGCCGGTCTGCCGGCCCTACCGCAGGAGTTAGTCATCCTGGGTCGCAGTGCCCTGGCCATTAGCCTGGCCCAGGGGCTGGCTCAGCGGGGTACCCGGGTGACGCTGATCAGTCGCAGCGATCGCCTGTTGCCTGGGGAAGATTCCGATATCTCCGTCTTTATAGAAACCCTATTACAGGCAGCAGGGGTAAAACTATGGCTAGCCACCCAGTTAATTGAGGTAACCGGTGGGGATCCCCTAACTCTGCACCTAGCTGGACAGGAGTCCATCGTCAGTCAGTACTTGCTAGTGGCCACCAGCCCGCGCCCCGATCTCACCCCCTTTCACCTGGAAAGGCTGGGCATACCATCCACACCTGCCTATCTACCAGTGGATGCCTACCTCAAAACCCCCCATCCCCGGGTGTTTGGCTGTGGTCCAGGACTGGGGGGAGCTTGGGCCGAAACCACTGACCACCAGGACGTGGAGGTGGTGGTGCCCAACGCCCTCTACCTTCCCCACCGCCGCCTCCATCCCCATCACCGCATCGGCGTCCTCTCCACCAGCCCCGAACTGGCCCGGGTAGGCCTGACGGCCAAGGCAGCCAGACATCGCTACGGTACCGCCGTCAGGGTGCTCCAGGTACCCTTCAGCCATACGCCAACGGCCCACCTGAGTGGGGATGGAACCGGCTTTTGTCGGTGCATCGTCCATACCAACGGTGGCCTGCTGGGAGCCCAGATCTGCGGTTCGGGAGCAGGGGATCTGATCCAAACCTTAGCGCTGATTATTCAGCAAAACCTGGGAATTCAAGCCCTGGCGGACCTCTCCTACCTGCCCCAGAGCCAGGCTGAGATCTGGGGACCCCTGGTGGCAAGCTGGCGGCAGCAACGCTGGCAACCGGGGAGCTGGCGCCGTAACTGGGCTGAAAATTGGTTTAACTGGCGGCGATCGCAGCGCTAGCTGCCCCGCCTAGGCCTATAGTTCGAGAGTGATCAGAATTTTGTGTAAGCGGTCTAGAATCCAACCCATAAACTAAAAAGTGCATATCTTTGAACCCCAGCCAGAAAAGTATGATGTACCCCGAAAACTGTACAGAGGAATAAGATAGAGTCGCTGCCCAGTAATTCAGTAGCAATACGGAGATTAACAGGAAAATGTAGCGCAAGCGACATGGTGCGGACTTCAAGGCCAAGGTAGCTCTAGAAGCTATCAAGGGACTAAAAACCGTGAACGAGCTATCGAGTGAGTATGGCCTCCATGCCAGTCAGATCAACCAATGGAAGAAGCAGGTGCTGGAAGAGCTTCCTGGTATCTTCTCGTCACGGCGAGCCCAGGGGTGTAAAGACCAGCGACGCCCTTTTACGGGGTGCGGCGGATGACCGCCTGGTTGGGACAACAGGGCGAGGCGGTGAACCATAGGCGGGTGGCGCGGATCATGGGTCAGATGGGGATTCAGGTGATTTACTCCAAGCCGCGAACGATGGTAGCTGGGGATAATGCTCGCCGGTATGCCTTGGGTTTGTGTATTTGGTAGCGGTGATGGACTGGTACAGCCGTTATGTACGATGGATGTGCATTTTTGTTTGGTGGCCCTGGAGGAGGCGCTGCAGGTCAGTCAGTCGGCGCTCCTTAACTCAGATCAGGGCAGTCAATTTACCAGTCTGGCCTTTACAGGGGCGTTAGAGGGGCGAGCGATCCAAATCTCTCAAGACGGCAAGGGGCGGGCCTTCGATAATATTTTCGTGGAACGGCTGTGGCGTACGGTGAAGTACGAAGAGGTTTACCTCAAAGACTACGAGAGCGTTGCCAGTGCGATTCAGAATGTGGAGCGTTATTTTCGATTTTATAACAATGAATCCTCAAAGTCCTGGCTCTCTTTGGTCTCTCAGATGGCATTACCATACCCCTATTCCTGGCCTTTGAATAGCTTTTTGTCAAAATGAGAATTGCTGCCAGCCCAGCAGCAATTCTCATTTTAGAACTCTTGTACCAAAGATAGCGTTTCGAGCCTAGATTGCCTAACGTAAGCATAGGCTTTTCAGGCAAAGCTATTGAGAATATTCTCAATAGCTAGAGCCAAAATGCGGTCAAGGTTTTCATAATGAGAATTGCTGCCAGCCCAGAGGGAGACTTGAGATTTACCGTCTGAGGGGTAGAATCGTATAGCTGCTCTGGGCGTTTTATTGACGTCAGACATAAATTAACCTTCGTTTGAGACGTAACTACATGACACAAGGTCAAGGGTTTGGGTTTGGGCTGGGCAAAATGAAGGAATTGACCGAGGCCTTCAAAAAGGCTCAACAAATTCAGGAAGGGGCCAAGCAACTGCAAGAGGATCTGGAACAAATGGAAATTTCCGGAGAAGCGGGCGGCGGCTTGGTTAAGGTGGTTCTGAGTGGTAACCAAGAGCCCCGCAGCGTTACCATCGCTCCAGAAGCTTTGACGGAGGGGGCTGAGGTCCTATCGGATTTGGTCACTGCGGCGATGAAGGATGCTTACGAGAAGTCAACAGCTACCATGCGCGATCGCATGGAGGAGCTTACCGGGGGTTTAAGCTTGCCGGGTCTCTAGTTTGTTCCACCGCTCTGGTTTTTCCCTCTCCCCCTATAACCATGGCCACCCGTGTTCTTTTTGTTTGTCTTGGTAACATTTGCCGATCTCCTTCTGCCGAAGGAATTATGAACCACCTGGTGGGGCAACGACAGTGGCATGACCAGGTAATCTGTGACTCCGCTGGTACGGCCAGTTACCACATTGGTAGTCCTCCCGATCACCGCATGACGGCGGCCGCTCGGGCCTACGGCATTACCCTCAGCGGCCGGGCACGACAGTTTGAAGTGACAGACTTTGAACGCTTTGACTGGATTCTGGCCATGGATCGGCAAAACTATCACGATATTCAGGCTCTAGACCCCAATCGGCGCTATGGCGACAAAGTTCGCTTGATGTGCCATTACTGCCATTCCTACTCCGATCAGGAGGTGCCCGATCCCTACTACGGTGGCCCCGAGGGGTTTACCTACGTGATTGACCTGCTGATGGATGCCTGTACCGGCTTCCTGGATGAGGTAATTGGAAGACCGGAACTGTAGCCCCGATCTAAATATCCCCATATCCAGCTAGCCAAACCATGACCATGGAAAATACCGCCGCCGATCCACTGCTGCAGCACCGTCAGCAGTTTCCGGCCCTGGCTCGGGCACAGTACTTTAACTACGGCGGTCAGGGGCCCATGGCCACGGCTACCCTGGAGGCGATCGGCGAGGCCCAACGCTATGGACAACGCCATGGCCCCTTTTCCACCGCCGTCAATCAGTGGATTGGTGGGACGGCGGCTAAAACCCGATCCCTGATGGCCAGCGAACTGGGCGTCCCTGCTGATAGTCTGAGCCTGACGGAGGACGTTACCGTCGGTTGCAATATAGTGCTCTGGGGGTTGGCCTGGAAACCAGGGGATCACATCCTCTTGTCAGACTGCGAACATCCAGGGGTGGTGGCAGCGGTGCAGGAAATCTGTCGCCGCTACCAGGTGGTCTATAGTATTTGTCCCCTGATCGCCACTGTGAATGGGGGTGATGTGGTAGGAGCGATCGCCCAGCATCTACGGCCAACCACGCGCCTGCTGGTAATCAGCCATATTTTCTGGAACACCGGTCAGGTCCTACCCCTGCAGGAGATCGCCCAACTTTGCCATCACCATAGTCCTCAACCGGTGCAGGTGCTGGTGGACGCCGCCCAGTCCGTGGGCATGATGCCCCTCCACCTGGGGGAATGGGAGATAGATTTCTATGCCTTTACCGGTCACAAATGGTGGTGTGGTCCGGCTGGTCTGGGGGGGCTCTACGTTAACCCCGCCGCCCTAGCCAATTTGCACCCCACCTTTATTGGCTGGCGCAGTATTACCACCGATACCGCTGGTAACCCCACGGGCTGGAAACCCGGTGGCCAGCGTTTTGAAATTGCCACCTCCGACTACAGTCTTTACCATGGCCTGCAAACTGCGATCGCTGTGCAAAACCAGTGGGGAACGGCGGACCAGCGCTACCAGCGGCTTTGTCAACTCAGTCAGCAACTCTGGAGCCAGCTCAACCAGCTTTCCCCCAAAGGCTACCAGGTACGTTGCCTGAGGCAAACTCCACCGGACTCTGGCCTGGTCTCCTTTCGCCTGATCCACCAGGGAAAACCTTGCCTCTCGCTTCAGGACCAACTGGTGGCAAGTCTGGAACAGCAGGGTTTTCTACTGCGTACCCTGGCCTCGCCCGCCTGCCTGCGGGCCTGTACCCACTACCTGACCCTGGAGACAGAGGTTGAACAGTTGGTGGAGGCCATTGATCAGTTTCTCTTCCAGGTAGGTCCATAAAGCCCCGCCGCCGGTCTGGATGGCTATCCTGTAAGCCTGACTCCATAGGGCTTTTAGCTATCTCCGCTGCGTTGCTATAGCTATAAAACAGTTTGTAACGAAAAGGACATATAGCGGTTCGAATCAGAGTAGGCTTATGCTCATACTTTGATTCTGATTCACCTAATTTATAGGGAGAAAACCACTATGCCTGCTGCTTTCTTGCCGTCTATTCTGGTGCCCCTGGTAGGAATTGTGATGCCAGCCGCCTTAATGGCGTTTCTGTTTCTCTACATAGAACGAGAAGATCTGGCCTAGTCCAGGCCCACCAGCAACGGTAACCCAATCCCTGGAAGAGGGAGCTGGAGCTGGTTAAGGCCAGCAGGTGTGGTTAGCATCACGGCCTATGGGGGCCAGAGGTGAGCTATGACATTACCCGTCGGGCCAGAAGCGGTTAATCTACAGGTGCCCAGTCAGCTTCCTCAGGCTAACCCCAGGGTTGGGGCCATGGTGCGGGTGACAGGCACCGTGCAGGGAGTAGGCTTTCGCCCCATGGTCTACCGTCTGGCTACGGCCCTGGGATTGGGGGGAGAGGTTTGGAACGATGGCCAGGGGGTCCTGATACGCCTCTGGGGTCCCCGGTCCCAGATCGATCAGATGGTCCATCGTTTACCTGAACAATCTCCTCCCCTGGCTAGTATTACCAAAATCGAGCGCTACCCTCTGGCTAGCGGCCCGTTGCCCCCTAGCCATCATTTTCGTATTCTTACCAGCCAGCCTACCCCGGTGAATACGGCAATTGCGGCCGATGCGGCTACCTGTGGGGACTGTTTAGCCGAGATCTTCGATCCCCACAGTCGGTTCTTTCGTTACCCCTTTACCAATTGCACCCACTGTGGCCCCCGCCTCAGTATTGTGCGCCAGCTGCCCTACGATCGCCCCCATACGGCCATGGCCGGATTTCCCCTCTGCCCCGCCTGTGAGGCCGAGTATGGCGACATGGGTCAGCGTCGTTTCCATGCCCAGCCCATAGCTTGCCCGGCTTGTGGTCCCCGCCTTTGGGTGGAAGCTGCCGCCGATCAGGGGCTGCCTGCTACCTTCCCGTCTATGGACCCGATTGAACAGGTGGTGGCCCTGCTGCAGAGCGGCGAAGTAATAGCCCTGAAGGGCCTGGGGGGGGTACATCTGGCCTGCGATGCTACCAACCCTGCCGTCGTTAGGCACCTGCGTCAGGCCAAGGGGCGTCGCCATAAGCCCTTTGCTCTGATGGTGCGGGATGTGGCTGCGATCATCCCCTACTGTGACGTCAGTCCCCAGGAGGCAGCCCTGCTCACCAGCCCGGCTGCTCCCATTGTGTTGTTAACCCGAAAGGACCTCGGCACCGGGGCCTTGGAGTCCCTTCCTGCGCTGGCTTCCGATCTGGCCCCCGGCCTTTCTAGGCTGGGGGTGATGTTGCCCCACACCCCTCTGCATCATTTAATTTTTCACCATCTAGACCGCCCTCTGGTGATGACCAGTGGTAATTACCAGGGGCAACCCCAGTGCATTGAGAACCAGGCGGTACGGGAACAACTGAGGTCCATTGCCCGCTATTTTGTGCTCCATAATCGCCCGATTATGCACCGGGTAGAGGACTCGGTGGTGCAGGTGACAGCGGGCCGAGTTGAGGTGTTGCGGCGATCGCGGGGCTATGCGCCGACTCCTATTCCCCTGCCCGAAGGGTTCGCCGCTGCCCCTGCCATCCTGGCCCTGGGAGGACAGTTAAAGAGCACCTTTTGTCTGCTACGGGCTGGCCAGGCAATTCTGTCGCCCCACCTGGGAGATTTGCAGCAAGGGGCTGTCTATCAGGACTACCGGCACACCCTGGATCGTTACCTGGAGTTGTTTCAGTACCAGCCCCAGGGATTTGCAGTAGATAGTCATCCCGAGTACCTATCCACCCAGCTAGGGCAGGACTGGGGCGATCGCCAGGGCCTGCCGGTGACCCGGGTCCAGCATCACCACGCCCACATTGTTGCCTGCCTGGCCGATCAGGGCCTACCACTGCAGACGGCGCCGGTGTTGGGGATTGCCCTGGATGGTCTGGGCTACGGTGAGGCAGGTCAGCTCTGGGGTGGCGAGTTTTTACTAGCTGACTACCGCAACTACCGCCGCTTAGCCCACCTCAAGCCCATCCCTCTGCTGGGGGGTAGTCAGGCTATCCGCCAACCCTGGCGCAGTACCTACGCCCATCTGATCGCCGCCCTGGGGAGTTGGCAGAACCTCCAAAAGTCCTTTGGAGACTTACCCCTGGTCACCTTTCTCGATCACCAGCCCCGATCGCTGCTGGATACCATGGTCATCCAGGGGCTAAACTCACCCCTCACCTCCTCTGCCGGGCGGCTCTTTGATGCGGTGGCGGCGGCCCTGGGAATCTGCCGCGAAGGGATTAGCTACGAAGGCCAGGCCGCTATAGAATTGGCCGCTCTGGTGAGCGAGGCCGATCAGGCCGCTGCGGTGGATTCCGGCTATGGCCTGGCCCTGGGTCCCCCTGATCAGGAGGGCTATCCTGTGGTGATGGATCCGGCCCCGCTGTGGTGGGCCTTGCTCAGGGACCTGCAGCGCCAGGCTCCCCTGGCCCTGATGGCGGCCCGGTTTCACCGGGGTCTGGCCAGTGCGATCGCGACTCTAGCCATAGACCTGGCCCGGCACCAGCACCTGACTATGGTGGCCCTTTCCGGTGGGGTCTGGCAAAATCAAATTTTACTCACCCAGGTGCGCCAACAACTCCAGGCGGCGGGTCTCAAGGTGCTTACCCACAGCCAGGTTCCCGCCAATGACGGCGGCCTGTGCCTGGGACAGGCCCTGGTGGCCGCCGCCCAGCAGATAACCGAGTTTGCCCCCCTGATTTCACCTGAAGGATAAACCCTATGTGCCTCGGTATTCCTGGACAGATTCAAGCGATTAGTGATGCTCCCAACCACCTGGCCATTGTGGATATCAGTGGAGTCCGCCGCCCAGTTAACATTAGCTGCATTGTTGATGCTGACCATCCTCTGGAGCAGTGCGTGGGGGAGTGGGTGCTGGTGCACGTGGGATTTGCCCTGAATCGCCTTGACCCGGAGGAAGCCGCCGCCACCCTGGCCCTGCTGGATCAATTGGACTTAGCCGAGGAAGCTAGCCATGCAATACGTTGACGAATTCCGCGATCCCCAGCGAGCCCAGGCCCTACTTCAAGAGATTCACCGTTTGGGGGATCGGCTCAGCCAGGCTGGCTCAAGGCCGCTTAAAATTATGGAAATCTGTGGTGGCCACACCCACGCCATCTTTAAGTTTGGCCTGGAACACCTCCTGCCCTCTACGGTGGAGCTCATACACGGCCCAGGCTGTCCGGTCTGTATTATGCCCAGGGGCCGCCTCGACGATGCGATCGCCCTGGCTCAGCACCCCCAGGTGATCCTGGCCAGCTTTGGTGATGCCATGCGGGTCCCAGGGTCGCGATTGAACTTACTGGAGGCCAAGGCCCAAGGCGCGGATATCCGCCTGGTCTATTCCCCCCTGGATGCCCTCAGCCTGGCCCAGGCCCACCCCGACCGCCAGGTGATCTTCTTTGCCATTGGCTTTGAAACCACAGCTCCCAGTACGGCCCTCACCCTCCTTCAGGCTCGTAACCAGGGCCTAACTAACTTTTTCCTATTCAGTAACCATGTGTTGGTACTGCCAGCTATAGAGGCCTTGCTGGCCAACCCCGATCTCACCCTGGATGGTTTTGTTGGGCCGGGACACGTCAGTATGGTGATTGGCACCCAGCCCTACCAAATCATTCCCGATCGCTACGGTAAACCCGTTGTGATATCGGGCTTTGAGCCCTTAGATATTTTGCAATCGGTGTGGATGGTTCTGAAACAACTGGCGGAGAACCGCTGTCAAGTCGAAAATCAGTATACTCGCCTGGTCCAAAGCCAGGGAAACCGGGTAGCCCAGCAGGCGGTGACCGAGGTGTTTGAGGTGCGCCATAGTTTTGAGTGGCGGGGCTTGGGACCCATACCCGCATCGGGACTGAAGCTGCGATCGTCCCTGGCGGCCTACGACGCTGAGGTTCAGTTTAACTTGCCTGGAGGCCAGGTGGCAGACCACCGGGCCTGTGCCTGCGGAGACATTCTCCGGGGTGTGAAAAAGCCTTGGGATTGCAAGGTATTTGGTACCACCTGCACCCCTCAAACTCCGATCGGGGCCTGCATGGTTTCCTCAGAGGGGGCCTGTGCAGCCTATTACCGCTACGGTGGGGTTGCCCACACCCCCAGGCCCCTGACAATGCCCAGTCATGGCTAGTGACCCTTCAGACGAATACCTAGAAACAAGTCGTAAAGAAAGTTAGAAAAATCCTTAACCTGGAGCAAACCCAAGGACTGAGGCGATCCCTTGGCATCTAGCAAGGGTCGCATGATTTCGTAGGTGGGCTTGTACTTGTACCAGGGTACGGAGGGCCAGAGATGATGAACCAGATGATAGTTCTGGCCCATAATCAAAATATTCAAAAGACCACCAGGATAGACCCGGGCATTTTTCCAGCGATCGCGCTCCTGAAAAGGACGGTGGGGCAAATAATCGAAAAATAATCCCAGGGCAATACCAACCACTAGAGCTGGAGAGAACCAAAAGTTGAAAATATAACCGAGGAAATCAAATTTCCATGCGGCAAAAACCAGTGCAGCTACCGCGAAACGTCCTAAAAACCACTCCAAAAGCTCCCAATTACGCCAAAGTTGGCGCCTGAAGAAATAGATTTCGTGGTAGAAAAATCGAGCCGCAATCAACCAGAGGGGTCCACCGGTAGAAACAAAATGGTCCGGGTCATTCTCCGGATCGTTAACATGGGCGTGGTGTTGCAAATGCACCCGGGTAAACACAGGAAAGGAAAAGCCCAGAATTAAGGCGCTGCCGTGGCCCAGCACCGCATTTACCATGCGATTGCGGTGGGCTGAGTTGTGGGAGGCGTCGTGAATGACCGTACCCGCCAGATGGAGGGAGAGAACGTTCATCAAAAAAACACACCAACCCGCCCACCCCCAAAGGAAGTAGCCCAGAGTAGAAAGGGTGATTAGCCCTGCCGATGCCATAAACATGAGCGTATCAACACTCAGACCACCCTCGGTTTTTAACAGCTCAGGGGGGACGGTTTTTCGCATCGTCAGGGGCTCAACTGCCACCGACATGTCGCCTTGCTCCTACACACCAATGTTTCCGGTAGTATACGTTACGACGCTGCAATAATAAAGTTTTGTGACGACTCCTCAGGAAAAATTTTTGAATCTGGATAGTTAGCTAAGTGAGTGGTTGCAGCTGAATGGAGGTTAAAATTCTTACTTATCGGTGTTTAAAGTCTTTTAGCCTAGCTTTCTGGCCACCTATGTCCCTATCTCTGGTGTATTTTGGGGCTATCCAAAGGCCATCTTTCTTTAGAGTTGGGTGGGATCGCTTTTTCCCTTGCCGTTCTGTTGATGTCATTATATGCCACCTGCACTTCTGCCAAATAATTGTCGCCGCACCAAGATTGTCGCCACCATTGGCCCTGCCACCCAAAGTCCTGATGTCCTCAGGTCTTTGATTGAAGCTGGGGCCACCACCCTCCGCCTTAACTTCTCCCATGGTAGCCATGATGATCACCAGCGTAGTATTCGTCTAATCCGCCAAATTTCCTTTGAGCTAAACCAGCCCGTAGGGATTTTGCAGGACCTGCAGGGGCCAAAAATTCGGCTGGGAAAATTTGACCAGGGGTCCATTGAACTGGCCAAGGGAGATGCCTTTGTCCTTACCAGTGATCGGATCGTGGGTACCCAGGAGAGGGCCTGTGTAACCTACGACAAACTAGCTGAGGAGGTGCCGACGGGGGCCCGGATTCTGTTGGATGATGGCCGGGTGGAAATGCTGGTGGAAAAGGTTGACCTGATCACCCGGGAACTCCACTGTCGGGTAGTTGTGGGCGGGGTACTGTCTAACAATAAGGGAGTTAATTTCCCTGGGGTATACCTGTCCATCAAGGCTCTGACCGACAAGGATCGAGAGGATTTGCTATTTGGTCTAAATCAGGGAGTAGATTGGGTTGCCCTGAGCTTTGTCCGCAATCCTCAGGATGTGCTGGAAATTAAGGAAATCATTGCCAGTGTCGGTAAGCCGGTGCCGGTGATCGTCAAAATTGAGAAGCATGAGGCGATCGAGCAAATGGAGGCGATCCTCTCGCTGTCCGATGGCGTCATGGTGGCTCGGGGAGATCTGGGGGTGGAGTTACCCGCAGAAGAGGTGCCAATTTTACAAAAGCGCCTGATTCTCACCGCTAATTCCTTGGGAATTCCCGTGATTACGGCTACCCAAATGCTCGATAGCATGGTGTCTAACCCTCGCCCTACTCGGGCTGAAGTCTCTGATATTGCCAACGCTATTCTGGATGGCACCGATGCGGTCATGCTATCCAATGAAACAGCGGTGGGTAAGTTCCCGGTGGAGGCCGTGGCAACGATGGCCAGGGTGGCGGTGCGTACCGAACAGGAAGGGATGATCAGTCGCGATCGCCTTTCTGCTGGGGTTTATTCCATTCCCAATGCCATCAGTCAGGCGGTCAGCCGGATTGCTACCCAGTTGAATGCCGCCGCCATTATGACCCTGACTAAAAGCGGTGCCACCGCCCGTAACGTTTCTAAGTATCGGCCCCAAACCCCGATTCTGGCGGTTACCCCCCAGGTGAGTGTGGCTCGTCAGCTACAACTGGTTTGGGGTGTGCGCCCTTTGCTGGTGCTTGATTTGCCCTCTACCAATCAAACCTTTCAGGCGGCTATGGGGGTAGCACAGGAAAAGGGCATGCTTCAGGATGGAGACCTGGTGGTGTTAACGGCGGGTACTCTGCATGGAGTGTCAGGATCCACAGATTTAATTAAGGTCGATGTGGTGACGGCGGTTTTAGGGCGGGGCGTTGGCATTGGCGAAGCCTCCGTCAGTGGGCGAGCCCGGGTAGCCCACAACAGCTTGGAAGTTAGCAATTTCAATGACGGAGAGATCTTGGTAGTTTCCCACACCACAGCGGATTTCGTCGATGCCATTCGGCGATCGCGGGGCATCATTACGGAAGATGACAGCCTCACCAGTCACGCCGCCGTGATTGGTCTGCGGTTAGGTGTCCCCGTGATCGTGGGGGTAAAAAACGCCACGGAAGTTATTCGCGACGGTGCGATTTTGACCCTGGATACCCGTCGGGGCCTGGTTTATTCCGGTGCCATGGGACCCATAAAGCACGACCCCATGGTGAGTGGGCTCTAGGAATTTAGCCGTTAACGCAAAAACCCTGACGGAATTTGTCAGGGTTTTATTACATTAAGCTTTTTTTTTGAGGGGTTGTAATCTCCAGCCGGGCCAGAAATCAAGGATCTAAGCCGGAGATGCACCCATTGACTCCCTTTAGAGTGCCGTAGCTTAACCTACTTATAAAGCTCTGTTGATAGCCGAAGTGCCAAAATACCAGGTACCAAAGCAAGGGCAAGGGCAACAAAGATCTGAGTATCGGAAAGGGGCATAAAACCGTTCCTCTCTTAGGGTAAACATCAAAAGACAAGCAGCCTATCTAGACCTGATTGTTAACCAAGATGGTTCAAGCCGGGCAGTCAGGGCCAATAACTGTTACACAGCTTAACGGTCGATTAGAATGGGACTGTCTAGTCAGTTTCTTTAATGCTGAGGTGCAGGACCTGATGGGATTTGTAGCTGTGGCCAGCTCGCTGAGAACAGCGTTGATCGGTCGTTGTTAAGGCTGGGCAGGCGTTTTAGCTCGCCTTCGCCCTGTCCCCCGGAGCATAACACCCAAACTGATGCCAATTTTTGCTGAACTTCTGCTGTTGGTATAAACCTAATCTATATGTGTTAAATGCCTGTGACCTCAACCCAACCCCTACGGACTGAATTTGAACGGCAGTTATTGCGAGTACAGCGTGACCTGCTACGCATGGGAGCCCTGGTGGAAAATTCCTGCGTCTTAGCCCGCGATGCCCTCTGCGATCGCAACCTGGACGCAGTTCATCGCCTGAAGGCTCAGGACAAACGCGTGGATCAGTTCTACCGACAGATTGAAGTAGACTGTATCCACCTATTTACCCTGCAGATTCTGGCCGATGAGGACCTGCGCCGGGTAGGAGCCTTCATCCAGATGGTGCGAGATTTAGAGCGGATTGGCGACTATGCTAAGGATTTGGGAGAGGTGTCCGTTAAACTCTTTCCCTATCCCGTCCATCCCCTCATGGGACGGGTGCAAATCATGCTGGATCGCTGTCGATCCATGGTGGCCATGAGTCTGCTGGCCCTGTCAGATTTAGATGCAGCATCTGGTCTTGAAATTAAGGAAAAAGACGACTTAGTGGATGCGGACTACGACCATCTCTACGATTACCTGGCCCATCAAACTGACCTGGTAGGCTCCGTTGAACCTACGGTTCTACTGGTCCTGGCGATTCGTTATATGGAACGTATCGCTGACCATGCCACTAACATTGGCAAACGGGTGGCCTATATTGTCACCGGTGAGCGATCGTAGGAATCAGGTCTCCTATGCGCCCCTCTGATTGACCCCATTCCCCTAGCCTCGGGGTTGACATTTTTACATAACGTTACTCTCTATTGACAAAAAGCTTTGCTAGAGGCTCATTTATTGAGAGACTAATAGGGGCAGAATGAATTAATGATCTGTTTTGTCTGGTCTATGGCAAGCTTTGGGTATAGGCAGGTCATCCCCCCAAGAACGCCCAGGAATAAGTAGGAATGAATCGCTACATGGAATTTTCGATCGCCGCATTACTCGCCAGCTTTGCAAAGGACAAAACCCTTACCCTCAAGAACCTGGAAAAGAAATTACACTGCAGCAGCGATAGCAGCCAGCGGGAACTGCAAATTGCCGTTGATGCCCTGGAGCGTCTTGGCATCCTGGTGAAAGATCGAGGCAAGTATCGGCGCCAAACCGAAGATAACCTGGTGGAAGGTAAGCTGCGCTGTTCCAGTAAGGGTTTTTGTTTCGCTATTCAGGATCAAGAGGGTAGCGAAGATATCTATGTCCGGGAAAGCCATTTAAGTACCGCCTGGAATGGCGATCGAGTCTTGGTCAAGGTAACCAAAGAGGGTGTGGGTCGCCGTAGCCCCGAGGGAGAGGTTCAGCTCATTTTAGAACGAGCAAATGCGTCGGTATTGGCTCGGGTTAAGCAGCAGCATGGGGAATATCGAGCGGTGCCCCTCGATGATCGGTTGTTATTTGAACTGCAACTGCTGGCCAATGGCATTGACCTCAACACAGCGGTGGATCAGCTCGCCCATATTGAAATCATTCGCTACCCTTTGGGGCAAGACCCACCCCAGGGCAGGGTTGCCCAAGTGCTGGGTAGTGATGCGGAGAACGCCTCTGACATTGATATTGTTTACTGTAAACATGATCTGCCTCGAAAATTTTCCGAGGTCGTCATGGCAGCGGCGGCAGAGTTGCCGACCCGGGTCCGCAGGACCGATTTAAAGGGTCGTCTAGATCTGCGTAAACTCCTTACCCTGGCTATTACGGCTCCTAATTCCCGGATCATTGACGATGCCCTGACTCTAGAAAGAGATTCGGCCGATCGGTGGCGTTTGGGTATTCACATCTCCGATATTGCCCAATACGTCCCTGCCCATTCCCCCATTGATCAGGAGGCGGCTAGACGGGGAACCTCCGTTTATCTAGGAGATCAGACGGTGCCGATGCTACCCCTGGCTCTGGTGGAGGAGCTGGGTTGCCTGAGTCCAGGTAGCGATCGGTTAGCTATGTCGGTACTGATTAATCTAGATGACAGTGGCAACATCCTTGATTACGAGATTCAACCTTCTGTGATTAAAGTCGATCACCAGATTACCTACCAGGAAGCCCAGGCTGTGCTGGAACGGGATAATCCTGAGGTGGTGGCTGCCTTGGGTATCAGCCCAGAAGCCCTAGGGAGCCTGGATCCGATTTTTGATTTGGTAGATAATCTTCTTTATTTGAGTCAGGCCATCAAGCGCCAGCGGCTTCAGCGAGGCTCCTTTGAGCTGAAGCTGCCAGAGTACAACTTTCCTGCCGATAGTGAAGAACCTCTAACCCATTACCGATCGCCGAAATTTCAGTATGATGACGAGGGTCTGCTGGGGGTGATGGTGGTGTCAACGGCGGGCATGGCCCGAGCCATCGTAACTGAGTGTATGCTCCTGGCTAACCAGTTGGTGGCCCAACATCTCAAAGCCCTGGCAGTACCGGCCCTCTATCGCTTGCATCGAGCCCCGGATCTAAACGAGGCCCAGGAATTGATTAAGCTGGCGGAAAACATGGACATAGCCCTGACCCTGATTGATCCGGACCATCCTCAATCCCAGGACTACCAAAACTTTGTCCAGCAGTTTGCTACTTCCAGCGCGGAGAAAATTCTTACCTATCTGCTGCTGGAAACCATCCAACCGGCCTTCTACAGTACCCACTCCGATCTCCACTTTGGTCTGGCTCTAACGGGGGGCTATACCCATTTTACTTCCCCTTCTCGCCGCTACGCCGATCTAATGACCCAGCGGATTCTCCATGCGGTATTTGAATCCGGTCGAGATCGTCGCACTACCCGATCCAAGGAAGTCGTCAATCTCCGCCATAGTTCCTGCCACGGTCAGGTCAGTTGGAACGTATTACCCCCTGACCTGCAACATGATCTAGAGGATGATCTGGGCCGTCTGGCCATTCATCTGACGGAGCGGGAGCGGCTGGCTCAGGAAGCAGAGTCTGACCTGGAGGGTTTGAAGAAAGCCGAGTTTATGCGATCGCACACTGGCGAGGTCTTCCACGGGTTAATTACCGGAGTCCAGTCCTACGGATTCTTTGTGGAAATCGAAGACCTATTGGTAGAAGGCCTGGTGCATGTGAGTTCCCTGAAGGATGACTGGTACGAGTACCGTGCCCGTCAACAAAAGCTGGTGGGTCGTAAAAACCGCCAGCAATATCGACTGGGGGATCAGGTGGATGTGCAGGTGAAAAGTGTGGACTACTACCGCCAGCAAATTGACTTGGTAGCCGTAGGTGGTGGCAGCCACCTGACTGAGGATGAGGAGGATGGCAATGGCTACGGTACCAATGCCGATGATATCGAAGAGAATGATTTGGCTCTCGGCGATGGGCCAGGGGATGACGAGAATGGCTAAGATGGGTCTGTAGATAGCATCTAATTGCCCTCAATACCCTTTCTCTCAGCCTGATCCAGAACCTGGCTATGACCAATCTTAACTATCCTTTGATTCTGGGAGTAACCGGGGCCTCTGGTCTAATCTACGCTGTACGCACCCTCCAGCATCTACTCAGTGCCAATTGGGTGGTGGATTTGGTTGCCTCTAAGGCTACGGCTATGGTCTGGCAAGCAGAACTCGGGATCACCATGCCCCTGTCTCCCGACTCCCAAGCTTCCTTTTGGCGGCAGCAGGCCGGTGTGCCAGTGGCGGGTAACCTTCGTTGTCATGCCTGGGCTGATGTAGGCGCCTCCATTGCCAGTGGGTCACGGCGCACCGCCGGTATGGTGATCATTCCCTGCAGTATGAGCACCGTAGCCCGCCTGGCAGTGGGTATGAGCTCCGATCTATTAGAGCGGGCCGCCGACGTACAATTGAAGGAGGGCCGCCGGTTGGTAATTGTGCCTCGGGAAACCCCCTTCAGTCTCATTCATTTACGTAATTTAACGGCGTTGGCGGAGGCCGGAGCGCGGATAGTGCCAGCGATTCCAGCCTGGTATCACCATCCCCAAACCATTGAGGATCTGGTAGATTTCGTTATAGCTCGCGCCCTTGATCAACTGGACATTGATTGTGTGTCCCTCCAGCGCTGGCAGGGGCATCTCCCCCACGAAGTCCAGCCCGGGGCCTCCGATCCGGTCCGATCTCCCCTCCGAGAGGATTAAGTCTATGGCTACGGTTCGCCTTGTCTTTATCTTAATGGTGTCCGGCCTGGTGCTGCTCTTGACGGTACAAAATACCAGCCTGGCCCTTCCTCTCGTCTTTCTGGGAGGACGTTCCCTAGCCTTACCGGTGGGAGTTTGGCTATTGGGGGCGATCGCCCTGGGTTCCCTTACGACCCTGGTGTTGAACGCGCTGTTGGGGGCGGACCGCCCCAGGACTGGCGGGCGACGGTATCGCTACAGTCCCCAGAGTTTCTATGAGCCCTCCACGGCGGAGACTCCATCCGCCACCCAAGCCGTTAGCCCAGATCGGGGTGATTGGCAGGACTGGACTGACCTTAAGCCACCCAGCCAATGGGAAAATTGGGAGTCCCTGAGCCAGACTGCCAGGTCCACTGGGGAGCCTCAACCGCCCCCTTCCCGCTCCCGTTCATGGTTTAGCCGGTCCAGCCAGTCTCAACCAGACCAGAGTCAGAGGCTGGAACAGTCCCTGGAGGAACTATCTAGCGATTGGGGTGATCTGGAACGGCGGCGCTACCGCACTACGGGTGTCAGTCCAGTACAGGATAGTCTGGATGAAATTACCGAAGGTTGGGATGATATTGAACCGACGGCCCCAGCCCGGGAGTTTGAAGCCCCCCAATCCCCCCGCCAGGTGTATCGGGACGGCTCTATCTACTCCTATAGCTACGGCGATCGCTCCAGCCCTGGCCAGACCGATAATATCTATGCACCCCCCGAACCCGACAGATCTGGCTTCGAGCACCAGTCTAGCTGGTCCTCTGCTCCCGCCCCTCCGCCCCCCGACGATGCAGAAGGCGAAGAGGCAGGGATTGTAGATGCCGACTATCGGGTCCTAATTCCTCCCTCTCCCCCGGCTAGTTCCGGAGACAGGCAAGGGGATTACCCCGACCGTCCTCTTTAGCCTAGTTTGTGTCGTTCTGCCGCCATGACCCTACTCCAACGCCTCCAGGGCATTAATCTCTATCTCATTGGCATGATGGGTGCTGGCAAAAGCACTACCGGCCAAAGTTTGGCGGAGGTTCTGGGATACCAGTTCTTTGATACCGATGCGATCGCTGAACAGGTGGCCGGTCAGACGATCACCAGTATTTTCGACCATCAGGGAGAAGCCGGTTTTCGCCAGCTTGAAACAGAGGTACTGGCTCAGCTATCGGCCTACCGGCGGTTGGTGGTGGCCACCGGGGGCGGCATTGTGACCCAGCCTTCTAACTGGAGCTATCTGCACCATGGCATTGTGGTATGGCTCGATGTTCCCCTGTCCTTGTTGCAAAGGCGGTTGATGGGCGATCGCCAGCGACCCCTATTACAAAAGAATGACTGGCCCGCCACCCTGGCCACCCTACTCCGCCAACGTCAACCCCTCTACGCCCAAGCCGATGTGCGAATTACCGTTGAACCAGGGGAAGAGGTGGATGCGATCGTGGATCGCATATTAACGCTTGTTGACGAAAGAATTCGTCCTGAGCCCAATTCTGTTGAGTTGAATTGATACACTAGCCAAGGCTCTTACCTTTAATTCCTTATCTACGCTAGTACTATGGTTTCCCCAGCCTCCTCCCCCCAAGCCGATGCTGTCCACGCTGCCGAAGCTCTGCGAGTACGAATTTTAAGCGAGGCCCTGCCCTACATTCAGCAATTTCACGGACGCACGGTGGTGGTTAAGTACGGCGGCGCGGCCATGAAAGATAGTAACCTCAAGGCGGATGTGATTCGCGACATCGTATTTATGGCCTGTGTTGGCATACGGCCTGTGGTGGTTCATGGCGGCGGTCCAGAAATTAACTTCTGGCTCGACAAGTTGGGGATTGAACCCCAGTTTAAAGATGGATTGCGAGTAACCGACGCCCCCACCATGGACGTGGTGGAAATGGTACTGGTGGGTCGGGTCAATAAAGAACTGGTGTCTCTAATTAACCAGGCCGGTGGTCAGGCGGTAGGACTTTGTGGTGTAGACGGCAACCTGATTACCGCCCGTCCCCAGGGCTCCCAGGGAGTTGGTTTTGTGGGAGAAGTCAGCAACATTGATTCCAATGTGCTTAAATCCCTGATCGAAGCAGGTTACATTCCTATCGTGTCCAGTGTGGCCAGTGATGAAACGGGTCAGGCTTACAATATTAACGCCGATACCGTTGCTGGAGAAATTGCCGCTGCCTTGGGGGCCGAAAAACTGATTCTACTAACCGATACAAAAGGAATTTTAGAGGATTACAAAGACCCTTCCACCCTGCTGCCCAAACTAGATATTCAGCGAGCCCGGGAATTAATTGAAGCAGGTATTGTTTCGGGAGGCATGATTCCCAAGGTCAACTGCTGTGTTCGATCCCTGGCTCAGGGGGTAGGAGCTGCCCATATCCTGGATGGACGCATACCCCACGCCCTGTTACTGGAAATTTTTAGTGATTTGGGTATTGGTTCGATGATTGTGGCATCAGACTTTCAAGGTTAACTCGGGTTGGTTGGTTAGCCCTATTCTCCGCCTCCTTGCAAGTGACTAGGGCTATAGGGCCTTAGTCACTTGCAAGGATGGACAAAATAAAAAGACTTCAGAGAGTCTCTGAAGCCTTTTTCAATTTGGTGGCGGGGCATGGATTTGAACCATGGACCTTCGGGTTATGAGCCCGACGAGCTACCAGACTGCTCTACCCCGCGTCGACCTATACAGTATAGCGATAAGTACTTGAAACAACCACTATTTTTAGATTTTTTTTTAGATATGGCTTTGGCTAGAACGCTGAGGACACCATTAATCGGTCAACCTTAGTCTTACCTGCGGGGTGACTAACCCTCCTGATTAGGGGTCAGACCCTGATGGGCAGGGTTCTAGTCAACCATTACTATAGCTAGCATAAGCACGGCATGGTATTACTCCCGTTCTCCAGAAGGGGCTACTCCGGTAGCCTCTTTTACCTCTTATTGTTGATCCTTACCTGGAAACTACTATGGTTTATCAACTTTCATCGAGTCCCAGTCTGACTTCCGATGCTATTGGCTCAGGCCATAGTCATGGTTTTTCTAAGTCCCAGGACTTTCCCTTCCTTACCGCTATTCTAGAAGGTTTTACCAGTGGGATTCTGGTGTTGACGCGGGAGGGAACCGTACTGCATGCCAATCAAGTTGGCCAAACCTTTGCCCGTTATCTGAGCAATCTGGATGGCTCCATAGGACAATCGGTTCCTACCAGTCTTTGGACAATCTGTGGATATCTAGAGGAGAGTCGGGAATTATTTCCAGACAGCTCTTTAGTGTTAACCCAAGATTTCACCAGCCTTGATGGCTGCCATTTACGGGCTCGTGTACAGTGGCTAAATCTACTAGAGGTTGACCCCCTCCTCTTTTTAGTAGTCATTGAGGACCAACATCCTTCATCTCAGGCTTTAGCCGCCAGTTAATAAGCCTCCCTGGCAAAAGAAAGGGAGGCCCAAGGTAGCTGCATCAGTCTCAGCAATGTCACCTTAAGCAGGACGGTGAGGCCCCGGTTGCTGGGTTAAAACAAAGCCTGGGTAGACCTTCTGAACCCGCTATCACAGCTATATTTTCTAAAATACTCCATTGATATAACGTTTTTGGGGTGGGTCGATGACCTCCAGGTGGTTGGGAATTACGACAAGCTGCGATCGCCCACCCTGCCGTACTCCCTCGAAATGTCCCTCCACCCTGAGCCAGCTTTGGTCGGCGTAGGTGGCCATGTTATCGGCCTGTAGGATGAGACCCAAGGGCACGGTATCCGCTAGACAACAGCGAATAATCTGGCGAGCCAACACCAACTGGTTGGTCGGCGTGCCCAGGGGACGGTGGACAAAACCCACGACATCAACGGCCTGACCAGCAAAGCTAAGAATCGGGTCGGGAACGGCGCTGATCAGCCGTCGCCACTGCAACACATTACGCTTGAGGGGATCGGCTTCCTCGCCAGCGGGTTCAGCGTAGACCCAGATATCAATGGCAGGTTCCTCAGTTTGATTTTGGCGCCCGCCGATCCACTGACTCAGGTTTTGTAAGCGGGGAAACCGATTGAGTATCATCCTTACCCTTTCCTAAATACGCGTATCCAGCATTTC
>JBMOHM010000010.1:0-65839 GCA_049317845.1 Nodosilinea sp. | reverse complement strand
AGGGATCAAAGGCCCTTTCGCCCCAGACCCGCAGCAACTGCACCGGTCATAAAGGGTCAGTCTCTTAATCGTCAAGCCCCTGATTTGGAACCTAGAGAGGAGCAAACCAATAGTGATCTGATCTATGGTCGCCATGCCGTATCCGCTGCATTAGAAAGTAACCGTCCCCTGAATCGGGTGTGGGTGAATGGTCGAATTCGCTACGATCCCCGATTTCTTCTGCTGATCGATCAGGCTAAAGCTAGCGGAGCTGTAATCGATGAGGTTGATACCAAACGACTCAACCAAATTACTGAAGGCGCTAACCACCAAGGCATTGCCGCTCAGGCCGCTTGCTATGACTATCGAGATCTTGAAGAATTAATGGAGGCAGCCCTGAGCCTGACTAAAATACCCGTAATCGTAGCCGCTGATGGGATTACCGATCCCCATAATCTGGGGGCCATTATTCGCACTACTGAGGCCTTGGGCGGTCAGGGTATGATTATTCCCCAACGGCGGGCGGCGGGAATCACCTCCACCGTCGCCAAGGTGGCGGCTGGTGCTCTGGAACATTTGCCCATCGCCCGAGTTGTAAATCTCAGACGGGCCTTAGATACCTTAAAAGAAAAAGGCTTCTGGATTTATGGCCTGTCTTCCCAAGCTAGCCAACCCCTATACCGAACTCGTTTTGATCGACCGACCGTGATCGTGGTGGGCTCCGAAGGGCAGGGGTTAAGTCTTAGCGTCCAGCAAAGTTGTGATGGATTGGTATCCATTCCTCTACGGGGAAAAGTGCCCAGCTTAAATGCATCCGTTGCTACAGGCATGGCCCTTTATGAGATTTATCGTAACCAGTGGGAAGCACAAATTGAAATTTCCCCTTGGCAAAACCAAATCTAACCCGGTATAAAAAATAGGGTGAGTATTTATTCCCAAACTTTCTCCGAGCTTAGTGTTTTAGAATCCTCAGTTAGACAGGCAGAAACTATGAAAACCCCCTTTGGCAATTTTTTAAGTAATCTTTTTGGCGCTCCTAAAGCATGGTGGCTTGAAATCAAAACTAGCCAACCTGTTTGTACCTACTACTTTGGTCCCTTTACCAGCAAAACTGAAGCTGAGACCATGAAGGGTGGCTATATTGAAGACCTAGAACAAGAAGGGGCTCAAAATATTCGGTCAGTAATTCAGTACTGCAGCGATCCTGTTCAGCTCACCATCAGCGAGGAGGGAGACAGTTCCCTAGGTGGTCTTGTGTCTGCCGCCTAGAGTGGTCAACCTTAAGGAAGCTCTGGCGTTGCCCATAGACCTATTTCAGCTCAACTCTCCCCCAGACTTGCCTAAAATTGCTGGGAGCTCTGCCATCGGTAGGTTGGGCTGATTTTTCAGGCCATTATTCGTAACGGTTAGGAAATATCCACAACCCATCCCATGGGTCCACGAACTAGTTCCTCTCCCTACCTTCTGACCAAGGCTATACTGCTAGAATTTCCGATCAAGACTAGGCCTATGACGGCAGAATACTCAAAACACCAGGTTTGGGAGCGGTTATATCAGGGTAGGTGTGTGAAGGCTGCCCAGGGAGGATACGCCGGTTTTGGTTCCCCAGCCTTTGGGCTGGACTCTGTAGACGGTGATCTGGTCAATAATCCGAATGAACAGCAAATCATCGATTTAATTCGACGCCATCATAAGTCGGGTAAATCTCTTCAACAAATTGCCAATTGGCTCAATCAGCAGGGCTACACAACTAAACGAGGACACCAGTGGCAGAGGGTTTCGGTTAAGCGGGTACTGGACCGGCTCTATGGCCATAATCCTAAGGTGACTAGAAACCCTAAGCCTTAAGGAGTATGCCTTGCCATAACCATTAACCTGCCCATGGACCCTATCCACCTGCTCTTGCCCACTGCCAGTCATACCGGACTAAAGCTGCGCCCTGCTTGGGTAGGGGCCTGCTTTTTGCCAGCCGGTTTGGGGTTAGGCTGGCAACTCTGGTTTTGCCCAACCTTGTCTGACTCAATTTTGGCCCTGGGTTTGCTCCTGGGTTTACTGGAACAGGCCCATATGGCTCGAGTCGATCTGGAGAAGGTTAAAACCCTGGGACAGCATCCAGACTACGGCCTTGACCCCCGCCTCTACCGGTTTGCCCGGGTCCTGATGGCAACCTTGGGGACAGAACTGCTGGGCTTTTATCTGGCTAGTTTTGGTTATTTGGGGGTGGGCCTGGTGGTGATTATGCTGAGTCTCCTGGGGTTTAACCTGGCCGCTGGGGTGCAATTAGAGACCGGCGATCGCCAGCCTATTCAGGCAGCTCCCTGGCATTCCCGTGGGTTAGTCCTAAGCCTGGATGGTCTGGGGGTAGCCATGGGCTGTCTGTGGCTGTCTGGCCAGGGTAAACTATGGGTGGCAACAGGCTTTCTGACCTTAACCCTGGTGTATAACCTGACTAAATTAATCAACTACGGTGTTAAGGATCGCCGGACTGGGGCTGAATTAACGGTTAAGGTTACCGACCCCAGTCAGAAGCAACCAGAGACCCGCCAGTAAGATTAGCAGAGCCAGGCTGGCCAGAATGCCATCCAGGTAGGAGGTAGCTTCCATATTGACTGCCTAGGCCTTACCGCAACTGGGATTTAACAATAGCACAATCCACTCTGCCTGTACGGAAGCCACCAGCCCGCCCGGCAAGGGGGAACTCTGGCTACCCTGGGGAGCCTGGATTAGGCTGACCAGGCTTTCTACCCGGTCAAAGGTAGGTTGTACGGTCATTACCTGACGTAATACCTGGGTAATCAAACGGCGTTGCAATGCTAGCGGAGCCGATCGCAGCGGGGGACGATGAAGACGACAGCTTTGATCGGCGGGGCGAAACTCCACAACCTGCTGGTAAAGGTCTAGGGTCAGGGTGTTCAGGAGGGCGACCTCAGCGCTGAGAATTTCCGCCGTTTGAGCCAGGGTTCGGTCTACGTCAGGGTTGAAGTGGTTTTTTAGGTAAGGTAGGACAGCTAGCCGCAGACGGTTACGGGCGTAGGTTAGATCCTGGTTGGTGCTGTCGTTCCAGTAGGGCAGGTTAAACCGCTGACAGAGGCTGGTAATATCGCCACGGGTGAAGTCCAGGAGGGGACGAATCAATTGCAGGTCGGGGCGATCGCCCCCCAGGGGACGCTGCCAGACGAGGGCCTGGAGACCGTCACTACCGCTGCCTCGCATCAGGTTATAAAGCAAGGTTTCCGCCCGATCACTGGCGGTGTGGCCGGTAACCAGGTAAGTACAACCCTGGCTCTGGGCCAATTCCCCCAAGACCCCGTAGCGCCACTGGCGGGCAGCCGCTTCACCGGGGGCAAGGGGAGGGGCTGTCAGCACCTGGCAGGGTATCCCCCAGCCCTGGCAGAGATCGGCGACAAAGGCGGCATTCTGAGCTGAATCGGGCCGCCAGCGGTGATCGCAGTGCCCCACCCGCAGCTGCCAGTGCCAGTGGGGTTGGAGGTCCAGCAATAACCGCAGTAGGGCTACCGAGTCTTGTCCACCGGAAACGGCAATTAGCACGGTTGCCTGGGCGGGTAACAGCGATCGCTGCTGCAAGCAGCGGTGTAACCGGGCGTGGGTTGGGCTCCAGGGAATGGGGGAGGGGGAATTGGGCTGAGTCATGGTGAGGGCCGGAACAGGGCTCACAATGGGGTGACCATTCCTGGCGGCAAGTTTGCCTGCGCTGGGGCCGACCCCAGGACTGGGGAGCCAGCAGCGGCAAAGTTACCACTGCGGTTATTTATTGTGATCATAAACCGCGATATACTCCCTTGCAGAAGCCCCTGAGAGGAACCCCAATGGTTGCGGTCGCCATTCTTGCCGCTGGACGCGGTACCCGCATGAAATCAAGTCTGCCCAAGGTTTTGCATCCGGTAGGGGGCATGTCAATGATAGAGCGGGTCTTAGACGGACTGACAGCGATTCAGCCCAGTCATACCTTTATTGTCGTAGGTTTTGGTCAAGACCAGGTGCAGAGAGCCCTGGCCCACCGATCTGGGCTTACCTTTGTGGAGCAGGTAGAGCAACTGGGCACAGGCCATGCGGTACAGCAGGTGATTCCCTACCTGGAAAGCTTTGATGGAGACTTGCTAGTGCTGAATGGGGATGTTCCCCTGCTACGGTCTTCCACCCTGGAAAATTTACTAGCCATTCACCAGCAGTACGGCAATGCCGCTACCTTGCTGACGGCTCAATTTATCGACCCGAGCGGTTATGGCCGGGTTTTTTGTACCGATCAAAACATCGTTACCGAGATTGTAGAACATCGGGATTGTACCCCCGCCCAACGCCAGAATCCGCGCATTAATGCAGGTGTGTACTGCTTTCATTGGCCCCAGTTGATCACGGTGTTGCCCCACCTGAGGGCTGACAATGACCAGCAGGAATACTACCTCACCGATGTGGTCAAGGATCTCCACCCTGCCATGGCGGTAGATGTAAGTGATAGTCAGGAAATTTTTGGCATCAATAGCCGGAAACAACTGGCCGAGGCTTACGGGATTTTGCAGGACCGCGTTAAGGATTTCTGGATGGCGGCGGGGGTCACCCTGATTGATCCCGATAGCATTACCATCGACACTACGGTGCAGATCGAGCCCGATGTGGTGATCGAACCCCAAACTCACCTGCGGGGCCAAACCACCGTTGCTACTGGGAGTCGCCTGGGACCTGGGTCGATGATCGAAAATAGTCACATTGGCCCCAATGTGACCGCTAGCTTTTCCGTTATTACCGACAGCACGGTGCAGGCGGGGGCCCGCATCGGTCCCTACGCCCACCTCAGGGGTCAGGCTGTTGTCGGCGAGGGCTGTCGGATTGGTAACTTTGTGGAGCTAAAAAAGGCCACCCTGGGAACCCATACCAACGTTGCCCACCTTTCCTACCTGGGGGATGCCACCCTGGGTAATCAGGTGAATGTGGGCGCCGGAACCATTACCGCCAACTACGACGGTTACCGGAAACATGCCACCGTTATTGGCGATCGCAGTAAGACCGGATCCAATAGTGTTCTGGTGGCCCCGGTCACCCTGGGTAGGGATGTCACCGTGGCGGCGGGTTCCGTAGTCACCCGCGATGTACCCGATGACTGCCTGGTGGTTTCCCGACCTCCCCAAAAGATCCATGAAGGCTGGCGTCCCCGCCATCTACGATTGTCAGAGGCCCCCCCAGAGTCAGCTGCAGAGTAATTTCCCCTATGTATCCACCAGTTTCCCCGATTATGTTTGAGCTGGGTCCCTTCGCCCTGCGCTGGTATGGTCTGCTAATGCTGATGGCCATTCTCGCCGCTGCCACCGTGGCTAGCCGCTATGTGGGCCGTCAGGGAGAAGACCCCGACAACCTCTGGGATATGCTGTTTTGGATTTTAATTCCTGGTTTTATTGGGGCGCGGCTCTACTACGTATTTATTCAATCCCCCCGCGGTGCCGATGGCCTGGGCTACTATCTGGCCCATCCCATCACGATTCTGCAAATTTGGGCGGGGGGTATTCATATTTTTGGTGGCTTTATCTTTGGGGTGATTGCCCTCTGGGTATTTACCCGAATTCGCCGCCTTAACCCCCTTCCTTACCTGGATGGCATTGCCCTGGGTCTCCCCCTGGCCCAAGCGATTGGCCGCTGGGGAAACTTCATCAATCAGGAACTTTACGGCCCTCCTACGACCCTACCCTGGGGCTTGAGGATTGATCCAGAACATCGCCTGGCCCCCTACGATAACCTCAGCCAGTATCCCGATAGCACCCGCTTCCAGCCCCTCTTTCTCTACGAGTCAGTTTGGAACCTGGTCGGCTTTGGGGTGCTGCTCTGGGTGGTAAGGCGGTTTCAGCCCCAGCTTAAACCCGGAGACCTGTCCCTCAGCTATCTGATCTGGTATCCCCTGGGGCGCTTTTTTCTGGAGTTTTTTCGCACCGATTCCTGGTTTTTCCCCGGTACTCCCTTTAACCTGGTGCATATCCTCTCCGTACTGGCTATGGCGATCGCCAGCTTGGTGCTGTACCGTCGCCATAGTTTCAGGGCCGGGTAGGGGTTCTGCTTCGCTACGGCCATCACAAACCTGTAGGGACAGAAAAAACCGGAGTGAACCAGGTTCGCTCCGGCGAAAAAATCTATCCTAGGGGAAACAGGGGTGGCTAAAGGGCACCCAGGTTAGCCAGGCCCAAAATCACCCCAGCCCCCAGCAAATGGCCAAAACTGGCAGTACCCAGCAGGGCTGGTAGACCAAAACCCCCAAACAAACTGGGAGAGGGCAGGGCCGGCGGGGCACTGGGATACTTAATGGTGAACTTACCGAAGGCGATCGCTAAGATGTTGCACAGAATCATCACTATTGCCACCTTTGGGCTCCAGGTTAGGGTGGTGGGAACCACCGCTAAAACCGGTAATAATGCCATAGGAGAACCTCCAAAAAACTGATCTAAAAGTGGTACCTGTCCCTGGCGCTGCGATCAGTGCTGGCAAGGTCCCACGCTTAGGCTTACTTTTCCATGGGGCCATGGATTTCAGGCAGAAGCTGTTGCAAGAATTTACAATTTCAGTAGATGTTAACTTTAAGCTATGGAAAGAGGATTACTCTGGCTACCCTTACTAGCTGTTTTTGTGGGTCTGGCCTGGGCTGGTTGGAATGAATATCATAAGGTGCAGGCTTACGAGCGCTGGGCCACTGGTTTTGATCGCAGTAAGTACGATATTCGGGCCGTGTTAGGCCAGGTTGGTTCAACCTTGACCTGGGGGCGTCCTACCCGACAGGGACCGGTAGACCTGATTAGTTTATCGCTAACTGAGGTAGAACATATTCAACTGCAGGTAGATAGCCGGGTGATTGAACCCGGTACAGAGCCTCAGGGGGGCAAGCTGGTCTACCTGGAGGTTGGCCTCAACCACGGGCCTAGCTATCAAATTCCCTTTACCGACCTTGACCTGGCCCGTCGCTGGCAAAAAGCATTGCAGGAATTGATACAGGCGCTAAAATCAGCCTCGGATAACCTTGAAACTCTTTGAATCTGGTATGACAGACCTGGCTCCCATTTCACGCCATCAACTCCAGACCCGTCGGCAGGTCCTCAGGCGCCAGCGGCGGCTCCACCTGGGGCAGTCCTCTTGGCGTCTGCTAGCCCTCCTAGGGCTAACGGCAGCGATTTTTTGGGCGGCTACCCGACCCAGTTGGGTGATTCAGACACCCCGCCAGATTCAAGTCAAGGGTACCCATCTTCTCAGTACGAGAATGATTCAGGACCTGGTTCCCCTCACCTATCCCCAGTCTCTGATGGAGATTGATCCCGACGCGATCGCCCGGCAACTGCGGCAACGCACCCCGGTCCTTAGCGTTAAGGTAAACCGCCAATTACTTCCTCCTGGACTAACAGTAACAGTGCAGGAACGGGTCCCCGTAGCCGTCGTGTTACCCCCTGGCCAGGCCGACGGTCAGTTTCTCCAGGCTGGTGTAATCGATGACCGTGGGGCCTGGATGCCCATGTCCAGTCTCGGTCTCACCCCCGCCACCACCAATCGGCTGCCAGGATTAAAACTTCAGGGCATGAAACCGGAATACCAGCGTTACTGGCCCCAAATCTACGCAACCGTTCATCGTAGCCCGGTTGCTATTCAAACCATAGACTGGCGCGATCCAGGCAACCTGGTATTAGAAACTGACCTGGGTAAGGTCCATCTAGGCCCCTACACCCCTGAACTGGGAGAGCAACTGGCGACCCTTGATAAAATGCGTAACCTGCCTCAACAGGTAGAAAAATCTCTGGTGGCCCACATTGATCTCACCAAACCTAGCCGACCAGCCATTACCCTCACCGATGCGGCTATTGGGAAAACCAGGGCCAAGGAATGAAATATGCTTTAAAGATTTTCAGTTTTTTTACCTGGTTTGTTCCTTTCTCGATGAAGTAATCTATAGTTGTCTGAAACCAGGCAGGGGTTGCTAGTTCACTACCAGAATTAAGGGCCCATAAAAATCTTCAGATTTTCCCAGCCTCTTTCATTCAGGTTCATGTTTCGACTCCTGTCCAGGCTGTCCTTAGCCTCTCCGATGTTTTCCAATCGGCAGATCTTATGAACCATTCAGCTGCATCCCCTAACCCTTTTAGCCTTGCTGGGCTCAACCATAATAAACTTAACGGTGCCAACTCCATGTCCGCAGATACGCTCAACCATAGTTTCCCCACACCTGGTAGTATCGCCCGTATTAAGGTGATTGGGGTTGGTGGAGGTGGCTGTAACGCTGTTAATCGTATGATTCATAGCGGCTTATCCGGTATTGAGTTCTGGTCCGTTAATACCGATGCCCAGGCTCTCGATCACACGGAAGTTTCTAATACCTTACATATTGGCCAAAAGTTAACTCGTGGTCTAGGGGCAGGGGGGAATCCTGCCATTGGTGAAAAAGCCGCCGAAGAATCTCGGGATGAGATTGCCAAGGCCCTCGGTAGCGCCGATCTGGTCTTTATTACAGCGGGTATGGGGGGCGGTACGGGAACCGGGGCCGCGCCCATGGTGGCAGAGGTGGCTAAGGAAGTGGGTGCCTTGACGGTGGGGGTGGTGACCCGTCCCTTCACCTTCGAAGGGCGACGGCGCATGACCCAGGCCGATCGGGGCATTGAAGCGCTGCAAGGACGGGTAGATACTCTGATCGTGATTCCCAACGATAAGTTATTGTCCGTCATCTCTGAGCAGACCCCGGTCCAGGAGGCCTTTCGGGCCGCCGATGACATCCTGCGCCAGGGGGTCCAGGGTATTTCAGACATCATTACCATTCCTGGCTTGGTAAATGTTGACTTTGCTGACGTGCGGGCGGTCATGGCCGATGCTGGCACAGCCCTGATGGGGATTGGGGTGGGTTCGGGCAAGTCTCGAGCTCGGGAAGCGGCGATCGCCGCAATCTCCTCACCCCTGTTGGAAGCCTCCATCGATGGGGCCTCTGGAGCCGTGTTTAACGTTACCGGGGGAAGCGACCTCACTCTGCACGAAGTCAATGCGGCGGCCGAAATTATCTACGAAGGGGTTGACCCCAACGCCAATATTATTTTTGGTGCCGTTATTGATGATCGGCTGCAGGGTGAGGTCAGAATCACCGTTATCGCCACTGGCTTTAATACCCGGGCCAGCCAGCCATCTGAGTCGGAAATAGCACGGGTAACCCCCTTCAAACGAAATCTCTCTAGCCCTCCCATACCGACCACTGGAGGCAGTAGTGGCGGTAGTCTGGGAAGCTTAGACATTCCTGATTTTTTGCAGAAGCGACGACGGCCCAATCATCATAAATAGCTATGGCTTCGGGTAGTTCCCCCTCTGCTTCGATTCCCGTTGCTCTGACCATTGCTGGCTCTGACAGTGGTGGCGGGGCGGGTATCCAGGCTGACTTACGCACCTTTGCCTTTCACTGTGTCCATGGCACCAGCGCCCTGACCTGCATCACGGCCCAGAATACCCTGGGGGTAAATCGGGTGGATGCCCTATCGGGAGCGGCGGTTATAGCTCAGATTGAGGCTGTTCTCGATGACATTGGCTCTGACGCGATAAAAACGGGGATGCTCCTCAACCAGGAGATTATCTGGGCAGTGGCGGATACCCTTCAGGCGGTTTCCCCCTGTCCGCCCCTTGTGGTGGACCCGGTGATGGTTTCCCGGACCGGGGCTCAGCTCATTGACGATGGGGCCATTAGCGCCCTCACCACCCAATTGTTGCCCCTAGCCACCATTGTCACCCCGAATCGTTACGAAGCCCAACTATTGAGTGGTCTGACCCTGACCACCCTGGCGGATATGGAAGCCGCCGCCCAGTCTATCTATCAACTGGGTCCCAGAGCCGTGTTAGTGAAGGGAGGTGGCATGGCTGACCCGCTGCGGGGAGTGGATGTGTGGTTTGATGGCAAGGAGGTGGTGGTGCTGGCCACGGAAACCGTCGATACTCTCCATACCCACGGTACCGGCTGTACCCTATCGGCGGCGATCGCCGCCCATCTGGCCCTGGGGGCAGCCCCCCGCCTGGCGGTGGAAGCCGCCAAGGACTACGTCACCCTGGCTCTCAAACACGCCCTACCCCTTGGCCATGGTCAGGGTCCGGTGGGCCACTTCTTTCCCCTACTGAGCTCGCCTGGTTAACCATGGCCCAGCTCGCCCCAGGTCCCACCGCGCCTATCACCCCTGGACCTGGGGTCCTCTTCCATGCCCACCAAATCACCAAAACCTACACCATGGGGGAAGTTGAGGTGCAGGCCCTGCGCCAGGTTGATCTGGACCTCTACGAAGGGGAGTTTGTGGTCTTCCTAGGCCCCTCAGGCAGTGGTAAGTCAACGCTGTTGAATATTCTGGGGGGTCTGGATATCCCCACCCGGGGGGAGGTGTACTTTCGCCAGCAAAATCTTACCCAGGCCGGGGACCGGCGACTGACCCAGTTTCGCCGTCAATTTATTGGCTTTATCTTCCAGTTCTACAATCTGATTCCCAGCCTCACCGCTGAGGAAAATGTGGCCCTGGTAACGGAAATCGCCCTTCACCCCATGGCTCCTGCCACCGCCCTTGATCTGGTGGGACTCGGCGATCGCCGCCATCACTTTCCCGCCCAACTCTCGGGGGGCGAGCAGCAGCGGGTAGCGATTGCCCGGGCCATTGCCAAGCGCCCCGAAGTTTTGTTTTGCGATGAACCTACCGGTGCTCTAGACTACAGTACGGGTAAACGGGTGCTGGAGGTACTGGCTCGGGTGAATCAGGAACTGGGCACCACCGTCGTTGTCATTACCCACAATGCCGGGATTGGAGCCATGGGCGATCGGGTGATCACCATGCGCGATGGCCAAATTCAAAGTATCGAGCACCATGCCCAGCGAGCTACCCCCGATCAGCTGGAATGGTAAAATCCCTGACTGGTCAATTCTGTCCTCAAGATTCTAGCTAAAACCAACTAATCTGGATTCTCAGAGCCTATGCAAGCCATTCGTGTGAACAACTTTGGTGGACCCGAGGTTTTACACCTGGAAACAACTCCACCGCCTTGCCTGGAAACCGATACCCAGGTTTTGGTGGAAATTCGAGCGGCGGGGGTTAATCCTGTAGATACCTACATTCGGGCCGGTACCTATGGTCGGCTACCGGCCCTGCCCTACACCCCAGGGGTGGATGGAGCAGGGATGGTAGCGGCGGTGGGAAGAGCGGTTACCGACCTACAGGTGGGCGATCGGGTCTACGGTGGCTGGCCCCTGACCGGTACCTATGCCCAGATGGCCCTCTACGATCGCCCGTGGGTCTATCCCCTGCCCCCCCATCTGTCCTTTGAACAGGGCGCCTGTCTCTTCGTACCCTACTCCACCGCCTACCGGGCTCTGTTCGAAAAGGGCCGGGCCCAACCCGGCGATCGGGTCTTAATCCATGGAGCCACCGGAGCCGTGGGCATAGCGGCGGTACAACTGGCCCTGGCCGCTGGTTTAGAGGTGATTGGCACCGGTGGCAGCCCCGCCGGTCGCGAGCTAGTGGCTCAACAGGGCGATGTGCTGGTGCTCGATCATCACAGTTCTACCTACCCGGAGGAACTGATCAGCGCTACCGCTGGAGAGGGAGTCACCATTATTCTGGAAATGCTGGCCAACCTTAACCTGGGCCGTGATCTAACCTGGCTCACCCCAGGCGGGCGCGTGGTGGTGGTGGGTAGTCGGGGTGAGGTTACCATTGACCCCCGCGATATTCTCAGGCGGGAAAGTTGGATTACGGGGGTGAACCTGTTTAGCACTCCTGCAGAGACTCTACACCGGATTCAAAAAGCCCTCTATGCGGGGCTGCTGAACCGTAGCCTTTGCCCCATAGTCCACCCCAGCCTGCCCCTCGAAGCAGCGGCCCAGGCCCACCTGCAGGTGCTATCTCCCGGAGCTAGTGGCAATCGGGTGCTAAGGCCCTCACCATGAGGGCCTTAGCGGTTCAGAGCCCATCTATCCAGGTCAGAATTCTTCTGAAATGTTAAGGACTGTGTTGATTTTTTCACCTGGTTTCGGTTCAAGGCAGCCATTCCCGTATGATCATCCATAAAGTTTGTAAATTTTGCTAAGATTCTGGAGATTCAACCGTGTCGCTTCCGTTATTAAGTTATTCTCCGTCCAGTCAAAATCAACGGGTTGCTGCCTACGAAGTGGGGGGTGACGAGCAGCCCAGGATTTTTTCGACTGATGACCTGTTCAGTGCGAGCGATATGGATGCCCTGATTGAGGCCGCCTATCGGCAGATTTTCTTCCATGCCTTTAAGTGGGACCGGGAACCGTTCCTCGAGTCTCAACTGCGTAATGGCCAGATTACAGTGCGAGATTTTATTCGGGGTCTTGCCCTCTCACCCACCTTTTACAACAGCTTCTACGAAAAAAATAGTAACTATAAGTTCGTTGAACATTGCGTCCAGAAGATTTTGGGTCGCGATGTCTACAGCGAACGGGAAAAGATTGCCTGGTCAATCGTAGTCGCCACCAAGGGTATTCAAGGCTTTGTCGATCAACTCCTAGATAGTCAAGAGTACCTGGATAGCTTTGGTTATAATATCGTGCCCTACCAACGCCGTCGGGTTCTTCCCGGCCGGGTTGAAGGGGAACGGCCCATCCATATCAAAAATCCCCGTTACGATGCCTACCACCGTAATTTGCTGGGCTTCCCCCAAATCATCTGGCAATCCCAGGTGAAGCGTTTTATTCCCCAGGAGAAAAAGGTTACCCCTGGTAATCCCAGAATGTTCCTGGATATGGCTCGTGGTCTGGCCCCTGCTAGCGCTGCCCCGGCAAAGGTTTCCGTGGGCGATATTAATATCGCCACCTCCGTTCCCTATCGTCAACTCTAGGGATTCTATTGCACCAGCCCACTCCACCCTCAGGGTGAACTGAGTTCAGGTTCAAGGCTCAAATTCAATTAAGTAGGGGATGTTGCCTAGCATCATCCCCTATTTTTATGAAGTATTGGTTTAGGTTAGGGAGGCTGGGTCAGGGTTGATAGGCCCGCCTAACCTGCTCCTGACGGTTAGGGGTTACACTAAAGGGGGAAGGAGGTAGCGCAGGCGGTTGCAGACTGGTGTGGCCAGTCTGAGGAAAGTCCGGGCTCCCAAAAGACCAGACTTGCTGGGTAACGCCCAGTGCGGGTGACCGTGAGGAGAGTGCCACAGAAACATACCGCCGATGGCCCCAGGAAGCTAAGCTTTCCTGACCGGCACAGGTAAGGGTGCAAGGGTGCGGTAAGGGCGCACCAGCAGTATCGAGAGGTGCTGGCTCGGTAAACCCCGGTCGGGTGCAAGGTCAGAGGGGCAAGGGTTGGTCTTTTTCCTGTCCCGTTATAGAGCACCGCAAGAGGCGTCTGGTAACAGCCGTCCCAGATAGATAACCGCCCCCCAAAAGGGGAACAGAACCCGGCTTATGTCTAGCTCCTTCCCCCCTATCTATGGTTGATCCCCTACCCTCAAAAGCCCATCGCCAGCTGCAGCGCTGTTTACAAAAATTAGGCCTACCCCATCCCATTCAGGTTGATTGGGAACGGTTGGATCGGGCCCTGACCCACGGTTCCGTAGATGCCAAAGATAACTATGAGCATCTCGAACTGTTGGGAGACGCCGTGCTCAGGCTGGCGGCAACGGAATATTTACAGGCGGCCTTTCCCCAGGCAACGGTAGGAGAAATTTCCGCCCTGAGATCGGTGCTTACCAGCGATCGCACCCTGGCCCAACTAGCGGCAGAACTTGGACTCGATAGCTACCTGCTGACGGCCCGGGGGTTGCAGCAACGACCCGAAAGTTTGTCTCCAGCCCGATTGGCCGATACCTTTGAAGCCATTCTGGCGGTTCTATACCTGGAAAACCATAATCTTGAATTAATTCGCCCCTGGCTCGACTCCCACCTGCAACGGTTGACCGATCTCCTTAAGCAGGATCCCACCTACCAGAACTATAAGGATGCCTTGCAGGTACTGACCCAGGCCTATGATCGGACCCTACCCCAATACCGCACCATTGAACAAAACCCCAGCGATGGCCATCCCTGCCGTTATCGATCGGAGGCATGGTTTCAGGAGGCCTGCTGGGGCGTAGGCCAGGGTCCTACTAAAAAACTGGCTGAACAGGCTGCCGCCGCTGAAGCCTGGAGAAAGCTAGAACCCCTGATTGGTGCTGAACCCAAGGTCTAGCAGACTACCCCTACCGATCAGTGGCCCAGAGGATAGGGTGACCATTCTGATACCCAGGAATCAGATTCATTTCTTCACTTCCTTCCGGCTCCGTGATCCGTGGCTACATCCATAGGGTGAATGTTTACGTAGATTTCATCGATTTACGTATATTTCTTAATAGTGACAACTGATTAGACCATGGTATATTCAGGCTGCCAGATGAATGTTTAAGATTAAGTATTACCTTAGCCTTAAATATTGATTAAATCTATTTTCACTAGGTTGTAGGTAAAATTACCAAGGAAATCCTCAGAGTTAACGGCTTAAGAAGCTATTGCCAGTGCAAAGCGCGTTGACGTTAGCAAGGAATTTCCAAGGTAATAATCTAGGCTAATTTATCAAATTGGTTTGCAAATATATACGATTCCTAATCTATGATGCCTAACTCTTTAAGGTTCGCTACGGCTTTTCTGGGGGGAATTTGGCTGGCACCCCTGCCGGTTTTAGCCCTTACCCCGCCGTCAACGGATAGCCAGACACCCTCTCCCCAAAGTGTCAGTGATCCCCTTGGGGTGCATCAGTTAGAAGAATTGGCTGAGCAAATTAGTTTAACCAGTCAGGTGGGTATCCATGCCGTTCAGGACGCCAGCCCAACTATAGATTTAAGGCAACTGCCCATCCTGGGGGACCTGGTTGACCGGGATGGGCGGCTGCAATTACCCCTGGGGCTGACTATCTACAATACGATGGGAGATACTTCCATCGGTTTTGGGTCTAAGTTTTAGTCTCTCTGCCCGGTATACTGCTACTACCAGGAGAGAGAATCAGGATAAGCTTTTGGGCGTTAATCTTCGCAGTTACGTATATATCGACAGTTTGCAGCCCCAGCATGCCGCCTATATGGGTACCGTTGCCTTGGGTTTTCTGCCGCTGCCCGGGGATGCCTCCCTTTGGATTGAAATCTCTCCCGGCATTGAAATCAATCGAATTTTAGATATTGGCTTGAAGGCGGCGGTGGTGCGTTCAGGGACCTTAATTGTTGAGCGCCTCTACGGGTTACTAGAAGTCCACGCCAGTAAACAGGGCGAGGTACATGCGGCGGGAAAGGCGATGCTAGAAGCCCTGGGGGTTAGTTACCGCGATCGCCTCAAACCCCGAATTATTTCCAGTCAGGTGATTCGGAACCTCGATCCCCACCATGTCCAACTGATTAACCGCAGTCGTCGCGGTAATATGATTGTGGCGGGGCAAACCCTCTATGTGTTTGAGGTTGAGCCTGCGGCCTACGCTTCCTTAGCGGCTAATCAAGCCGAGAAGGCCGCCCTCATTAATATTTTGCAAATCAGCTCGGTTGGTAGTTTTGGTCGACTCTATCTGGGGGGAGAAGAACGAGATATTTTAGCGGCCCAACAGGCTGTTATAGCTTCTATGGAAGCTATCTCCGGAAGGGATCATCCCTCCGACCAGCGCCACGAGTAAACCCCATCCAGCCTCCACCTGTAGTCCCATGGCCACCCATTCCTCCTTGCTTGACGCTATCCCGGTAGATCGCATCCGCTATAACGATCAAGGCCTGGTTCCTGCCATTGTGCAAGATCACCTGGATGGTACGGTGCTGATGATGGCCTGGATGAACCCTGAGGCTCTGCGCCAGACCCTGGAGACAGGAGAGACCTGGTTTTGGAGTCGATCCCGTCAGGCTCTTTGGCATAAGGGAGCCACGTCGGGCCATACTCAACGGATTCAGACCATTCGCTACGATTGCGATAGTGACGCCCTGCTGGTAACGGTAGACCAGCAGGGTGATGTGGCCTGCCATACGGGGGAGCGTAGTTGTTTTCATCAGGTCGGCAACGATAAGGCCCTGCCCCCCGCCGATACCCTATCTCAGGTTTTTGCAGTAGTTACCCAGCGGCGGCTGCAGCCTGACCCTAACTCCTACACCTGTAAGTTGATGGAGGGGGGCGATAACAAGATCCTCAAGAAAATTGGGGAAGAAGCCGCCGAAGTGGTGATGGCCTGCAAGGACGATGACCCGGAGGAGATCGCCGCCGAGGTGGCGGACCTGTTTTATCACACGCTGGTGGCCCTGGCCTACCACCAGGTTGATCTCAAAAGTGTTTATCGCAAGCTGCAGGAACGCCGCCGTTAAACCTGGCCTTGCCGTCCAAGTCTCTCAGGGCTGATGCAGAATAGTGGGCTGGCCCATCGCTCTCGATGCGGGTCCAGGATTTTTTTGGGCGACCCTACCATGGCTAGATAAGGGTGTTCTATCAGTTAGCAGAAGCCCCAGGCAATGTATTGTTACCGAAAGGAGCAACAGGCTTGTTTAGGGATTCAGTCGCTAATGTATCTCAAATTCTCACAATCGATAAAACATTCCTGGTTGATGTATTGGTTCCCTACCAAACGACTTGCAGGAGGAGATAGATGATGGACTACGAACAATCTTATATCTGCAGCAACGCCAGCTAACCATTTCCTAAGGGAGACCTGGTGGGAACCCCGGGTAAGCGAGGGAATTGGGGCGGAGTCGGGCTAACCTTCGCCACCACCACATTGTGGCGAATACCCCCAGTCAGGGGAGTCGTGGTTGCCCGTACCTCCAGGATTTCTCCACCCAGGCGGGGTAGTATGGCCGCCAGGGCTTCAGCCTCTGCAACGGACCACTGTCCCCGGTAAAGCACGGCCTGGCCTCCCAACTTCAGCAGGGGTAGGGCATACTCGGCACAGGTATTAACCCCTCCTACGGCCCGCAATAGGGCAATATCATAGGTTTCCCGATGACCGGGTTGCTGGCCTGCCTGTTCAGCTCGCTGGGCCACCAGGTTAGCATTGGGGATCGCCAGGGTTTGGCAGAGGGTTTCTAAAATCGCAATTTTCTTCCGGGTCCCATCCAGTAGGGTGACAGGCCACTGGGGGAACACCAGGGCTATGGGTAAGCCAGGGAAGCCTCCCCCCGAACCAATGTCAATCAGGCGGCGGCTAGGAGTTGGTAGGTCGGCCTCTGGCAACCAGGGCGCTACACCCTGCAACGAGTCCCACAGGTGCTTTTCCCAAAAGTCCTCAGGACTGGTGATGCGGGTTAGGTTAACCTGCTGGTTTGCCGTCAAGATGGCCTGGTAGAGAGACTGAAATTGATCCTGCAAAGCAGCCGCGGGCTGCCAGCCTAAGGTTTGCTGCCAATGGTGAGGATAATCGGGCAAAGCCTGCAGAATTTCCATGGACCTAATCCACTCCTACCGAACTAGCTCGATCTACCCCGGTGAGCTGTCCTTGCCGCAACTGCCAGCTGTGATCGGCTAGGGCCGCCAGTTCTTCGGCATCATGGGAAACCACCAGCAACGTCCAGGTTTGTTTGAGTTCTTGCAATAACCGCAAAATCTGCTGACGCATGGACCAGTCTAAACCGGCAGTGGGTTCATCCAGCAACAACAGGTAGGGTTGACGGATCAACTGCACCGCCAAGGCTAAGCGGCGTTGCTGCCCACCACTAAGGGCTTGGGGTAGGGCATCGAGGGAGAGGTGATCCAGCCCTACAGCCGCTAGGGTGCGATCGATAGGCTCGCGGCCGATCTCTGGATGTCCTAACCGCAATTCTTCCAGAATCGTTTGACCACAAAAGTGGCGTTCTGGAAACTGAAAGACCAAGCCCGCCAATTGACGCAACGACTCGGGGTCGAGGATTTGCTCACGCCATTGGATCGTTCCTGTGGTGGGTTTGGCGAAACCTGCCAGGAGCTCCAGGAGAGTGCTTTTACCCGATCCACTGGGACCGTAGATCACCCCCATTTGGCGCGGGGCTAGCTCCAGGGAAACCTGGTTTAAAATGGGTCTAGAGCTAGCGGGTGGATGGTAGGTTAATTGACGAAGGTAAAGCATGGGCCTGAGGAAAAACCTGAAATTCGTCACCGGATTAGGGAAACTTCATGGTACCAGGGTGTGACCCTGGTAGAAATCACCTAAGGAAGTGCCAGTGTATCATCTGTAACAGTCTAGCGTGTCACTTGCCGGAGGTATCGGGCACAATGGTGCTATTGACCTGAAAGATGGGAAGGTGGTAACCATGAGCTGGCACCGGATAGGCAACCTTACAAGCAGTATTAGAAAAAAAAATCAGCCTCAGAACCCTGCAGGCTTTCGTCCTCGCCGTCCTTTCTGGATAGGGGCGATCGCCGTTCTAGCCATAGGGCTGACCGCTCCGGCTCCGGCTTGGGCTAGGGATCCCTTTCGCCTCACCAACCCCCACCCGATCGGATCGGCCAGCGAGGCGGCCTTTAAAGCCCTGTTCTACGCAGGTGACTATGGGGGTGCACAAAGGTTGGTGAACCAGGCCATAGCTGCCGAACCCAAGGAACCGATGAATTATGCCATGGCAGCGGCTTTGAGCTACCTGAATCAGGATTTGGATGGTCTTGCCCAACAGGCCCAGTTAATCCAACAAACGGCGGAGGCTCTGAAGGCCACCGATCCCCTCAGGGGCCACCTCTATACTGCGGTAGGAGTTTTCATGGAAGGTGCCCATGTGCTACAGACCCAAGGGATTGCCAGGGGTACCCCAGCAGCATTACGGATGCTCCAACAGGTATTTAGCGAATTACAAGCAGCGGAACAGGTTGACCCAACGGATCCGGAGTTGAGTTTGCTTAAGGGTTTTATGGATTTACTGTTGGCGGTTAATCTGCCCTTCGCCAACCCCGATCAGGCGATCGCCCGCTTACAAAATGGCTACCCCACCTACCTTTCCCATCGGGGCATTGCCATCGGTCTGCGGGATTTAAAGCGCTACGATCAAGCCCTGGCAGAAGTAAACAAGGCCCTGCTGGAAGCCCCTAAAAATCCTGACCTGCTCTACTTAAAAGCTCAAATTCTCGCCCTCAAAGGCGATGCGAAGGCCAGCATACCGGTCTATGCGGAGACCCTCACCTACGCCCAGCAATTACCCAGGCCGGTAGTGTGGCAAATTCGCTACGAGAAGTGCGTGACCGAGGGACTAGACAGTAACCTTTGCGCTCAGCAAGCTGGCCCTAATTAGGACAATAGCCGGATCTGCCTGTAGAGTACTGTAGGTGAATACTAGGTGGGTAACCATGCAGGTAGAGTTTCGTGAGTGCGACTTCTTTAATCTCTGGATCTGGTTAAGGTTTGACACGGTTCCCTCTAACCTTGAGCAACAGTATATTGACGAGGTTTTCTCCTCCTGGTTTTTCCTGGGGAAATTGGGTGGTTTTAATGCAGAAAACCTTCAGGTTCAGGATACTGGGTTGGATATCAGCTATATGGGCTACGACCAAGACCGGTTGGGCGACAGTATGCTCTCGGTCATGCACAACATGGGGGAGGTAGAGTACGAGGGCCGCTGGGCGCGCTGTTGGTTTGACCTGGGCACCAGTGATGCCCTGGCCCTTGATATTTTAATTAATGCACTAGAGCAGTTTAGTCGGGAGTACGTGGTGATTGAAAACTGCTTTATTGGCGGCGAAAATCCCGATTGGCCCATTCCCCGTAGTCGTCGTCCAGAATTCTTCGAACAGGAAGATTAACCTGCCCCCAGTTGTAGCTGGGGGGATAGGGGCCTGGAAAAGTGGCTACTGGACCCGGTTAACGGTGTCCCCATCCTGCAAAAAGCCCACCCCACTGGTTACCACCTGTTCTCCTGACTCCAGTCCTTTCAGGATTTCCACCTGGGCCGGTCGGCCGCCACTAGGGGACAGACGATTGCCTAGGGTGACCTCACGGGCACTCACCTGGTTACTTTGATTAACCACAAACACCTGGCTACTGCCATCCGGTCGGGGCTGAATCGCCGTAGCCGGGATCGTCAACCCGGATCGGGAGGCGACGGTGATATTACCCTGGAGAAACATACCAGATTTAAGTAAGGGGCTAGCCGGTAGGCTGATGTTGACAATGGCCGTTCGGGTAGCCGCGTTAATCACCGGATCAATGGATTGCACCACACCCTGGAGTTGTAAACGGCGATCGCTCGTGGAGCGAATAGCTACGGGAGCGCCTGGGGTGACCTTACTAATTTGGGTCTGGGGAACTTCTGCCGCCAGCTTAAGTTGATTATTTTGAATCAAGGTGACGATCGCCGTGCCCGCTGAAGAAATATCCCCAACGCTGGCCCGACGCTCAGCCACGATGCCTGCCGCAGGGGCACGCACAGCGGTCTGACTAATCTGAGTTTGCAGTCGCTCCAGGGCGGCTTGCTGCGATCTCACCCCTGCCTGGGCGCTGGTCAGGTCAGCGGTTGCCAACCCGACGGATTCCTGGACCGTCACCACCTGGGTGCGCTGGCGTGTCAGCTCTTGCTGACTGATGGCGCCCCGACTAGCCAGTGCCTGGCTGCGGTCTAAATTTTGCTGCGCCTCTGCCAGGTTAGCTCGGGCCTGAGCCAGGGCCGCCTGCCGCTGGGCCACCTGGGCCTGGGCCACCGATAACTGGGCCTGGGCCTGACGCCTATCGGCCTGCAGGGTGGTATCGTCCAGCCGGGCTAAGACCTGCCCTGGGACCACCGTCTCGCCTTCCCGCACAAGCACCTGGCGAATTTGTAGGCCGTTCACCTGGGGAGTGATGGACAGCAGATCCATGGCTTTTACCGTGCCATTCACCGCCAGGGTATCGGCTACCGTCTGAACCAGCACCGGCGTCACAGTCACCGCTTGGCTGCTGGCTGGGGCGGTTGGGGTCACCGCTGGGGTTGACTTAGCAGGGGTAGTTTGCTTGGTTGCCAGATGGGTACCTAAGAGGGTCAAAAGCACCCCCGCCCCCAATCCTAAACAGGCCGTCAGCCAGGGTTTAGCTTTAGGCCCCTGGTCATAGGCGAGGGGGGAACCCTCCAGATCGGAGGGGGCATCAGAAATCTCCAGATTGGGCGGTGAGTGGAGGTCTTGCACGGTCATATCCTTGGCAGGAGACAATATATTGAGAAATATGTAATTTTTATTATCCCTTAAGGTTAGCGCTTTCCCAAGTCAGTTAGTCATTCAGTGCTCTGGCCAAATTTATAGATCGGGCTGTAGCAGGAATCGGGCTGGTGGTCGGTAGGGTTTCGGTGGGGCTTCGGATTAATTGGGGAAATCGCCGAGTCTGGACCTTGTTCCCCTAGCCCAGCCTGTGGCTATGGGGGGCGACGGATCTTGGTAGGATGGATAAACGGCTCGGGCAGTCAGTCTGGAGCCCGGTTCGTCTATGGTTTGGATTGACTCCACCATGGTCAGCTAATTTATATTCTTGCAGTTAGGGAGGTTGGGTTATGACCGCGGTGAGTAGGACAGCAAAACCAGCATTTTGTCAGGGCATCCAGTATTTTGGAGAATTGCTACCGCAGTTTGATACCTATGGCCAGACCCCAGCCATCGCCTCTGGCCAAACCGCCATCAACTCCCCCCGTGACCCCGCAGCAGTGTACCAGACCCTGCTGGCCGCCGATGCCCTCCGCTACTTGACTCTGCAAATGACCGCCAGTAAAGAGTCGGGGCACCCCGGTGGATTTGCCAGTATTGCCGAAGCCATCGCCGCCCTGGTCATGCTAGGCCACAAAAACCTCGTCACCGAAGTGGGGCACCATGCGCCGGGTTTCTATAGCCATGCCTTCCTAGACCGTTCCCTGGAGGCGATGGGCATTGAAACGGTGCAGCAGTTGTGCGATCGCTTCCGGGAAACCCACGGGTTACTGGGCCATTTGTCGGGACAAATCCCTGGATTACTCAGTCCGGCTGGTCCCCTGGGCCAGGGTCAGCACTTCGCCATGGCGGGCGCCAGGCTCCATCCCGGGGTGTTATTTCCGGTCACCATTGGCGATGGCGGCTTGGGGGAACCCTACATCATGAGTAGCATGGCCCACTTCCACACCGCCTACCCCAGGGTCACCAACTTCCTTCCCATTCTGGTGTGGAATGGCTACTCCCAGGAACACCACAGTATGGTTTCCACCCAAACCAATGCTGGCATGGTGGACTACTGGCGCGGTAACGGCTTTGAGGAGGTGATCCTGGTGGATGCCCGGGATTACGATGATACCAACCAGACTGGGGCCTACGTGGATAGTACCAGCTTCTCCTTTGGCCAACGTTTGGCCTTTACCCAGGCCGTATTGGAGGCCACCGACCAGGCGGCCCAATTGGCCCTGGGGGGACGGCTGACGGTGTTAATTGTCAAGCAACTCAAGGGTGCGGGAGTGCACAAACGCGGCGCCCAATCCCATAACCTCTATCCTGGCGATACGCTGGAGCGGGACTATATTGTCAAGGCCCTGAGCGATCGCGCCCTAGCTGCCCCCGCCTGGCAACTGGTGCGCACTAACTACGAACGGTCCATGGCTGGTCCTGCCGCCCAGACCGCCGTTACAGAGTCGGTTTTGCCCCTGGCCGATCTAGGTGATCTACCCCTGCAGGAATTTGCCCTGGGAGAAAAACAGGTAGCCACTACTGCCATGGGGGCTCTGGTGGGCTACGTGGGCCAACAGGACCCCCAGTTTGTCATCACCAACGCCGACGGTAACGCGGCCTCGGGCATTAACAACATCAATCAGGCTCTGAAGATTATCCACCCCACCCCCGACCCCATCTATTTTCAGGAACCCCAGGGCCAGGTTTACGAACCCCTCAGCGAAGATGCCTGTGCTGGCTTGGCAGCGGCCCAGGCCCTATTTGGGGGCCGTAGTCTCTGGTGTTCCTATGAATCCTTTGCCATTAATGGCCTACCCATCTGGCAAACCGTCACCCAGGCCATGGCGGAACTGCGCCGCCCCACCCCCGCTACCGTCACCCTATTTACCGCTGGTGCTTTGGAACAGGGGCGTAATGGCTGGACCCACCAGCGTCCGGAGGTGGAAAACTACTTTGCCGCCATGATGCGCAATGGCAATGTGTTTCCTCTGTTTCCCCCCGATGCGAATGCCATTCAGGTTTGCTACGACTGGGCCCTAGGGAGCCGCAACAAAGGGGTGGTGATTACCGCTAGCAAGTCTGCCTTACCGATTTACACCACCTTTGCCCAAACCCGTCAGGCCCTGGCGGAGGGGGCGGTAGAACTGGCCAGTCATCCCGGTGAAAAGATTGTGACCTTTGCGGTGATCGGGGACATGACCCTGATCCCGGTTCTAGAGGCCGCCACACAACTCGCTAGTCGGGGGGTGGGCAGCCGTATTGTCGCGGTGGTCAATCCCCGCCGCCTCTATCGCCCCAGCGATGTGGCCTGGGATCTCTGCAGCGAGGCGGATAGTGACTTCTTGGATGAGGCTGGCTTTGAGCGGCTGTTTGGAGGTGACGCCCTGCTGGGTATTACCGGTGGGGCCAGCGCCATGCTGGAGCCGATTCTGCTGCGCAGTCATCTACCCCGGGATATCTTTAGCTGGAGGCGGGGGGAAACCACGGCCACCGCTGGTCAGCTTATGGCTCTGAATGGACTGACCGCAGCTAACTTTGTGGCCCGGGCCGAGCAACTGCTAGGGCGTGAGTGATGGCTTGGGCCAGAACCTTGAGAACCAGTTAAATTGGGGCAATAGACCGCTGGCAACTGGGGCAAATCCCCTGAATTAGCAACTGACAATCGAGCAAATGGTAACCGGATCGATTGGCGGTTTTTGCCCCCGCCTTGAGGACCGCCTCGTTTTTGAATTCAATGGTCTTGTTACACCGCACGCAAATCAGGTGATGGTGATGGTGGGGAGCGGGCTGGTTAATTTCGTAGCGTTTCTGACCTTCGGACAGCTCCAGCTCCCGCAAAATTCCCATGCGCGCCATCAGCTTCAGGTTGCGGTAAATGGTGGAGAGGCTAATGGGGTCGCCTTCCTTGCCCAGGAGATCACAGAGATCTTCGGCACTCAGGTGGTTGCCCTCGGGTAAGTTCTGAAAAGTCTTGAGAATCGTTTCTCGCTGGGGAGTCAGGCGCCAGCCCCGTTCATTGAGCTCGGCTTTAAGGGCAGACGCAGTGTAGGAAACCATAGCTCAATCTGTCTCCAGGGAATTGCAATAACCTTAGCTTAATGAGAATAGTAACTAACTTGAGAAACCCTTTGCAATAGTCACTGCCTATTGAGAATGATCCCGAAAACTTTCGGGGGAAAGCATGGATTCCTGGCGGCGACTGGCATAGACGGCCTGTACCAGGGTGAGGGCGGCTAGGGGGGCGGTAACCGCCCGCAGGATTTGCGGCCCCAGGGATACGGGATGAAAGTTGACCGCCAGGGCAGCGGTGACTTCCGCCTCCGTCCATCCTCCCTCTGGCCCAATTGCTAGGCTAATCTCCCCCGTCAGGGGGCTCTGGTGTGCCAGGGTGAGCAGGTGGGGAGACGCGGCCCGGGCCAGGCAGATCCATCGGGTTGTCGCCGTTGTCTGATGGAGGTATGCCGACCAGGAAAGGGGCTCCAGGATCTGGGGAAGTTGAAGGCGTTCAGCTTGTTCGGTGGCTTCAGCGGCAATCCGTCGCCAGCGCTCTAGCCGATTGGGGCCGGGATGGTGTAGGGTGCGATCGCTGAGGATGGGCTGCAAACGAGTCACCCCCAGTTCCGTAGCCTGACGCACCACCCCATCAAACCCATTCCCCTTGGGCAGGGCGATCGCCAGGGTAATCAAGGGCAGGGAGTCTGGGGTGACGGGCTGGGGCGTCACCATGGCCCATCCAGCTTGATCGGTCAGGGCCGCTAACCACTGCTGACCCTGACCATCCAAAGCCAGGAACTGGTCGCCGCCGCCCAGGCGTAACACCCGATAAAGATAGTGCTGCTGCTCCGGCGTCAAATGTAATAGACCCCCGGTAATTTGGTCCAGATCAATAATTAAACGCTGTACCATTAGCCCTGCTCTAGCACAATTAGCTATTGATTAGATAAATCTTTAGAATCTCTTTGCCAGCCATAGCACCGCTCCCAAACTTCCTTGTTACTATATAGGCACTATTGATTTCAGCGAATAGTTGCATTTTGATTTTCCAACCTTTAAAGCCCCTACGGCAGTGGGTTAGCAACCTCAATGTTAATACCCCTGACCGCGCCCACCAGGTCGCTGCCTTAGTTCCTAGCCAGTGTCCCTTTGAGCGAGATTTGGTAGTTCTGGGTCATTGCATTGGCCATATCCCTCCCCTGTGCAAGTTAAACCCTCTGTACGATGAGCTGATCGAGTTACGGTTTCGGGCTCTATGCTATCTGGCCGATGAGTGCGGTGAAGATATTTCCGCCTATATCTAGCTAGACAGACCGAGGTTATGGTTTCGGCCAGAATCCTGGGGATAGGGCCGTCTTAACCAGAGACATTCAAGGCTCGATCGCCAGGGAAAGTTGATAGATCACCTGCCTGGACTGACCAGTAAGCTGGGCCAGTTGTCGACTAATCTCGGTGCGGGAGAGCCCCTGGTTCAGCAGGCGGGCGATCTCCTCCTGGAGGGCAGATTCTGACATGGATAGGGAAGACCGGGGCGCCCCTTCGATCACCAGGGTAAATTCTCCCTTGGGAGTCTGGTGATGATAATGGTCCAGGGCTGTGGCCAGGGTACCTCGCCAGAATTCCTCGAAGCGTTTAGTCAGTTCCCGGCCTAGGGTTATGGAGCGGTCCTGGCCCAGGCAATCCCCCAGGTCCGTCAGGGTCTTGACCAGGCGGTGGGGAGCTTCGTAGAGAATCAGGGTACGTTCTTCCCGTTGTAAAGCCATGAGGCGATCGCGGCGGGCCGTTCCCTTGGTGGGTAGAAAACCCTCAAAGACAAAGCGATCGCTGGCCAACCCCGACCCACACAGGGCCGTAATTGCCGCCGTGGGTCCGGGGATGGGCACCACCTGGACTCCAGCCTGAATGCAGGCTGCGATCAGCTCCTGCCCTGGATCGGAAATTCCCGGCATGCCCGCATCGCTGACCAGGGCCACCGCCTGGTGCTGGTGCTGAAGATGGTCCAGCAATTCCCCCAGGCGCTCCTGACGGTTGTGATGGTGGTAACTGATCTGGGGCGTGGTGATCTGAAAATGCTGGAGCAGCTTACCGGTGTGACGGGTATCTTCCGCCGCAATTAAATCAACGGCTTGCAGAATTCGCACAGCCCGCAGGCTGATATCCTCCAGGTTACCCAGGGGAGTGCCGACCACATAAAGGCAGCCAGGGCGGGGATCGGTCATAGGTCCCTAACTACCTCGATAGGTGCTATAGGCCCAGGGAGAAACCAGCAGGGGAACATGGTAGTTAGCCTGGGGATCGGCCACCGTAAACCGAATGGGAATCTGATCTAAAAAGGGGGGATTGGCGATCGTAACGCTGGTTTTAGCAAAGTAAGCCGCCACATCAAAGGTAATTTCATAGGTGCCTTTTTTAAACTCCTCACCCTCTAGCAAAGGTTCAGAAGTACGGCCATCGGAGGTGGTTTCCACCGTTTTCAGGGCGGTTTTAATATCCGCCGCATCATTAATGGCCCAGACTGTCAGCCGCAGACAGGCGGCGGGTTTACCCAGGGCTGTATCAAGAACGTGGGTGGTAAGTCGGCCCATTGTTATGGTGAATAATTCAGGACAGGTACAAGTCAAAGCATATAGTAAGAACCTGGCTGGCGGGAGAATAGGCGACCATCCTGGGGATAAAAAAATCACAGAACCCAGGGGATCGCCGTCTATGACTATGTATTACTAATGGAGAAAGTGTCTCACTCCCGTTAGCACCATGATCAGGCCCAGCTCGTTAGCCGCCTGGATAGACTCCCGATCACGACGACTCCCCCCTGGTTGCACAATCGCCCGAATCCCCGCTGCAGCAGCGGTACGGACCGAATCTTCAAAGGGGAAGAAGCCATCACTGGCCAGTACCGCTCCCTGGGCCTTGTCACCAGCTTGGGCCAGGGCAATCTGCACCGATCCCACCCGATTCATCTGGCCCGCTCCAATACCCAGGGTTTGATGGTGATGGGCAATGACGATGGCATTGGATTTCACATGCTTGACCACCCGCCAGGCAAACACCAGTTCCGCCAGGTCGGCGGGGTCGGGCTGGACCGTGGTCACCCGATTCCAGGTGGCGGGTTGGTCCAGTGAGCGATCGGGGGTTTGTAGTAAAAAGCCACCGGCGATCGCCTTCACCTCCTGATCCGGACCGCTGTAGAGATCCTCCAGTAACAACAGCCGCAGGTTAGGTTTTTGGGCCAGAATCTCCTGGGCCTGAGGATCACAGCCAGGGGCAACAATGCATTCTAAAAACGTACCGGTCAGTTGTTGCGCCGTCTCAGGGTCAATGGGACGGTTCAGAGCCACAATGCCACCAAAGGCGGAAACGGGATCGGCCCCATAGGCCCGCTGGTAGGCGCTGGCCAGGGTCTGGCCCAGGGCTACCCCACAGGGGTTGGTGTGCTTGAGGACTGCCGCCGCTGGCTGATCGGCGGGGAAATCGGCAATGATCCGGCGAGCCGCCTCCAGATCAACCAGATTGTTGTAGCTCAGCTCCTTGCCCTGCACCTGCAGGGCTCCGGCCCACCCGCCAGGGGTCGCGGCAGTGCTATACCAGGCCGCCGGTTGGTGGGGATTTTCACCGTAGCGCAAACTGGCATGGCGTTGGCCCACCATACCCCACTGGGGGGGCATGGCGCTGGTGTCAGGATCCGCCGCTGCCAGAGTCTGGTTGAGGTAGGTGGCGATCGCCTGGTCGTAGGCTGCGGTGTGGGCGAAGGCTACCCGGGCGCAAGCCTGACGAAAGGCCAGGGGTACCTGCTCTGGGTGGGCAGCCAGGGCCTCCAGGTAGGGAGCATACTGGGCCGGTTGGCAGAGAATGGTGAGATAGGCGTGGTTCTTAGCCGCCGCCCGCACGAGGGTTGGACCGCCAATATCAATTTGCTCTACGGCTTCCGATAGGCTAACCCCAGCCCGGGCAATGGTCTGTTCAAAGGGGTAAAGATTAACCACCACCAGATCGAAGGGACGCAGGTGGTTAGCCGTCAGATCGGCCTGATCCCCAGGCAAATCCGGTCGCGCCAGAATACCGCCGTGAATGCGGGGATGGAGGGTTTTGACCCGGCCCCCTAAAATTTCGGGAGAACCGGTGTAGTCGGACACCCGGGTTACCCCTATACCGGCCTCGGTCAGGGTGCGAGCCGTTCCACCGCTACTCAGGATTTCAAACCCAAACTGGTTAACCAGAGCCTGGGCTAATTCCACCAGGCCGGTTTTATCGGATACGCTTAACAGTGCCAGCCGCGCCATAACTCTCTAATTCTTTGTCCATCGGGGTTGCAAGACCTTACTATAACGGAAAAGCGAACTGGGGCCAGGGGTCTCCCTCCAGGCGAGGGCAGGATCAGGCCATGGATGGGGCAAAAGTCTTTAGTCACGGGTATGGGAGTGGCAATCTGAAGACTTTTCTTAAGGGTTTTCCCCACCCTTTGAGGGGTTTTACCCAAGCCATATTTCAACAAACGTTAAGAAATAGCCCGAATGGCGGAAAGATCCTTAACACTAAGAAACTATAGCTCTGGCCAGAAGGCTGAGGACCCAGCCGATCGGGTAATAGGATGGCTGTCACGGACAGGCTTGTCCGCGCTTAGAATCCATCCACAGGTGTAGGCTGGATAGGCGTTTTGCCTCGGCTCTGTCAACCGTGGCTGCGGCTATAGATGTAACTGGATGTAATTGATAAGTAGGGTTGTCTGGCAATGGAACAGCAAAAAACCGTCATTATTACCGGCGCTTCCTCTGGGGTGGGGCTAAATGCCGCTCGGGCTCTGGCCGATCGGGGCTGGCATGTGGTGATGGCCTGCCGCGACCTGGACAAAGCCCAGGGGGCGGCCCAGGCGATCGCCATGCCAACCGGTAGCTACAGCCTGCTTCACCTGGATCTGGCATCCCTGGCCAGTGTGCGTCAGTGCGTGGCCGATTTTCGGGCCATGGGGCGATCGCTGGAAGCCTTAGTGTGCAATGCCGCCGTCTACTATCCCCTGGAAAAGGAACCGATTTACAGTAGCGATGGCTATGAAATTAGTGTGGCCACCAACCATCTGGGGCACTTTTTGTTGGCCAACTTGCTGTTAGAAGACCTCCAGGCGTCACCAGCGCAGGATAGGCGCCTGATTATTTTGGGTACGGTGACGGCCAATCCCAAGGAACTAGGAGGCAAAATTCCCATCCCTGCGCCCCCCGACCTGGGTAACCTAGAGGGCTTTGCAGCTGGCTTTAAGGCTCCCGTCGCCATGATTAACGGCAAAAAGTTTAAATCAGGGAAAGCCTATAAAGACAGTAAGCTCTGCAATGTTCTCACCATGCGGGAGTTACACCGTCGCTACCACCCATCCACCGGGATTACCTTTAGTTCTCTCTATCCGGGCTGTGTTGCCGATACGCCCCTGTTCCGTAATCACTTCAAAGCCTTTCAAACCATCTTTCCCTGGTTCCAGAAGAATATAACCGGCGGTTATGTCACCCAACAACTGGCAGGGGAACGGGTAGCAGCGGTGGTGGCCGATCCCGACCTGGCGGAGTCGGGCATTTACTGGAGCTGGGGTAATCGGCAGCAACCGGGTCGGCGTTCCTTTGCCCAGGAGGTGTCCAACGAAGCCCAGGATGACGCTAAAGCCCGTAAGCTTTGGGACTTGAGCACTAAACTGGTGGGCCTGGATGATCCCTCCTCCCAGCCGGTACCAGCCACAGCCGGGTCTGTTTAGGTATAGCCTTAACCGGTTGCAGTTTGGGTCAGTTCAGTTCTGGTTTAGGCTTAACCGGTCATAGTTTGGGTCAATTTAGTTCTGGTTTAGGCTTAACCCGTTCACTCTGTCCTCAGCATTCTGGTCAAAGCTATGTTCCCTGCAGTATTTCTAGTATTGATGACCGAGTCTGCCTGGTAGACAGCTACCTAATCAGGGTATCAAACACACCCCCATACTGGAGGAGACATGGATCGGGCTCAATTAGCTATTCTCAAGGCAGGAGTACCAGGCTGGAACACCTGGAGAGAAGCCAACCCAGGAGAAACGGTAGACCTAAGCAAGGTAAACCTGGGTGGGGCCAACCTGAAGGAAGCCAATTTAATGGGGGCCAACCTGAACAGAGCCAACCTGAGTAGGGCCAACTTGAGTGGGGCTGAACTGATGGGGGCCGACCTGGGCAGAACCGATCTGAGTCAGGCCAACTTGACCAGAACCGATCTGATGGGGACCGATCTGAGCGGAGCCAACTTGAGCGGAACCAACTTGAGCAATGCCAACCTGATGGGGGCCAATCTCACTAGGGCTAACCTGAGCGGGGCCGACCTGATGGGGGCCAATCTCAACAGGGCTAACCTGAGGGGAGCCAATCTAAACGGAGCCGACCTGGTAGGAGCCGACCTGGTGGGGGCCAATCTAAACGGAGCCGACCTGAGTGGGGCCAATGTGAAGGGAGCGATTGGCCTTTAAGGATTTGGTCTTTAAATGTATAGCTTGGGCCACACCTCTGAAAACTGGGTTAATCGGTAAAAGGAAAAGTCGGGTAAGTGTGCTGGCGGGCCTTTACCCCTGGTGGGTGGCTACGGCTAGAGTAGCTAGGACTTAATCTGACCTTAGCTATCAGGATTGGTATAAAGTTCAACGGTTACTTCTTCGGTGTAACCCGTAATTAACGATGGCCAGTCGGGAGCCCCTACCCTCAGGGCTGCCCCAATGCGATAAAGAGTCTTGGCCTTGAGGCCAATGGAAAAGGGTGACCCCAGGGTCAGGGTAGGGGTATAGGTAAAGACCCCAGGTTTGGTATTAATCACCAAGCTACCCAGGCCAACACCCGCCTCTGGTCCTAAGGGCTTGGTATAGAAGCTAACTTGAATAGCTGGAGATAGGGGCATGAGGGCGATCGCGCCGGGACCAGAAAACTCTACCGTAACCTGGAGGCAAAACGGTTGGTTACCCTGGAGAACCGTGGCGGAAAAACTTGGATGACCGTTATCTGTCGAGACAATCAGGTTAGAAAGGCGACAGGCAATGGGACCAATGTTGACATAGGACTCACTCATTACAAATGGGGTAGATGCAAACTAGCCAGGACCTTGCTATGGTGAAAATAGCAACCCTGAAGGCATCATACTACCCTGGGCCTGGTTAGAGACGTCGGTACGGTAACCTTTCCGATGATTCCTTGTAAATCCATGCATCCCTCAGCCAGTCTGAGGCTATGCCCTCAGGAAAAAGCCCACACAGCAGAACTTTATAGCAGTTGATTCAAACTCTGAACAATGGGACAGGCCTGCTTTTGTTTGATGGTTCGATAGGCCGCAATAATCTCTCTTGCGATCTCCGCCTCTACCGCTGCTGCCGCCGCCGCACTGCCGCAATCCTGATAGAGACGGGGATGGTCATGAAAGGCCGTTTGGGTCACTTCCTCCAACAGCTCTTCATCCAGGGTGGGGGGGGCAGCCTGGATCCCAGCCTCCTGATGATCGGAGGCTGGGGTTGGAATCGACTGTCCCAGCTTTAAACTAATTCCCCAGTCCATAGACTGTCTGGATAGGGAGGGCAGTTCTTGACCAGGTACGGCCTGCTGAACATAGGTCTGACCACCTAAGCGCTGCACAGAGGCCATAATGGTCTGATCAGTGACATCTGCTAGCAGTTGGTTATTAACAGTAAAGCGGATAAAAGTACGAGAAGGATAGGTGCTTGGATCCAGAGTCATAGGGATAGCTGATTGGGAGCAGAGGAGATACCGCTATGTTAACTCTGATAGGGTTTAGATTTTGTTCTACGGGGTCGAGGGTTACCCCCAGGGAGATGGTCTTGCCCAATGTTTATCTATGAATTTAGCGATAACTACCGCCATAACCACCCTCTCAATAATCTTGACTAAATAACATTTAATAGGGGTAGTTCGAAGGAGGCTAGAGCCTGGGCCGCTCCCGAAAAACGAGTTAACACCTGGAGCCGATACATACCTGTGTCCAGGGTCTGGTTAAACAGGGTGGTGCGGTAGGATTGTCGCCCAGGGGCAAGGGAACTGGGGGATGTTTCCCCCAATTTTAGCCATTGGCTGGAGGCTCGGTTTTGGGCAAACACCTGCACGTTGTAGAGCACCTGATCCAGACCGGGATGGTCGAGGCGATCGCCGGGTAAACGAAAGGCCACCTCAATGGTAAAGGGCTGATCACCCACCAGGGAGCCCAATTTCAGATATTTAGGCTGGCGATGGGTAAGGGGATTGACCACAATAGACTGCGCCGGATAGGCCGGATCTCCAATCACCAGTTGCTCTAGCTCTAAGGCCAGGGGTACCGGAGGGGGGGGCGGTAATGGGGGTGGATCGACGCTGGGCGGCTGAGGGTTAGGGTCCTCCTGATGCGGCTCAGCCGCGATCTCAGGTAAAAGGGCGGTAGGAACGGCCTCGGGGACAGTGCTAGAACAGGGGTGGGGCAGGGGTATTTTCTTGGTTGCCTTCAGGTGCCGCCGGAGCCATTGCTGTACCTTTTGATCGGGCAGGCCAGACCACACCTCGGCGGTCAAATCGTCGGCATGGCGCACCAGGGTTCTATACTCCGGCTTGGCCTGGGGCTGTCTGGCCTGCACCTCGATCGCCAGGTACTTTAACCGTTGCCAGGGGATCTCCTCTGATTTGGGAGATGGCCCGGTTGCCTCCGGTTCTGCCGAATCTAGATCAGGGTAGTTTACCGGTGGGTGGGGAAGCCCGGTTGGTGGGTCCAGGGGGGGCGATGGCAGCGGCGGTGGGGTCGGCTCCCCCACCTCAGCAGCCGACTGACCAGCCTTAGGGGTGGAGGTACCCTCGGGCAAAGGCTTTTGCCAATCCAGGAAGTTTTGGTACTCCGCTTCCATCATGGCTTGAAAAGAGGGGTAGCGATCGGCCCCCGCCAGGTAATCGGCTAAAAACCAGGACTCCCACTCTCCCTCCGCGGTCACCACCTGGGGATTGAGCAAATAAATAGAATCTAGCCCCACATCGCTAATGGCAATGGCGGTATGGAGGTACTCTACTCTAAATTTAGTCGGATCCTGGGCGTCCCCATAGACGTAGTACTCTTCATCCGTTATTCCCATGGGCTGCCAGCTATCGTCCAGTTGGTTGAGGTCATCCTCTAGATGCATGCCCGGTAGCTGGGGATCCTGGGTGAAGCTTTTAATCCACTGGGGGTGACGAACAGCGAAGCGATCGATGGCCTCCGTAGACCACAGCCGATGGTTAAATCCATCACTTTGTTTAGCGGTTTGTCGCCAACCGTTGCTGACCTTGAGAAAGGCCCGATAGGAGGGGGGCAACCTCATCCCCAGGCGGATTTCTGCCCGCTGCAGGTCCGCCTCACTGGCGCCGGGGTAACCCAGCCAGCCGGATTCGATCACCTCCGGGGGGAGTAGCTGGCGATCGCTCCCATCCATAGACTCCAGGATGGCCTGGCTCCACCGTCGCAAAAAAACTTCCCAGTCAAATGCACCCATAGATCGTCCTTACAAGATAGGCATCAACCCTGTATATAGGGCTCTAACTCCCATCATCAGACCCTGAACTACACAATCTGCACAAAAGAAACCTCGAAGAGATCCGGACCGGTGAAGCCCCCCTCCAAGCAGGTAAGTACCTGAAGCCGGTAGGCATCGGACTGGGGTAGCACCAGATTGGCCAGGCGACAGGTGTATGTCAGTTCACCATCCACTAAGTAGGCAGTCGAGGTCTTACCTAAAAATGATTTTTCCCTGGTGATGCGATTTTGTCCATAGACCTGGGCATGGTAGGCCAGGGCCTGTTGGGTCAAAGCCAGCGCCCCTGCCCCCTGCAGTTGAAAGGTAACCTCCAGATCCAGGGGTTGATCAGCCTGGAGGGGACGGCCTAGCGATCGCCGCTGTGGATCAATGACGATCTCCGGCGCTGGGCTGGTTTCCTTCGCCTCCTCTTTCTCTGCCATCGAGGGTTGCCAGAGTTTCAGCTGAATCGTTTCCATGCTGGTGGGCTGTCCTCTTTCCCCTGGGGCAGTCGGGTTGGCCGGGCTGAATTGAGGGTCTGAGGCCGGTTCGGCGACGGGGGTAGGGGGTGGTAACTCTGCATCGGGTATAGCTGGCGCGGGTTCGGACGGGTGACTGGTTTCAGCGTCCTGCCCCGGGATAGGCAACTCCCCGGGTTGATCTAGATCTGCCCCAACCTCAGCGGTCAGATCGCGGTCTGATGTCGGTTCTACTACGGATTGACCCGCGGCTAGGGGGGCCGCCCCGGCCACCTCTGGCTCCAGCTGAAAGACTCGCTGCAGTTGATCCGCTATCAACCCGTAGACCCCGTCACACTCCAGGCCAGGCCAGATTTTTCTGCGATCGGATTCGAGAAAGTAAACCACGGTGCGGTGTTGGGTTTCCCCGTCGATCTGGCGAGACTGGAAAGAGACTACAAAGGTGGCAAAGGGTTGCCAGGAGTCTTGGGCCGCGACCAGGGTGTCGGCTATAAATGAGATTGACATAGTTGCTTTCCCTGCACCTAGTAAGGAGATAATCAGAGAAGAAAATTAGGGGAAAGTAGCAACGTCACCGTTCCTGAAATAGAAGGGTGCTATTACTGCCTTCCCCATAGAAGTTGAGCATGTTCAAAGCCTCGTATAGGTTTTGCCAGGCAGTAGTTAACTTAAGCCTTTAACCAAAGAGGCGAGGGCCCTTCGCCTCGGTCAAGTTGACTCGCAATACCCAACTATAGTCAAGTCGAATCAGATATAAATTAGGCTGAAGAAACCCTGTCCAGCTTGCTAAAAAGCCTTGAGTTGAACAACCTGAAACCTAGATTTACAAAACCTTCTCACTAAGGCTGAGTTCTAATGTGGGGATCCCACGCTTCAGTTTGCATCACCAACCCTTCAATAAAACCTGTTAAAGCAGCGTAGGGGTGGCAAGTAACATATTTTGTCACTTCTACAACCTTCACAGAAGCTGCAACCCGGAAGATTGTATCGGGAGTGAACAGGTGCTCCCAGGTTGTCGTTGCCGGATCAGGAGCTTCAATAATTTTAGCAAAGTCTGACCGTGCCACTTGAACCCAGAGTTGATGGCGGATCTCTGAATCGGGAGTAGGAAGAGATAAGTATGGATTGGCATTGAGTGTGAACTTCTGGGGAGTGATGTTGATTTCGTGGCGGTGAGGGGCGCCAGCAACTCCACCGCTAGTGCCATAGGCTTCCAAGAAGAATCGAACCTCAACAACAACTTCGGCAGGCATATGGGGATGGCCCAGTTCAGTGCCTACAAATTCCAGATCCAAGCCCAAATAGAACACATCATCCTTACCAGCCGGAGCTCCAATCGGAATGATGTTGGATGGACGTCTCGTGGCTAACCTGGGTGCCTTAAAAACTAGACCTGTTTCAGGCATGACATGGAGAGCAAAGCTTGTATCAACTTCTCCAGGTAGGCTCTCCGTTATTCTCAGGTCAGTGATTTCAGCAGTAAAGCGATCGCCCAGGGTCGATTCGACGTTAGTTGTTGCAGCATATCCAGCAGGCATAATAGTCTCCTTTTGCTATTCGCAAATAGTTATTTTTTGTTGTCAAGCCCAGTGATGAGATTTAACCTTTGGCGGGTTGCCTGTGTTTTCTCTGTTCCTTGCTTGCCACACTTCGATAATCGCAGCTATTTCCCTAATCCAAATACTCACCCCAGGGCTATTTCATCTGTTTAAGCTTGCTCAACCCCTCCAATCCCTCCTACTAATCAAGCGGTTCACCGTTTCCCGATTTCTGAGATAGCTTTTACGGCTTTGCAAAGTATTACGGAATATATCAAGTCTGTTATAAAGCCAGCTTTTGCAACGAATTTTACTCCCCCATCTAAATACTTCGTTACAAGTTGGGGGTGATGATTACTCATCCTGGGAGTAATACCATCCCCAGTAGTCTTGCTATGCTGAGGACAAGAAAGGTTCTTAGCCTATCTGTAATCCAGGCATATCAGTGTTCTTAGGACTATATTGACTAAGATAAATCGTAGCCCCAACGGGGCCTAAAGGTCTGCCTTAGCCTGGTTAGCGAGACAAATGCCCTATTAATAAATCAGGAAACTATTCCCTCAATCTTCAGTCAAGAAATTGAGTCTAGAATAGTTTCCCATGCCAGCCCCTTTGCCGTCGGTGCAATCAGGGGGCAACCCCTGATATCTGTCGAGGTGATATGACCGTAATTAAGACAGCAACAGTTTGATTGATAACTATCAAGTTAACGAAAAAACCGTGAATCTGCGTAGTTATTTTTGAAGCTTCACGAATAAAAAGATACAACCTGTCTTTTAAGTATGCTAGCGTAACGATTGTTGTGTTTTCATGTGTATATTCTTTCCTTGCCATTTAAGCTAAAAGTTGGTTAGGTTTTCGAAAATATCGTCTCAACTGATCAAAGCTGGTTTTTTTCTTGTTTTTTGACCAGGTTTATAACCCCAATCTCCCCCTCCTGGATAGATTAGGTTACTGGTGTTGTCTGCTTCTAGCCTTGGTAATCAGATTTTTATTGTCGATCAGGAATGATACACAGTCATGTTATTTATTCGAGTACCCATAGAAGATCTAACTAAAACCACACCCTTTCCTGGAACCGGGCTTGAGGTTGGCGGTAAGAATCAGGTGAATATTCAAGACCCTGTGGTAGAAGAGGCCCTCACCAAGTTGACTAACGGGGTTTTAATTATTACCGAAGGTAAGCAGGTACTCTATGCTAATGACTGCGCCTGCCGAATTTTGCGCCAGATCAGCCAAGAGCGAAATTCCGCTGAGCCGATTCCCAAGGAAATTAGCTATCTGTGTAACTCGGTGGTGGATGTGCGGCGGCGGTTTCCAGAACAACACTGGATTATGAAAACCAAAATTTGCATTAATAGTTCGATTACCTTTACGGTTACGGCTCGCTACATGAAACTTGATACCCTGGGTAAGTACTGCATTGTTTTGGAACTGAAGGACCAGTATCAGTTAGTTAAGGGGATCGCCATGGAAGAAGCCCAACACTATGGTTTGACTGATCGGGAAACAGAGATCTGGATGCTTCAGCGGGCTAACTATACCTATAAGCAAATTGCCGATGAGTTATTTATTGCTCCCAATACGGTCAAGAAGCATATGCAGAATATTCATCTCAAGCAAAAAGGCTTCTCTACCCCTGCCCTGAGTAGGGGCAGGCTGACCACCCACGACCTCTAACCTATGGTTGGCTAGTGCTTTGATAATAGCTTTGGCCAGAACCCTGAGGACCGGGTAAATTGGTCCAAACAAGGACTGGGTAGCCCCACTCTCGGGTAACTTGTTACACTAAATTTATCTGGCGCTTATCTGGGTCACTCCGCTTTAAAGCCGTTCAGATAGTTTCCTAGAACTGGCCGTCTTTCCCTCTCGACCACTTGGAAACCAGCCCAAGATCTGTTCTTTCCAATCATTTATGCATTCTAAAACCGTAGCGCTATTTCTGAGTCTGGGTCTAACCTCGACCCTGGCTGCCTGTGGAACCCCTGCTAACAAGACTGACCAGGCTCCACCCGCGGCCAAGGATGCTTCCCCGACTTACCAGAAAACTACCCCCGATACCCCTGCCACCGACTCTAAGGCCAAGGAAGACAAACCAGCAGGATCGGGCCATTCCAAGAAATCCGGGGAAGGGGGAGAATCCGGGGAAGGGGGAGAATCGGGTACCTAGGCTAGCCCTAGGGAAAACTCTTCCCCAGGGCTGCTGGGTCAGGGAAATCCGGTAACCGAAGGCTTAGAGCACCTTATCTAGACCGTAAATCAGAGACTTCAAGGCCATCACGCGCCGGATACACAGTAATACCCCTGGCATGAAGCTAGCCCGATCGCTGGTGTCGTGGCGCAGGGTGTACAGTTGCCCCGGCGCCCCAAACAAGATTTCTTGGTGGGCGATCAACCCCGGCAGCCGCACACTGTGGATATGGATTCCCTCTGCCGTTTGACCACCCCGAGCACCCCTGAGGGTCTCGGTTTCGGTAACCAGGGCGGGATTGAAGGTTTTACGGACTTCCGTTAGCATCTGAGCTGTTTGCACCGCCGTTCCACTGGGGGCATCGGCCTTTTGGTTATGGTGCAGTTCAATAATTTCCACATGGTCGAAGTACTGAGCCGCCTGCTGGGCGGCCTGCTGCATCAGCACTACCCCAATGGAGAAATTAGGCACCACCAGACAGCCGATGCTGGCCTTGTCGGCGAACTCCGCCAGATCCCGAATTTGGTTAGCACTCAGGCCCGTAGTGCCCACCACCGGCCGCACCCCGTAGGCGATCGCGGCTCGCACCGATTCGTACACACTATCGGGATGGGTAAAATCAACCATAACCGCCAGCCCCTGGCTTTGGGCCATGACCAGAGTGGCCTCTAGATCGTTCATGACTGGCACCTCCATGGGTTGGTAGCCAATCACCGTACCAATATCCTCACCCACCCAGTCCGGCTTTTTATCGACGGCCCCTACCAGGGTCATGTCTTCGGCCTGGGCCACCGCCCTAATCACCTCCTGGCCCATTTTGCCGCAGGCCCCATTAACAACAACGGGAATTGGGGTTTGAGATGGGGTCATTATAGTTTCCGTTCCAGTGACTTAAGGTATTCGGTATTGACCCCAGATTCGCGGGGTAAGGCGATTTTGCCAGTGCGGGCTACTTCCCGTAAACCAAAGCGACTCAACACCTGAAGGATCGCCACCATCTTGCCTGGGTCACCTACCACCTCCAGGGTGAGGGAATCCTCCGACACATCCACCACCCGAGCCCGAAAAATTTGAGCCAGATCAATAATCTCAGAACGGTTAACGCTGGTGGCATTCACCTTGAGCAGCATTAGCTCTCGTTCAACGCAGGGGATATAGGTGAGGTCGTTAACCTTAATCACATTGATTAACTTATAGAGCTGTTTCGTCAGTTGCTCAATTACCTGCTCATCTCCCGGCACCACCATGATAATGCGAGAAATGCCTGGGTTTTCTGTCGGTCCTACGGCCAGACTTTCGATGTTAAAGCCCCGGCGAGCAAACAACCCGGCAATGCGAGTTAGCACTCCGGCCTCATCTTCAACCAGCACCGAAAGGGTATGCTTGATAGTTTGGGGAACCGAGGCCGGGGTTGAAAGGGTGGCGGTATTCACCATAAGCTTAAGGGGAAAGGGAACTGGAAAACTGATCTAGGGATGGACCGGAAATTGACTCGAGGTTTGCCAGGAGACCGGAAGCCTCGAGTAGTTTATCCATCTATACCATCAGATTGGCCCAAGCCTACAATAATATATAGTCGTAGGCCCGTGCAATGGGCCGCAGGTGCGCCAAAACGCCTACCCAGCCTGCGCTTCAGGTTCTGGCTAAAACTATCCCTAAAAAGTTTCTCCTCGCCACCGCCGCCCGGCCTACCCCAACTTGGTCCGTAACTCCGTCTTGATACGGTTCAGAATGGAGTTTTCATCCAGGTTATCTAAAATACCCTGGACAACCGCCTGGGGTCCTGCGGGTCCCCAATTGGCTCCATTGGCCAGGTAGGCTTGAGCTACCTGACCAATACCATAGGTAGATAAGCCCGCTATCCCCGCCTGGGTCAGGGCCACGGGCAGGTAAGGGGCGAGGGTCAACCCACCGGTGGCGATGGCCGAGGCTCCTAACAGCCCCTTCAAAGAACTCAGGCCCAGGGTGACCAGTAACTCACTCAGGGATAGCCCCCCCAGCCCCAAAGCAATCTGGCGGAGGAGTTTCAGGGCACCGACCTGGGTCATAGGCAGTCCGTACAGCTTAGCCAGGGCCAGAATCAAGGCAATGTCAATGACGGCGCCACTGAACAGATCGGCGACGGTTACCGGGTTCAGAGCCACAGCTACGGCCTTGATCATCGCACCATTCCAGATCAGGTCATTGGCACTGCGATCGCAGATCTGGCGTTTGCGGTCTAGGATTTCAGCGGTAACACCCGTGGCATACATTAGGGTATTGAGGGCGACTAAGGCCTTACCCTCCCGTTGCAAAATATCCAGGATCTTCAATTTCAGCTCCGTCACCAGGGGCTCCCCCCGCTCCAGCTGGTGCTCCACCGCCCCCCCATCCTGGCCTACCTCTCGCACCACCAGGGGGGCAGCGGCCGTCATCACAATTTCATCGACGGAGATCAGATCCTGCAGGCGTTCATCCTGGAGGGCGGCGTAGATCTGCTGGCGATCGACCCCAGGGAACTGATCTATCTTATTCACCACCAGCAGTATGGGTTTACTGGCCTGGCGCAGGGTTCTGAGGGCTTCGTACTCCACCCGGGTGAGGTCACCGGCAATAACAAATAAAATCAAATCCACCTGCTGGGTGATGCGGCGGGCCAGGACCTCGCGTTCTTGGCCGTCGATTTCCTCCAGGCCCGGCGTATCGATCAGCTCTACCCGAGATTGGCCAAGACTGGGTAGGGCTACCCGGGGTAATCCGGGTTCTCCCCAGACCTCGGGGTTAAGATCCCAGGTCACTCCTTCTACGCATTGGGTAACGCCGTGGGTAGGCCCCGTAGCAAAGAGGGGTTGACCAATTAGGGCATTTAACAAGGAGGACTTACCCCGCCCCACTAAACCAAATACGGCGATATGCACCACCGTTTGTTCGAGTTTAGTACTTAAACCGCCCAGTTGACCCAGGGCCTGATCCAGGCCCTGGCGCTCCCTAGCACTGAGGTTCAGGCGTTCTACCAGCTGCCGCAGGGCCTCCTGGGCACGGCGATAGTTGAAGTCATCCTGTAGGTTTTGGAAATCTCCAACCACCTGATCGAGTTCGGCTGCTAACTGCTCCCAGCCTCCCCTGGTAGCAGGACCGGCACTGATCAGATTCTCGGGCAGGCTCAGGGCCGCCTCGACCTCCTCCCAACTGGTTCCCTCGGGGCTATGGGGAGGGGCAGCAGGTGCTCTAGAGTCGGGGTTAGTCATGGAGAGAACCCAGGGAGAGGATCGATCCGACAAGTCAGGGAATGATGGCTTAGCTTCAGGATAGCGAAGGGGGCCAACCCTATAGATCGGTGGAGGGGGGAGGATAACCGAAATTATAGTCCCAGCCCGATTTGAGAAGGCCAAAACCATGGAGGAAAAGGCCTGCAACAGAGGCTTTCCCTAATCAAGGATGGGTGAGAGAATAACCAGGGGAGATTGCCATTACAGTAGCCCAGATGGTTCCTGCCCCGTGCCGAATCTATTAGGGTATGTGGTTACCGATGAAGTTTAAGACACCAGGCCAGGAGGAAATTTATAATCGGATTCTGCCCTGGATGCATGAGTTGTTTGGGGAATCCCTGGTGGTTTTTGAAGATGAACCGCTGTTGATTGTCAATTTTGGTTCCGCTGTCGCCTCCACCCGAGTGGTGCCCTGGTATAAGGATGAAACCCTAATTACCACCCGCTCCTACGTTGTCACCGATATTCAAATTACGCCGGAGCTAAGCTACTATCTGCTGCGGGAAAATAACAGTATCTATTTCGGTCGTTTTGCCTACGACGCTGAGAATGACATTGTTTTTGAACACAGCCTGGTGGGTACGGCCTGCGATCGCTTGGCCCTGAATCATTCCGTCATCACCGTCGTCCGCATTGCCGATACCTATGACGATGAAATTGTAGCCCGTTGGGGAGGCCAACGGGCCTTGGATCGCTGGGCCTCCTAACCCTCCTGCTGGCCCTATGGCTATGGGCACCAGTCTGCTAATCTGCTAGATCCTATCCTGTCAATTCCGAATGGCCCGATTCTGGCGATCGCCCCCAGAGAAGATCCGCACCTGGCAGCGACTGCTGCTGGCGGCGGGCAGTGGTTTACTCACAGCCCTGGCCCTACCTCCCCTCAGCCTCTGGCCCCTGGCCTGGGTGAGTCTAATTCCCCTCTGGTGGTTAGGGCTGGCGGCGGCAACCATGCCCTGGTGGCAGGCCACCACCTGGGGTCTGGTCTGGGGTCTGGCCTACTATGGGGTTTCCCTGGTGTGGATTACCCATCTCCATCCCCTCATGTGGTTGGGTATATCCTGGGCCAATAGTCTGGCGATCGCCCTGGGGGCTTGGGCCTTTATTACCGGCTGGGGATCGGTGTGTACTGCCCTCTGGAGTCTGGGCCTATGGTGGCTGGTTCGTCACTGGCCCCACCATAGGGCCCTGCGATTACTGGGGGGAGCGGCCCTGTGGTGCGGACTGGAGGCTCTGCGGAATGCTTCTCCCCTGGACTGGTCGCCCCTCAGCTTGACCCAAAGCCCAGGAAACCTGTGGGTTCTACACCTGGCTCGCCTATCGGGGCCAGCGGTGATTACCGCCCTATTGGTCGCCGTCAATGGCGTAGGGGCTGAAATTCTTTACCAGCGTTGCCAGGCTACAGCCCCGCAGACGAGCCAGAACACCTACCCAGCCTTCCCTTTCACCGATCCCCCCGGTCCTCAGCGGGTGGGCCCAAGCTATCAACCAGGAAAATGGCTGGGGGGCCGTCCCCAAACCCTGGTGGCGGTGGGGTTGGGCCTGGTATTAATCGGCTCCGCCACAGGCTGCGGTCTTTACTATCAGGCCAACCCCGATCTACCCGATCAGGCGCTTCACCTGGGCCTGATTCAGGGGAACATCCCTACCCGCCAAAAGCTCACCCTGGCTGGAGTTAGTCAAGCCCTGGAGGTCTATAGCCAGGGCTACAAAACCCTGGCCCAAGCGGGGGTGGATGCGGTCCTAACGCCGGAGGGAGCGCTGCCAGTGATCTGGCAGGACCAAAGTCCAACCACCCGTCTGTTTACGACAACGGTGGCCCAAACAGGCACACCCCTATGGCTGGGCACCTTTGCCCCCCTGGCTGTCGATCGGGCCGGCCAATATACCCAGAGTCTGCTCGAACTACGCCCCGATGGTCATATCCATGGCCGTTACAACAAGGTGCAATTGGTTCCCCTGGGGGAATATATTCCCCTGGCGCCCCTGCTGGGCAAACTGATTAATCGCCTCTCCCCCCTCGATAGCTTTCTGGTCCCTGGTCAACCCCACCAAACCTTTAAGACCGCGACGGGGATAGCGGCCGTGGGGATTTGCTATGAATCGGCCTACAGCCGCCTATTTCGAGACCAAATCAAGGCCGGTGCGGAGTTTATTGTCACCAGCTCTAATAACGACCCCTATCCCCTGGCCATGATGACCCAACACCATGCCCTCGATGTATTGCGGGCTGTGGAGAGCGATCGCTGGGCGCTACGGGTAACCAATACGGGGCTTTCTGCCCTGGTGGATAGCCATGGCCATACCCGCTGGCAGGGATTACCCCATCACCCGATACTTTACAAAGCCAGTCTCTATCGCCACCATAGCCAGACGACTTACGTAGCCTGGGGAGATTGGTTAACCCCCCTGCTCCTGGGCATAACAACTATGTGGGCTAGCGTCCTAAAAATCTTTGTCAAATCACCATGATTAAATGACTATTGGTTTTTCGAATCTTTACAGGCACCTGGGTATTCTGGGAGACAGTTAAGTTTCCCTGTTGTTCCCTGACCTCACCTCCATGTATGCTCTAGCAACCGACTCGCTGCTGTTCTATAAAATCTCTCCTGAAGCGGGGGGAATCACGTTGCGAATTTGGGACAATGGACCTGCCCAGGATGGTCAGGCCTATCTGTATATTGCTAACTGGCGAGTCAAGTCCATGGCTGAAGCCCGACGTCTGCTCGCTAACCATCTAGCCTGTAACGGTAGCAGTCTGGCCTGTGATCACGATATCCTGCCCATGAAGGGAAAGGTTCGCCTGCTTCCCCATGGCACCTGGGCTGAGGAAGGCTGACTGCCTGGCTCGTGATCCGCAGGGCTTGCCACCTTAGTTGATCTCCTCATTCACCGGGAACCGGTTCAATAGGTCTCCAGCGGCTCGAGCATGGTTACGCAGGCGATCGCTGATGTAGGGAACATGGGGAATTTGGGACAATAGATCAAGGGTGCGCCGTAACATCCGAACGATGTCGCCTTCGTCCAGGCTGGCGTGGCTGCAAAGGCTGACCCAATCGACATGGAGAGCCCATTGCTCCACCAAGGGAACCAGATCGTACTCTAACCAGATCGGGGCCAGGATGCGTAGCCGCTGCTGTTGCTGAAACAGTTGGCGACGCAGGCTATGGAGCTCTCCCAAGGTATTTTCCACCATGGTAGAGAGCTCATAGCGGCACCAGCTATCAGGGCGGGAGTTTTCCGTGACCAGGGCCGCACAGGCCGCCGCCAACTGGGCGGGCTGGAGCTGGTCAAATTCTCCCGAAGCTAGGGCCAGGGCTAGCCATAGCTCATTTTCGCCACGAATGGCGGCGGCCATTTCCCCCAATTCACTGGGACGGTTATCCACCAGGGCACCAAAGTGTCTGAGGACGGCCATAATATGCAAAAATTCCTGCCAGTAGCGGCCAGTATATTGCCCCAGCTTTCCTTGTCGATCTTCTAATTCCTGGCGCAGGGAATTCAGGTGTTTTTGGCGCTTCAGTAAGCCACCAGGATTCTCCCAGCGTTGAGCCGGGTGCTGGTTGATGCGGGTTTCTAAGGCTTTGACCTGATCATCCTGACGTTTGACCTCGGGAGCCAGATCCGCCAGGGTTGGGGGAGTGGCGATCGCCGCTGCCAGGGGGGCCGTTTGATCGCTACCTCGGCGATACTGCCCAGCAATGGGCGGTAGGTCCGCCGGGGGAACCAGACGATCCACAGCCTGGAGGCGAGGAATATCGGCATGGAGCCCCACCACATCTGCAGCGGTTACCACATGCCAGTAATTAGTCTGGGTCAGGCAAACCAGATAGGGAAACTGCCCCGATCCAGCCACCCGGGTGACCAGTACCGCTGGCATCGGCTCAGCGGTAGCCATGTGTTTGCCCTTGAGGGAGAGTAAGGTACCAGCGATGGCAAAGGGTACGACCCTGGCGATATCCTCCGCCAGGACGGCGGCGGCCTGCTGCTGTAGAATCTTGAGCAGGCGACGGTCTTCCTTGAGGCGCTCCTTGAGCTTGGCATAGTCGGCTAGGATATCGGCATCCACGGTATCAAGCTGGGCCTGATGGTAGGCAATCTCTTGCTCCAGGCGGTTAATTTCCTCCTGCTGGGGTTGCAGGTGTAGGGTCGCCAGGTACTGGCCAAAACTGCGCTCGATCAGGTCCTTGGCCTCCTCCAGGCTATGGGTTTGCAGCAGATTGAGGACCATACCGTAGCTGGGGGTAAATTGGCTAACCAGGGGATCGGCCCCAGAGGTGGCCAGATGAACCGCTTCGCGCCAACCTTCAAAGGGGCTATCGATGGCGACGACGTATCCCTGTTGGTCCATGCCACGGCGTCCGGCTCGACCGGCCATTTGCAAAAACTCCGAAGAGGTGAGCAGACGATGGCCACTATCGGTGCGTTTGGACAGACTGGCAATGACGGTGGTACGGGCTGGCATGTTGATGCCAGCCGCCAGGGTTTCAGTGGCAAAGACCACTTTAATCAGTCCAGCCTGAAAGAGCTCCTCCACCAGCCCCTTCCAGAGGGGCAAAATGCCCGCATGGTGGGCTGCGATGCCCCGATAAAGGGGGGCTACCTGCCCGGCCCGGCCCGCATCGGGGTTATGGGCGAGGAAGGTGTCAATCCGTTGCTTCAGGTCCTCCGCCTCTCGGTCATTCACCAGGGAAAGGCCGCTGAGTTCATCGACGGCTTTATCGCAGCCCCGGCGACTGAAAATAAAGTAAATAGCTGGGAGCATATCCCGCTGCTGCAACTGATTCAGGACAAAGGTTAGACCCACCCGCTGACCCGGTTGGCGGGGCTGGCGTCGCTGCTTTTTTAGTTGGGGATTAACTTTTTTCTGACTACTATCCAGGAGGGGCACCAGGCGGCTCTTGGTGCAGTAATAAAACTGTAGGGGTACGGGGCGAAAGTCGGAATAAATTAGCTCGGTGGGACCATGCACCTGATGCAGCCAGTCGGTAAGCTGGCCGCTATTTTCTACTGTGGCGGATAGGGCCAGTAACTGAATTTCGCGGGGACAGTAAATAATGGATTCTTCCCAGACGGTCCCCCGCTGGCGATCGTTCATGTAGTGGCATTCATCTAAAACGACGGCCTCTACCTGTTGCAGAGTGGTGCCCGTTTCCCCAATACGGGTGCCGTAAAGCATATTGCGGAAGATTTCGGTGGTCATTACCACGATCGCCGCATCCCGGTTAATGGAGAGGTCTCCTGTCAGCAGTCCCACCTGCTGGTCGCCAAACTGCTGGCGGAAATCCCGAAGTTTCTGGTTAGACAGGGCCTTCAGCGGTGTGGTGTAAAAGACTCGCTTACCATGGGCCAGGGCGCGATGGATGGCGTACTCTCCGACCAGGGTTTTACCAGAGCCAGTGGGGGCGCACACGACTACGGATTTGCCGCTGTCCAGGGCGGCGATCGCCTGGTATTGAAAATTATCCAGGGGAAAGGAAAACAGATCGGTAAGGTCGGGCACTGGATTATGATGATTGCAGGGAAGCGTCACTATTTTAATTTGATTCTAATTTGCTCAGCGGAGGCTGGCCTGTGGGAGCTCATCGGTATAGCTTTGGCCAGAAGGCTGAAGACCGAGTAAATTGGTGCCAGTTATATGGCTGTATGGCCATGATCCCATGGTTGAGCCAGGGATAAAACTCCTGGAGACCTGGTTCTGAAATGCTGTACCAGAACATCCTAACCATTTTGACAACGACTATCCCTCCGCTAGAGGATCACTGGAGAATTAATTTAGGGTTTTCTCGGGGAATTGGTCCCTTTACAGAAAACCGAACTGTCCTAAGCGGTTGAGTTTGCTAGGCTAGAGCTAAGTTTAAGGAGGAATGCCATGGCGGCCACTGGCTTCAAAGACTACTATGCCCTGCTCGGGGTCAGTCGAACGGCCTCAACGGAGGAGATCAAGCAGTCCTTTCGGAAGCTGGCTCGCCAATATCATCCCGATGTGAACCCCGGGGATCAGGGAGCGGAGGCTAAGTTTAAGGAAGTTAGCGAAGCCTATGAAGTGCTCTCCGATCCTGATAAGCGCAAAAAATATGACCAGTTTGGTCAGTACTGGCAACAGGCGGATCGGGCTGGAGGCGGAGCCTATGGTGGGGCCCCTGGGGACTTTGGGGGCTTTGACTTTAGTAACTATGGTAGCTTTGACGAATTTATTAACGAGCTGCTGGGGCGTTTTGCAGGGGGGGCTGGGGGCAGCCGCAGTCGTAGCTATCCCTACGGCGGGGCTGGATCAACGGGTTTTGGGTTTGACACCGGTACCCCGGCCCAGTCCTTCGATCAGGAGGCAAATATTAGTCTTACCTTTAGTGAGGCCTTCCATGGCACCCAAAAGCGTCTGCGGATTGGAAACGACGAGGTAGAGGTGCGGATTCCGCCGGGAGCCAGGCAGGGGAGCAAGGTACGCCTGAAGGGCAGGGGGCAGGTTAATCCCTACACCAAGCAGCGGGGGGATATTTATCTGGTGGTGCAGTTGACTGCCCATGCTTTGTTTAAGTTTGAGGGGGACAATCTGGTCTGTGAAGTCCCCATTACCCCCGACGAAGCTGTGCTGGGGGGCAAAATCGATGTGCCAACCCCCGATGGCAGTGTTTCCATGAACTTGCCAGCCGCAATTAAATCGGGACAGACCTTGCGCTTACGGGGCAAGGGTTGGCCCCATCCTAAGGGCGATCGAGGGGATCAACTGATTAAGGTGGTGATCATGCCTCCCACCCATCCCAGCGCCGAGGAGCGTCAGCTCTACGAAAAAATCCGCGATAGCCGTCGCGATAACCCCCGCCAGGGACTACTCCATCAGCGGCTCTAGCTTTCTCCCCGTGACTTTGACCCTATTCCCCTGGTAAAGCCCGGCTAATTCCTATGGCGAAGCGATTCAAAATTAGCCTGCCCCTGCTGGCGATCGCTGGCTTTAGCGCCCTCTCCCTAGGCATGTTAACTGCCCTGATCAGCAGCCTACCCGGTTATCGCATCGTGCAGGAGTCCCTTTTCCTGCCTTTTCACCTGGGGGGTTTCAACTACGATAGCGATCCGGTGCTAGGACTGGTGCCCCAGACGCCCGACCAACGGCGGGGGGCCTTGACTCGCTACGCCCAGGGACGATCCTCCCTGACTCAGCACCGGGCCCGTTACCTGCTAGCCCTCGATTTAATTAAGGCTAACCAGGCTGATCGGGCCTTACCCTTGCTGGTGGGGTTAGAGACCGACTATCCGGTGCTGGGGGCGTATATTTTGTTAGCCCAGGCTGAAGCCCAACTTGCCACCGGTCAAGCCCAGGCTGCCCAACAAACCCAACAACGCCTCCTGCAACGCTACAGCGACGATCCAGCCATTGCCCCCTGGCTCTACAGGTTAGGGCAACAGGATGGAACTCAGTGGGATAGGTTACTCCAGGCTTTTCCTCGCCATCCTAAAGCGGTCCAGGTGGCTCAAGAGCGCCTTACCGCTGACCCCTATCGAGCCGATGCCCTACCCCTGCTGATGACCATAGCCCGGGCCGATCTCCAGGGTAGTGACTGCGATTCAGCCCTGTTGCGCTTAAAAACCGAATTTGCCGGTCAACTACGCCCGGAGGACTGGCAAATCATCGGCTTTGACCTCTGGCGTCGGGATCAGTACGCGGCGGCGGCTCCTGCCTATGCCAGGGCTGGAGTGTCTGCCCGTAACCTTTACCGCGCCGCTCGGGGTTACCAGATCGGAAAACAGCAGGACCAGGCGATCGCCCTCTTTAACCTGCTCGACCAACGATTTCCCCGGGCCCCCGAAACCGCTACTGGTCTGTTGCGTCTTACCCTTAGCCTGCCCGATGACAAAGCCTTAGGGGTGCTGGATCAGGTGATCCAGCGCTTTCCTGATCGGGCTGGGGAGGCCATGCTGATGCGAGCTAAGCGGCTCGATCAGCTGCATCGCCCTGACCAAGCCCAGGCTAGCCGGGAAGAGATTTTAAAGCGCTATCCCCAATCCGATGCCGCCGCTGAAATTCGCTTGGAGAATGCTCGCGCTGCGGCTAAGCAGGGGGATTTGGCCGGGGCCATGGGTTGGGGACAGGACCTCCTCAAGTACACTCCCCGCAGTGACCTGGCGGCGGCGGCAGGTTTTTGGGTGGGCAAGTGGGCACGGCAACTGGGCAAGACCGACCTGGCCCAGTCCGTTCTGGAACAGGTCATCGGTACCCACCCCGAGTCCTACTATGCCTGGCGGGCGGCGGTGGCCCTGGGCTGGGATGTGGGTGACTTCCCCACCATCCGATCTAAAAGTCCCCAGATCGCCCCCCTCCAGGGTCGTATCCCCCTGCCCACGGGGTCAGCGGCCCTACAAGAACTCTATCTACTGGGCCAGGATCAAATTGCGTGGGAACGCTGGCAAACCGAGTTCCTGAATCGCCAGGACCCATTGCCAGCGGAACAGTTTGTCGATGGGTTGATGCGCCAGTCCCAGGGAGACTATCTCCATGGCATTTACCAGATTACCAGCCTGGCGGAGGGCGACAGTCCAGAGCAGCGGGCAGCATTTTCCCCACTCCTGCAACGGCGAGACTACTGGAATGGTGTTTATCCCTTCCCCTATGCCGATCTGATTCAAACCTGGGCGGCCCAGCGCCAGATTAACCCGCTGCTGGTGGTGGCCCTGATTCGCCAAGAGTCTCGCTTTAGTCCCAAAATTCGCTCCGCGGTGGGGGCTACCGGTCTGATGCAGGTCATGCCCGATACGGCAAAATGGATTCAGCAATCCGCTGGGCTAGACCCCTACGATCTGACCCACCCCGACGATAATATTCGGCTGGGTACCTGGTATTTAGATCACACCCACGCCGAATACAATAACAACTCCCTATTGGCTATCGCCAGCTACAATGCTGGCCCTGGTAACGTGGCTAAATGGATCAAGGAGGGTGGCTATGGCGATGCCGATGACTTTGCCGAAGCAATTCCCTTTCCTGAAACCAAAGGTTACATCCGCTCGGTCTTTGGAGGTTACTGGAATTACCTCAGACTCTACGACTCTGCGATCGCCGCCCAGGTCAAGCACCTGGAGCGAAAATGATTTCTCCCTATCCGCTGACTTGGCAAAGGCACCCTCACAGGCCACAATGGAATAATGTATTTTTTAATCTCTCGACTGTGAACAACGCACCTGTACGCACGGTTTCTGATGCTAAACGGGACTTCTACACCCACCACACCCGGCCCATTAATTCTATTTACCGACGTGTGGTAGATGAGTTGCTGGTCGAGATGCATTTACTATCCGTTAATGTTGATTTTACCTACGATCCCATCTATGCCCTGGGGGTTGTGACCACCTTTGATCGCTTTATGACGGGCTATCGGCCAGAGGCGGATACGGATTCTATCTTTAAGGCCCTTTGCAGTTCTACTCAAGGCTCCCCTGACCAGTATCGTCAGGACGCGATCGCGATGCAAGAGGCGGCTAAAGGATTGACGCTGGATAGCTTCAAAGCTCTGGTAGAAGACCCCCGTCAAGGGGTCGAACAGAGTCCGGTTGCCCCTATTCTGACCAGGGTAGTCGAGCAATCTGGGTTTAAGTATAGCCGTCCCTTTGGCATCGGCTTATACACCCTCTTAGAACTGATGGTGGGTGAAGCTACCCTGCAAAATCAAGAGGTTCTGGGTGAGTTGGTGAATTACCTGGGCGATCGCCTCCATCTACCTGCCGATAAACTATCGAAGGATTTAGATGTCTACCGTAGAAATTTAGAGAAGTTAGCCCAGGCTCAGGAAGTTCTGCAGGACATACTGGCGGCTGAACGTAAGAAACGAGAAGAACGCCAGCAATCGGCCCCGGATGCCCGTGAACCCGATCTAAATTCCGCCAGCAACTTGACCGATGGTCCTGAGGCTTAAAAGTCTATTCAGCTCAGTCAATCTTTGCCCATACCCTTTCTATCCCGGTCAACTTGGCTACTGCCATGGCTGGAACTTCTTGGCGGGTATGGAGGTCTTTAGCCTAGGGCTGATCTGCAGGGTTACCCCAGGTCGGGTGGGTGTTCTGATCCGCCGGTGCTGGGTTAGACCTGATCACGGCTATACCTGCAGAATATCCTCTCTATCCAGGCGGGTTAGCAACTCCAAAATACTTTTTTTAAGCATCTTTGTAGCTTGTTGTAAAGCCATTATGTATGGGTAGAAAAAGTGACTTTGATCACCACATGAAACTTTTCAGTAGTTTTACCATTGTATTGATAATAGAGAATATTTGTGTACTAATACTGGGGAATTATGAAGCTGGCAGAGCCTGAAAGCTGGAGACTCCTACTAGGAGAAGATTTCCGAATTTTGGGTTTTGTCCTTTTCCATAACGGCCTGGTATTAAGATTTTAGGACTAGAGGCAAAAGCCTCAGGCGTAGGGGGTTTTCAGTGCTACTATGGCAGCTTGTTCCCCTACAGTTATCCCAGTAAAACAGCCTCTGAGAACTTTAGTCGGATTGCTTTTCTAACCTTAAAGGTGGCTTCTGGTATGGTTTCTGCAGATTCTCTCGACTCCTGCTCTAACTATTCGGTTTATTCTCCAAATACCGTAGAAGAAGATGTCCTCTATCAGTACTTTCAGTACTGGCGCAGGCAAGAGCCTGCTCACCAGCTAATCGAGCGATTTCGCAGCTTATTTTTGGACGGTAGCGCCGATACTGATAACCGGGTAACTACCGCCCTATTTCAACTTTCCCTATCTATCGATGCTGAACAGAAATTTAAATACGTTCTCAACCGTTGTTGTTACATTTTAATTAATTATTGGTATGGCCAACCGCGGGATCATTGGGCCATCTCTGAACTAATCGGACTCTTTGATGACCTGACTACCGTCTCATCTGCTGCTCAGGTGCAGCGAGTCAGGGGTTTATTAAGACAGTTTCTGGCCAGTGAACAATACGTAGCTCTAGACCACCTGCGGAGAATTTTTGCGGAACCGAAGGACGCCCTCGAAAGCCTGGCGATCGCTGATGAACAACCCCTGGCTGGTCGGATTCGCTACTATCCCTTTCTGTATGACACCAGTCTCCTGACCCAGGATAGCAGTCAGGAACAGACTAAAAACATCGGTGATCTACGGCTCAGGGCAGAGGCCAACTTAGGGATTCGCCTGGCCCGCTACCACAGTCATGGTATAAGTTCCCGGTTGTCTGGTGGGGCAGCCCCCAATCCCACCCTATTAGAGGCCTCAGAACTGACGGCAGCCCTCAACTACTACACCGGTAAGGTTGAACAGGGTCGTACTCAAAAAGATGTTGCGTCCTGGTTTCAGACCTACAGCAAAACAGCCCGTTCCTTTCGTGACTTTAAAGATGAATTTGTTGACTATCTGATTGCTCCCATTGCCGCCGTTGATCCAAGGTATAACAACAACCCCTTTACGCGGAATTTGCGCCAGCATTTACGGGAAACCATGGCTAACTTTGATGACCAGCAACTCAGTCGTTACATTCACACTCGTTTTTGCCAGCAAGTCCTGAATTTTCTGGTGGTGGATAGTCCTCAACGGCCTGTGTTCCGTCGGTTTTGCCATCTGCTCGAAGATATTGGCCATACCCTCACCATTGGGTTGTTGCTGAGGGTAGTGTTATTTTGTACCGAGGCCAAACCCTGGCTCGAGCGGCGTTTTTCCCTGTTATTCAATCTCCACGAGCAGCGCCTGTGTAAGGAAGTACCCTGGTTGGTCCATAGTCTGGAGCATCTGAATATAGCCCTGATCACTAACTTTAATCAGATTGGTTATCAGTTTTAGAGGTTCACAAACCCTACTTGGAGCCCTGACTTTGCCCTCTTCCAAGTTTGAGAAAGGGGCTTTAATCCGATGCCTCTTCCCAGTTTTGGGAGAAGGGGTGAGGGGATGAGGGTCAGTGGATCGACGCTCCTCACCTTTCCATTCCCAGATACAGGAGGGAATGGAACACGGTGAGCACGCTTCCCTGTGTCTATCCTACGGAGCTCTCAAGTAAAAATACCCTTAAGCGCAGGAATCCGGCTTAGGACAAAACGATCTAGCAGTAGTACGACTATTAAGGAAAGACCTACTAAGGGAAAAATAAGTCCGAGAACTGCAGTAATTACCAGTGGAAACCGCCAATTTTGTGCGTAGGGTGGCATTGCTGGAGCCCCAATCCGCCCAGTCCCCTGAGGACGACGCTGCCACCACATAACAGCTCCTGTGATTGAGAGCAATACCGTAATTAGCGCCGCAACTAGCATTAGCAATTGGTTTGGTAATCCAAAGTATTTTCCCATGTGAATGGCAACTCCCATCTCCACCACTTTAGGAACTAATCCATAATTTTGCCAACGCACGTCCGCCAGAACTTTGCCACTATACTGATCAACGTGCATCGTCACTTCTTGTCTTGGGTCATCTGGAAATGCCGATACTGTGTACACACCCGTTTCACCTTCAGGCAAAACCACAGTAAAACCCGGTGGGGCGCCTTTAGACTGGGCCAGGGTAATCACAGAGTCAATGCTGACCGATCTACTAGTGCCAGTAGTCTTCTGGGCAATTGTGGTCTCATTATGGCTATGTTTAGACGGGATAGATTGAGGCATCTGTAGCTGGCCTACTGCCCAGGGTACAACTTGACCTTTCTGATTAAGGGAACCAGTCAATACAGTCGATTTAGGGATATCGTCCCACATTTGGGCTGGAAATTTGCCCCACACCTGAGCGAAGGTGTTTCCCCAAAAACCAGTCCAGGGCAAACCTGTGAGGATTAGAAAACCAATTAGGACAATACCGTAAAATCCAGGTACAGCATGTAAGTCTCGCCAAAAAATCCGTTTATTCTGCGTCCACAGGCGTGGAACCAGGGTGCCTAAGACAGAAAACTGATAGCGTGGCAGCCACAAATAAAGCCCAGTAATCAAGAGAACTAATGCCCAACAGGCAGCCAGTTCTACAACATAATCACCCAACTTCCCAAGGAGTAGCTCCCCATGAATCTTCCGGGCGATCGCCTGTAGATTGTTAACCTCATCACGATCTCCTAACACCTGCCCTGTATAAGGGTTTACGAAGGTCATCAGCTCACGCTGATCAGCTGTTGTCAGCAGTACCTCCGTACTGCGATCGGGGGCGCTATTCGGTGTCACTTTAGTTACTATTGCACCAGGGTGGGCCTCTTCAGCAAACTGTACCTGCTCTGAGTAAGGTATGGTGGTCGTACCAGGCTGCACAAACATCAAATTGTGGTACATGGCCGCATCCAACTGCGGTTTGAACAAATAAATGATGCCCGTTGCGGCCAAAATGAGCATAAAAGGGATGACAAATAAGCCAGCATAGAAGTGCCAACGCCACACTGTCCGATAAAATCGATTGCTGGGAGATTCAGATGAAGTCTGCGTTGAAACACTTTTAGATTCGGTCACGGTACAGCTCTACCTGAAAACAGTTTCCTAAGTAATTTCCCTTAACAAGAAAAGTATGTCAAGCGCCATAGGGTTAGACTTCTAACAGAATACCTACCTGGCATTAGGCTTCCGGTAAGAGATTCCCCTCCAGCAGCAGGGGAGCCATTAGCACCAGGTGACGTTTATCCATCATCAGCCAACCCTCTGCCTTAAATTCCTTCAACAAACGGGTTACGGTTACCCGCGTAGTCCCGATCGCCGTAGCTAGCTGATAGTGGGTGAGGCGGATGGGAATGCGAACGCCCTTGGGTTCAACCTGGCCAAAGTCCTTGGCTAACATGAGGAGAAAGTGCTTCAAGCGATCGCCGACCAACCGTTTACCCGAGAGGGCTAGCCAGGCTTCCGACTGCTGTAGCCGCAGGGTGAGGTAGCGAAAGAACCCGGCCATGAGTTCGGTAGAGGCTACAATCTCTGCGATCGGTAGAGCCAGGAGGTCTACATCGGTAAGGGCTATGGCCCAGTAGGGATAGACGGTGGTCAGGGGCAATCCCAGGGGCATAGACGGACCCGCCAGCCCTAGCAGGGTTTCACTACCATCGTGCTGAATGGTGAAGAGCTGAACAACACCACGGCAGACCACCAGGACTTCCTCCGCTTTTAAGGGAATAGGTTGGCCCATCGGGTAAGGAAGAAGAGCCCGATCGCGATAGAGTTGCTCCAGTAAGTCAATAAAGGTCTGATGATAGTTTAGCCCCGTGGGAGCAGAGGTCATGACAGACACAGCTTTACCTAGAATGGGTTGGGGAAAGGGTCTGCTCTGAAGGTATAGCTTTGGCTCCACCGCTAGGATTATCCGGTAGGCTTCCCAGGCAGACTACTTATCTGATTCCATTGTGGGTAGGAAAAATTAAGAACCATCCCCAATCAGGTTAAGAAGCTGCTAATAAACCATAGATTTTTGTTATCTTAAATACCTTACACCAGGGTCCCCGTAGTCCCCGGTACAGTCATTGCCATGCCCTTTGGGGCTGGATAGGGGATAGGCGTGATCCCTTAAGGAATGGGCGTGGTTGCCAGTAAATCTTCCAAAATGGCCTGGGCGGGGTTACTGCCATTGGTTACCAGGCGATGGGCCAGTACTGGAATCGTCAGAGCCTTAATATCGTCGGGAATGGCGTAGGTGCGCCCCTGCAGATAGGCCAGGGCCTGGACTGCACGACCAAAGGCTAGGGTACCCCGGGGGCTAACGCCAAGGCCGATATCCGGGTGCGATCGGGTGGCCCGTACCAGGTGCACCAGGTATTCCTGGAGCGAGTTTTCCAGCCTTACCTGGCTGCATTGGCGGCGAATCTCTAGGACCTCCCCCAGGCTCAGACAGGGATGGAGGGGGTGGGTCCCAGGGGTCAGGCCCAAACCTTCTACCATCTGGATTTCTTCCCTCTGGCTGGGATAGCCCAAACTCAGGCATAGGGCAAAACGATCCAGCTGGGCTTCGGGCAGGGGAAAGGTGCCATGGTACTCGGCTGGATTTTGGGTCGCGATCGCGAAGAAAGGCTGGGGGACAGGCCGTGATAGACCATCGATGGTCACCTGATCTTCCTCCATGACTTCCAGCAGCGCCGACTGGGTGCGGGGGGTAGCCCGGTTAATTTCATCGATCAGCAGGATATTGGCAAAAACGGGGCCAGGGAGAAACTGAAATTCTGCTTGGCCAGGGTTCCAGATATTGGTACCGGTGATATCGGCGGGAAGCAAATCGGGGGTGCATTGTAGCCGTTGAAAGTGGCCATCAATGGATTGGGCCAGGGACCTAGCCAGTAGAGTTTTTCCCACCCCTGGCACGTCTTCCAGCAGGGCATGGCCCCCAGAGAATAGGGCTACCAGGACCAGGCGAATCGCCTCTGACTTACCAATAATGGTGTGATTAAGGGTTTGAAGCAGGGTATCAATGCGATCGCGCATGGTTTCATCCGGGGGACAGGGCGATAGTCGGGGCAGGCCTAGGCATAGGGGTCCGGTGGGGTCTTGGATAGTTGCCCCCAGGCCTGTCGGCAATCCTCTTGAATTTGATGTTTCAGGACCTCCAGGGAGGGAAATTTTTGTTCCGGACGCAGGTAATGGGCTAAAACCACCTGGAGGGTCTGACCGTAGAACTCAGCCCCACTCCAGTCCAGCAAGTGTACCTCAGCGGTAGGTTGGGTTCCATGGACCGTGGGGCGTAGGCCCAGATTCATGACTCCGGGTAAGGCTTCAGGGGAACTGGGGTTGAGGCCCTCGACCCAGACGCTGTAGACCCCGTAGGCGGGTAAAAACTTATCAGCCGGCAGGTCAAGATTAGCGGTCGGAAAACCCAACCTACGTCCCAACTGTTGACCCTTGACTACGCGCCCAGTTAAACGGTAGGGTCTGCCCAACAGGGCCTGGGCCGTGGCCAGATCCCCCTGGCTAAGGGCAGATCGAATACGAGAACTGCTGATCCGTTCTGTACCCAAACAGGCCAGAGGGGCAATATCTACCCTGACGCCATGGGCCTGGGCTAACTCCCTTAACTGGGTGACGGAGCCCTGTCGATTTTTGCCAAAACAAAAATCCTGCCCCACACTAATGCGCTGGGCCTGGAGATGGCCGACCAACAGGGTTTCTACAAATACCTCTGGGGATAAATCCGCTAAAGCCTGGTTGAAGGGCAATAATACCAACTGGCCAATCCCCAGACGGCTGATCTGACTGGCCTTTTCCGGTAGGGGTGTGAGCAGGCGCAGGGTCTGCCCAGAAAAAAATTCCTGGGGATGGGGATAGAAGGTCATCACCGTGGGGATGGGACCTGTGGCCCTGACCAGGTCAGACAGACCCTCGGAGGCGATGCTTAAGTCTGTTCGGAGGCTCAACCCCTGCAGGGGAGGGATGAGGTTCGATGGTTCCTCTGGATGTAGGCTAGGGGAGGGCAGAACTTGGCGAATCACCGCCTGGTGCCCCAGGTGAATACCATCAAAATTTCCCAGGGCGATCGCCGTTGGGGTGATAGCGGTAGCTAGGGAAGAAGTAATCCACACACCTTAGATTTTCCCATAGATCGCCGATCTATAGCTTTGGTCAGAAGGCTGGGCCTGCCGTTGATCAGGTTGGGTAAGCGAGGGAGCTTGCCTGTGCCCCCTTACAGCTATAGTCCCAGGGTTGAACCCCCAACCACTAATCTGATTCTGGTGATTCACCCTAAAGCCGAGGTTTCTGTTACCCTCAAAGGGCATTGCAGAAACCCGGTGGGTAAGGCCAATAGTGATAGACCATTCATTTCAGTATTACGGCATGGTTTTCTATGCCATTATTCTGGCCCGGTACTTTGTTATAGCTGGGGGAATTTACCTTTGCTTCTATTTTCTCCCCAGGGCACCCGTTCCCCCGTCCCGGCGGCGGCCTAGTTGGCGCTCAATCTACCATGACATAAAATTGTCGGTGTTGTCTGCGGGTATTTTTGCCCTGGCTGCAGCCTTTATCCTCTGCGCCTACGGCAACCATGGAACGCAACTCTATACAGACCCATGGAAATACGGTCTTGGGTACCTAGGGTTGAGCTATGGTTTGGTATTGCTGCTGCAGGATACCTACTTTTACTTTACCCATCGCCTATTTCACCATCCCCGCCTGTTTCCCTGGGTACACCAGGGTCACCATCGATCGCGCTATCCCACTCCCTGGACCTCCTTCGCCTTTGACCCAATTGAGGCGATCGTCCAATCCCTATTTTTGGTGGGGGTGGTTTTCTTCATACCCCTGAACTTTGGAGTGCTGGTGGCGGTATTGGCGACCATGACGATCTGGGCTGTCGTCAACCACCTTGGCCTGGATTGTTTACCCCTGTCCTTTCCCCACCACTGGCTGGGGCGATGGATCATTGGCCCAGCCCACCATTCTATTCACCACGCCAAATACCATAGCCATTACGGTCTGTATTTCACCTTCTGGGATCGCTGGCTGGGAACCCAACATCCCAGCTACGCAACTATCGCTTTGGCCAGAACCTTGCCAACCAAGTTGCAGGAGGAAAGCTAAGGGTGGATAGCCAGGTCTGAACAGGATTGCCAAGACTATGGAGGCGGGTAAAACCCTATAAAAAAGAGGGACACCATCAAGGCATCCCTCTCAGTCTGATTCCAGGCTCGAATTACCTGGATCAGATCGGGTCCAGCTAGGACATAGCTTGAATCACATAGTCAAAGTAAGGGGTGGCCTCTGCTGCATCGGCATCGTTGAGGAGGTTAAGGGAGGCTTCCTTCAGACAACGAATGGCCTCTGCCATGCCAGGTACGGGTACATTCAGGGCGTTGTACATTTCCCGTACTCCGATCAGGCCAATGCTTTCAATTGGGGTTTTATCGCCAGCAATGATGCCATAGGAAATCACTCGCAGGTACCAGCCATAGTCGCGAATACAGAGAGCCCGCTGTTTCTGACCGAAGGCGTTACCCCCTGGTGCAATAAAGTCGGGCCGTCGCCGCCACAACTCACGGCTAGCCTGATCAACAATCTTTTTTTCATTCTCGGAGAGAGTAGCAGCGATGCGGGTACGCTGCTCGCCGGTTTTTAAAAAGTCTTCGATGGCCTTTAGCTCACCGCTGGTGGGGTAGCGCAGCTCATCATCGGCGTTCAGAATGACTTGGCTAACGACAGACATAGTTATTTAATCGCGGGATGATTCTCTTATCATTGTTAGTTTAACCAGTTGGGGACTCCAGGGAAAGTCAAATTTTGATTTAGTTGAGGCCGGAGGGGTTACTGATGCTAGCCCTACCCAGGGGAGAGGAGTTAAACCCTGATTTTTCAAGCACTTCCCTGATCTCAGAAAAATATTAGAACTCCGATGGATCCCTAATATGTGTAAATTTCCTGATACATGGGCCGAGGCGGGGTGGCCTTCTGGCCCAACTGTAGCTTTGGCCAAGGCGCTGAGGACAGGGTTAACCGGTCAATTTCCTAGCCCATACCTGCCAGGTTTGTCCCAGCTTAGGAAACAGGTACAAGCTAATCCTGGGTAGGGGTTCTGGCGGGCACTCAGGCCCAATTTTCCACCAGCCCCGCCATGACCTGGTCGGCCGTAGCGGTCCAGCCCACAATGCCCCCTTGAGCCCGCACCATGGCCAGGGTAGCCTGCTTGAACTCCGGAAAGTAACTTTCTGTGGCGTCTTCTACCAGCAGACACTCGTAGCCGCGATCGTTAGCCTCTCGCATAGTGGTTTGTACACAGACTTCGGTGGTAACACCCGCCAGGATCAAATGGCTAATGTTATGGGTTTTGAGTAAAAATTCCAGGTTGGTATTGTAGAACGCCCCTTTACCCGGTTTTTCAATTACCTTTTCCCCCGGTTGGGGGGCTAGTTCGGCAATGATCTGATTACCCGGCTCCCCCAGCACCAAAATTCGCCCCATCGGCCCTGGGTCACCGATTTTCAGGGCACTCTGCCCCCGCTCGTACTTGCTAGGGGGGCAATCAGCCAGATCGGGGCGATGGCCCTCTACGGTCTGCAGAATGGGTAAACCCAACTGTCGAAAGGCAGACTGCAAGCGTTGCACCGTCGGGACGATGGCCTGCAACCGGGTAACGTCATTACCCAGAGCTGCACCAAATCCCCCGGGTTCTAAAAAATCCCGCTGCATATCAATAATCAGTAGGGCCAGACCCGTTGTTGAGGGTAGGGGATAGTCGTAGGGTTGGGCTGCAATGACGGCCATAGGGAAACCTGACTCAGAAGAACCATGGGGTGAGGAACTGACGGCATCGGGCGATCGCCATCGATGCCCACAACTATAGACCTTTTGGCTCCTGACCCGAGGCCACGGGAGCAATGGTTGCGAGCTTGAGATTGGGGTGGTCACTGGCGATTTGTTGGCAATTCCATTCGTTACGGAATAGCAGTACGGGGCGATTCCAACAGTCCTTCACTACGACGGTATTGAATAGGCGACCGACCGCCTCCAGGGCAGGCCAGCCCCCCTCCACCCAGCGGGCCACGCTGTAGGGTAGGGGTTCCAGAAGGGTATCGACGTTGTACTCGTTTTGCAGCCGAAACTGCACCACCTCAAATTGCAACTGGCCCACCGCCGCCAGGATCGGGTCCCGCTTGGACTCATCGGTGGAAAACATAATCTGCACCGCCCCCTCTTCCCGCAGTTCCGACACCCCTTTCTGGAACTGCTTGTACTTGGAGGGGTTGGGGTTCTTCAGGTAGGCGAAAATCTCGGGGGAGAAACAGGGGATACCGTCGTACTCCAGCCGCTGTCCCTGGTAGATGGTGTCACCAATGGCAAACACCCCCGGGTTATTCAGGCCAATTACATCGCCGGGGTAGGCCTCCTCCAGGGATTCCCGCCCCTGGGCAAAGAGCTTTTGGGGATGGGAGAGGCGCACGGTTTTGCCGGAGCGGGCATGGTTGACCACCATGTCCTTTTCAAACCGGCCGGAACACACCCGTACGAAGGCAACCCGATCGCGGTGTTTGGGGTCCATGTTGGCCTGGAGCTTGAACACAAAGCCAGAAAAATCCGACTGGGTGGGGGCCACCTCCCCCAGGTTACTGCGGCGGGGGGAGGGTTTCAGGGCGTAGTCCAGGAAGGCATCCAGAAATAACTGCACCCCAAAGTTGGTCATGGCGCTGCCAAAGAACACCGGGGTCATCTGACCGGCGTGCACCGCCTCCAGGTCGAGGCTGGGGCCCAGTTCCTCCAGTACCTCCAGTTCCTCCCGGAATTGCTGGTAGAGGTCCTTATCCAGCAGGGTTTGGATGGCTGGATCGGCCAGGTCCACCACGGTCTCCCGGGCGGCCCGACTACCGTGGGCACTGCGCTCAAACAGGCGAAACTGGCGGTGTCGGCGATCAAACACCCCCTTGAAGCGATCGCCCATGCCGATCGGCCAGTTGACGGCGTAGGTTTGCATCCCCAGCCGCTGCTCAATTTCGTCCAGCAGTTCCAATGGGTCCCGGGCGGGGCGGTCCATTTTGTTGAAGAAGGTGAAGATCGGCAGCGATCGCAGCCGGCAAACCTCAAATAACTTCAGGGTTTGGGGCTCTAAGCCCTTGGCGGCATCCTCCAACATCACCGCATTATCGGCGGCCGCCAGGGTGCGGTAGGTGTCTTCGCTAAAGTCCTGGTGACCGGGGGTGTCCAGCAGGTTGATGGTATAGCCGCCGTAGGCAAACTGCAACACCGTCGAAGTAATGGAAATCCCCCGCTGCTGCTCCAACTCCATCCAGTCAGAGGTGACACTGCGCTGGGCCCGCTTGGCCTTCACCGCCCCCGCCTCCTGAATAGCCCCGCCGTAGAGCAGCAGCTTTTCCGTAAGGGTAGTTTTACCCGCGTCCGGGTGGGAAATAATGGCAAAATTGCGGCGTTGCTCAACGGCAGCGGCGAGTTCGGCGGGGGGTAGGGCCGCAGCATGAGTCATAGGTAACAGGTGCCTGGGTGCCAGGGAAGCTATAGGGGGTATTCTTAAAATTTTAGAGTCTGGATGCCCTCTTCGCCCACCCCCAGCCTCTCCTCTTGATGAGAGGCTGGGGAGATGATTGGAATCCTGGTCGCTCAAGCTCAGATCTCCAACTCCATCCTTAAGATCCCCCCAATCAGTTGGCCATTAGTACTGGGCAGACTTCCTGCCCCCCTGGCTCTGGCGTGGTCCTGGTTTAGGTCTCTGATATACCCTAGGTATAGCTTCGGTCAGAACCCTTAAAGCAAAGTGGATCGGTCAAAGCAAAAACCAGATAGTTGCTCTGGCTTGCCTTGGCCCTCTTGCAGGTGGCTAGGGCCATATCAGAAGTCTCCGACAAACCCTGGAAGGTGGAGTAGTCATGATTAAGGAACTAAAACTGACCAATTGGAAGAGCTTTGCAGATGCAACCCTCTACATTGACCCGTTGACTGTACTCATCGGCAGTAATGCCAGTGGCAAGTCAAATTGTCTGGATGCCCTGCTTTTCCTGAATCGTGTCAGCCAGGGTCTGGCTATTTTTCCTGCCATTGCCGGAGATGTAAACCTCCCCGCATTACGAGGGGGGATAGACTGGGTTTGTCGTAAACCAGGAAACCAGTTCCGGCTGTCAGTTACCTTGGGCAGTAATAAAGAGCAACAGGACTACCGTTATGACCTGACGGTGTTGGTGAATGGCGCAAAAGCTGAGGTTCACGCCGAGAAACTGGTCCTTCTAAGCTATGGGTCGCGACGTGAGAGCCCGGGGGAAAAGATACTTTTTCAAACCAAAGAGGAAGAGTCTAACTCTCCAGGAATACCGACTTACTTTTCAACCGGAACCCAAGGTCGGGGCAAGAGATTGGATTTGAACCGTGCCCATATCATTCTTGCTCAGGTTGAAACCTTAAATGTGAGGAAAGATATTCAGGAAGGGGCCAGAATGATTCTCTCTCAGTTGCAGAGGATCTTTGTTTTTGACCCTATCCCCAGTCACATGCGTAACTATACGCCGCTGTCGGAAAAGCTCCTGGCTGATGGCTCCAATATTGCAGGGGTTTTGGCGGGGCTTGAAGCCCAGAGAAAGGTGACGGTGGAGGAAACCCTAACCCACTATCTTAGAGATCTACCGGAACGGGATATCCAACGGATTTGGACTGAACCGGTTGGCAAATTTAAGACTGACGCAATGCTCTACTGTGAAGAAGGCTGGGAAACCCAAACTACCCATGAAGTTGATGCCCGTGGTATGTCCGACGGGACCCTTCGCTATTTAGCGATCGTCACAGCCCTCTTGACCCGAGAACCGCAAAGTTTGCTGGTAATCGAAGAAGTAGACAACGGGCTACATCCTTCGCGGGCTCACTGCCTCATTGATATGCTAAAAACCTTGGGTAAGGAACGGGCCATTGATGTTTTGGTCACCACCCATAATCCTGCCTTGTTGGATGCGGCTGGGGTGTCGATGGTGCCGTTTATTGTGGTTGCTCACCGCGATGATGGCACTGGTTTTAGCCGTCTGATCCAATTAGAAGATATTGAGCAACTGCCTAAGCTGGTGGCCAGTGGAAGTTTGGGAACTTTGTCAAGTAAAGGACAGCTTGAGGCGGCCCTGAAACAGGAGGCTGGTCAGTGAGACGGGTTTTAATTATTGATACCAGTATTCTCTGTGTCTGGCTTGATGTCCCTGGCAGGGAAACTTGCGGCCCCACTGATGACCCATGGAACCGACAACGGGTCAGCGAAAAACTCGAGCAAGAACGAGACCAAAAGACCATTTTTGTGCTCCCTCTGGCCAGTATTATTGAAACCGGTAATCATATTGCTCAAGCTAGTCATAGCCGTAAGGAACGCGGTCAGGCATTGGCTGATTTAATGCGTAAGAGTGCTGAGCAGGAGTCGCCTTGGGCGGCTTTTTCAGATCAATCGGTTTTGTGGTCGCCGGAAAAGCTGAAGAGCTTAGCGAGTACTTGGCCAGATCTTGCGGCCCAAAAGCTCTCCCTTGGTGATGTCACTATCAGGGATGTGGCTGATCATTACGCCCAAATGGGCTACGCGGTGGAGATATTGACCGGTGATCAAGGGCTAAAAGCTTATCAACCTATTGCACCGGTTTCCGTACCGCGGAGAAGACGAAGACGATAGGGGTGCAACCCCTTAAGGGTCAGGCTGTGGCCTGGCTGTCGGCAAAGTCCACATCGGCGGAGGCATTGAAGGAGCGAATAATTGAGAGGATCTGATCGGCGTCGTTGTCTGCAAAGACTCCGTCTAGCCCCTCTGGATGGCTGTCGGTAAAGGGTGGCTCGTACAGTAAGCCAGGGTCCATGATGCCGTTCTGGGTCAGGCAGTCGATGATGTTCTCGACAAAGCGGATTTGATTGGCTGACAGGGTGGAGCCTTCCAGGTAGCGGGCGAAGGCTTGCTTGGCGGCACTGCGATCGCAGCCCACAATCTCCCGAATCAGCCGCTTCAGGCTCTTGGCTTTACCAAAAACCGTCTCAAACCGTTGGCGGCTCTCAACCTCTGCCGCTGAGAACAACATCTCCTCCAGGGCGGCCAGGTCGGCTGCGGTCAGTGGTAGGTTGCGCTTGAGTTTGGCAATGGTGATGTGGTTTTCGTGGTCACGGATAAAGGCTTCCACCTTACGGCGGTACTGGTAGGGGCTAAAGCCCGTTGGCTGGGTGGGGACCTCAACCTCGCGCACCTCCCCCAGTTCATCGGCAAAATCGGTGTAGACCAGGTCTCGCTGCTGGCGATCGATGAACTTGACCAGATCCCGCACCTGGCGGCGAATCTGCTCCACCCTGGGCAGGGTGATATCGGCCCACCACCGTTCCTCCTGGGCGGCCTGGATCAGAGCCATCTGCTCCCTAATCATGGGCACATCGGCTTTGGTTTCGAGCTGACTGAGGATATCCCGCACCCGATCGCGAAGCCGTTCATAGCTCTGGGAGGTTTTCAAGATGGCCAACTGAAGTTGCAGGCACAGCAGGTCAAATTCCTTGGCCAGGGGGTCTTGGTTGGTCAGACCGTGGGGTAGGCTGGCCAGGGAGTCGGTGATGGTGGCGGCGTCGGCTTCGCTAAGGTGATTCCAGCGATCGCGATCGCTGAAGGTCTCCACCTGCTGCAGGCGACGGCGCACCATAAAGTTATCGCGGGGCATGGTGGCGACGTGCTGGTGGAGGACATCCAACAGGCTGGTGCGCAGGTGGGTGAGGGACGCCCCCGGCTCGCCCCCATAGGTGCCCGGATTTTCACCGGTACTGGGGCTGACCGGCTGGGCTAGGGCCCCATCGGCTGCCATGGCGGCTAGACGGGTGGCTAGCTCCAGTCGATGCTTGACCAGACGACTGGTCAGGGTCTCCGGCAGCGGTTGGTCAGCCTCCTCGATATCCTGGCGGAAGTAGTCAAAGTTACCGCAGAGGTCAAAGACCAGAAATTCCGTTTTATGCTGGCCGGGGCCAAACAGATGGAGGCAGAGGCGGGTACCCCGCCCGATCATCTGGTTGAACTTCACCCGCGAGAACACGGGTTTGAAAAACACCAGGTTAACCACCTCCGGCACATCCACCCCGGTGTCTAGCATGTCCACCGAGATGGCAATAGTCGGTTCCTTATCGGCCTCACCGAAGTCATCCAGCAGGCTCTGGGCGTAGTTGTCGTGGCTGTCGATGATCTTGGCGAAGTGGCCTTTGTACTGGGGGTAGTTGAGGTTAAAACGCTCCTGGATGAATTTGGCGTGCTCGTGGTTACGGGCAAAGATAATGGTCTTGCCCAGGCGATCGCCACCGTTGACCTTCAGGCCCCGCTCCATCAGCAGCGCCAGGGCCTGGTCTACGGTGTTGATGTTAAACAACCACTGATTGAGGGCCGCCGCGTTGATTTCGGCAGGCATCTCACCGGTGTCCTGATCGCGAAATTTCTCCTCGTATTCCTGTTGTTCCCCTGGGCTTAGATCGTTGTATTTAACCCCGGTACGCAGGAACTTAAAGGGCACTTCGATGCCCTTGG
>JBMOHM010000009.1:0-66802 GCA_049317845.1 Nodosilinea sp. | reverse complement strand
GTTCAGGGTGGGGGCTAAGCCATGGAGCTAGGGCGACAGTTCAAGGGGCCTACCCTGGTGAAAAACCAGTAACTGACCTGGCTGCAATGGAGTCCAGATTTCGTTATCAGTTAAGCTGGTGGTGGCGATGACAGCGACCCGATCGCTGGGGGTGGTCAATTCCTGGAAATCCACCGTAATGTCCTCATCGATCAGGTGGGCCGGGGCAAAGGGGGCCTGACGCACGATATAACAGAGTTTGGTGGAGCAGTGGGCGAAAAAGTGTTCACCATCGGAGAGCAGGTAATTAAAAATGCCATGGCTAGCGATCGCCTGGGTAATCCGCTGCAACACCGGATAGAGATCGGTGATCCTGGGCTTATGGCTACCAAACCCCTGCCGTAGGGTATTGAGGATCAGGCAAAAGGCCCGCTCACTATCGGTTTCTCCCACCGGACGATAAGTACCCTTGAGTTCCAGCGGTAGGGTAGGCAAATCACCGTTATGGGCAAACACCCAGTAGCGTCCCCAGAGCTCTCGCTTAAAGGGATGGCAGTTTTCTAAACCCACCGGCCCAATCGTCGCCTTACGAATGTGGGCGATCACATTCGTAGACTTGATCGGGTATTGACGAATAAAGGCAGCAACCGGGGATGAGCTGGAGGGATGGTCATCCAGAAAAACTCGACACCCTAATCCTTCGAAAAAAGCAATTCCCCAACCATCCTTATGGTCATCGGTTTTGCCACCCCGAGCGCAAAAGCCCTCAAAGGAAAAACAAATATCGGTGGGAACATTACAGTTCATTCCCAGCAACTGGCACATGGCGCGTTAGCCCTCCCTATTGTCTCCAGCAGACTCAAGGGTCTTGGTCTTGCTACCCCGGTCGCCTCACTGCCCCAGGCGGGGATTCCCGCACCCCGCCTTTCCCTATTAGGAATATTCCATACTAATAAAGTATCCGGGTTTGGGACATTGCCATCAGCCAATCTGACCTCTGGCCAAGGTTATCTATAGCTTCGGCCAGAACGCTTAGGGCACGGTTGAGCGGTCAAAGCTCATATCAAGGGAGCGTTCTGGCTCACCTTCGCCTCCTTGCGGGTGGCTACGGCTATATGCGGCGGAGTCGCCCTTAAGAGCAATGCTGGTCTGGCCATCCAGGCTCAACGGCAGGTCTCCCACGACAGTGACCCGCTGCACCCGACGGGGTAGATCACCGTAGTCAGCGATCGCATAGTGCTGGGTGGACCGGTTATCCCAGAAGGCCACGTCTCCCAATTGCCAGCGCCAGCGCACCGTATTTTCTGGTCGAGTCACATAGCTCTGCAATGTCCGTAGTAAATCCTCCGACTCCGCCTGGGACAAACCCTGGAAACGGCGCACAAACCCCCCCAGGATGAGAGACGGTTCCCCTGACTCAGGGTGGACCCGCACCACGGGATGGAGGGACTGGAACAGGGTAGACTCAAACACCTGACGATAGCTCCTGAACTCCTCATCCAGGTTGGTAACCCCGGTAACATAGTCGTAGGCGTTGCTATGGATAGCCCAGAGAGAATCCACCAGCGATCGCAAAGGAGCCGGTAAATCTTGATAGGCGGCAACCGTATTAGCCCAAATCGTATCTCCCCCCACCGGTGGGAGCTCTACCGCACGCAAAACTGCCCCCATGGGTGGGCGATCTATGAAAGTAACATCGGTATGCCAGTAATTGGCGTAGGCATGGTTTTTACCATAATCCAGATCCAACACCTCAGGTTGGTAATCCAAAGGGGGCAGGGTGGGGTGAGCCCCAGTCAGGGAACCAAAGCGCTGGGCAAAGGCAATCTGACTGGCGGCATCCAGGTGGTGTTGGTTGCGAAAGAACAGCACCTTATGTTGCACCAAAGCCTGACGGATACCGTCAATTACCCCCTCCTCAAGGGATGCACCCAGCTTCAGGTCGATAATTTCAGCACCAATACGCCCAGCCACAGGCTGAACCTTAAAATCAACTGCGGTCATAAAGCAGATTCAATAACTAGGGGAAGAAAAATAATCTGAAGCAGTATCCCATAGAACAGGTCAGATTTCTGGTAGATCAAATTACAATTGCAATCAAACTCAATCAAGCCATAGGTATTCCGATCCCTCCTATCCCCAGACTAATCGTTTCAATCTTTGGCCTACCCAGGCAAGTCGGGGCAGACCAAATAAATGTAATCACACAAACACTTTTAAACTTTTGCAATCATCCATCTCCCCAATTTGATACATTCTGGCGTTTATTTGTAATTCAAACAACGAATCAACTCCAAATCCGAGGGTTATTTGTAACTCCAGAAACAAATAAAAATATTAAAATTTTTATCCTAAAGATTAGGACAAAAATTGTTGTATAAAGGGAACAGGTAGGGACTTTGAGTTCGTATACAGCGATCTTTATCTAGTCTAAACTACCTAAGCATAAGGGTATTTAGAAGGATCGAATAGTGGCTCTGGCTATAGAGTCTGGAGTCAACTTTACCTTAGATTTCTAAAGTTCATAGGTGCTTGAGAATCTAATCGACGGCCAACCAGTCATCGATTAACTCAGGATTAATACCCCTTTCTACCAGCCCTAAGATCATGTTTGGGAGGTCAGACATAAATTCCTGTATAGATGCAAAATTTCTTACGGTTTAAAATACTTAAGAAATCTTGCCCCTGTAGTGGAATTTAATCATTCAAAATTAGCTCCTTAAAATCTTCTTGATTTATGATGATCGAGCTGTTTATGAAAACCCTCTTCAACCCTGTCAACACTCTTTATTAATTTCCATCTTGACTCCAGGTGTTATTGAGTTGTCCTAAGGCTGGTTACCCTTTGCAGATAATATCGGTTTGACTCTGGAGTCAAGAGCGAACTGAATTATCCATAATTGTCAACTTTTAGGAGAGTAGGACTATGGCCTTTGATGTGTTTTCCAGGGTGGTTGCTCAAGCAGACACTCGCGGTGCCTATTTGAGCGATGATCAAGTTGATGCGCTGATTCAATTAGTCAGCGACAGCAACAAACGGGTGGATGCTGTGAACCGCATTACCGGTAATGCTTCCACTATCGTCACTGGTGCCACCCGGGCTCTGTTTGCTGAACAACCCCAGCTGATTGCCCCCGGCGGTAATGCCTATACCAATCGACGAGCTGCGGCTTGCCTACGGGATCTGGAAATTATTTTGCGCTATGTCACCTATGCCCTGTTTGCAGGAGATGCCAGCGTATTGGAAGATCGTGCCTTAAATGGCTTACGGGAAACCTATTTGGCCTTAGGCGTGCCCGGAGCCTCAGTGGCAGTGGGAATTGAAAAGCTCAAGGAACAATCCATTCAGATTGTTAACGACCCTGCCAATATTACTCCTGGTGATTGCAGTTCTCTAATTGCAGAGTTAAGCACCTACTTCGATCGGGCAGCTGCCGCCGTAGTTTAGACCTAGCCAAACCTATTGTTCACCAGATTACTGAGACCAAATTACTGAGAAACCTTGCCATGTCAAAAACACCTTTAACTGAAGCCATTAACACCGCCGATTCCCAGGGTCGATTCCTGAGTAGTGGAGAGTTACAGGTCGCCTTTGGCCGCTTTCGCCAGGCGGCGACAACCCTGAGTGCCGCTAAGGTACTGGCCAGCAAGGCGGATAGCCTGACCCAGGGGGCTGCCAATGCGGTTTACCAAAAGTTCCCCTACACCACCCAATTGCAGGGAGCTAACTATGCCGCCGATGAGCGCGGTAAGGCCAAATGTGTCCGAGATATTGGCTACTATCTGCGGATCATCACCTACGCCCTGGTGGTGGGGGGTACCGGTCCTATTGATGACTACCTGGTGGCTGGCCTGGCGGAAATTAATAGCCGGTTTGAACTGTCCCCCAGTTGGTATATTGAAGCCTTGAAATATATCAGGGCAAACCACGGCCTATCGGGGGATGCGGCGGTTGAGGCCAATTCCTACATCAACTATGTCATCAATGCCCTGAGCTAGGCGACAGGACTCCTAACCTGAATCGCCTGACCACAACCTTTTGTATGCGTCAAACGGTCATCTGTATGGTGGAAGCTGAGCCCCATACCGGTGACCTTTTCCTATAGCTATTTTTCCCGATTTCCCATACCCAGGAATATAAGCCAGGATGTCTGCGATCGCCACGGCCCTACTGGTTATATCGGCAAGTATTCACGCCGGATGGAATTTGGTTTGCAAGCACCAATCCCCCTCCCAGGGCTTTTTTTTCCTGGCCAGCCTGGCCGGGGTGACCTATCCATTGCCTATCCCCTGGTGCGGGGCTGCTCAATTTTGATGGTGGTGGCGGTGACCCTGGCTCTAGGTCAGGGCCATGCCATCGGCCCTGGAGCCCTGGTAGGCATGGGCCTGGTGGTGCTGGCAACCCCGGCAGAATATCTAGCCTTCCCAGGGGTCTGGGCCAGGCAGATCAAGGCCGCCGCGATCGCTGGGGGCGGAATCGTTTGTGCCTATGGCCTGGCGTTGACAGCCCTGGCCTTTGTCAGCAATGTCAGCTATCTGACCGCCTTTCGCCAGTTAAGCATTCCCATCGGGACGGTTCTAGGAACTTTTCTATTGCAGGAGCCCTGCCCCCCGCCACGGCTTTTGGGGACCGCTACCATCCTGGCGGGGTTAATCCTGGTTAGCCTGGGGTAATGCTAAAAAATCCTGATTCTCTGGGCAATCGGTTTGTCAGTCGAGCCACCCCGCGACTCAAGAATGTTCGCCGGTTTCCGCCACGATCAACTGGCGGGATTTACGATGGATGAGCTGTTGATTCTCGAGTTGGCTGAGCAGCCGGGTAACGGTCACCCGACTCAGGCCCCTGAGGTCCGCCAGGTCCTGGTGGGTGATGAGGGATCCAAGCTCAGGTACAAACAGTCCTCGCCCTCATCCGCTAACGCCGCCTGAATCAACGGCTTGTACAGTCGATGAACGTTCAGACGCCTGAGACCAACTTTTGTCAGTCAACCAGGATTTAAGCTGAGATACAATAAAAGCAGTTGTAAATGATGCCACACCAACGTTTTGAGGCTTTATGACGTTCGCCCAGTCCCATCCCACGAACTTACCGCCTCTCGATATCAGCACGCTGCAACTCACGGAGGAGCAGTTCTACCAGCTCTGCATCGCCAATCCAGAGCATTTACTTGAATTGACAGCCGAAGGAGTTTTAATCGTAATGGCGCCGGTAGGCGGAGAGAGTGGCAACAAGGAAATGGAGTTAGGCGCGGATCTCACCCTCTGGAACCGTCAGACTAGGCTAGGCAAGGTTTTTAGTTCTTCTACTATCTTCAAGCTACCCTTGGGGGGTAAGCGATCGCCCGATGCTGCCTGGGTTGAGTTATCGCGCTGGAATGAGTTAGATAGCGAGAATCGCGAGAAATTTCCGCCTTTAGCACCAGATTTTGTCATTGAGCTACGCTCCCCTGCGGATGAGTTGTCAGCTCTCCAAGAAAAAATGATCGAGTATCGCAATAATGGCGTGAGACTGGGGTTTCTGATCAATCCTCAAGACCGACAGGCAGAAATCTATCGACTCGACCAAGAGGTAGAGATATTGCAGGCTCCTGGGACATTGAGCGGAGAGAATGTCTTGCCTGGTTTTGTCCTTGACTTGAGTTGGATTTGGGAATAGAGACCCATATAGACCTATTGGGGAATGGACGATGGCAGGTTTCTAAATGTCGTAATGCCGGTTTTCGCCACGATCAGCTGGCGAGACTTACGATGGATCAGCTGTTGACTCTCGAGCCGGCGGAGCAGTCGGGTAACGGTCACCCGACTCAGGCCCCTGAGGTCCGCCAGGTCCTGGTGGTTAATTTTGAGGTTAATCAGGGCCCCCTGCTCCACCTGTAACCCAAAACGGTGGGCCAGCCACTGTAGCACCGACCAGGTCAGCTCCCCGGTTAACCCGAGCTAGCAGCAGCACCTCGGTCTGTTGCCAATAGCGGCTCAGTAACTCCGGGGGCGGTTGCCAGTCGGCCTCCGTGATACTGATCGCCTCTACTTTGTGTCCCGCTATTTATTTGGATCCTACGTTCAAGCTGCCCTGCAGGGGGCTCAGCAACAGGTGGCCCACGCCCATCTAGACACCTATAGGGATGAAGTCGTTGACCTGGTGCCTGGCCTGGATGGGGTTGGGGAGTGGCCAGGTAGTGATAGCTGATCGGGTAGTGTTGCCCCTGGGTAATCCGACGCCAGGGGCTGGAGCCAGAATACCTTGGCAGTGCTGCTGCTTTGGGGTGGGGCGAAGTATGGGGATAGACTGGGGGCGCTGACCATGACAGTTGATCGGTCAGTTCCATGCACCATGGGTTATCTGAGTCAGTAATGCTTACCCCCTGCCCCGCCAGGCTGATTAGGATAAAATTGAGTTATCCCTAATCGCCCTCCCCCATGGCCCAAGCTGCCGCCGTTGACCCCGTTGCCATCGACTCACCCCCCGAGGCGGCGGTGGTTGAGTGCCCCCCCACCGACCTCTGGAGTGATGAACCCCCCTTGGAAAGTGACTTTCACCGCGACCAGATTGACCTGCTGATTCGGCTGTTGCGCTGGTGGTGGCGCGATCGCAATGATGTCTATGTGTCCGGCAACCTAACGGTGTACTACAACCAGGACCAGCTCAAAACCCGAGACTTTAGGGGCCCAGACTTTTTTGTGGTGTTAGGCACGGAGAAAAAAGACCGCAAAAGTTGGGTGGTCTGGGGAGAAAATGGGCTGTACCCTAACCTGATTCTGGAGATTTTGTCTGACTCCACGAAACGGGTTGATCAGGGCCTCAAAAAAGACCTGTACCAAAACACCTTCCGCACCCCCGACTATTTTTGGTTTGACCCTAATACCTTGGAGTTGCAGGGCTTCCACCTGATGGATGGCCGTTACCAGGGGATTCAGCCCACGGAGCAGGGCTGGCTCTGGAGTCAACAACTGGAACTGTACCTGGGCCTGGTGGATAACAAACTCCGCTTTTTTAGCCCCCAGGGCGAGCTGATCCCCTCTCCAGAGGAATTAGCCGAGCAGGAACGGCAACGGGCAGAGCAGGAACGGCAGCGAGCCGAACGGGCGGAAGAGGAGATTGCCCGATTGAAGGCCCAACTGCGATCGCAGGGGCTGGAGCCAGGCCCTGGTTAACCCCAGTGATGCCTCCCTCCCCCAAACCCGTCAGGAAATTGCCCCGATCCAGGCCAGGAGCAGGGGGCTCGCTATGGGGTGTCTGTCCACCCCCAGACCACCACGCTCTATAATGGCGATCGCCCCTGTGCCCTGCAGGCGGGGATGGAGGGCCAGGCCCATATCCCCCTCCAGGCGAAAACCATCCTCAGCTTTTGGTGGCGGAAACTGCGGTTGGGGCTAGGGGAGTAGGGAAGAGGGAGGAGATAACCATGCTACCGAAGGATGATTTACTCAAGGGGGTAGAGCACCGCGACTGCCTGGCTCGCCTGTTGGACCAGGCGGAGCAGGCCCTGAAAACCTGGGCGGTGGTGTACAGTGACTTTCTGTCGCCCCCCGAGCAGGCGGAGGCCCAGCGGCTGTTTCAGCGGTTGACCGATATCCACATCGCGGCCTGGGGCGGTTACCCCCAGGCGGAGCGCCAGCGTCTGGCCATCGCCCGCCCCGATCTACCCCTAGAGGTGGGGGATATGCCCCTGACCCTGCTGCAGGTGGCGGGTAACTTTATGTTTGATCCGGCCAGCCATCGGGACTTTTTGGGGGCGGTTTTAGGCGCCGGCCTGGTGCGGGATAAAATTGGCGACATCCTGGTGGGGGGGGAGCGGGGTGCCCAGGTTATTGTCGTACCGGAGGTGGCGGAGTTTCTCAACCTGCACCTCACCCAGGTGCGATCGGTGCCGGTAAAAACCCAGGTGATTCCCTGGAGCGAGCTGCGGGTGAGGCCGCCCCAGCAGAAGCAACTGACCACGGTGGAGGCCTCCCTACGGCTGGATGCCATCGCCTCCGCCGGCTTTGGCATGTCCCGCAGCAAAATGGTGGATTTAATCAACGCGGGGGATGTGCGAGTGAACTGGAAAACCATTACCCAGCCCAGCCATACCCTCAAAACCGGCGATCTGGTGGCGATTCGGGGTAAGGGGCGGCTGACGGTGGGGGAGGTGGCGGTGACCAAAAAGGAGCGCTATCGGGTTGCCCTCACCCGCTATGGCTAAGCCCCGGCCAAAAGGTTAAGTAACTTAAACTAACCTGAAGCTTGATGTCGGTTTATGAACCAGTTGGCGCTCTGACCAAAATGGAATGGTAGGTTTGGGCATAATCAATCCCCGGAACGGAAACATCCCTTTTTTTGTTTCGGTATAGCAGACCTTTATTAAGCCGCTCAAACCTATGCACAACCTGGAGAAAGACTGGATTGGCGCGATCGCCATCGCGGCCCTTGGGGCAGGCATCATTACCTCCTTTGCGGTCAGTCAGGGCCAGCATCCCCTGGTTGGTCTGACCATTACCCTATTTGCAGCGGTTTCTGCAGCCGTGATTGATCACTTTGCTTAGGGGGCTGGTAGGCCTGGGGGAGGATTGGGGGTTATGGGGGTAGGCTACCCCGGCTGGGCCTGACCACCTCTTCCCGCAGCGGTACCCCGACCTTGATGCACCGTTCTCCTAATCGCCAAACCTTTTCCCCGCCTCGACCCAGGCCAACCCCTCAGGCGCCCATGCCCCTGGTGGTTTTCGGCTCATCCCTGACTATCGTAACCTTTGGCTAACTGCTCCGTAAGGAACCACCATCCCCTCTTACAATAGGGAGTGTAGAACAAACCTTGCCCTATGCCGCCCCGTTGGCCCCGTAAGCCCACTCGAGAAGATCCGGACTATCGCCGCCTGGAAGACCGGATGAATTTTGCTCTCCATACCGCTGCCTGTATTGCCGTCAATTCAGGTCTGTGGTTTTTCCATACCCTGAACCCCTCCTGGGTTACCTGGGTGTCCTGGTTGACCCTGGCCTGGGTGGGAATTCTGGCTGCCCATGGTATCTACATCTTTGCTTTGGCGGATTACTCCCCTCGGGATCTATCTCCCTTGCCCAACCCTAACGAACAAGGCGATTCCTGACTATGGCTAATGCGGGTACCACTCAGGCGATCGAAGATTTAGCGGCGGCCATTGGCGATCAGGCCTATCTGGAGGTGGCTCACTGGCATCTCTACCTGGGGGATGCCAAGCTCCATAGGCCCCTGGCGGAGGCTCTCTATCCCCTGCTGGTGGAGGGTCGCTTCACTGACAGTGCTCTTGGGGAGTTGCTGGCCAATACCAAGGTTAGCCTGGGTGGGGGGAAAAAGACGGTGCCCCTGGGGGATATGATTCCTGCAGCCAGTTTGGCCCATCTAGCCGAGGCGATCTCAGCCTACCAAGATCAGATGTAGAGCACTTCTGCCTTCCTTTCTGGCCCTTGTATTGACCTTTAGAGAGTTAATCCAATCCATGGCTAAAACCGTTGCTGAGGTGATGACCCCTAACCCCTTCTCAGTCGGGCCTGACACCCTTCTCCAGGAGGCTATTCAACTGCTGGCGGAAAACCATATCGGCGGTGTGCCCGTGATCGACCCCACCGGCAAGCTGGTGGGAATTTTATCGGAGTCCGATCTGATGTGGCAGGCCACGGGGGTGGATATGCCCGCCTACATCATGCTGCTGGACAGCGTCATTTATCTAAAAAATCCCAGCCAGTACACCCAGGAAATCCACAAGGCCTTAGGGCAGTTGGTTAGGGATGTAATGACGGCTAAGGTAATTACCATTGGCCCCGATCGCCCGTTGCGGGAGGCGGCCCACTTAATGCACGAAAAACGTATTCGACGCCTACCGGTGGTCACCGATCAGGGGCAGGTGGTGGGTATGGTAACCCGTGGAGATATTGTGCGGGAAATGGCCCAGGGGTAGGGGCTGCAGGGGCTGCGGGCTAAAACGGCTGACCCCGCCATTTTCAGGGTAAGGGCAACCAGGGGAGATTGGACTTGCCCTACTCCACCTTCAATTGTCTAGTTGTCATCCTTGATTCCGTCCTTGCGTCTATGACTATCACTCCAGATTCCGTCAGAGAGTTGCTCCATTCCCAGGACTATGGCGATCGCATCAAAGCTGTGAACCAACTGCGCCAGATCGATGCCTCTGCTGCCTTCGACCTGGCCCAACTGGCCGCCCATGATAGTAACGCCCGGGTGCGCTACGCCGCCATCAGCCAGCTCGCCAGCCTGGGTCGGCAGGACCTGGCAACGGTAGAACCCCTCCTGCGTCGTGCCCTCACCAACGATCCGGAAGCCGATGTTCAGGCCGCCGCCGCCGATGCTATCGCCGGTTTGGGTCTACGGGCCGCCTACCCTGACCTGGAGACCGTCTACCGTAACTCTGGGGAGTGGCTAGTGCAGTTTAGTATTGTGGCGGCCCTGGGGGAATTGGGGGCCCCTGAAGCCTTGCCCCTGCTGCAGGAAGCCCTCCAGTCTGACAATGAATTAGTGGTCACCGCTGCGATCGGGGCTTTAGGAGAATTGGGGGATGGGCGGGCCATTCCCAGTTTGCTCAGCTATACCCAGCACCCAGATTGGCAGATCCGGCAGCGTCTGACCCAGTCCCTGGCCAGGTTCTCTGACCCTGAGGCGAGGGCCGCCCTGGAAGCTTTAGCCAGAGATAGTTCGCCCATTGTGGCGGAGGCGGCTCAGCACCATCTGCAAGGGGAAAGCCTAGGGTAAGCGCTTACTCAGTCCACTGAAGCCAGCTAATTTCAGCGATCGCCCCTGCAACAAGCGTACCATGAGGACCAGGTTGGTCAGGGTATAGCCGGTAGTCACCAGGGTATTCGCTACCAGTAATCGAATCGATAGCCCCGGCGCCAGTTGGCTACCAGCGCTCAAGATGCCATAGGCCATCAGCCAGCCCAGAGCCAGAGTCACCACCAGCCGATAGACCGCCTGTTCTTCCCGGCTGCCCTGTTGGCGCCAGAGCTGATATAAAGCCGGCAACGCCCCAAAAATAGGGACCAGATAAATCATCAGGGTGAGGCGTTTAAGGGTTTCTGCAGAGGAAGGAACCAGATTTTTCATGATCAGAACTACCGATGGTATCAACTCAGACCTGAAAGCTATGGTAAGCCAAAGCACTGCTGATCAAAGCGCTCCCCTTACCCTGAAACATCACCCAGGACAGGAAAAAATTACTGATGAAAATGGCGAGTAAAGCGGTCACCACCGCCGTTGTAGTAGACTGACCGACTCCCTTGGCTCCACCGGTAGTGGTTAACCCCCAATTTGTACCAATTACGGCAATTAAGATGCCAAAGCAAAAGGCCTTAATTAAGGAACTGACTAAATCCCAAACGGTTAAAAAGTTCTTAGCCGAATTTAAAAAGACTGAGGCCGCAATGCCATACTGGCTGGTGGCAATCAGCAGCCCACCGCTCATGCCAGTAATAAAGGCCAGGACATTCAGCAGAGGCAGCATCAGGGCGCAGGCTACGACGCGGGGAATTACCAGGTAGTCGATGGGGTCGGTCTTGAGAATTTGCAGAGCATCGATCTGCTCAGTCACACGCATGGTGCCAATTTCGGCGGCAAAAGCCGATCCGACCCGACCAGCAATAATCACCGCCGTTAACACCGGTCCTAACTCTCGGGCCAGGGTTAAGGCCAGTACCCCTCCTACGGCAGTACCTGCCCCAAAGCTGAGGAATTCGCGGGTAACCTGAATGGTAAATACCATACCAACGAAGGCAGCGGTAATCAGAGCAATCAGCAACGACTCTGGCCCTACCGCTGCCATCTGTTCAAGGGTGTTACGACGATGGATCGGGCGAGAAATCAGATGAATAACGACCTGACCAGCCAAAAATAAAGCCGCCAGCAACCGTCGGCTCCACTGCCCTAAGTTAGAAGGATTACGCACCGGTATCAAATAGGATTCTCCCTGCTGGTTTAATCCTACTATAAGGGCCAATCCTGGACTGCGGTAAAGTTATAGCTTTGACCGAAAGGCTGAGGGCAGGGTTGACCGGTAAGAGCCAGGCCCACCTGGTGGACGGGGCAGAAGCTCTACTGGATCGTGGTTAGTAGGGAACCGTCAAGATAGTAGTTATTTCTGGATAATTAATTGCTAAACTCAATGGAGTTTTGCACGGCACTCTTACTCAGGTGTTTCTTTGTTTAGCAACTCCCACTGGAGGACAACTATAGTAACGGAATTTTGGGGTTTTGAACCTGCGACTGTCAGAGTTAGCCTTTTTGATCTAGGTTTTGAATCAATTCTATGAACGTTAAATGGGGTAAAAACTGGCCCAACCTGAATTGGTTCAACCCGGACCTGAAGATTCTGGGTAGGGGCCTGGGGGTAACGATGCTCGCCCTCCTGCTGACCCTGGGGTGGGGTGCTTCAGAAGCAACGGTCTGGGCCAGCCCATCTCCCTTCATTGCCCAGTCTATTCAGCCCTATCTTGATCGCCTTACCGCTGCGGTTAGTGAGTTTACCCTGGACAATGGAATGAAATTCATTGTGCTAGAACGCCATCAGGCGCCGGTGATTTCCTTCATGGTCTATGCCAATGTCGGGGCCGTGAATGAACGGGATGGCAAAACCGGTGTGGCCCACTACCTGGAACACCTGGCCTTTAAGGGTACCAGTCGGATTGGCACCACTAACTACCCGACTGAAAAGCAGTTACTAGCCAAAATGGATCAGGTTTTTGATCAGTTATTGGCCGCCGATGCCGCTGGCGATCAAGCCACTAAGGCAAAACTACAGGCCCAAATGAACCAACTGGCTCAACAGGCGGCCACCTACGTTGACCAGAACAAGTACGGTCAGATTATTGAGCAAGCTGGGGGCGTAGGGCTGAATGCCAATACCGCTGCCGATCAAACCCGCTATTTCTATAGCCTGCCGGCCAACAAACTAGAGTTGTGGATGTCTTTAGAGTCGGAGCGGTTGATCGATCCTGTCTTTCGCCAGTTCTTTGAAGAGAAAAATGTAATTCTCGAAGAACGTCGCATGCGGGTCGATAACTCTCCCATGGGGACCATGGTCGAGACATTTTTAGAGAAAGCCTTTGAGCAGCATCCCTATCGCCGACCGGTAATTGGTTACCAGAAAGATCTCTATGGTGCTACCCGTAAAGACATCGAAGACTTCTATAAAACCTACTATGGTCCTGGCAATCTCACGGCGGTGGTAGTTGGCGATGTTGACCCGAGGATGGTGAAACAACTGGCTCAGGCTTACTTCGGCCGTTATCCAGCTCGCCCCAATCCCCCCACCCCCTTAATTAAGGAGCCTCTGCAAAAAGCTCCTCGACAGTTTACCCTATCTCTAGCGTCCGAACCCTGGTATTTGGAGGGTTATCATCGTCCCGGTATGACCCACCCCGATCACCTGGTTTATGGCATCATCGATAGCCTCCTGGTGGAGGGACGAACTTCCCGCCTCTATAAAACCGTGGTGGAGAAGGCCCAGGTTGCTCTTGATATCGGTATTCTGAATGGCTTTCCGGGAGATAAGTACGAAAATATTTTTCTGCTCTACGGCTTAACGGCTCCTGGTCATGATCCCGATGAAATTGCGGATTTATTCCGGCAGGAACTAGACCGACTACAGCAGGAACCAGTTAGTCTGACGGAACTCAACCGAGTCAAGACTAACGCCAGGGCTGCCCTACTGCGGAGTTTGGACTCCAACAGTGGAATGGCCGCCTTGCTGGCGGAGTACTCGGCTAAAACAGGGGACTGGCGAAATCTATTTAGAGATCTAGAAACCATCGACAGAATTTCGGCGGTCGATGTACAGCGGGTCGCCCGTAGTCTATTTGAGCCTAAGGGTCGCACCGTAGGCAAGCTACTGTCAACGTCGGATCATAAATCATAGGCAGGGTAGGAAAATTGGGCGTGATTAGATGGATTAGGACTGCGCAGAGGGCTGGGGTTAGATCCTACTCTCCCCCTTTGTCAAAACTTCGGGTGCCCGGGTTAGGGTTACTAGGGGTGCTAATCGCCTTGGTGTTGGTCTGGCAATCACCAGCCAGTGCCCTGACGCCCCGTCACTATGATGAATTGAAGTTTGCTCCCCTGGCAGAGTTGAAAATACCCCAGTTCGAGCGCTACCAAATGGCCAATGGGTTGGTGGTTTACCTGATGGAAAACCACGAGTTACCCCTGGTAAGTGGTACCGCTACCTTCAGAACCGGTTCTCGTTTTGAACCGGCTCAACAGGTTGGGCTGGCTGCTATTACGGGGGACGCGATGCGCCTCGGGGGAACTGAAAAGTTAGATCCCGACGCCTTGAACCGGGTTCTAGAGGATCGGGCGGCCTCCATTGAAACCAGCATTGATACCGCAGTAGGTAGTGCCAGTTTCAATACCCTGGTGAATGATACCGAATTGGTCTTGAGCTTGTTTGCTGACGTGATTCAGCGCCCTGCCTTTGCTCCTGATCGGGTGGATTTTCTTAAGGGGCAGTATCGGGGTAGTATTGCCCGACGTAACGATGACCCTGACAGTATTACCAGTCGAGAGTTTGCTAAGTTGATTTACGGAGCCCATAGTCCCTATGCCCGAACCGTTGAGTATGCCACTCTGGGGGCTATTGGCCGCCAGGATATTCAAGCCTTTTATCGGGCTTCGATTCGCCCAGACCGAACTATTCTGGGTCTGGTGGGGGATTTTGATAGTACTCGGATGAAGGACTTAATTGATCGATACTTTGGCGGTTGGCAGGCTGACGGTGAAGGTCTGGATGTTGCCAGTCTACCGGTGGTAGAGCAGGCAGAGGCGGGAGTATTCGCCATAGAACAACCCCAACTGACCCAGAGTTATGTTCAGTTGGGTCACCTGGGAGGCCAGTTTAATTCTCCTGACTATGCCGCACTGGAGGTTATGAATGAGGTCCTCAACGGCTTTAGTGGTCGGTTATTTAACCAGGTGCGATCGCGGCAGGGGTTAGCCTACTCGGTCTATGCCTTCTGGTCACCTCGCTATGACTACCCCGGCATGTTTATCGGCGGCGGCGAAACCCGATCCACTACCACTGTTCCCTTTATTCGAGCCGTGAAAAGGGAAATTGAACGTATAGGTACTAGCCTGGTTACCCCAGAGGAACTCACCCTCGCCAAGGATTCGGTCCTCAATAGCTTCGTGTTTAAATTTCAGGGTCCCGGCCAAATTCTGGCCCGATTAATTCGCAACGAATACTACAATTATCCGGCTGATTTTATTTTCCAGTTTCAGGAACAGGTACGTAAAACCACGGCCGATGCTGTTTTAGCTGCTGCCCGCGATCACCTAAAGCCCGATAAACTAGTCATTTTAGTGGTTGGCAACTCTGCGGACATTCAACCAGCCCTGGCCACCCTGGACTCCGATCAACCCGTTCATGCCATTGATATCACCATTGCTCCAGAGCAGCAGACTTAAGGTGGTTGATCAGCTAGGAACCGATCAACCTGTCAGTTTGTCTCCCCGGATCCTGACATTAAGCGATACTTCATAGCGGCCAGTTCCCTATCCACGTCGCTAGAACTGCCCTCCAGCCTGGCAAATTGATCTTCTAGGGGATCCTTAGCCAGTTCCACCAGAGCCTGGGAACGGGATTCCAGGTCCAGGACCCGCTGTTCCATTTGATCGAAGGCCGCGATCGCCCCTGCACCGCCCATCAACTCCTGAAGACGTTGGGTTGCCTCCGCCGATCGAAACCGAGCAATATACATATCTTTTTGGGTTTTGGCCTCCGCAATTTTGTACTCCAACTGGCGCACGTTCTCCTTCATCTGAGTCACCACATGCTGCTGTTGGCTAACCTGGGTGGTCATCATCTCAGCCGATTCCAGGTAGCTTTGGCGACGCCCCAAGGCCTGACGAGCCAGATCCTCCTCGCCATTCTTTAGAGCTAACTCAGCTCGGTTATACCATTCCTGGGCTAGGGACCTGGCCTGGACACTTTGGCGCTCGGTGCGCTTTTGGGTGGCAATGGCCTGGGCTACTGCCTGGCGCAACTGAATCAGATGATTCTGCATATCATCCATAACCTGGTTGAGCACCCGTTCAGGGTCTTCAGCCTGGTTAACCACTCCATTTAGACTGGCCCTAATCACTTGGAGCGCCCTATCTAATAACCCCATGAACGCCTTCCCCTCAACTCAGCTCTCCTTCAGGATAACAGTAGACCCGGGATGGAGAGTGGGCGAAAACAGCGACCTAGGGAGCCGTGTATAGCTGAACGGTAAGACCCTGACCTTGGAGTTTCTGGATGAAATCTTGGGCAGCGGATTCCTGGGCAAAGGCCCCTAGTTGAATTTTGGTACCGCTAGCAAAATTACGTAGATAGGCTTCTCCTATTAACTGCCGTGCGGCCTCCAGAGAAGCGTTACCCGTGTAATTAGCCACCACGTAATAGCGAGGTATAGCGGTTCCAGCCTGACTCAAGGGGCGGGGGGCCTGACTCAGGGGAGCCGGCGGTAGGATCGACCGGGATGGGAATGGATGGCTGAGGGGTTTAGGGGGCTGCCCATGGGCTGCAGAGGACGCCACGGCTCGGGAAGGACGGGGGGGCGTTGGTACTCCAACCCTGCCTCCTGGGGATGGGGGGGTAGATCTTACCACACGGTAGGTTGACGGACTGGAACCGGCGGAAGTGGGGAGTTGGGGGGAAGGTAAGGGGACGATGGGTTCAGCACTCACCTGATTGGCAGAAACAGCCGATCTGGGGTTGTTAACTGCTTCAGGCAGGGACTGGTTGAGATCCGGTGTGGCAACAGCCGGGTTAGGGGAGCCGGACGGCAGGTTGCTAAGCCGATTTAAATCTAGTTTACCAAATTCCTGGGCTGACAAGTCCGGTCCCAGGCCCTGTAATCCTTCTCCATGGGTATCAGCGGCAGGGCTACCCGGATCGGCAGCAGGGGTAGGCTGGGTTGGGGTGGACCCGGGGATGAGCTGGGTGATTCGCTGCACGAGGGGATGGTTCCGCAGTTGGGCGATCGCCTGGGGTGTGGTGACCAGGTAACCAAATCCGGCGCTAGTTAAGAGTAACAGCAGCAAAGCCCCCAAGCTCAGCGGTGTAGCCAGCTGGCGACCCAGGGAGGAAGGGGAACTGCTAGGGGAAAAACCATAGTCAGTAATATAGGCAGTGGGATCGGTCTCCAGCAAAGCCTCCGTACTTTCCAGATAATCCTCAGTAGCGGCAGGATAGGCGGCAAGGCTCTCCGATGGGGAACCACTGATAGTGGGCGGATTTATACCTGGAGATGGCCCGATCCCAGAGGAGGCAGGGGCTGATCTAAGGGGGGTTCCCCTCCCCTCACTACCCTTCACCGCTGGGCTAGCTACCGTCTGGGGATGGGTTACCGTTGGGTTAGGGAACTGGGGTAAACGGAGAGAGGATTGATCCCTGGAGCGTAGCTTCAACCGACTGCTGGAACGTCGATTCGATCCTCCCTGCCGATAGCGCTGCAACTCTTCATCCAGATTTACCATCAAACTTTCCAGGCCAGCTTGCAAAGGCGCACTTAGCAGCGGGTCGTTGGCATCGGTGCTGGGCGGTAGCTTAACCATCGGCTTAACAGGGCAAAAGGAACAACCTAAATAGTAATGATTTCTGCCGGATTAACAAGCGCAATTCCGAGCAGGGGCTAGAATCGAGGGAATTATTTCCTGACTGCCCATGCCTTTCGACTCTCTAGCCCGCTTAATCCATGAGTTTGAGCAGCAACCCAACTGGCAACGCCAGGCTCGGTTCCGGCAGGTACTGCGGCACTGGTCAGGGGCAGTGGGAGCAGCGGTGGCCGGTCAGGCCATTCCAGTGCGCCTGGAGCGTCAGGTGCTCTATGTTGCCGTGGCTAATCCTATGTGGGGGCAAACCCTAACCCTGGAACGCCTAACCATTCTCACCCGGCTCAATCCCCAGCTTACCTTTGAGCTGAAGGATATTCGTTTCTCTACTGGCGACTGGTATCATCGCTCTGGAAAAACGCCATCGCCGCCACCGGTCGAGGCCTCTCCCGCCCCTGATTGGCTCCGTCACCATCCCAGCTTTGAAGCCAGCCTCTGGTCTGCGGTTGCGACCCCTAACTCCGCTCCATCGGTGGCGATCGCCCCCCCTGATGCCCTCACCAGCTTTCGCCGTTGGGCCCACCTTAATCAGCAACAAACTGCCCAGTGGCTGCTCTGTCCCCGCTGTCACTGTCCTTGCCCACCAGGGGAGATGGGACGCTGGTCTCGTTGCAGCCTGTGTGCGGCAAAAGGGTTTGGTCACCCCAGGCCGGGTCGGGTTGATAAACCATTGCCAGGTTAAAGACCCGGGCAAAATTCTCAATTACCAGGGGACGGATCTGATCCACCGTCAGTCCAGGACAGAACTGGGATAACCGTCCCACCGATCGCTGGGCAATACCACAGGGAACAATCGCCTCAAAACCCCTGAGGTCGCAGCATACATTCAAGGCAAAGCCATGCATGGTAATCCAGCGGCTCACCTTAATGCCGATCGCCGCGAGTTTAGAATTGCCGACCCAAACGCCGGTCAAACCAGCCTGCCGCTGTCCCTCAACCCCCACCATAGTCAGCACCCCCAGAATCACCTCCTCCAGCTGACGCAGGTACCAGTGGAGGTCAGGACGATGCCGTTGCAAATTTAGAATCGGATAGGCCACCAGCTGACCAGGGCAGTGGTGAGTCACCTCCCCTCCCCGTTCGGTACGAAATAGGGGGTAGGGCAGATCTTCCGGTGCCCCTTTGAGATGGATAGGATCAGAGCCCTGACCCAGGGTATATACCGGGGGATGCTCTAGCAGCAGCAGGCGATCGGGTTGGGGAGCATGGCGATGCTCAGCCACCCAATGTCGTTGAGCAGCCCAAGCCTGGGGATAGGGTACTAGCCCCAGGTTATAAACCTGACAAATGGGCGGATCGTCTGGCTCGATCTGGGCCATCGTGATGCCCTCTCCATTTCTTTATAAAGGGGAAAAGTATTGCCCTAGCGCAAGTCAATCCCTTTGCCAGTCAAGATTTATCAACGCTTGCAAAGGATCTTGAAGGATACTGTTGTATAGAATACAAGGTGCTAGGGTGAAATCATAGGCCGATGTTTCAAGGAGTCCGCTTTATGAAGCTGGTTATCCACGGTAGAAATATTGAGATTACCGATGCTATTCGTGACTATGTAGAACAAAAGATTCTTAAGGCAGTCAGCCACTTCCAAAATCTGACGAACGAAGTGGATGTACATTTATCGGTAGCTCGCAATCCTCGCATCAGCTCCAAACAGTCGGCAGAGGTCACCCTCTATATTGATAAGGCTGTTGTCCGGGCCGAAGAAAGTAGTGAAAATCTCTACGCCAGCATTGATCTGGTAGCCGATAAAATCAGTCGGCAACTGCGCAAATTCAAAGAAAAGCGCAATAACCATAAGCATAGTAATCTGGGTAAAACCACGGAAGCATTTCTCAATCAACAGCCCGGCACCGATGTGACAGAGGTGCTCACCACAGGCGAACCCCAATTACCCCAGGAGGTAGTTCGGACCAAGTATTTTGCCATGCCTCCCATGAGCGTAGCCGAGGCTATGGAACAATTGGTCTTAGTTGATCACGACTTCTATGTATTTCTCAACGCTGAGACTCAAGAAATAAATGTGGTCTACGAGCGTAATCATGGCGGCTACGGGCTAATTCAACCCCGTCAGCCCAACGGTAACGGTATTAAAGACGTCACCCGAGACCTCACCGCTGTGTCAGCGAGAAGTTAGGTCCTTCCCTCGGCATAGCCACTGCAGGGTAAATAGACACTACCGATCCAAAAATAGGGACGGTAGCTCTAGGTGGGTAGCTTTGTCAGGGATAGCGGGGCGGGCTATGACCCTAACCTTTACCCCCGGCTGTCTATCCATTCCAGCACCCGGTTCCAGGCCCACCAGGGATCGGGGTCCTGGCTGAGGTGCTGCCCGGTCCTGCTACTGTAGTAGCCCACATGGCCGCCCTGGTTGGTTAACACCAACTCTAGATTGGGATTGGTGTGACAGATGCCTTGCAACTCAGGAATCAGGGCGGGGTCAAATAGAGGATCGTCGGCGGCGTAAAGAATCAGGACGGGTAGGTTTAGATCGGCCATAAACCTCAGGGGACTGCTGTGAGCGTAGTAATCTTCCACGCTGGTAAAACCCAGCCGGGGAATCACCAGTTCCTGGTCAAAGGTCCAGATGCTGTGGGCGCGGGCGATCGCCCCTGGGTCAATGTGGTCAGGATGGGCCTGGTAAAGGCGCTGGGCCATACGCCGCAGTTCCCGGGTAATGGACTGCTCCAGCTGGCGACCCAGGGGACTGGCGGTTAAATACCGCAGGGAACGATTGGCATCTAGATTGGGACAAACCACAGCCACACCGCCGATGTCTGCCCGCTTCAAGGTACTTTCCGAGGGTAGGTGCATGGCGGCTTGCCCCCCCCACAGAGCCAGTTGACCACTGAGGGAATAACCCACCAACCAGTAGGGTGGGGGACAACCCAGGTGCTTAGCCCTGGTAGCCAGGGCCAGGTAGTCCTCACCTTCGTAAATTCCGTCAGAGGTTAGAGTTGGCGATAACTCAGCGGTTTTACCATGGCCCCGCCAATCAAAGACCACCACCCCATAGCCCCGATGGTAAGCTTTACGTCCTAAGATCTCCAGCAACCACTGGTTTTCCAGGCTCCCAGTAATGCCATAGGTGGCAATGATGGTGCCTTTAGCCAGGGGTGGAGTAGCCCACCGGCCAAAAATCGGTGTTTCACCTTGGCCAATGAAAATCTGGTTCTGGTAGGGAACGGGGGCCAGGTCTAGAGTGCGTTGCCAGGTACGGTGGGCCACCAGGGCGATGTAAAGGGTCATGGAGAGCCCAGGGTGTAGGGGCCAGGGGGGAATAAAGGGAGGCATGGGAACTATCAAGGGTATGGAGGACAGGGGGAACAGGATAAACTTCTGTAATTTCGCTTAAGGCCAGGGTGTAGGGGCCAGAGTTAGGCTACTTTGAGCTTAATCCTTTCTGGCCGACTAGCCAGGCACACTGCCATGAGCTCACCCATTGTGGAAATTTTGCCCAATAAAGTCGCGCTGGTGGAGCGGGCACTCCACCTGGTAATTGATCAAATCAATCGGTCAGTGGATCGGCAGGGCTTTTGTACCCTGGCCCTGGCTGGTGGAAGTACCCCTAAGCCCCTCTACGCCGCCCTGGCAGAGCAGTCCTTACCCTGGGAAAAGCTCTATATCTTCTGGGGTGACGAGCGCTATGTTGCCCTCGATCATGCCGATAGTAACGCTGGTATGGCCCGTCAGGTTTGGCTGGATCGGGTGCCAATCCCTGCCAGCCAAATTTTCATCACCCCGACCCATGCGGCCCTGCCCAGCCTGGCAGCCCAGGCCTACGAAACTACCCTCAAGACCCTGTTTAGCCATCTCCAACCCGGTTCTACCCATGTCGTTCCCCAGTTTGACCTGGTGCTCCTGGGCATGGGGGATGATGGCCATACCGCCTCTTTATTTCCCCACACAGCCGCCTTGACCGTCAGAGATCGCCTGGTAACGGTGGGCTACAAGGGCGAAGACCCCCGTATTACCTTTACCCTCCCCCTAATTAATCACAGTCGGCAGGTGATATTTTTAGCCGCTGGTGCCACCAAACAAGCAGCACTCCAGCAGGTATTTAGCCCGGATGGGGATGACCTGGCCTATCCCTCTCGCCTGGTGCGTCCCCTGGGAGATCTGTACTGGCTGCTGGATGCCGAGGCTAGTGCTGGTGTAGATTTACCCTGATCTGGAGCAGACTGGGGCGATCGCCGGTGGGGGTGTCTCTACAGCGCCAGACCAGGGCCTCCCGTAACCAGGCTGAGACTGCGATCCACTCCCCTAAGTAGAAGGGCCAGATCAGGGGGAGGGGAGGCGATGGTAACCTGACTCAGCCAGCGATCTACCCGTTCCGCCAGATCGGAGGCCAGCTTGAATCGGGCGGCCCCGCCATCGCCCCCAACCTCAGGGTCTACCAGATGATCTACCAGATTGATGATCCCCTGCAGTACCCGCTGTCCTACTTCCGTAGTGGGCATGGAGTCTTCGGGGCGATAACTGACATCGGCCAGAATGCTGGGCGGCGGGTTTAACCCAGAGTCAACCAGTCCCTTACTCAGGCTGTGACAACGACTGTGGATGTAGTGTATAGCCATCCAGGGCGATAGGTGCAGCCGGGTAGCCAGGGCGGTCGGGGGTAGGGTCACACTGGCAGGGGGCATGGCTGGGCAGGACTTCATCTGATCGTACCGATCGATGCTGATAAACCAGTTCAACCAGGCCGCCAGGGCGATGGCATCGGGGGTTAAAAGAATTTGCCCCGCCGGGAGCACATGCAGGTGGGTATGGGCCTGAACCAGGCGGAGTAAGGGGTCGGAAGGCAGTAAATCAAGGCTTTGCCAGTGGCTGACCACTGTCTCCGCCAGGGAAAACCGCTGATCTATGGATAGGGTCGGGTTGAGATCGCAGATATAGGCGGGCCGAGCCTGGGGTCTGGCCCAGCGCAGGCGGTAGAACCAAGCCTGATCTGCCTCTTTGCCGCGATCGCTCCAACCGGGCAGGGGAAAACTGAGCAGACTATGGAACCATTGCTGCAGTGAGAGAAACCTGGTCATCGGCGGTGTCAGCTAGGGTGCGCTTAAAAGTTAAACGCCTGGTCAAACTGAGCCCGGCTGATCGGCTGACTCACCTCCAATCCTTCTCCCCCCAGGAGGGTCAGGGGTTTACCCTCTATTTCAATCCAGACCGCCGCCTTGGGATCGAGGCTGGTAGCCGTATAAATTATCTGGCCCAAACGCCCCACCATAGAGGCGCTGCCCCCACCGCTGCTAAAGCTGGCAGAAAGGTTGAGATGGATACCGTCTGGCCGCACTGAGACCGCCAGTAGACGGGTATCCGCCGGAATAGTAGTGAAGGTATTTGGGCTGGTATCCCCAGACTTGGTCAGAAGGGCATTGAGTACAGTGGTGATCGGATGGGATGGGGAGGGATCGGGGGCGATCTCCAGGGGCTGGGGCACCAATTTGAACTTTCCAGCTTCATCCTTTAACCAGTAGATTTGTCCCGTCAAATGGGCGGCTGGCTTGGTAGAGTCAGGGCCGGTAGATGCGGCTGAGTCAGGGCTATGGTCCGGCAAAGTCGGCTGGGTCGAAGGATGGGTCGACCCATCGGATTTAACCATCGGATTGGGTAGCCCCGCCACTGGTAACCTTGGGTGTAGAGATCGCCAGGTCAACCAGGCCACCGCCCCACCGGAAGCCAGCATCAGCGTTACCAACCCGACTAGAATTCCCAGGGGAATGCGCCGTAGTTTTTCTTTATAGTCCATGGTGGATCTCTCCAGGGGGAACATTGTCAGGGTAGATCAGAACCTCTAACCTGGCACAAGCTTTAGGACAGCTTATTGACCTGACTGTTTCTGTAACAGGGGAGAGGTGGGCTCCAAGCGGGCAAAAACTGCCAGTTCCAGGCTATTATCGGTAACCTTTAGGGTGAGTACCCGCAGCACTAAGCCGAGTTGCTCTAGCCGACGGAGGGTGAACTCCTGGCTGGCTCCTTCTGCTAAAGACGTAATTAACTGGGGCGGGGCCTCGATTCCCTCAATTGTAACGGTGGGGTTTATTAAGCGCAGGCGATCGCCCTGGACAACTTCCAGGCCCGTTTCTATGACAATGGGAATACTATCCTGGGTGAGGCGATCCTGGAGATCTATTGCCAGGCGTAAGCGATCACCGCTGAGAAATTCTATAGAAGGGTGACTTAGCCCATAGCGGCGTTGTTCTCGCTGCAGACCAAAGCCAGATAGGTTGAATTGCAGATCATTCAACCAGGTCTGTACCCCGGCTGAAGCCAGGAAGATATTTAAATCACTGGCCTTGAGCCTGAGGTGTAGGGCCGCCTGGGCTGGTTTGTCCAGCTTTAGATGCCCCTGGCGTAAAGCCGCCCCATCCACATCCAGGGGGTCAGTCTCCAGATCGAAGCCATCTACGCGCAAATCCGGTAGCTGGCGCAGATAGACTCCCCCAGCCGAAATCCTTACCTGATCAATGTGACCCCAGAGGATTTGGTAGTTAGGCGCATTATCAATTCGCACCTGAATCCTTTCAATACCGGCGGTTTGACTGCGCACAGCCTGTTCCGCCAGGTGATCGACCACCATCCCTCCAGGGGAGAGAATAGCGGTTAGGGTGGTGATAATCAGAGCCAGAACATCCATGGGCTGAACCGTACTATCGGTCAGTTGGCAAAGGAGGGTAATCAGTAGCTTACCAGAGCCGTGCGCCAAAGCTCGTAGCCCTGAGCGGCCAGGTGCATGCCATCGGTCGTTAACTCTCGCCGCAATTGCCCTTGCCCATCCCTAAACCTAGGCTGCAAATCCACAAAGCTAGCTCCCTCATAGCTAGCCAGGTAAGAGAGGGAGCGATTCAGATAACTGATGCGATCGCCAGGCAGGGACTCCCAGCGAGTCGGCAAAATCGAATACACCACAATGCGAGCCTGGGGATGCTGCCGCTTGAGATGCTCCAAAATACCTTGAAAATTGCTGAGCACCTGGCTATCGCTGGCACCCTGCTTGAGATCGTTGATACCGGCCATCAGGTGAATGGTATGGGGACGGGTCTGGGCGAAGTCATGCAATCGCTCCAGAATCTGGGTGGTGGTTTCCCCGGCAATCCCCTGATTCAGCCAGAAGTGATCGCGGGGTAGGATTTCTGAGGGCAACCATAGACTCAGGGAGTCTCCCAGCACAATACTTAAGCGATTGTGGCCTTGGGCTCGAGCCATGACGGCGGCCTCCTGCCTTAGCAAGGCTTGCCAATCCTGGTGGGTGGGATGGACTGGGGCTCCCTGCCAATCATGCTGGTAACGTTGGGGAGAAACCCGGGTATACAGTTTGCCAGCCCGCAGGGAAGCCAGGCGGAACCGATACATTTGGTTACCATTGGCCGGTCGGGGGGCGTTAGCCCAGGAGGGGCGCACCAAGCCCTGATCGGGAAAGAAAGCCTGACTATTCTGCAGTGGAGAACTGGTAGCCATTAAGGACTGAAACTCCAGTTCCCCCCGGGAAGACCAGGGGCTGCTATGGGCAGATAAATTCCCTATTGAAGATAGGGGTAAACTACTACCGGGGCTGAGGGCACCAGGACTGAGGGAGCTGGCCCCAGGACAGTCAGCGGTGCCAACCGCAGCATCGACTGAGCCAGGGCTAAAGGACGGATTGCAGAGGGGTGGCGGGCTAACCTCTGGCATAAAATTACCCCCAGACCCCCTCTCGATCGCTACGGAAGAGCGCGGAGAGGACGAACGGGTGGGGGGAGAAAGCAAGGACCCCAGGCTTGGGTTTTCTGCCTGGGGCCCGAATGCAATTAAATCTGACTCCCTGGTCATACAGTTCACTAACAACTGGGCTGCCATCCAACAGGCATCCATACCTCCGCCTCCAGAAACCTATCTACTAGTTTTTCAAGCTCAGGCTGAGGAAATCAGGATGGTTTTGCCAAAAGTATTTTCAATTTACGATAAAAGACTTAGAAAGGTATGGCTATCACCCGCAGCGACAGTCATAGACTCGACCCTGGGGCTGTAGGGTCACATCTCGCCGGGCGTAGAGGGGATGGCGGGGCTGGCCGGTACGGTTATGGCCGATCGCGCACCACTTCTGCCAGTAGGGTTGGAGTAGGGTGATCACCTGGCGATCGCGGTGACGCCAGCTACCGCCGTTACCCCAAGCCAGCAGCAGGCGATCACCCAGGGCGGCGGCAGCAAGCAGGGCCTGGTCATTTCCTACCCCCACCGGATCGACTACCTGTCTTAACTGTCGGGGATAGGGAGTACGGTAGGCAAACAGATTCACCACTATCAGGGCGCCAAATCCCCAGCCCTGGGCTAGACCCGTGACCCGGCGCAAAGTCGGATCATCAACGCTGTGATCGGCACGGCTAGGATTGAGCATAACAATGGATAGAACCGGTGCCCCGGTCTGCCACTGCCGCTCTAGCCAGTAGCGATACTGACCACTGGCGTCGAAATCAGCGCGGTGAACTGTAGCCAGAGTATGCAACATTTGTTTACATTGGGAACGGGGATGGTGGTTTCTCTGAGCTTACTGCCCCCCTATCCTAATGCCATGGAGTAAACCACCTTGACTATTTTCGCTGCCTTAAGCCCTGCAGTACGGAATAATTTGGCCCTTTTATTTGGGGCAGGGCTATGTTTCTGGGCAGGGTTAGCCGGTTTACTCCCCACTCTGCCCCTGTTTATCGCCACCCTGGGGGGGAGTGGCCAGGAAGTTGGTACGGTCATGGCCTCCTTTGCCCTGGGTTTGTTGCTCACCCGGCCTGGTCTGGCCCACCTGGCCGATAGTCGGGGCCGCAAGCTGGTGATGGTGATTGGCCTGTTGGCCGTTACCCTTGCCCCCCTGGGTTATCTGCTGGTGATGACCTTACCCCACCAGGTCTGGGTGGTTACAGACACTTTTCAGATAGATATTGAGATCGTTGCCTTGATTATTATTCGGGCGTTCCACGGGATTAGTGTCGCCGCCTTTGTGGTGGCCTACCACGCCCTGGTGGTAGATCTATCCCCCCCCGGTAACCGGGGCGAATTAATTGGTTACATGACCCTGGTGAACCCTATAGGACTGGCTCTGGGGCCAGCCCTGGGTGGTTTTCTATACACAGCCCTGGGGTTTGGACTAGCCTTTTTCGCCATGACCATTCTGGGGCTGGTGGGACTGGGGCTGGTGGTGGGACTACGGGAACCTCCCCAGCCTGACCAGGTTCCTTCCCAAGCCCGAACCCCCGACCCCTTCTGGAGTCAACTCTGGACTGCGCGGGTGCGTACCCCAGCTACGATTTTACTGCTGGTAGGCTTAGCCTTTGGCACCCTCAGCACCTTTATCCCCCTTTATGTCCGGGAGGCGGGCCTGAGCCTGAATGTGGGCCTGATCTACACAGCTTCGGCGATCGCCAGTTTTATTTCCCGGTTGGTGGTGGGTCGGGTATCCGATAACCATGGTCGTGGTCGCTTTATTACCGTTAGTCTGGTGATCTATAGCCTGGCCATGGCAGTGTTCTGGTTGGCCCATAGTGCACCGCTGTTTTTGCTGGCGGGCCTGATTCAGGGGGCGGCAGCCGGTATCTTGATTCCCATGATGGCTGCGCTGATGAGCGATCGCTCCAGGCCCCGTGAACGGGGTCGTACCTTTGGCCTGGTTATGGTGGGTTTTGATGTGGGGATTGCCCTGGCTGGCCCAGTCTTGGGTACCCTGGCTGATAGCCTCAGCTACCGTAATATTTTTGGCCTTACCGCCCTATTTATCCTGATGGGTTTTGTGGTGTTTATCACAACCTCCAGTAAGGACCTACCCCATTCCCTGCGGTTTTCCCTGGCGGGGGGTCGGGATGTCTACGCCGTCGACGGATAGGTTGCCTAAGGAATAGCGGCAATGGGAACCTGATAGGCGTTGCCAGGGGTAACGGATCAAAACAGGTGTTGGAAAAGGCTGCTTTCCAACACCTATGGAGGCTAAGCAAAAAACCCATTGACCTCAATTTTGATCGATCAACCGAGTTGTCATATAAAACGGGCGAGGAGGGATTCGAACCCCCGACACCGTGGTCCGTAGCCACGTGCTCTAGTCCACTGAGCTACACGCCCTTAACAGATATAACCTTACCATATCCTGGCGACTGTAGATCGGCTGTCCTCCCTAAGGGGCGTTAGAAAACTGAGGCGAAGGGCCTACTATATCCCATGAATGGACTGGTAGTCCTCACTTCTCCAGGGTTTTTATCGCTGCCATCGGGCAGCTTGGACTCGAGTTTGAGACCCGCTTTGGCTTTTCAAACAACCTTTTAGAGCTGGGTAAGTCGGTTCAGGTAGCGTTCAATCAGGAGAATCGCCACAATATCATCGATGGGGCGGGAAATCGGCCGTAGGGCCTGGGGAATCCACCGAGCGAGGCCCCGGGGTGGGTACATCTGCCAGTAGCGATCGCGGGCTTCCAAACTCGAATAGCGTTCGTCTACCAGCGCCAGGCGGGGCGGATCCCTTAGTTGACCCAGATCGGCTTGCCACTGGGCAGAACCAGTTTGGTCTCCCAACACAATCATAACGATGGGAAACTGTAGACGCAGACGCCTGATCTCAGCCATTACTGCTGACGCAGGCACGACCTGGTGATATCGCAGAACCCGATCTACCCCCACCAGGGCCAGGCCACACTTCTGGCGGCCAGGATCAAAACCCAGAATCATGGGCTGAGAAGCAGAAGACGAAAAAGACTCTGGCACAGGCAGAGAAAATCAGGGAGGAATTTCTACTCTACCCTATCCCCTGACTAGCCAGTAAAACCCTGTCGAGATTATAACGGGCATTTGCAATGGGCAGGCCTAAGGGAATTTTATGGGGAAACTCCAGCGAAGAGATCCTCAAAGGACTTTGAGCTGGCCTGACTTTGAGCCACAATTTCGACAATCTTGTCACGGGCTGACGGCAAAAATAGGGCTTCGACGCAAGTTTCCGCCACCTTAAGCCGAGGAATATTACCCTCGAACAGGGTATCGGATGGTGCCATAATCAGGGGCCGACTGTCTAGGTCATCATTCTTTAGACCCCCAGGACGGACAATGGTATAGGTTAGTCCGCTAGCTTGCAGATACTCTTCCCCTAGTTTCTTCCAATAAAGCACCAGCCAGAAAAGGTTCAGGGGATGGAAAAACTTCGATACGCAGAGGGAAGAAACCATAACAAAATGATCCACTCCCGCTATCCGAGCGGCATCTACTAGATTCTTCGTCCCCTGATAATCAACCTGGTAGGGACCGCTAGGATCAAAACTTGGGCGGGCTCCCGTAGCACTGAGAACTACGGTACAACCCATCATCGCCCGACTCAGGCTGGTGGTATCGCTTAGGTCTCCCTGTACCAAACTTACCTCTGGGGGTAACTTAGTCCGGGCTATTTTTTCATCCCTTACTAAGGCCGTCGTCGGTATACCCCGCTTCAACAAATGGGTTACAATCCTTGCTCCAGTTTCTCCCGTGGCACCAGCAACAAAAGCCTTCATAGTAATTCTCTCAGCCCTTTCGTTAATATAACCTGGTTTGATAGTCAGACTGAGGTTTTTGCCAGGCCCCACTTCCACAGCAGACTGGAAATTAAATTGGTGGTGATGTGGGCTACAACCGGAACTAATAAATTATGGGTGATCACAACGCTAAGTCCCAAAACCAAACCAATTAGAGTAGCCCAAATTACATAGGGCCATTGGCGCCAGCTACTCAGATGTAAAATTCCAAAGCTGGCGGCCGATAGCACCACTCCCTGGGCAGTCAGGCCAATGGCCGGTAGCATGACGCCCCGAAACAAAAGTTCTTCACTCAGCCCTGGCAACAGACCCAACCAGGGCAAGTCAACCCAATGGAGCGGTTGCAACACCATGCTTAAGTAGCTGTCAGCACTTTTACGATAGGCTGGCCAAAACCGATAGATAACCGCACTGAGAAGAGTGATTGCTAACCCTAAACCAACGCCTACCAGACTACCTTCCAGAGTCAAGGTAATGGGTAGTAATACCTGAGGTTGAAAGTGTAGCCAGAGTTTAGCGGCCAAGAGTAGCAAAACCGATGTCACCCCCATGGCAACCAGTACCTGGGTACGACTGAGAGACTCTAACCGGGGAGGAGGACCAGGTGAAAAGGTCACGAGATGGGTTTGCCGCCTAATTAAATTGGACCCCCATTTTAGCGAAGATATTAGCCGTTACATCCATAAAATAACCCTTAATCCTGATGGAGTAGGGCAGGACCGTTACTAAAGTCTGGATATCCGGAGAACACTTGTTGATATGTGCTACCTTAACGTGGTAGTGTTAAGTTGTGTTACCTTATCAGGGTAAATTTGATAGAAGTCAATTCAGATAATACTCAGTTCCCGTAGCAATTGGGTTTAGGGTATATAGGCCAAAGAACAGCTTGGGCAATTTCAGAAAAATCCTAATCTGTATGGTTAGATCGATGCAATTCTTGACATAGTAAGAATTATGTTATCGACCCTACAGGGCAGTTTTAAGGTTATCTTGGTCAAGCAGTCTTTAAACTTTCAGGTTCGGAATTTGGAATAAAGTGCGGTAGCCATAGTAAGAGATGGAGTCCAGCGTTTTATTCCTGATGTCGGGGTTGTTAAAAAAACCGACTGATTAGGTAAATCGCTAGGACGATAGGCATGGGGCTAAAGCCGACGGTAGCATTTAATCACCTTGGGTGCGAGAAAAATCGTATTGATACAGAGCATATGCTGGGCCTATTGGTACAGGCCGGCTATCAAGTTGACAGCAATGAGGAACTGGCCGATTACGTAGTGGTCAATACCTGCAGTTTTATTGAAGCCGCCCGAGAGGAGTCGGTGCGAACTCTGGTAGAGTTGGCGGCAGCTCAGAAAAAGATTGTGATTACTGGCTGCTTAGCCCAGCACTTTCATCACGAACTTTTAGAAGAGATTCCTGAAGCTGTTGCCCTGGTTGGTACGGGGGATTACCACCATATCGTTGAAGTGATTGAACGAGCCGAAGCAGGTGAACGGGTTAAGCTGGTGACCCCTGAGCCTACTTACATTGCCGATGAAACAGTGCCACGCTATCGGACAACCGCCTCCAGTGTGGCCTATCTGCGGGTGGCGGAAGGGTGTGATTATCGCTGCGCTTTTTGTATCATTCCCCACCTTAGGGGTAATCAGCGATCGCGATCGATTGAATCTATTGTGGCGGAAGCCCAGCAACTGGCGGAAGAGGGGGTTCAGGAACTGGTGTTGATTTCCCAAATCACCACCAACTACGGTCTCGATCTCTACGGTCAACCCCGCCTAGCCGATCTTCTCCGGTCCCTGGGTCAGGTTAATATTCCCTGGATTCGCATTCACTATGCCTATCCCACCGGATTAACCCCCGATGTTATCAGGGCGATTCAAGAGACCCCTAATGTCTTGCCCTACCTAGACTTACCCCTACAGCATTCCCATCCTGAGATGCTCAGGGCCATGAATCGCCCATGGCAAAGTCAGGTTAACGATCAAGTGATTGATCGGATTCGCCAAGCCCTACCGGAAGCTGTGCTCAGAACCACATTTATTGTGGGTTTCCCTGGGGAAACCCAGGCCCATTTTGATCATCTTTTGGCCTTTGTTGATCGCCATCAATTTGATCATGTAGGGGTCTTTGGTTTCTCTGCAGAGGTTGGCACCCCGGCCTACGACCTGCCCAATCCTGTGCCTCCAGACCTGATTGAGCAACGCCGTCAAACCCTGATGCTGGCCCAACAGCCCATTGCCTGGCAACATAACCAGTCTTGCATTGGTCAAATCGTTGATGTGCTGATTGAACAGGAAAACCCCGCTACAGGTATGGCAATTGGTCGTTCTGGCCGATTTGCTCCTGAGGTTGACGGGGTAGTCTATGTCACCGGATCTCCCCCCTTGAATCAGATTATTCCTATTCAGATCACCGCTGCCGATACCTATGACCTGTTTGGTCAGGTTGTCTGAGCCTGGCGATTCTTAACCTTAGCTTTTTAGACCATTACTTCTTCTTGAGGATCTTTGTATGACCTTTTCCTTTGCCAGTTTGGGTTTGTCGGCAGCTCGAGTTAGCCATCTTGAATCCCTGGGCTATCACGAGCCTACCGCGATTCAAGCTGAGGCTATTCCTCACCTACTCTCTGGGCGAGATTTAATTGGTCAGGCTCAAACCGGTACGGGTAAAACCGCCGCTTTTTCCCTGCCGTTGTTAGAGCAGGTCGATAGTAATAATCCCCAGGTGCAAGCTCTGGTGATCACCCCTACCCGGGAGCTCGCTATTCAGGTGTGTCAAGCCATGCGTAGCTATCGCCTGCAGGGACGGCCAAAGGTACTGGCAGTGTATGGTGGTCAGGCTATAGATCGGCAGCAAGAACAATTGCGACGGGGATCTCAAATTGTAGTAGGAACTCCAGGACGGATTCTCGATTTACTCAGTCGGGGTAGTCTATCCCTTAAAGATCTGGGCTGGCTAGTGCTAGATGAAGCCGACGAAATGTTAAACATGGGTTTCATTCATGATGTCGAGAAAATTCTCAGTCAGGCTCCGGCTAACCGTCAAACGGTATTTTTCTCGGCTACCATGGCTCCCGAAATTCGAGAGTTGGCTACCAAGTTCCTACAAGCGCCCGTATCGGTCACAATTCAGGCACCGAAAGCCTCTCCCAAACAAATTCAACAGATTGCCTATGTTGTTCCCCGGGGTTGGACTAAGGTGAGGGCTCTGCAGCCCATTCTTGAGATTGAGGATCCTGAGAGTGCTTTGATTTTTGTACGAACTCGTCGTACCGCGAGTGAGCTGACCCGCCAGCTTCAGGCGGCAGGTTACAGCGTGGATGAGTACCACGGCGACCTTAGCCAATCTCAGCGGGAACGGTTGTTAATTCGGTTTCGTCAGCAGCAGGTGCGCTGGGTTGTAGCCACGGATATTGCCGCTCGAGGTCTACACGTAGACGATCTAACCCACGTGATTAACTTCGACCTGCCCGATGCGATCGAAAATTATGTCCATCGCATTGGTCGTACTGGTCGGGCCGGTAAAACTGGTGTAGCCATTTCTCTGGTCACTCCCTTAGAAAAATACAAGCTCAAGCAAATTGAGCGTCAGACCAGGCAACCCGTAACTCTGGTCAAAATTCCTACTCGGGCTGAGATTGCTGCCCGTAACCTGGAACGTTTGCTTAGTCAGGTAAGGGAGGCAATTACCAGTGAGCGTCTGGCATCCTTTTTACCCATTGTGTCCCAACTGGGTGCCGAGTACGACCTTCACACGATCGCAGCGGCAGCTCTGCAAATGGCCTATGACCACACTGTGCCGGCATGGCAACGCAGTGAAGGCTACAGCCAAAATACAGAGGATATTGACAAACCTACGCCGATGCCCAGAAAAAAAGCCATGCCTGATCGGAAAGAAATCATAGAGTCTCCTTAGCTGAGGCTTAGCCCAGGTTCTCGGGACTCGAGAACCTGGTCAGGCGTAACCCCTAACAACATAGGCAAAGCTCCTATCTCGGCGTTATAGATGGGAGTTTTTTCAAACCTTTGAGTCTACCGATCAGAAATTGTTTAACCTATTCCTCCCATAGCCCTAGTCACGGTCAACGGGGTAGAAGCGAGCACCTATCCACTGTGTCCTCAGAGTTCTGGCCAAAGCCGCAGCACAGGAGGGATATATTACATTCCGTGTTGCTGGACGATATTAGGTATGAAGGAGCACAACTGGGCCAGATAAACCATTTAGAATTGAGGTAGAGATTAAATCAGGCCGCCTCCATTGCTCGGAGATTTCAAGCCATGTTAGTAATGTTGACCGATAGCCAACTTCTCTCCCCTCAAGTTATCTGCCAAAACTGTCTATTAGCCGATCAAAATGGTCAACCCCGATGGCGCCAGGGTTCTTTGTGTTGTGGCCGCATAATTACCAATCTGAGACAGGATCAGCCTACTCAGTTTGAATGTCAAATGGGATTTAGACTTGCCAGTATTGAGTAGAATAAAACTATGCCCTGGTAGTTCCTGGAGGATATCAATGAACTGGAATAGCTCTCCCAGTGGGGTAGATCGGATTTTTGCCGCACTGCCCTACATTCTACCCATTACTGCTGGACTGCCCTATGGTAGTCAGCTTAGCCATCAGTTTCCAATATTTGACTTTTTACTATTGCCCCTGGCTCCCTTAATTGGAATTTACACCACCCTGGAACAAACTGTGCCTTTCTTTGGCCTAGCGGTTTTTCTGGTGTTAATTTTACTAGTGGTCAGAAATGAGAGGATCAGTCGGTTTATCCGTTTTAATACGATGCAAGCCATTTTATTGAGCTTTATTCTGGCAGTCTTCAGCTTGATTTTGAGTATCCTTGATCCTGCCCTCCTGGGCAGACTACTCTCGAGTACTCTTTATAACTTGTTATTCCTGGGCATGTTAGCTTCAGTGGGTTACTCTCTGGTGCAAACCCTCCGGGGTGAGTATGCTGAAATTCCTACTATTTCTGATGCTGTGCACATGCAGGTGCCCTAGGTTATTCCCCAATTGTCTGCCTTAAGCTCTGGCTCGTACAGTATTCTCCAGGGATCCTATCCCTTCCACTTCGATCCTGATCTGATCGCCCACCGATACTGGTCCAACCCCCGCTGGAGTACCCGTTAGAACAACGTCTCCTGGCAACAAGGTCATAATCTGGGTGATGTAGGTAACAATTTCCTCTGGGCTGAAAGTCATGGTGTCGATGGAGGCCGACTGTACGGGTTCAACCTGGTCATTAATATAGGTTTGAATTTGGGCTCCAGGGCTAATTTCCCTGACGATCCAGGGTCCTAAAGGACAGAAAGAATCAAATCCCTTAGCCCGAGTCCATTGGGCATCTTTTCGCTGGAGATCGCGAGCAGTCACATCATTGGCAATGGTGTAACCCCAGATCTTGGTTTTAGCTTCTCCCGGTTCTAGGTGGGAACACCGTTCTCCGATCACCAGGGCAAGCTCTCCTTCATAATCTACCTGTTGCGCCTGGGGGGGATAATAGATGGGACTACCGGCAGCGGTAACCGCTGTGGATGGCTTCAGGAAAATCAAGGGCTCCTTGGGTGGGGGCGAGCCCATTTCGGCCGCATGATCAGCGTAGTTCTTGCCAACGGCTATTATTTTAGAGGGTGAGCAGGGAGCCAGCATAGAATATTGGTCTGGCAAAAGCTCAAAACCAGTCAATTGACCCTCTAGCCATGGCGGTGCATCTAAAAGGTGCACATGTCGGTCTGGTTGCAGGATGCCGTAGTGAAATTGCCCTAGATGGGACTGAACTCTAACATAGCGTTGGGCCATATCACCTACTAAACGTCGGTATTAATGTTGGTATAATCATAGATCCTTGCTTCTACGCTGAACCCGAACCAGAATACTAGTTTTGTCCACCTTTAACTAGGTGGGGTCTAGTTGTAGAGGCCATTGATGTCCACAAGGAACCCTTATGAAAGCATACATGTACGAAACCATGTACATTCTCCGTCCCGATTTGAACGATGAAATCGTAGATGGAATTATTGGCAAATATCAAGCTCTTCTGACCGAACAGGGCGTTTCGATTTTAGAAACCCAGCACCGCGGTAAGCGTCGCCTGGCTTACGAAATAGATCGCTTCCGTGAAGGTATTTATATCCAGATGAACTATGCGGGTAATGGTGCAGCTATTGCTCCTCTGGAACGGGCTATGCGTCTGAGTGACGAAGTTATCAGGTTTTTGACCATAAAACAGGTAACTGATGTTCCTGTTGTGGCGGAGTCCTCGACGGCGAGAAGCTCTGAAGTCGCGAGCAGCGAAGTAGAAGTTCTGAGTGAAGCTGAGTAGAGATTTGGGCTCGTTTCAAAGGGTCCAGGAAAATTTGACAAATCTGTCTAGGTGACATGGTCATTTCCACCCCGTTGTACGGGGTGGAGACCCTAAAGGGAAGGAAGTTCAGTTTCTGGCCTTTGCGTAAGTACCATCTCCAGCGCAAATTAGATTGACTCTGCTGTCCAGACTTTAGACCCAGGGGATAGGTAGGGTTTTAAATAATTCTTGTGCCATTTTTTCCGCGAGATGCTAAATTAGCAGCAATCTATATTATTTTTAGGTAGCCTGAAGTCTGTACTTAGCTATAGATAAAAGATAAGGATGAAAATTCTGTTCGTTATCGCTTATAGACTCCAGCTTCAGATTTCTCGTAGCCCTGTTGTTATTGTGTAGAGGGAGTAGTCCTGTGACTCAGTCTTCCTGTGTTGATATAAACGAGCATCAGGCCGAAGTAGCCAGGCTTGAGGCTGAACTAGAGATTCGGGATCAGCTTGTACAGCAGCTCTCTCAGGAACTTTTTCGTCTGGTTAAAAATAATGCGGGTTTTGTACCCCAGCCAGAGAATCTGGCAGAGCATCAGACAGAAATGAATGCTTTGCGTGAGCAACTCCGAGGTATCGAAAAACAGATCGACTTTTACCAGGTTCACCTGGCGGAAAAAGACACTGAAATCAGCCAGCTGCGCCAAACCGTAGAGGCCCTTACCGATCGCTCTCGCATGCTGGAACAGGTGGTTCAAGACTTACCCGAGGTTTACCGACAAAAATTCGCCGATCGCCTGTTATCGGTTAAGCAACGGGTCGTTGATCTGCAGCGCGAAAAGCACCAACTCCAGGCCGAACTGCAAAGCGTGACCTATCGTTTAGCCCTGCGTAGTCGCCGTAGTCAGCGTCTAGAATTGCCTAGCCTGAATTCCAGTGGCTCTGCGTCGATCTCCTTACCTTCTTTTAGCCATGCCTGAGGGGGCCGTTGTCCACTACCCTACCTGAAGGTTTACAGTTGAAGAGTCCCGGGTAAGTTAAATCGTTAAGGGTGCTAACCTGCCTGTGTAAACCAGGACTTGCTGAATCTTGCCATAGGCCCAGTGTTCAGGTCCCAGGTCCCTGCAGGTGTAACTTTGGCGGGAAGGATTAGGACAGGTTTTTTCCTCAATGCGAAGGCTGGGTGGTTTTCTTGGCTCGACTTCGGGCCGGTACACAGGGCTAGGGTTATAGCAACCGGTGGAAGGGAGTTAGCTACCAACAGATCGGCTAATCGGTTAGCAAACTCACCCTGGGTAATGGGAGCCTGGAGACTAAAGGATCCGTCTGGAAATCCCTGCACCAGACCATGGACAGCCAGAGCCTGAAGGATAGGAGTAAATGATAGGCATCTACATCCTTAAATCTGAGGATTTGGAAGTGACGCAGCCGATCGGACCCGGCCTGATCTGGAGGCAGGATCCGGGGCAATAGGAGTGGTGGAACCTGCAACAATTCAGAGGAACTGGGTCTACCCAGATTAGTGGTAAGCAACTCATGTACAGGGATTAGTTTGCCCTTGGACAATAATCTATCAGAACTGAAATGCCCAGCCAGAGGAACTATCCCTGTAACTATGGCCAGGGCGGTCATCTTCGCTACAAGTTTAGGTAAAACTGGAGAATTTAAATAACGCAGGTGTTTGAAAACTCCAAGAGTAATCTCAAATTTACATCTTAGGATGGGTTAAGATGCCTGATATACAGGGAACTTTACCTAATAGCCCGGTTCTCTAGCTAGTTCTAAAGCTTTTTCAGAATAGCTGCATAGGCTGGTTTAAAATATAGCTTGGCCTGGATCCTTAGGATAGGGTTGACAGCGAAGCTTGGATAGGCATTCTGGCTTGTCTCCACCCCGTTGATCCGGGCTCCGGCTATAAATCAGGATCTGTAGCTAAATCGCTATAACCTAGGTAACGTTCCTTCGGTATTGAGACATGCCATAGAGCAGGACTTGGCCCCTGACATTTTAAACTACCTCTGCTCTGTGGAGTTGAGGGGTGGTAATGGCAAAACCTGGTAGAGGTGGAACGGTGAAACAACGGCAACAGATTTTTCTTTCTGGTTGCATGCTTGCCCTTGGTGCAGCGGTAATCGCCTATGGTTGGTCTCTGCCTCAGCGACAAGCCCAGTTAAATTCTGCCCCCATCGGTAGATATCAGGCATCTACCTGGTTGGCTGGCGCCATGACCCCCTTGAAATCCCTGCGCTTGATGCAGCGTCAGATCGCCACTTCTGGAGATGCTGAGGCTAGTAAGATTCCTACCCTGTCTCTGCTGAAGGCGCCTATTACCACGACGGGTTTAGGGCCCATTCGCCTCGGTATGAGCCGGACTGAGGTGGAAGCTTTAGGCTTTAAACTTTTACCCATTGAGGGCAATGGTAAAGGTGAGTGTCAGTACTATCGAGTGCAAGACCAAAGTGAACCAATTGGGTTTATGGTCATTCAGGGCCGAATTCTGCGTATTGACATTTGGCCCGGTAGCCTGACGCAAACCCGTAGTGGTGCAAAGATTGGATCTACTGAGGCAGATTTGATTCAATACTATGGCAAGGACCAGTTAGAAGCGATAACCAACCCAGTTACGCTAGGAAAAACCATTACCTTTACCCCAACCAACAAAGACGAAGACCTCTATCGCCTCGTCTTTGAAGTAGATGATCGGGGCCATGTCCTACAGTACCGGGTCGGACAGTTTCCAGCCGTTAGCTGGCCGGAGGGGTGCTTTTAGACCCAGAGCCCTTACACCGGGCTTCAGGAGCAATTAGCTTCGAGACCAAACCACACCAGCAATCGCTGATTGTCATCGCGCCATCGTAGCCAGCCTTCCTCCCGATTGGAACCGGGCAGGGGAAGACATCCCTGGGCTGGTTGGGTTACCCGTACCCGCACCCAGTTTCCCTCCACCTCCAGGGGTTCGATCAGACTATCGGAGGTTACCAGCGATCGCAGGGGACTGAACTCTCCAGGATCCATCCGTAACCCTTGAGATAGGCCAGGTCTGCGGAACTGTACCCGGGCTGATCGCCTCAGCTGGTCGGCCCAGGGTTCTACGGTGAGGGCCAGGGTGTTGCCCTGCAAATGGTTGAGGTGGGCCCAGGCCGTTCCCGCCGCTGTATAACGAAATCGGAACCAGCCATCGGGGCGCATTTCTAATACCGGAAAACTATAGAGGCCAGAATCGGCCTGCACCATGGCAAAGCTAGCATCTCGACCAATGGCGATAGGACTCTGACCCTCAATCATTAACCAGCCGCGAATTAACCAACCCCAGGGAGACTCTCCGGGTTCAGCGTAGAGAGGGATAGCGACCTGGCGCAGCCAGCGGGCATAGAGCAAGGGGCTAAGGGTCCAGTTCTCTGCCTGTAAGGAGGAGCGATCTAGGGGCTGAAGATGGCCGATGCCCAGGTCATCTTCCGGTTTAGGGCTGAGTCCAGTAATGCCCGATACCTGTGGATCAATGGGGGTAGGTACCGTTAGGGGCCAGGGCGGAAGGGTGGGGCTCGATAGGATAGCTGTCAGGGACTGGGGATTGGGATCGGCAGAAGGGCTTGATCTGGGAGGAAGACTAGACCAGACCCCGCCCAAGAGGGGAATCAGAGCTACCCCGGCAGGTATTTTCCGGGTGGAAAAAGCAGCAATGATCATTTTAGCTATAGTCATCCTGGAATGGGGTTACCATAGCGTTGATAGCGGATGGGTGCAACCGTACCAGCCTAGTTTGTCTAGGACTTGAACACCTGTGAGGATTCCCCGATTCATCCCAACCGTAACCTATGCCTTGATCCCGGCGTCTGATAAACTTAATCATGGTGAGACAAATAACCTGAGACCCCTTAAATCAAGCAGTTTGGAGGATTGACCCGGTGGAAAGTACCCTCGGTTTAGAAATTATTGAAGTTGTTGAGCAGGCGGCGATCGCCTCCTCCCGGTGGATGGGCAAGGGCGAGAAAAATATCGCTGACCAAGTGGCGGTGGAAGCCATGCGGGAACGCATGAACAAAATCCATATGCGCGGTCGGATTGTGATTGGGGAAGGGGAACGGGACGATGCTCCCATGCTCTACATTGGTGAAGAGGTCGGTATCTGCACCCAACCCAATGCAGCGGACTACTGCAATCCCGATGAGCTACTAGAGATCGACATTGCGGTTGACCCCTGTGAAGGGACTAACCTGGTAGCCTACGGTCAGAATGGCTCAATGGCGGTACTGGCGATCGCTGAAAAGGGCGGACTATTTGCAGCTCCTGATTTTTATATGAAAAAGCTGGCGGCTCCACCCCAGGCTAAGGGCCATGTAGATATTAATAAATCTGCCACTGAAAACCTGAAGATTTTGGCAGAGTGCCTGAATCGAGCCATTGATGAGCTAGTAGTGGTGGTGATGAAGCGCGATCGCCACAACGAACTGATCAAAGAGATTCGTGATGCCGGTGCTCGGGTTAAGCTGATCTCCGATGGAGACGTATCGGCGGCCATTGCCTGTGCTTTTTCCGGTACCAATACCCACGCCCTGATGGGAATTGGGGCGGCTCCTGAGGGGGTCATTAGCGCTGCCGCCATGCGCTGTCTGGGGGGGCACTTCCAGGGGCAGTTAATCTACGATCCCGCCGTTGTTAAAACCGGCTTGATTGGCGAAAGTAAAGAGGCGAACATTGCCCGTCTGAATGAAATGGGTATTACTGACATCGACCGTGTTTACGACACCCACGAATTGGCCTCCGGCGAAACCGTGCTGTTTGCCGCCAGTGGTATTACCTCCGGTGAACTGATGAACGGCGTCCGGTTCTTCCACGGCGGTGCCCGTACCCAGTCCCTGGTAATTTCTAGCCAGTCGAAGACGGCTCGTTTTGTTGACACCATCCACATGTTTGACCAGCCCAAGACCCTGCAAATTCGGTAAGCTCGTTTTCTAAGGTGAAATAGACTTAGGCTAGAGATGCGGTTACCCGCATCTCTTTTTTAGTGGTCAACACCTTTTCATGGACTTTTGTTGAGTTTCCTTGAGTCCAATCCCATTTGTCCCTAAGTTCAACCATAGGGTCTATGGGGGCCGACGTCATGGCTCTGAGGCTCTGGCGATCCATACCATGAAGATGGCAACAGGAGCTACCTCGGCCATCCTAATGACCATATCAACCAAACGCGTGGAGGAAGAATGAATATCGCCGTAATTGGCCTGAGTCATAAAACCGCACCGGTACAGATTCGGGAAAAGCTTAGTATTCCAACGGCTCAGACAGGAGACGCGATCGCCCACCTGACCCATTGTCCCCACCTGAACGAGGTCTCCATCCTCAGTACCTGCAACCGCCTAGAAATTCACATCGTTACCGAAGCGACGGAGCAGGGTATTCGGGAGGTAATTCAATTTTTGTCTGACCACAGTGGCTTACCCCTAGCAGAACTGCGCCCCCACCTCTTTATCCTGCTCCACCAAGACGCCGTTAATCACCTCATGCGAGTGGCGGCAGGACTGGATAGCCTGGTGTTGGGCGAAGGTCAAATTCTGGCCCAGGTGAAGCACGCCCACCAATTGGCCCAGCAACACAAAAGTATTGGTCGGGTCCTAGATCGCCTGTTAAAACAGGCCCTGACGGCGGGTAAGCGAGTTCGCAGTGAAACTAGCATTGGTACCGGAGCCGTTTCCATCAGCTCGGCGGCGGTGGAATTGGCCCGTCTCAAGGTGCCCCACCTGAGTCAGTGCCGGGTGAGTATTCTGGGAGCAGGTAAGATGGCCCGCTTGCTGGTGCAGCACTTAATTGCCAAGGACTCCTGTCCCATTACCATTCTTAACCGCACCATTGACCGAGCCCAGGAACTGGCTCGCCAGTTCGGCAACACGACCATTTATACGGGCACTATGGACGCCATGCTGGAGACGGTGCAGAACTCTGATGTGGTATTTACCTGTACCTCCGCAACTGAGCCCCTACTCCACCGGGAGAATTTACTCCCCATCCTGGAGGCTAGCCGTACTCTGATGGTGTTTGATATCTCCGTACCTCTGAATGTCCACAGTAATGTTAATGAACTAGATAATGTTCAGGTCTTTAACGTTGATGACTTGAAGGCGGTGGTAGCCCAAAACCAGGCCACCCGTCGACGGCTGGCAATGGAAGCCCAGGTGCTGCTGGACGAAGAGGTAGAAAGCTTTATGGACTGGTGGCGATCGCTAGATACCATCGGTACCATCAGCAGCCTGCGTAACAAGGTAGAATCCATCCGTGAACAGGAACTGGAAAAAGCCCTGTCCCGTCTGGGCAGCGAGTTTGCCGAAAAACATCAGGAGGTCATCGAAGCCCTAACCCGGGGAATTGTCAATAAAATCCTCCACGATCCCATGGTACAACTGCGGGCCCAGCGGGACATCGAAGCTCGTAAACGGGCCATGCAAACCCTGAACATGCTATTTGATCTGGAGCCTACTTCTAACCAGAAATTTAGCTAAATATGGATATTTACCGCCTGCCAGCCTTTAGGGACAACTATATTTTCCTGCTCCACGATCACCACCAACAGGTAGCTGCAGTCGTAGATCCAGGCGATGCTACACCGGTACTCCATTGTCTATCAGACCTGCGGGCCACCCTGGTGGCGATTTTCAATACCCACCACCATAGCGATCACGTGGGGGGTAACCAGCGACTGTTGGCATACTTTCCCCAGGCGATAGTCTACGGAGGATCGCAGGACCAAGGTCGAATTCCTGGACAGCAGGTATTTTTGCAGGAGGGGGATGGGGTTGGTTTTGGCGATCGCAGAGGTCAGGTGCTGTTTGTACCAGGCCACACCCGCGCTCATATCGCCTACTACTTTCCGCCACCGGAGGGAGAGATCTGGGGCGACCTATTCTGTGGCGACACCCTCTTTGCGGGAGGCTGCGGTCGTCTTTTCGAAGGTACCCCCAGCCAGATGGTTAATTCCTTAAATAAATTAAGACAGCTTCCCGATCATACCTGGGTCTGGTGCGCCCACGAGTACACCCTAAAGAATCTAGAATTCGCCCTTACGATCGATGCGGCCAATCCTACCCTGCAGCATCGGCTTGAAGCGGTACGAACCCTTCGGGCTCAGCATCAACCCACCATACCCGCCGATCTGGGGCTGGAAAAGCTCACCAATCCCTTTCTCCGCTGGGACCAGCCTGCCCTGCAGGCCGCAGTAGAGTGTCAAACACCGGAGCAGACCTTTGCCCGCTTACGGGAGCAGAAGGATCAGTTCTAAATCAAAAGACATAAATATGTACTTTTACGGAGTCCCTTTATGGAACTGTGAAGCTAGGATTAGGATTGGTTCCCTGTACTCCGTTTTTATTCTGAATTGTTGTATGCGTCATCTGTCTGGTTAGGCTATTTCCATACCAGGCTGGGGCCATAACGGTAGGCTAGTCCTATCCAACCAGGATGAATTAAACCCAGGCAGGGTCCCTGACTATCCCTGTAGCAAGGCTGAGTAGACCGATGGAATCTTACCTTTCTCCGGCGCTACGCCCAACCTTAATTTTGGCGCAACAATCCACCATTTCTGATTCTGGAGAGGCCTCAGATTTTTCCGATCGCGATCGACAATACTTAAATGATGAAGCAGAGCAATGGCTACATCAGGGCATTGACTATTTTCGTCAAGGACGCTTTCCCCCTGCTCTGGCCTTAATTCAGCAATCACTGCTAGCCTATCAGCGCCTGAACAACCAGCCACGGGTGGCGAGGGTTCTCCTCGCCCTGTCTGCTCTTTATTATCGGCTGGCGGATTATCTCTGGGCGGTAGACTATGGTCGTCAGTGCTTACAGCTAGTTCAAAACCTGCAGGATTCAGCTCTTCTCCAGGAAGTCCTAGACCATCTAGGCAATAGCTATCGTCACCTGGGCGACCTATCCCAGGCCCTTGATTATATGCAGCGCAGTCTCGACCTGGCCTATCAGCTTAAGGATCAATCAGCCACTATGCGAGCTCTGAATAACCTGGCGATGATTTATCGAGCCAGGGGAGAAAACCACCAGGCAGCTCAGCTTTACCAGGCAAGTCTGGTAATTGCCCAGGAAACTCATCAGATTACTGTACAGCTCTATATCCTACAAAATCTTGGTAATACCTACAGGAGCCTGCAGCACTATAGCCAGGCCATAAAGTGTTACGAAGGATTTCTCAAACTCCATCAAGAGCCCCATCAAAATTCCGACCGGACAGCAGGAGTGGTGGATAATCACACTATTCGGCGTATTCTGAATCACTTGACGACTTTAACCATGGCCGTCCATGACTACAACCGGGCCATTGTCCACCTCCAACATCACCTGACGATCGCCTGCTCCCTCGGGGATAATCGCTGTACAGCTACGCTAGTAGACAAATTGCACCAGTGCTATGCGGCCCTTAATCAGGTAAGGTGTTTCCGTTCTCCCCTGGTTAAGGGTGAAGATAGTGCGCCTGCGGCAATTATCCGTCAAGCACTGAATCCGCAGTCTAGGAAATCCTTCACGTAGCTCAGGTAAGTAATCGGATCCTCGAGCATGGGAAAGTGGCCTGTTGCCTTAACCAGGGAATAGGTGATTAAGGGGTTCAAGTCCGCTGCCTTCCGGCCCAACTCAGCCGGAGTAATTTGGTCATACTCTCCCGAGATCAGTAGAGTTGGCACAGAGATCTTAGCAAATTCGAGGGGCATAACTTCTGTTGCAGTTTTGCTCACGGAGGTGAAAATCGTACCCAGAGCCGTTTGATAGTCGGCATTAAGAAAGTCTTCTAGAAAGGCTACTTTTTCCGCTGCTGGAATCGGTCGATGTAAAAACCGAGCCATAAAAAACCTCGGCATTAAAGGAATCCGTCCCAGCCAGGCAGGACGAAACCGTACCACATAACCGCCAAAACGATAAAAGGCTTCAAAAGCCGCCCGATCGTACTCGAAAATACCATTACAGGTGAGAATAGCCCGATCTACCAGATGAGGATACTGGTTCATGAAAAAAACCCCTATCGAAGCCCCCATGGAATGGGCGTTAAGGGTTACTGTAGGAATTTCGAGGGCGGCTAGTAATTGGGATAGGTCCTCAGCAAAGGTACTCAAGTCATAGCCCCGCTCAGCCACTAACGAGGCTTGGTCGGCAGCAATTTGGGAACGACCAAAGCCACGCATATCGTAGAGTAGACAATCATAGTGACTGACCAGGGCCCGGGCCGTACTTTCCCAGTAGCGAGCAGAGCCCGCCCAACCGTGAAGAAATACCAACACTGGTCGATTAGAATTGGGGGAACGGGGCGTTTCAGTTCCAACCCACTCGTAGTAATGATCGACCTGATTAACCCGTAGGTAGGGCATGGCTAGGCAGACTCAGGCTTGGGCATGGAAGACGGATGCAGCAGCAAATCAGCAGTAGAGCGCTGTTCAACCATTTCTCGAGTAATTGTGCAGCGTTTCAGATCTTTGCGGGAGGGTAACTCGTACATTACATCCAGCATTAATTCTTCGATAATTCCCCGCAAAGCTCGAGCTCCGGTTTTACGGCGATAGGCTTCGCGGGCAATGGCGCACAGGGCATCGGGCTTGAACTCAAGTTGCACGTTATCCATGCGCATGAGCTTTTGGAATTGTTTAACCAGGGCGTTCTTAGGTTCGGTGAGAATAGCCATGAGGGACTCTTCATCCAGGGGTTCCAATACCGAAGTCGCCGGAATACGCCCGATGAATTCTGGAATCAGGCCGAATTTTACCAGGTCATCAGGCTCTAGATGGCGCAGAACGTCAGCGGCTCGTTTTTCCCGAGACATCTGATTTTCCCCAGGTTGGACAAAGCCAATGGATTTCTTACCAATACGTTGCTCAACAATTTTCTCTAAGCCCACAAAGGCTCCGCCACAGATAAATAAAATATTGCTGGTGTCAATCTGGATGCAGTCCTGATAGGGGTGCTTACGCCCACCCTGGGGAGGGACATTAGCAACCGTACCTTCCAACATTTTTAATAGGGCCTGCTGTACCCCTTCTCCGGAAACATCCCGGGTAATGGAGGGATTTTCGCTTTTACGGGCAATTTTATCAATCTCATCGATATAGATAATGCCTCGCTGGGCTTCTTCTACATCTAGATCGGCTACCTGCAATAGACGTAGAAGAATATTTTCTACATCTTCACCCACGTACCCCGCCTCTGTCAGGGTAGTGGCATCAGCCACAGCAAAGGGGACTTCCAGAATACGAGCCAGGGTTTGGGCGAGAAGGGTTTTGCCGCAACCGGTAGGACCAATGAGTAAAATATTGGATTTTTGCAATTCAATGGCGTCTTCAGTAGAACCCTCATTCTGGTTCTGTAGATAGCTAAGGCGCTTATAGTGGTTATATACCGCGACAGAGAGCACCTTTTTGGCTTCGTCTTGACCAATCACATGATCGTCGAGGTAGTCTTTGATTTCCTTGGGCTTAGGTAATTGGCTCATGGAAATGGGTACCGCAGTAGAGCGCGATCGCTCAGGAGGTACTGTTTCTCGCCGAGGTACGGGCTGAGCTACCGCCGTACCTGTATCAAATAACTCCTCATCCAAAATTTCATTACACAAGTCAACACACTCGTCGCAGATGTATACGCCAGGTCCAGCGATCAGCTTTCGCACCTGCTCCTGGGACTTGCCACAAAACGAACACTTTAGATGGGAGTCGTACTTTGACATAACATGACCTTAGTTAAGTGCAGTCAGGGCAGGATTGACCGAAAGGGAATGTTGCTCAATCACATCATCGATAAGACCATACTCTTTGGCCTCTTGGGCTGACATGTAAAAATCCCGTTCCGTATCAGCCTCCACCCGTTCTATCGGCTGGCCAGTATGGAGAGCAATCAGTTGATTGAGGCGGTTCTTGTGATAGAGAATTTCCTTGGCCTGAATAGCAATATCAACAGCCTGACCCTGGGCGCCCCCTAAGGGTTGGTGGATCATAATGCGAGAGTTGGGTAGGGAAAGCCGTTTCCCCTTAGTGCCTGCACATAACAAGAAGGCTCCCATGCTGGCCGCCAAGCCAAAACAAATAGTTACCACATCGGGACGAATTTGCTGAATGGTGTCGTAGATAGCCATGCCAGCAGTGACCGATCCACCAGGAGAATTAATGTAAATTTGAACATCCTTTTCTGGATCCTCGGCGTCTAGATAAAGTAACTGAGCCACAATAGAATCAGCCACCTGCCCATCAATAGCGGTTCCGAGAAAAATAATCCGTTCTCGTAGGAGCCGTGAATAAATGTCAAAGGCTCGCTCTCCGCGACCCGATTGCTCTATGACTACGGGAAGCACACCATGAATGTTCAACTGGCTAGCGGTGGAACTCAAACTCACAATTGACCTGCGAATGGGGTTCGATGCAATCATAGTAGGTTTGGCCAATATTTCAAGGGTTCCGAGCAATTTCAACGAAACGTAAATGAGTTAGAATTATTAACCTCTGCTCTGATGGCCTCTGCCTGCTATAGATCTACGTCATCAGGAGCTGAAGTCGTAAGAGTTAAAGCAAGATTTAAGCAACTCTGGACAAGCTAGAAGTTTTATACGTAATATTATGCCCTAAATCTTTAGCCCATCTCGGTTACCATTGCCTGGATAGATTCTGACAGAGTTTTATGGCTTTGGCCAGAAAGCTGAGGACCGAGTTGATGGGTGTAATGTCTCGTAACTGACAGGTGGGTTACGAGACATTAAAACGTAAAGATTGGGTAGGGACCCTGAGTCGCTGCCAACTCGTCATCCAAGCTAAGATTGGATTGCCCAACAGGCCATGAACATCAGGGAGCCAACTTTACGCCTCCATCCAATCGCTATTCTTCTTCTTCCGTCGCTGCATTAGCCAAAAGGGGAGCCTCGTCATCCGTAATAGCTGCTTCTATGTCAGGGAGAAGTTCTACTTCCAACTCTTCTTCTTCGGACTGAGTAGTCTGCAAAGTCCCTAGCGGAACCAACTCTACTGTATTGGCTTCAAGCAGCCAGTCAAGGATGGTTTTCTGGAGGAGCTCCTCTTCCAGAAACTGTCTCAACCGTTCTGGATCGATGTCGTCAATAGTATCGCTTTCTGCCATGGCCTCATCAAATCTGGACTGTAGGTCGGCTTCAACAATAGTCAGATTTTCTTGCTTGGCCACTTCTCCCAGGGCCAGGGTGCTGCGCAGGCGGGCAATGGCATCGGGACGGGCCTGCTGGCGCATAGAGTTGACCAGATCTGGACTCAGCATCTTTTTGACATCAAGTCCTTGCTGGCTGAGCTGCATAATGGTCTGCCGTAGGATGAAATCTACTTCCTGATGGATCAGAGTTTCAGGAATTTCCGTCTCTAGATGACTCACTAAGGCTTGGATTAGAGCGGCTTCTTTATTGCTTCTGGTTTCATCCTCCGCCTGTTGGGTGTAGCGATCCACTAAAGATTGCCTAAGTTCTTCCAGGGTTTCAAACTCGCTGACATCCTGGGCGAAGTCATCATCGAGTTCGGGTAATTCCTTCTCCTTAAGCTCTTTCATCGTGACGGAAAAGATGACTGGCTTCCCTGCCAGATTGGCCTGGCCATAATCCTCCGGAAAAGCAATCTCCAAATCCTGACTTTCCCCTAAGGCCATGCCCACCATGCCCTCCACAAAGCCTGGAATAAAGCGTCCAGCTTCTAGTTCAATGGTGTAATCACTACCGGAGCCACCCTCAAACTCTTCCAGTTCTCCAGCTTCGTTTTTAATCCTGCCGACAAAGTCAACCACCACCACATCACCCAATTGGGCGGGTCGGTCTTCGACGGGCACCAAGGTGGCCCGCTTATTTTGATAGTTGGTCAGAGTTTTTTCGACCTGATCGAGATCGGGCAGGACTTCTTCGGCCTGTACGGTGAGCCCCTTATACTGCTTCAGTGTGACTCGGGGTGGGACATCCACAGTAGCTTTAATAATAAGAGCCTGGTTGGGTTGATATTGGGTCACCAGTTCCTCAAAGGAGGACTTTAACTGGTAGTTGCCAATGGTCTCGATCGCTTCTTGTTCAATGGCTTTATCAATGGCGGTTTGCAACAATTCTTCAAGTACGGCCGCTTTGAACTGAGTCACCCCTATTCGTTGTAAAAAGACTGGCTTCGGTACTTTACCCTTGCGAAACCCTGGAATGGTAGTGGTGCTCATCAACTTACTCAGAACCTGATCGTAGGTTTTTTGAGAAAGTTCAGGCGGAATTTCGATTTCTAGTCCTACCTGACTATCAGGCAGTACTTCCTGGGTTACTTTCATGGAGGCTCTACTAATTCGATTTGAATGACGACAGCAATCTTGGCTAACAAATTTTGACCCAATTAACAAGCATAACCTAAATCAGTCTGCCTATCGGAAACTAGTTTTTCGGGATTGTCCCATCCCCCCTATCGTCCTATCCTCTCCGTTGCTATTATCAACACAGATCTTATTTCTACAGACGGGGACGAAGCTGTGGCTAACGGGTTGAATGTGGCGATTTTAGGTGCTACTGGGGCGGTGGGGGTAGAGATTCTGACGCTCCTGGAAGAGCGGTCCTTTCCCCTCAGGAACCTTAAATTGCTTGCTTCCCCCCGATCTGCCGGTACTCGATTGACCTTTAAGGGTGAGTCGCTACTGGTTGAGGCCCTTCACGAAGACGCTTTCCAGGGTATTGATCTGGTCCTAGCCTCAGCGGGAGGGCCCATTTCCCTGGAATGGTTGCCCAAGGTGGTTGCGGCAGGAGCGATCGCGATCGATAACTCCAGTGCTTTTCGTATGGATCCATCCGTACCTTTAGTGGTTCCGGAGGTGAACCCCGAAACGGTCAGCCAGCACCAGGGAATTATTGCTAACCCCAACTGCACCACGATTTTAATGGCTTTGGCCGTCTGGCCCTTACACCAGGTTCAGCCCGTCGAGCGCCTGGTAATTGCCACCTACCAATCAGCCAGTGGGGCGGGAGCCCGGGCGATGGAAGAGGTGAAACAACAGGCCCGGGCCATTCTGGCTGGTGAAACCCCCTCAGTTGAGGCTTTTCCCTATCCCCTGGCCTTTAATTTATTTCCCCACAATTCTCCCTTAAATGATCTGGGCTATTGTCAGGAGGAGATGAAAATGGTGAATGAAACCCGCAAGATTTTTTCTGCTCCCGATCTACGAATTACCGCCACCTGTGTACGGGTGCCCGTACTACGGGCCCATTCAGAGGCCATTAACATAGAGTTTGGCCAACCTTTTGCTGTGGCTACGGCCAAAGAGATTCTCTCCCAATCTCCAGGGGTTAAGGTGGTAGAAGACTGGCACCGTAACTATTTTCCCATGCCAATGGAGGCTAGCGGCCAGGATGATGTGTTGGTAGGTCGTATCCGTCAGGATATTTCTAACCCCAACGGGCTGGAACTCTGGCTGAGTGGCGATCAAATCCGTAAAGGTGCTGCCCTCAATGCTGTTCAAATTGCTGAGTTGCTGGCGGTTAAAGCCGGTAGTGCTTCCCTTTTAACGGTGTAAAGCTGGGGGTTGAACCAGGAGGTATCTAGATTCCAGAGTATTTAATTCAGGCCTGATTCCCGGTTTTTACCATCCTACCGGTCAGAATTGTTATAATTTCAGAAATATCGCTCAGTTTAGGCTGAAGGCGTTCTATAACTAGTTATCTCTAAGGACATCGCGATCGCGTGGTATATTTTGGCAAAGTGCTGACCGCCATGATTACTCCCTTCTCCCCAGACGGGTCGGTGGACTACGGGGTGGTGGAGCATTTGGCGGACTATCTGGTTAACCACGGTAGTGATGGTTTGGTCGTCTGTGGGACTACCGGTGAGTCTCCTACCCTTTCCTGGGATGAGGAATATCAACTATTTAAGTCGGTAAAGCAGGCTGTGGCTGGTCGAGCCAAAGTCATTGCAGGTACTGGCTCTAATTCTACCCAGGAGGCAATCGAGGCTACCCGCAAAGCTTTCCACCTGGGCCTTGACGGGGCACTTCAGGTTGTACCCTATTACAACCGTCCTCCCCAGGAAGGGCTATTTCAGCATTTCAGTCAAATTGCCCAGGCTGTGCCCGATCTACCCCTGATGCTCTACAACATTCCCGGTCGAACAGGGTGTAACCTGACGGTGGAAACCGTTACTCGATTGGCTGAAATCGAGAATATCATTGCCATTAAAGAAGCCAGTGGGAGTTTAGACCAGGTCAGTCAGATCCGCCATCAGACCCCTTCAGATTTTGCCATCTATTCGGGTGATGATTCCCTTACCCTGCCTATTCTGTCGGTGGGAGGGTGTGGTGTGGTTAGTGTAGCCAGCCATTTAGTTGGAGACCAAATTCAGGCTATGATTCAGGCCTATGGGATTGGTCAACCCCAGGTAGCTACCCAAATTCACCTCAATTTGTTGTCTTTATTTAAAGTCCTGTTTGTCACCACAAATCCCGTACCTGTTAAGATTGCCTTAGGCTTGCAAGGTTGGCAGGTTGGATCGGTCCGCCTACCCCTATGCTATCCGGAGGATTCTATTCAGGAGACTATTCAACAGGTCTTAGAACAGACCGGTCTCTTGACCACCCCGTGACCCTATAAGCCTGGCCAGGGCCACAGCGTATCTCCTGGTTTTGTTGCTTTGTTCCTGAAAGACTTACGCTCACTTTTCTATACAACTGAATACCCACCCTAGCCTACCTTAAGCCACAGGTTATTCCTGTCGCGATTTTCCCTTACTAGCATCCCTAAATCCTATGTTCTGCTGCTCCTGTAATCATTCCCTATGCCCTTTCCCTGAAAATATTCGGCGTTATTAGAGCATCTTGAAATATGTTGCCTAGGGGTCAATTGCCATCAACCGGATAAAACCCATAAGCCTAAAAAAATCCAAGGATCTCAGGTGTTAACCAGGCACCCTAATCAACCCCCTCTCAATGTAGTTGGCGTCTATCTTCCTTTAAACCAGTAAATCTTTCACCTAAAAGACCATTATTCTATGCCTAGTAATTCTTCTCAGCAGACCCTTAAAGTTATTCCCCTTGGGGGACTCCACGAAATTGGTAAGAACACCTGCGTGTTTGAAATCAATAACGAAATCATGTTGCTAGATGCAGGTCTAGCTTTTCCCACCGATGGTATGCATGGGGTGAATATAGTTCTTCCCGATATCACCTATCTACGGGAAAATCGGGACAAAATTAAGGGCATGATCGTTACCCATGGCCACGAAGATCACATTGGTGGTATCGCCTTTCATCTCAAGCAATTTGATATTCCGGTGATTTACGGTCCCCGGTTGGCCATGGCTTTACTAGAAGATAAGTTAGAAGAAGCTGGTGTGGCCGATCGCACCGAACTGCGTCGGGTTCGACCCCGAGAAACGGTACGAGTGGGGAAGTCCTTTCTAGTAGAGTACATTCGCAATACCCACTCCATTGCGGATAGTTGCTCAGTGATTATCCATACCCCTGTAGGGGTGGTTATTCATACCGGCGATTTTAAGTTTGACTTTACCCCCGTAGACGGTGAAACCTTTGATATTCAAAGGCTAGCAGAAGCAGGAGAGCGGGGAGTACTCTGCTTGATTAGCGATTCAACTAATTCAGAGGTACCTGGCCATACCCCCTCCGAGCGATCGGTGTTCCCTAACTTAGATCGGGAGTTTACCCAGGCCCAAGGACGCTTAATTGTGACTACCTTCTCCTCATCGGTGCACCGGGTCAACATGATCTTGGAGCTAGCCCAAAAGCACAACCGTAAGGTATTTGTGGTGGGTCGGTCTATGCTAAATGTAATTGCCCATGCCCGAGATCTGGGTTACATTAAATGCCCAGAGAGCTTGTTTTTACCCCTGCGTAGTCTAGCCCAAACTGCCGATGAAAACGTCCTGATTCTAACCACAGGGTCCCAGGGAGAGTCCATGGCCGCCCTAACCCGTATTGCTGAGGATAGTCATCGGCAAATTCGAATTAAGACCGGGGATACGGTAGTTTTTTCGGCCAACCCTATTCCCGGTAATACCATTGCCGTAGTAAACACCATCGACAAACTCATGATGCGGGGAGCTCGAGTTGTCTACGGTAAAGAAAAGGGCATCCATGTTTCTGGTCACGGCGCTCAGGAAGACCAGAAATTAATGCTGGCCCTTACTCGCCCCAAATACTTCTTACCTGTGCATGGGGAACATCGCATGCTGGTACGTCACGCTCAGACAGCTCAAAGCATGGGCGTTCCAGCCGATCACATGGTCATTGTGCAAAACGGCGATATGGTTGAGGTGGGAGTTGATGGCATTCGTATTGCTGGTCAGGTGCCCTCTGGCATTGAACTGGTTGACTCCTCTCGGACAGGGATCGTTGGCCGGGATGTGCTCAAAGAACGTCAGCAACTAGCTGAAGATGGCGTTGTCACCATCGCCGTAACACTGGGCTCGGGAGGCCAACTGATTGCCGAACCCATCCTACAATTGCGGGGTGTAGCCCAGGCCCTTAATTCTGACCGCTTTCAGAAGGCGGTTAAACAGGTCATTCTGGACGTGCTGGAAACCCACGGATCGGAACTCATTGTAAATGGCCCTAGTCGTCAACCTGCAATTGACTGGGATGGACTAAGAAATCTTATGGAAAGAGACCTGCGTCGCCTCATTCGCCGGGAGTTAGATCGACGAGATCCCCTGGTGATTTTGCTACTGCAGGGGGTCGACCATCCCTCTCTGAAAACTGAGCGGGCAAAGGTCAGTCTATCCACGATGGCCCTATCTTAGGAGAAATTACTCCAGGAAAGAGCCCATAGATGACCGGCTTCAGAGGCAGAAGCACCGCGAATACTTGGGAGGTCTTGTACCCTGAAGCTGTTTTAATTGGGAAAACTTAGATTTATACTTGTGCTACAAACTCACGCAGTTATATGCTATAGCCGTGGGTTAACGCTATAATGCATCCATCTGGGATTGATGTTCTTGAAGCTGTGCCCTTAAGGTATCAGCTTTATGAGTGTCGGGTTCGGTTTTATGGGGTTAGTCAAAATTCCAGACAGTCTTTTTAATCGAAGTTCGATCGAATATTTCGTTTAAGATTCTGTCTGTCTTGAGGTTGACAAACCAATCCAGCTTGCCTGACTTAGTCCATATTCCAGATAGATGATTAGCTACAACACTTTTTAGAGTCATCCATTTGAGATTGTTTGTATTCAGGTTATTGAGCTGATCCACCTTGACTGGTGTAGCCAAAAAGCCGATCAAATAGTTGGCTGGAGTACTCTTAGAAGCTTTTGAAGAGGGTTTTCATGGGTGGCCAAGGTCACTTGCCATAGGTAGGAGTCCTTGAGCACCGATCACGCCAGGCAAGCTGATTGTCATAATCACCGTTTCTCTTGGCCCTCCCCCATAATCCCTTGAATCATTAGCCTGACTAATAGTGTTTTAAGTTGCTATGCATCCTTGAAATTCTGTTTTTTAGAATTCCTATTCAAATCTGGCGGTTGGGTTTAGGCCGAGGTTGGTAGGGGTAGGACTTCTAAAACGGCTCAGTTGTTAGATTGATTAACTGATATATGCCTGAAATGTTCAGAGAATGGGGATTCGAAGCCGCCATTCTAAGGGCAAAAAATTTGATCAGGATGGCTCTTCTTCTACTACATAGAGGATTAGATCAACTCCTATCTGTTCAAGCCTACCCTTTTGGGCCGGAGATGGTGATCTCCTTTGCCCATGACAACTATTGTATGAGGATTGTGAATGCCGAAGCAGATTGTTATTGCTGAGCAGCATCGAATTGCTGCGGTCTTTTCGGAAGATCAGATTGAAGAGTTAATTGTGGCTACCGGGAGTCACCAGGTCAGCGATATTTACTTGGGAACGGTGGAAAATGTTTTGCCCGGTATTGATGCCGCCTTTATCAATATTGGCGACAGTGAACGCAATGGGTTCATGCATGTTTCTGATTTGGGTCCCCTGCGGCTAAAACGGATGGCGGGCTCTATTACCGAACTGGTGGCACCTCAGCAAAAGGTGTTGGTTCAGATTATGAAGGAACCAACGGGGAATAAGGGCCCACGTTTGACCGGTAACATTACGTTGCCCGGTCGCTACCTGGTGCTCATGCCCTACGGACGAGGGGTTAACCTTTCCCGACGTATCCGGAGCGAGAATGAGCGTAATCGTTTAAGGGCCCTGGCAATTTTAATCAAGCCTGCTGGTATGGGTCTGTTGGTGCGAACTGAAGCCGAGGGCATTAGTGAAAATGCCATCATCGAAGACTTAGAAGCCCTACAAAGACAGTGGGAAAGTATTCAGCAACAGGCCCTTTCAACTCGTCCCCCAGCCCTGCTGAATCGAGATGATGATTTTATTCAGCGGGTATTACGAGATGTCTATAGCGCTGATGTCAATCGCATTGTTACCGACTCCAGTACGGGACTAAAACGGGTTAAGCAGCATCTGGCAAACTGGAGTGGAGGGCAGGTACCGGGTGGGGTGTTGATTGATCAGCACCGCGATCGCGTCTCCATCCTTGAGTACTTCAGGGTTAACGCCGCCATTCGAGAGGCGCTCAAGCCCAGGGTAGATCTACCCTCCGGTGGCTATATCATCATTGAGCGGACAGAGGCCCTAACAGTCATTGACGTTAACTCCGGGTCCTTTACCCGTTCTGCTACCGCTCGAGAAACGGTTCTTTGGACTAACTGCGAAGCGGCCACGGAAATTGCTCGCCAACTCCGTCTGCGTAATATTGCCGGTGTCATTATTGTTGACTTCATTGATATGGATTCTCGGCGAGACAAACTGCAGGTGCTGGAGCATTTCAGCAAGGCCCTGCGGGCTGATAAAGCCCGTCCCCAAATCTCCCAACTCTCGGAGTTGGGTTTGGTGGAGTTGACCCGTAAGCGCCAGGGACAAAATATTTATGAACTATTTGGTCGTCCCTGTCCCACCTGTGGTGGACTGGGGCATCTGGTACATTTACCGACTGATACGGGGGAAGAAGCTACCCCTGTCGCCAGGGGAATGGTAGCGGCTCCCCCTATTCCAGAACCCACCTATATGGCTCCAGCCTTGCGAGATACCCAATTAGAAGGCCTGGACTTACAACCCGATCTACAGGAACTGGATTTGATCAACCATCCCAGTTACCAGGATCGATCGGGGAAAGGGAGTCGGCGGCGGCGGCGACGGGAGGTACCACCTGGGCGTACTAATGGCAGGGAAACTCCCATACCCCGGGATAGCTTACCGACTTCAGGTCTGATCAGACAGACCTTTCTCCCTCCAGAGGAGGAGCCTGTTCCGGAACTGACCAGGGAAGAGGAAAAACCCTCAGCCCGGCCAGCTCGGGGCCGGTCAACTAGCCGTTCGGATAAGAAACTTGCCCCTTCGCCCCAGGCAATTACGGTGGAAATGACCCCAGATGAACAGCGCATCTACGCTGTTATGGGCGTTTCTCCCCTGGTGTTGGCTTCTTCGCAGGAAATTGCAGACTCGCGTAACGTGGTGATTCGGGTAGTAGAACCGGGTCAAGGGGGGGAAACGCCTTCCTCCTGGTCTCAGGAACTCCCCAGGGAAGAGCCCTTAAGCCTGCCAATTCAGCCTATGGAGGGGTCTTCATCTGCCTCAGAACCTGAGGTAGATCAGTTACCCCTGGAGATCACGACCCTTGCAGATCCTTTATCGCCACCGCCGGAGGCCGAAGCAGTAATCCCATCGGAGACGGAGAGTGAAACCTTAGTGCGGCGTCGCCGGCGTCGCCGCCCATCGGCGGGTGACTCAGAAGCCTAGGGCATGGTAGGGACCCAGGCAAGTAGCGGGGCGATCGCGGGTGTTGATGAGGTGGGACGGGGTGCTCTATTTGGCCCGGTGGTCGCAGCTGCTGTAGTGCTTTCCCAAGCCGCTCGAGATCAACTCCAGGTCTTGGGGGTAGCCGACAGCAAAACCCTCAGCCCTGCGCGTCGCCAAAATTTAGTTGAGCCTATTCACTACCTCGCTACTACCTATGCCCTAGGTCTGGCATCGGTTCAAGAGATTCAGAGGTTGAATATCCTGCAGGCTACCCTACTGGCAATGGGACGGGCTGTGGGTCGGCTATCGATCAGGCCCGATCTATGTTTGGTAGATGGCAATCAAACCATTCCCCATCTGGGTATTCCCCAACAGTCCGTAGTGCAGGGTGATCAACAGCATATTGAAATTGCTGCGGCCAGTATTCTGGCTAAGGTATGGCGAGATGATTTGATGGTGCGCCTGGATCGTCGCTACCCAGGCTATGGCCTGGCCCAAAATAAGGGCTACGGTAGTTACTTCCATCGGCAAGCCCTAAAAACCCTGGGACCATCCCCTCAGCATCGCCTCTCCTTTAAGGGCTGCCAGCCGATAGACCAGGTTGGGGATTCATAACCAGGGGACAGACACCCGCGCTGGTGGTAGGGGGCAGTAGGGCTACCACATGGGGCACAGGGCGGGGTTGATAGCCCACCAGAGAATCTCCCTGATACACCAGAGAGGTACTGGCACCAGAATCTAGCATCACCGCGTTCTGTAAACCGGATTGCTGGAGTAACTGACCTAATTGGATGGAATCTACCATGGTATGACTAACACCAATAACGGGTTGTCCTGCCTGGTTAATACCCCAAAAAGCCCGATGGCGTCGGGCATCGAAATCAAATAACGTACCAAAAGTACTGGCGGGCTGAGCCTGACCATCCTTGACAAGCCAGGCTGCGGCCACAAACCCATCGGTAACCCCTGGCAGAGTCTGGTAAAATCCCGCCAGGCTGTTATGGCGCTTACTGTCAAAGGGTACAAATCTCACCTGGTCGGGGGCAATCAGTACCAGGGGACGATTGTTCAGGCGAGCAATCTCACTGGGGTTGCCAGGGGTGAATTGCCGCGTACTCTGACTCAAAATGGGGCCAACCATTACGTTTGAGTCAAGATATTCGAGGGAAAAGAAACCGCCATCAACCGCCGCCGCCGCGTTAGTGCCGCTAAGAATCTGAGGTACCTGAGCACGGGTTTTGGCATGAATTGTTACGGGTCGACCACCCTGAATTAAGGTAAAAGACTGATCATCAAGCCGATGTTTTTCTACGGTAATGGGGGCATGGAAGTCAAAGCCAGCGGTCTTTGCCGGGGATGGGGGGACTGCAACTGTAGCAGTTGGTGGTGTGAGGGTTGGGGATAGCTGGGAACCTCCCCAGGCTTGGCTGAGTAAACTTTCTAAATTAGATTGGCCAAACCGCTCGATCTCCAGTAGGGATTGGGAAGCCCCGGCAAATTCTTCGTGGCTGTCGCGCATGGTGAAGGCGGCTAAATACCCCCCATTGGCAACGGCCTGGGCGACCCGATCGTCATAGTGACCAGCTGGATAGGTAAAGTAATGAATGGGGATACCCAGTTGGAATTCCAGACGACGCTTGGATTCTTTAATCTCGTAGGCTAATTGTTGATCGTCAAGCTTACGCAGGTCAGCGGGATGGGTGAGACTGTGGGAAGCTATGGTGATCAGAGGATCATCGGCCATGATTTTAAGCTGTTCCCAGGATAGGGTGGAACGGCCCACTATTTTCCCATCTAGCTTGTCGGGGAAGACCGATAACAGGGCGGGAACGCGGTACTTCTTCAACAAAGGATAGACATACTGGAAATGCCCTGCGTAGCCATCATCCAGGGTAAGGACCACGGGTTTTTCGGGTAGCGGTACACCTGTGCGCAAATGTCGTACCAATTGGTCTACGCTCACTGGGGTAAAACCATTAGTGGCCAGGGTTTGCAGCTGATGTTCAAACTGGGCTGGCATCAGGTCAAAGGAAACCTGGGGAGTCTCTAAAACATCGTGATACATCAGGATCGGTACTCTGGCCTGGGCTGCCTGGAGATGAATAGCGGGCCAGGGTGCCACAGCCAGTTGGGTAGCCCCAACCTGACTTAATAGGGATGCAGTTTGACCTAAAGAACCAGCTTGAAAGAGTAATTGGGTTGGGCTTCCAGCCTCACCCGGTTGGGCCAGTGGCAGCGGGGGGGCAGAAACGTCACACAATCTGGCGCTGCTGGTGGTAATCGGGAACGCATCTAGACCAGGTAGGACGGTAAAAGCCTGCAAGGTTGGAGTAAAGCTAAGGGGAGGCTGATCAATCTTTGTGGCAAAGCTAGCTGCTAGAGGTATGGTGATGCCTAGAAGGAAGGAGCTTAGCCCAAAAACTAGAAGGATTTTTAGTCGCTTGAGATGAAATCGCTTTAGGCCTAATTCCTTGCCCATGGTTGTGCTTCCCCAATAACTGACCTTGAGCGTTGTTATATAGACATAGCCCTGACCAAGTCCAATATATTCTAGTAGGAACCAGACCATTAAAAGCCAAAACTACTTGCAAAGTAGATTAAGGTTAAGTTAACTCTGAACTACTGTTAGATCTGTGGCCTTGCTAGGACTGGATGGTCGTACCATAGAAGCAACAGCTAATCCCAGGCACACCCTAATGATCACCACGATTGCCTATCTGGGGCCCGAGGGAACCTATTCCCAGCTAGCGGCTCTGGCCTATAGTATTGAGTTGGAAAAGGGCGCAGGGATAGTTTCTACATTAAAATCCTTTCCCAGTATTTCTCGATCGCTACAGGCAACCGCGCAGGGGGCCACAACCCTGACCATTGTGCCGGTGGAAAATTCCATTGAAGGGGGAGTCACCCCTACCCTGGACACCCTCTGGCAACTAAAGCGGCTAAAGATTCACCAGGCTATGATCATGCCCATTCATCATGGGCTGTTGTCCTATGCCCCGAATCTAAAAGCAGTTAAGGTAGTCTATTCCCATCCTCAGGCTCTCTCCCAATGTCAGCTCTGGCTTGAGCAACAACTTCCCTGGGCGACTCTGGTACCCACTAGTTCTACCGCTGAACCCCTACAGCATCTATCAGATAGTCCTACGATCGCAGCCGTCTCCTCTGCCTGGGCTGCAGAACTCTACGATCTGCCGGTTTTAGCCCAAAATATTAATGACCATAGTGACAATTGCACGAAGTTCTGGGTTCTCGGTCTTGAGGATAGCCAGGATAACCAAACGCAACCTAACCTGGAGAGCCATACTTCCCTGGCCTTTAGTTTACCAATCAACGCTCCAGGAGCCCTGCTCAAACCACTCCAGGTATTTGCCCAGCATGGGATTAACTTGAGTCGAATAGAATCTCGTCCAGCCAAGCGGGCCCTCGGGGAATATGTATTCTTTGTAGACCTGGAAGCTAGTATTCAAGAAACCCGAACCCAGACCGCAATTCAGACTTTAGCCACCTGTACCGAAACCTTGATTAATTTTGGTAGCTATAACCTGATTTCCCTGGAGCAGAACCTGGCGATCGCCCGAACCAAATACGGTCAACTTCAGCAACGGTCCTTACTCTAAAACGTCCTTGAGGGCTGTACGAGCTGCCAAATGATTACGGGTAGAGGTAAGAATCTCTACCTCCCGTTCTAAGCGTGCGCCTGTATCATTCATTTCCAGTAAGGACTGCTGTTCCTGGGCGACTCCGTACAGGTTGCTAGCTACCCAATAGGAAAGTTCTATAGGTAACTCAGGGATATTCTCGGGAATTTCAATTTCCTGACTGGTCAGTTTAGCAGATAAGCGTACCACATCTCGCAGTAGCCGATCAACATCGGCAGCCAGGGGAGCAAGGTCGCGATCGCAGGGTTTATCTTCTAACCACTCGACTAAACCCACCCGATAGGGCTTTTCCCGCACATAGCTGAGTACCCGAAACCGCTGTTGGCCCAGGGTAAGGATCTTCAATCGATCATCGGGAAGGCGCTGATAATGCAATATCTCAGCACAACATCCGATCTGGACCGGTCTACCCGTGCTGGGATCAAACATCAAAACTCCAAATCGTTTGTCGCCCTGGAGAATGGTATTCATCATGATCCGGTAGCGAAACTCGAAGATGTGGAGAGGTAAATGTCGTCCCGGAAACAAAACCAGCTCAGGTAAGGGGAAAATAGGTAATTCCCTTACAGATATAGGGTCAGAGGATGTCATGGTTACCTATAGAAAGCCAGACTGGACCAGGCTATCGAGTACAATTGCAACAATTTTTAACACATGATCATTGTAACCTAACTATCAACGAAGGTGGGGTCATCTAGCAGTACCAGTCCGGTTAGGACAGGACTGCGACACCATTGACCATACCCAAAGCCTGACCTGATGTCATGGGCTGAAGGGCTAGGGCTATATGAGGTGTAGCTTAGGAGAGGGCTGATCAGGAAAATTGATACCTCGTAACCCGAGACCACCTGGTCAGTGAGGAGACCTTAAAACCTAACGCTGGGTAAGCGTTGTAACGATCATCAAAGGGTAGTGGAAAACCTCAGCAAAAGTCCTTGGATTGCCTAACTTTCTTCAACACCCTTGCGCCCCGCTTACCCGTAACTAGGGTTATAGCTACAACTTCACCTCAATATCAACGCCAGCGGGTAAATCAAGCTTCATTAAAGCATCAATGGTTTTGGATGAAGGCTGATAAATATCAATGATACGGCGGTGGGTGCGGCTTTCAAAGTGTTCCCGGGAGTCTTTATCGACGTGGGGAGACCGTAATACACAATAAATTCGTCGCTTTGTAGGTAGGGGGATAGGTCCAATGGCTGTGGCATTGGTGCGGTTAGCGGTGTCTACAATTTTCTCGCAAGAGGTATCTAACAGACGACGATCAAAAGCTTTCAAACGAATCCGGATTTTTTGCTGCTGAATGGTGGCCATAGGAAATCCCTAATTAGATTGTCAAGGTTCAAAAAAAGCTCAAAGAAAAAACAGGGGTAACCTGATCTTCGGTTACCCCAATTAACCCCGAGTCAGTGCTTACTTTTTAGACTTTTTGGTCTCGGTTTTTTTGACACCATCGGCGGGAGGAGTATCAGCCAGGATTTTAGCCACAACACCCGCACCCACGGTACGGCCTCCTTCACGGATAGCAAAGCGCATCCCTTGCTCAATGGCGATGGGATTGATTAGCTCTACGGTCATATTGATGCGATCGCCCGGCATGACCATTTCCGTCGCCAAGCCCTCATCGGAGGTAAAGGTCTTAATACTACCCGTCACATCCGTAGTCCGCACATAAAACTGGGGCTTATACCCTGCAAAAAACGGGGTTTTCCGTCCGCCTTCTTTCTCGGTCAAAATGTAAACTTCACCCTCAAAGTTCGTGTGGGGGGTAATACTTTTGGGCTTAGCCAGCACCATACCCCGCTCGATTTCCTCTTTTTGGATACCCCGCAGGAGTATACCGGCGTTGTCCCCGGCTTGCCCTTCATCTAGGCTTTTCTTAAACATTTCGATGCCGGTGACAATCAAGCTGCGAGTGGCCTTGATACCCACCAGTTCAACGGTATCACCCACTTTCACTATCCCCCGCTCGATCCGACCGGTGGCTACCGTTCCCCGGCCAGTGATGGAGAACACATCCTCCACCGCCATCAGGAAGTCTTTGTCCACCGCCCGCTCAGGGGTGGGAATGTAGGCATCAACGGTATCCATCAGGGCATGGATCTTATCCACCCACACATCTTCGCCCCTTTGAATTTTGGGGTTAGCGGTCAAGGCTTCCACCGCTTGCAGGGCAGAACCGGGGGTGATAGGAATATCATCACCGGGGAAGTCGTAGGAATCGAGCAATTCCCGCACTTCCAGTTCCACCAACTCAAGCAATTCCTCATCGTCCACCATATCCTGCTTGTTGAGGAACACCACCAGGCTGGGTACACCCACCTGACGGGCCAGCAAAATATGTTCCCGAGTTTGGGGCATGGGACCATCCGCTGCGGAACACACCAGAATCGCTCCATCCATCTGGGCGGCACCGGTAATCATGTTTTTAACGTAGTCTGCGTGACCAGGGCAATCCACGTGGGCGTAGTGACGAGTCTCTGTTTCATACTCAACATGGGCCGTGTTGATGGTAATACCGCGGGCCTTTTCCTCAGGGGCGGCATCGATCTCATCATACTTACGGGCTTTGGCCGAACCGGCTGCTGCTAGAGTCATGGTGATCGCCGCCGTGAGGGTGGTTTTACCATGGTCAACGTGACCAATGGTACCAATGTTGACGTGTGGTTTAGTCCGTTCAAACTTTTCGCGTGCCATTTACGTTACGTGTCCTTTCCTTTTCTAAGCGTTCCCACTGTTTTTAGAAATAATGGCCTCAGCCACATTGCGAGGAACCTCGCCATAATGACTGAATTCCATTGAAAAAATGCCCCGACCCTGCGTTTTAGAGCGGATGTCGGTAGCATAACCAAACATCTCAGCTAGGGGAACATCGGCAGTCACCTTTGCAATAGTTGCCTCTGTTCCCATGCCCTCGATCTGACCACGTCGGGAGTTCAAATCTCCCATGACATCACCCAGAAAGTCTTCCGGAACTTCAACCTCGACCTTCATAATGGGCTCAAGAAGGACGGGAGATGCCTTCAGGACGGCTTCTTTCATCGCCATGGACCCGGCAATCTTAAAGGCCATTTCCGAAGAATCTACCTCATGGTAAGAGCCGTCGGTTAGGGTAACCTTTAGATCAATCACAGGGTACCCAGCTAGGATACCAGATTCGCAGGCTTCTTTCATGCCCTGTTGAGCAGAAGGAATATATTCTTTGGGAATAGTGCCTCCTACAATTTTAGACACAAATTCGAAACCTGTACCTTCGGGGGCTGGTTCTACCTCCACCACAACGTGACCGTACTGGCCCTTACCCCCGCTTTGACGAATAAAACGCCCCTCAGCCTGGGTAACCTGACGGATGGTTTCTCGGTAGGCCACTTGGGGCGCACCAATATTGGCCTCCACCTTAAATTCCCGTAACATTCGGTCTACCAAGATATCCAGGTGTAACTCACCCATCCCCGCAATGACGGTCTGGTTGGTTTCTGGATTGGTACTAACTTTAAAAGTGGGATCTTCCTCCGATAGAGATTGCAGGGCTTTGGCCAATTTGTCCATATCCTGCTTAGTTTTAGGCTCTACTGCCACCGAAATGACCGGCTCAGGAACAAAGAGAGACTCCAGTACGATGGGATCTTGAGGATCACAGATGGTATCACCGGTAAAGGTATCCCTAAGCCCAATCACAGCCCCCAGGTCACCGGCTCGTAGCTCATCCACTTCGATGCGATCGTCGGCTTTTAAGACAATTAGTCGGGAAATACGCTCTTTTTTATCTTTAGTAGCGTTGTAAATATAGGTGCCTTTATTGAGTACGCCCGAATAAACCCGCACAAAGGTTAGGCGACCGTAGGGATCGGCCATAATCTTAAAGGCCAAAGCCGCTAAAGGGGTATCGTCATTGGCTTGGCGTTCCCCCACTTCGCCATTGGGTAAATGCCCCTGAATGGGGGGGACGTCAATGGGAGCAGGCAAATAATCAACCACAGCATCAAGCAGCAATTGAACTCCCCGATTTTTAAAGGCAGAACCACATAAGACGGGCACAATGATGCCAGCAATGGTACTGTGGCGCAAGGCTCTGGTGATTTCAGCGGGAGAAATGGGCTCTCCCTCCAGGTACTTTTCCATTAGGATGTCATCGGTTTCCGCGATCGCCTCCAGTAATTTGGTACGGTACTCCTCCGCTACCGCTACCATTTCCGCAGGAATCACGGCATCTTCGATTTTTTCCCCTAGATCATCGTGATAAATGCGAGCGCGCATGGTCACCAAGTCTACGACTCCCTGGAACTCAGCTTCGGCCCCAATGGGCACCTGAATAGGGACCGCATTAGCTCCCAGGCGATCGCGGAGTTGCTGATAAACCCTGAAAAAATTCGCCCCAGTGCGATCCATCTTATTGACGAAGGCAATGCGAGGAACGTTGTAGCGGTTGGCTTGTCGCCACACTGTTTCCGACTGGGGTTGAACACCACCGACAGAACAAAAGACGGCGATCACACCGTCCAACACCCGCATAGACCGTTCTACCTCAATGGTAAAGTCAACGTGACCTGGGGTATCAATAATATTGATCTGATGATCGCGCCAACTAGTGCTGATGGCTGCAGCGGTAATAGTAATACCGCGCTCACGTTCCTGCTCCATCCAGTCGGTAACCGCTGTACCCTCGTGGACTTCACCAATCTTATGAACAAGACCAGAGTAGTAGAGAATGCGTTCAGTAGTGGTGGTTTTACCCGCATCAATATGGGCGGCAATACCAATGTTTCTGACTCGCTCCAGCGGAGTTGTCCTGACCATAGCGACCTCCTGATTAATCTCTAACCAGTCGACCCTGGGTAGAGTATGCTTAACCAACTCTAAGGAAAGCCCTATCGGAGAAAATGTGCCCTAAGCAGGCTAACTCGATAAGAGCGTAGGTAAATCTCCCCTGACAGCCCTTAGTACCGATAGTGGGCAAAGGCTTTATTAGCTTCAGCCATACGGTGAGTTTCTTCTCGCTTACGCACGGCGCCACCGGTTTCATTGGCAGCATCCATGAGTTCGTTAGCTAGCTTGATTGCCATAGATTTACCGGCCCGTTGCCGGGAAAACTGGGTCAACCAACGCAAAGCCAGGGCAACACCCCGATCAGACCTAACTTCCATCGGTACCTGATAGGTGGCCCCACCGACTCGACGGGCCTTAACCTCTACTAAAGGAGTAGTATTGCGAACAGCACGCTCAAACACTTCGAGGGGATCGGCACCGCCGCGCTCTTTAATAACGGAAAAGGCGTTATAAATAATGCGATTGGCCAGGGACCGCTTACCACTGGTCATCAGACGACGACTCATCATGGTAATTAAACGACTGTTATAAACCGAATCGGCAGGAATGGGGCGCTTTTGAATAACGGTACGACGAGACATAATCAGGCTTCCACAAATTGTTAAACGAGGTCAAAACCCTAATACTAATTGAAGTGCTGGAACAACCAAGTCAGACATGACTTCTTAATGAGTTACTAAAACCTACTGCTTAGGTCGTTTAGCACCATACTTAGAGCGTCCCTGGCGTCGGTCTTTTACCCCAGATGTGTCGAGGGTGCCACGAATAATGTGATAGCGGACGCCTGGTAAATCCTTTACCCGACCGCCCCGAATCATAACTACGGAGTGCTCTTGCAGATTGTGACCAATACCAGGAATATAAGCTGTCACCTCAAAGCCAGAAGTCAACCGCACCCGGGCGACTTTCCGCAGAGCTGAATTTGGCTTTTTAGGGGTGGTGGTATAAACCCGAGTACATACCCCACGGCGCTGAGGGCAGCTCTTTAAGGCTGGCGACTTGGTCTTTTTCTCGGTTTTCTCGCGCTCACTCCGAATGAGTTGTTGAATCGTGGGCATACTTTAAGTGACTTTAGAAGCGATAGACAAACAGTAACTTGGACTTTTCACAAGGTACGACTATATCACGCCAAAAACACAACAGTCAAATAGGTTTTTGCTAAATCAGCCGCTCCCATCCTAAGAACTGTTATCGCCACCAACGTCGTCTGAAGGGATGATCTTCCGTCATTGTATTGCTCCAGTGGACAATAGAGCCCTTTCGTTGATCCCTGAGAAAGCATAAATCAACTGGATGCATCCGCCAAAACCACAGTGAGAGGTTGTTTTAAAGGGCTATCCCAGGTGTAGTTCGCCGCCAAGAGGCCGCCAGAATGTTGAATCCCGGGGAGATTACCCTAGTCCATAGATATAGTTTGAGACCCTCTTTGGCTTTTCAAACAACCTCTAAGCGATTAACCCAACGCTGTACCGAAGGTCAGCCCTGGAAGAACCCCACGATGAGCTAAGAGCAATGCTTGGGTCTTACCTCGTACCGCAGCTCTCCCCTCCAGAGGTTTCTTAGAAGCGTTCTGGCCAAAGCTTATATACGGAGAAGTGCGCACGAATACGCGGAATTCCGTATTCAACATGTGATGCAAATCACCTGCTGGTCCCGGAGGGTATGCTAGAAAAATATAAGGATACTAATAATCAATATAAAGTAGGCGAAATCAATTCACTTGTATGGGAGTTGTTGGAGTTCAGAGCCTTCAGGTCTCTTGGTAGTTCTTAAGGCTATTTGAAGAAGATACCTCTGGTTGACAATGCTTTCTTATTTCTTTACATAAAACCATCTATTTTGTAGGGCTTTCTGGGAAAACATGTGTACGCAGAAGTACGAAAAGGTACGCAAATATCCGTATTTAATAGGTGATAGAAGTCACTTGTTAACTCCCAATAGATATGCTAAAAAAATATTATGGTTGGATGAAGAGTAAAGCTAAAAAATCGATTCTTTTGTTAATTTTTGAGTAGTTAGTTTTTTGTTTGTTATTTAGAATTGCCTGGAGACGCTATCTTTAACTAATCAATGTATTGCGGTTCAGGAAAAGCTACTGAGATGTTGGAGATGGGGGAGGTTATACAGTATATAGCGGATTTCACTCGGGTGAAGTGCGATATGATTACCCCCCCTTGCCCCCCC
>JBMOHM010000008.1:0-79086 GCA_049317845.1 Nodosilinea sp. | reverse complement strand
ACCGGGCGAACCTGGGTATGGAAGTGATGCACGAGCGCAATGCCCACAACTTCCCCCTGGACCTGGCTGCGGCTCAGGCTCCTGAAATCATCGGTTAGGTTTATCTGACTGAGGTTTGTGTAGGGCGCTCCTTGGGGAGCGCCCTATTTTTCTGGGGTAGTTTTTATTGCTTTGACCAACAGGCTGGGGAGAGTTCCTCAGTGACCAGTGAGTCTCGGGTTAGGAGACCTGAAAAAGCCAAAATCGGGAAGCCTTCTGGCTCGCTTGATATTTTTTTATGTTAAACCCCTCGTTCCCTAGGGAAAGAGTGTAGTAAGGTGCTGAGGCAAGCTATTGGGACGAGCCCTATTTATTTATGGTTGGGACGATGGTTAATTTACGCCTGAGACTATGCCTTGGTTTAATGTTCTTACTCTCCATGGTTGGCCCGAAGGTAACCATGGCGGCCAGTCCTGGCAAGGCGGAAGTAACCTCGGATATCTCCCAGGTCCCCTCCATGCCAGTGATGAGCTTCGCTGCCTATGGAGACATACCCTATCTGATCAAGTTGCCCAATGGCCGCACAGACGACCAGGTCCTGACAGAGGATATCGCCCCGGCCCTGCGACGACGGGAGGATATTCCCTTTGTGATTCACCTGGGGGATCTAAGCAGACCCGAAACCGCCTGCTCCGATGATTGGCTACGTCAAAGCCAAACCTTCTGGCAAAGAGAAGTGGTCAAACCAGTGTTTTATACTCCCGGAGATAATGACTGGGCCGACTGCGATCGCGAATCCCTGGCGGTACGCCAAAGCGAAATCGAACGCTTGCAACAGTTGCGTACCATTCTTTTTAGTAGCCCTAAAACCGTTACACCCGGTTGGCAATTGGAGGAAGTCCAAAAAATTCTCACCAGGGATCCTGAATTTACCCATCCTGAAAATTCCCTGGGAGCGATCCGTAGGGTTCTGGCCATGACTCCTGGACAGTTTGCCCGGGAATGGCGCTACGAAACCCAGCCCGAGCTACCCGAAAATGCCATCTGGTGGCGCGATGGTGTCCTATTTGTCACTGTACATATGATCAGTACAGATAACGGTCGTACGGAAATTTTAATTGACGATCCGAAGCGGGCGATCGCTCTGGTGGATGAGCGCGATCGCCAAAATCAGCGCTGGCTGAATCGAGCCTTTGAACTGGCCCAAAAACAGGATACTAAGGCTGTAGTGGTGGCTACCCAGCTTGATCCCTTTGGCCCCGCGATCCAACAGGAAACTCCCCTCTCCCGCTGTCTGAGTAACCCTGCCTACGCGGGCTTTTGTAAACAGGTCCAAACCCTCTCAGGGGGTCTGGGTAAACCAGTTTTACTACTTCACGGCGATACCAATGCCTATTGTCTGGATCAACCCTTTGATAATTCGAAAAATCTCTGGCGTCTGAATGCCCCCGGTGATTTTAAGTATATTGATGCCGTTGTGGTCAAAGTCTTTCCCACCGATCTAAACCAGCCCTTTCAGGTGACTGGCTTACTTTCAGGAACAGCCGCTCCATCCGTTTGTGACTACAGTCGGTAAGGATTTTCCCTAGCCGTAGCCAGGTTTGACAGGCTGGCCCGTAACCCCGGAAACCTATCACCCATAACCCATTCAGTGCTGTCAAAGGTTGTTCCGGCTAGCTTCGTGAGCCTGCCCTGTGGGTCGAAGATGGGCCCGCCCCGGATATTGACATATCTAATCTCTCCGTTCTTACGAATAATTCGTAAATTGACTTCAAAGGGTTGCTGCTTCATAACCGGTTTTAGAATCGCCTCCCCATAGACTGGATGATCCTCAGGATGAATCAGGGCCAGGCTTTCTTCAGGGGTAGGGGCGGGTTGGGTTGGATCAAGACCATGGATGCGATATAGCTCCTCAGTCCAATAGGAGGTTTGGCTATCCATGTCAAACTCCCAACAGCCAATTTGGGCTACGCGTTGGGCGTTACTCAACATTCTTTCTGAACGCTGCAGTTCTTCAGTAATCTGCTGACGGTATTCAATTTCCTGACAGAGGCGTGAATTAGCGGCCATCAGTTCCTGCCAAACCTGGGCGGTTACGGTATCGACTATGGCCTCAGGTTCAGAGGATTGATCCCTGGCTAGTTCCCCCCCAGAGTTATAGGCCGGATTCAGGCCATAGCCGTGACCATAGTGGGTTTGGATAAAATCCTGGAGACCAGCCTGCTCAAGTTTACGACGAAGATTGCGAACGTGGGTTTTGATGGTGGCATCGGTGGGTAACTGTTCATCAAAGCTCCAGAGGCGATCGCTAATTACCGACCGAGAAAAGGTTTGGTGGGGATGGCTCAGAAATAGCTCTAGAAGTTGGTACTCCTTGCGGTTAATCGGCAAAACCCGGTTATGGCAGCAGGTAACCTGGCAGGATGCTGGATTTAAACTCACAGGCCCCCAGGACAGCACTGGGCTGGCCCGACGCCCCCCTCGCCGGGTCAGGGACTGGATGTGGACTAACAGATTCCGTTCATCAATGGGGTGGGTGACGCAGGCATCGGCACCGCTTTCTAAGCCGTGGATAGGTTGGCTGCATCCATCCTCCAGGTCAGAGCCTGCCACGATGAGCAAAATCAGCACCGGGTTACCCAGATTCCGCAGATGGCGGCAAAGGCGCATACCCTCTGGTGAGCCATCCAACACCACTAGATCGTAGAGAAAGGAATTGAGAAAAGCCCAGGCTTCTTCTGTATTACTGGCCCGATCAACACTAAATCGGTGCTTGGTGAGAGCGGTAAGAAGAGACCGCTGGCCTTGATGTTGGGCCTCAACCAGTAAGATTTTCATCTTCTAATCGGGGAGCTTAATTGAGAGTGTAACAAGTGGCACCTCAAGACTACACCTATTTTTTACCTTTTAATGGAATTGTAGAGATTAACCAATGCACCAATACTGGAAAAACAATGAGTCATGCCAGACCTAAGCGGGTCAATCTGCATAGAACCGATAGCTTGGTTGGGGTCAATTCCCATCCCCCGACGGTTACCCACTGGCCCCAGGAAAACCAGTGCATTGTCATGTTGCACTACGATCACCTGCCCCCCGGCGCCGTGCCCGAGTATCAGCCCCAGGGACACCACGTCTTAACCCTGTTTAACCTGAGTGGATCTGGACTAGAAACCCCGATTGATCGGGAAGACTGGTTAGATGGAAAACAGGTAACCCCACCGCTGCAGGTACCGGGAATGGGTCTCCTCTGCCCCGACTGCGTCTCCCATGCTGCCATCTGGCACCAGCCCCTGGAGGCTACCAGCTTTTGCCTGACCAGTCCCTTTATGGACCAGGTGAGTCAATCGGTCTTAGATAGGGCAACCCCAGACCTTATCCCGCACTTTGGCCTCTACGATGGGAATCTTTATCACCTGGCCATAGTCCTCAAGGAGGCCCTGAGCGACCCCCAGCCAGCGCCAATCAGCCAGCTCTATAGAGACCAGCTAATGACGGCAATGGCGATCTATCTGTTGCGAGGCTACGGGGTGCGGCCCCTGTCCCCCGGGGTAGACCACCCCTTAGATAACGCCCGGTTGCGTCGCCTGTTTGAATACGTTGAGACCTACCTACCCACAGATATGGCCCTGGCACCCCTGGCCGCTGCCTTAAACCTGGGGGAGTTTGAGCTCTGTCAAGCCTTTTTAAACCGCACCGGCCTCTCCCTTTATCAATATGTTCAACAACAGCGCCAACGGAGGGCGCGCTTGCTATTACAGGTTTCTAAGCAGTCCCAGGAAGAAATTGCCCAGAGCTGTGGCTATGGCGATCGCCTCACCATGATCACCCACCTGGGTAATTCCCATGCAGACTGGTCCTGATTGTCAAGGATCCATCCCCCAGGCGAACGCCATTCCAATAGCTGGCCTGCCCAAACACCTCACTCCGGTCTAGAGAACAGGCCAACCCCCAGGGACACCGGGGGCTAGCTATAGGGCTAGGGAAAACCCACTGACCCTCTTACCCCACGGCAGCTATGAGGGTACGGTGGCGGGCAGTATTACAGGCCATGGTCGGTTGCTCAAACCCCGCTTCTACCAAGGTGGCCTCCACCTCCATGGCTGGTTGCCAGCCCAGGTTACCCTCGTCGTAGGCGTAGAAGCTGGTGGTGTAGTAGGCAGGGTAGGTGAGGTGGGGGTTTTGCACAGCCTCCAGATCGGTTTGCCAGAGAGGAGAGAAGTCGTCCTCTGTGTGGCGCGATCGGATAGATCACCCATCAGTCTCCAAAATCAATCCGCCAGATACCGGCGGCGATATCCCCCAAGTACTTTTGGCGGGTTTCAATAGTCTCCTCATCCCATCTGTCATAGCGTTCTGCAATGGCCTGGGTAATCTGAAAATCACTGGCTCCATAGACCGATCGCTTAGCCCCATAGCCTCCATTTTCCAGATCCCGGTTGCGGGTAGCTTGCAAGGGGGTCATGTTACCCAGACGGTAGATCAGGCGATTTTGTTTGGCCTCGTCAATGTAGGTCCAGGCGGGGGAGGGATGCTCGGGCAGAATATGCTCCAGGTTGTAGGTGGCACTTTCACCATCCAGGTCCTGGCCCGATCGCTGCTTCTCGATGGCAAATAGAATGTAGCGGACAATCTTCTTATTACGGCTATTGGTGGTACGCAATTCCTTCTCTGCGAAAGCCCCCTTAAATTGGACATCATCGGGGTAGACGCGACGGAGGGCCTGCCGTACCTGGCCATAGGTACTGTAGGTGCCCTCAGAGACCTTCCAGGCAATTTCGTTATAGAGGGTTTCTTGTTCGTGGGTGGGCAGGTTACAGATGACGTTATAGCGCAGGGAAATCACCGCAATGGCTCGCAGAATGCGGGTAAAAGCGCTGCGATCGCTCTGAAAAAACCGCTGATAGCAGGCCAACAACATCGCCAGGGGTTGGCGCACACCAAACATGATCAACTCTTTCAGGGCATCCCGCTCATCGGGACGCCAGCGGTTGTCCTGACCATCCCGCAGAGCCGCGTAGATATCGGCGCCGTAGTCCAGATTCCGCACCAGGGTAAAGGCCCCCTCCCGGCTGGTGATGTTGCGGCGAATTGCCTTAAACAGATCGATCTTGCGAACCAACCGATGGCGACTATTCCAAAACACCCGCAGAAACTCAGGAAAACTCTCACTGCCCAATAGGCCCACAATCCGTTCCCACCGGTCCTCGAGGGCCTGAACTTCGGTTTCGTGGATCTCGCCAGCGCTAATTAGGGAGAACAGATAGTTTTTCAGCAGGTCAGTGGAGGACAGCCGCACCCCCCGGGCATTGAGGGTTTCAAACACCTTAAAGGCATTGAGCTCGTCGGTGACGGTAATCACGGTAAAAAATAGCTTATCCACCAGCGCATCGAGAAAGGCGGCAAACCGTTTACCACTATCGGGCTGGGCACCACAACGGCTTTTCACCCGGTCTTTAAACCAGTTAAAGGCCTTACGGAGCTGGTGCTCAGAGGCATTCAAGCCGCGCTGGGGTAGGCGATCGAGGGGTACCAGGTAGGTCTGATAGAAGCGGTTGTTGTGGCGATTGAGGGACAACTTGGATTGGGGCACCAGACTCACTGGATCCACAAAACCAATGTAACTACTTTGTAGTTGGGCCTGGCGACGGCCATTATCCGTTGCATCTAGCCCCGCCGCCACCAGATCCTTGAGGTAGGACAGACCCGCCAGCACCAGAATACTAAGGGTGGTGAGACGCTGCTGCCCATCGATGATGTCGAAGTGCTTGCTGTCGGAGGATTGCAACACCAGATACCCCATATAGTGGGCGGGTTCACCATCGGTATCAAACAGGGCCGTAATGTCTTGCCAGAGGTCATCCCACTCATCTTCCCCCCAGGAATAGTCCCGCTGGAAGGGGGGCACATGGTAACTGAGGCCATTGCCCAGGAGCTGGCGAAAGGTGGAGTTGGTGGTGTTGAAATTGAGGGTAGCCATAGGTCTCCCCTGGATGATGATTTAGCGGGATGGAATACACCCCATCCGTCAGACAAAATATAATCGACTACACCTTACTCTTGCACCCGCCAATCATGATTACCTGTATTGACCAGGTGTTGACCCCTGAAAATCTGGCCACTATCCACCAATACCTGGAAGCGGCAGAATTTGTTGACGGTAGGCAGACTGCCGGTATGTTTGCCCAACCGGTTAAACATAATCAGCAGCTGCAGGGCGATAGGGATACCGCCCGATCGATCAAAGCTATGATTACCGAGGCCCTGGGGAGAAATGCCCTGTTTCAGGCGATCGCCCGACCCCACACAATTCGGCCAGCTTTAATCAATCGCTATGGTCCGGGTATGAGCTACGGCTGGCATACCGACAATGCCCTGATGGGAGACCCACCCACCCGTGCGGATATGTCCCTGACCCTATTTCTCAGCGAACCCCATAGCTACCAGGGAGGAGAATTGCTCATCGATGATGGCCCCGGCCCCCAATCCTTTAAGCTGGCGGCGGGGTCCATGGTGCTATACCCATCTACCTTTCTCCATGCCGTGGCTGAGGTAACCGATGGAGTAAGATTAGCCGCTGTCACCTGGGTCCAGAGCCTGGTGCGCCACCCCCATCAACGGGAGATTCTCTTCGATCTCGACACGGTACAGCGATCGCTGTTTGAAAAATACGGCAAAACTCTGGAATTCGATCTAATCCACAAAACCCACAGGAATCTCCTGCGTCAATGGGTAGATCTTTAGGTAGGGAGCCAGGAGTTTTTAACGTCCCCAGGTAAGCGCCGTAAACCGCTCTGGACTCTAGTTACCAAAACCCACGTACCAAAAGTAGGTAGCCATGGGGATCACCGTGGCCAATACCAGCAGCACAATCAAGAGAACGGCATTGTTACCGCGATTTTCTTCAGTACTTTCGGCACTGGCAAAGGTACTCTCACTCTGGGCATCAAAGGCTTCGTCAAAGACTGGTGCACCAGGGTCGGGCTGGCCACTCAGAACCGCCACCAGGCGATCGCTGGCATCCAAGAGAGCCTGGTTATACTTGTCTCCCTGCAGCAGGGGCACCAATACGGTCTGCTGGGCCACACTGGTGGCCAGATCGGGTGGTAGGGCCGTAGCGGCCTGTTCTCCCACCCGAATTCCCACGGTTTTGGTAACATCGTCCAGCACCAGCAACACCTGATTAGCTTGTTCAGCGGCGGTCGGGTACCAGCGATCAAAGAGCTTGTCGGTAAAGGTCTGAACCGTTTCGCCGTAGTCAAAATGGTGGATGGTCACCAAACGCACCTCGTTACCGGTGGCGGCGGCCAGGTTACTCAACTGGCTGGTAATTTTGCCTTCGTTAATGCGACTAATGATGTTGGCATCATCCACCAACCAGGTGGGGGAACCCGCCGTCAGGGTGGGTAATTGAAACACCGCGATCGCCTGGGCCGGGGCAACCGCCCAACCCATAGCCAACCCCAGACATAGCGTCAGCCCGAAGCAAGCTGCCGTCAAGCGAGAGAGGAATGGAGGGAATGGGGAGGGAGGGTTCATAGATCTTAAGGTGGGGAGGAGGAAGCTGACTTAAAGCCTATGGTAAGGCTACTACAGCAGCCATGCCAACCTCAAGCCTGAGGGTAGGCCTCCATACCGACACAGGAGCAGACCAGATGGCGATCGCCGTAGGCCTGGTCAATGCGGTTTACCGCTGGCCAGAATTTTGACTGCCGGGTAAAGGCGGTGGGAAAGACCGCCGTTTGGCGATCGTAGGGACGGGACCAATCACTAACCAGATCGGCGGTGGTGTGGGGTGCCTGATTCAGCAGGTTGACCTGGGTGTCTGCCACACCGGTTTCCACGGCCCGGATTTCCTCCCGAATGGCAACCATGGCGGTGCAGAACCGATCCAATTCCGCCAGAGATTCACTTTCGGTGGGTTCCACCATCAGGGTACCCGCCACCGGCCAGGACATGGTGGGGGGATGGAAGCCATAGTCAATCAGGCGCTTAGCAATATCTTCTACCCCCAGGTTGGCGGACTGCTTAAAGCCACGCACATCTACGATACATTCGTGGGCTACCCGGCCGTTCTGACCGGTGTAGAGAATGTCGTAGTATCCCTCAAGGCGCTTAGCAATGTAGTTGGCGCTGAGAATAGCCACTTCAGTCGCCCGTTTCAGCCCCTCGCCCCCCATCATGGTGATATACATCCAGGAAATCGGCAGGATACTAGCACTACCCCAGGGAGCTGCACTGACAGCCCCGATCGCCTGGTTACCCCCAACCTCGGGCACCAGATCATGACCCGGCAGGTAGGGCACCAAGTGATCCTTCACCCCGATTGGTCCAACTCCGGGACCGCCCCCACCATGGGGAATGCAGAAGGTTTTATGGAGATTTAGGTGGCAAACATCGGCACCAAAGTCAGCGGGACGGCATAGCCCTACCTGGGCGTTCATATTAGCTCCATCCATGTAAACCTGCCCACCATAACGGTGCACAATGTCGCAGATGACGGTAATTTCTGCCTCAAACACCCCATGGGTAGAGGGATAGGTCACCATCAGGGCCGCCAGATGGGCCTGGTGCTTTTCAGCTTTGGCTTCCAGATCGGCGACATCGATATTGCCAGCGTCATCACAGGCGACGGTGACCACCTGCATACCGGCCATCACCGCACTGGCAGGGTTGGTGCCATGGGCCGACTGGGGAATCAAACAGACCGTGCGATCGTGGTTACCCCGCTGACGATGGTATTCCCGAATCACCAGTAGCCCGGCGTACTCCCCTTGGGCCCCAGCGTTGGGTTGGAGGGAAATGCCGGCAAAGCCCGTAATCTCCGCCAGCCAGGCTTCCAGGTCGGCAAAGAGGCGGCGGTAGCCTTGGGTTTGGGCAGGGGGAGCAAAGGGATGGATCTGGCCAAACTGCGGCCAGGTAACGGGCACCATTTCAGCCGTGGCGTTAAGTTTCATGGTGCAGGATCCCAGGGGAATCATGGCAGTTGCCAGGGACAAATCCTGACTCTGGAGTCGGGTAATGTACCGTAACATCTCGGTTTCGCAATGGTAGCGATTAAAAACCGGATGGGTCAGATAGGCAGAGGTGCGTTGGAGACTGGCGGGTATGGCATCGGCGAAAGTCGGGTCTTGCATCAGAAAGGCCAGCCCCCGGGCGGCTTCAGTGCCACCAAAAACGGTCCAGAGATCAAGCACATCCTGGGCGGTGGTGGCCTCATCTAGAGCTACCCCCAGCCGGGTAGGGCTCAAGGGGCGTAGGTTAATGCGATGACTGGCGGCCCGCTCCAGAATAGCGGCCGTTTGATCGCCGGTGTGAATCGAGAGGGTATCAAAAAAGCTAGTACTTGTCAGGCTAAAGCCTAGCTGGGTCAAGCCCTGGGCCAGGGTAACCGTGAGGCGGTGAATGCGTCGAGCCATCTGTTGCAGCCCCTTGGGACCATGGTAGACCGCGTACATACTGGCCATTATGGCCAACAGTACCTGGGCCGTACAAATATTGCTGGTGGCCGTATCGCGGCGAATGTGCTGCTCCCGAGTTTGCAGAGTCAGGCGCAGAGCTGGGTTCCCCCGGGCATCCTTAGAAACCCCCACCAGGCGACCGGGCAACTTACGGGCGTAGCTCTGGCGGGTAGCAAAGAAAGCGGCGTGGGGGCCTCCAAACCCAAGGGGTACACCAAAGCGTTGACTATTTCCCACCACAATGTCAGCCCCAAACTCGCCGGGAGGACGCAACAGGGTAAGGCTCAACAAATCGGCGGCAACGGCCACCAGAGCCCCGGCTTGGTGGGCTTGGGTAACCAGATCCCCATAGTCGTAAAGGGCGCCATCGGTGGCAGGATACTGGAGCAATAGACCGAATAGGGGCAGGTCAAAGCTAAGTTGCTGGCGATCGCCCACCACCACCTCAATTCCCAGGGGCTGGGCACGGGTTTTGACCACCTCAATGGTTTGGGGATGGCAGTCCGCCGCTACCCAAAAGATTTTAGAGGCCTTTTGCTGGCGGGCATTAAAGGCCAGGGTCATGGCTTCCGCCGCCGCTGTACCCTCATCCAGCAGGGAAGCATTGGCAATTTCCATACCCGTCAAATCAGTGACCAGGGTCTGGAAATTCAGCAAGGCTTCCAACCGTCCCTGGGCAATTTCCGGCTGGTAGGGAGTGTACTGGGTATACCAGCCAGGGTTCTCTAAAATATTTCGCTGAATCACCAGTGGGGTGAGGGTATTAGCGTAACCCAGACCAATAAAAGACCGCCACACCTGGTTTTGCTCTGCGATCGCCCGGAGCTTAGCCAGGGCTGCGGTCTCGTCTAGCCCCTGAGGTAAGTTCAAATCTCGCCGCAATCGAATCGCCTCTGGCAGGGTGGCCTCGATCAATTGCTCCAGATCTTCGTAGCCCAGGACCCCTAGCATGGTGGCAATATCCTCAGGGGTCAGGCCCAAATGACGAGCCACAAAGGGACTCCAGTTGACCTCACCCTGATCGGTCACGGCAGAAGCCTCACCCGCCTGGGTTAACCCAGGGGAAGGAGCTGCTAAGGTCCTAGGGAAGGCTTTGGTAGATTCAGAGAGAGGCGGAGTCATAACCGTTTGCCGTAGATTTCTAGATAAAGATGGTTTAGATTAGGGTAATCTAAACCATCTTTACATTTTGAAATAAATCCTACGGATTGGCTAGTATGCGCCTCGAGCCAGGGAAAAACCTTAGCAGTCTAGGAGCTTGTGCAAAGCCTTGGTAAACCTCTTACCCCTAGGAACCTGACTATCCTTCCACTTTGAGCTTGTACTCTGCGGAGGACATCGCATCCTCTAGATCCTCTTCTAAGTTTTTGGCTTTGACCTTAATTAACCAGCCGTCGCCATAAGGATCGTTCCCAATATCCTCCGGGGTATTTAGTAAAACGTCGTTGCGCTCCACTACTTCCCCAGTAACGGGAGATTTGAGTTTTTCCACCGCCTTGACCGATTCGATATCCCCAAAGCTTTCCCCCTTTTCCACGCTGTCCCCAATCTCAGGCAGCTCTAAAAAGACAATCTCCCCCAATTGGTCGATCGCAAAGGCGGTGACACCAACGACCACCAGGTCTTCCTCCTCTTCATCGACGCGGGCGTACTCGTGGCTATCTAAGTATTTCAGATTCTCGGGGTATTCAAATGCCATAGCCTCACCTCATCCCTAAGCGCAAGTCTGAATTAATGGACAAATTGCCCAACTCAGTGCCAGTTTGCCACGAGTCTGTAAAGTTGACACACTCTATTTTGCATATTATTAGTTCCCCCTATGGTCGAGCTCTTTTATAGAAGGGGCGCTTCACCACCTGGGCCGATCGCCCTTGACCACGAATCTCCACCTCCAGGGCCTGCCCAATTCTGGCCAGCGGGGTAGGGACATAGGCCAGGGCAATGGGGATTTTAAGGGTAGGGGATAGGGTGCCACTGGTGACCACCCCCACCACCTCACCCTGATAGATCACCGGATAACCATGGCGGGCAATCTGGCGATCGACCATGGTTAAGGCCACCAGGCGGCGCTGGGTACCCACTTGCTTTTGCTGCTCTAGTACCGATCGCCCGATAAAATCACCCTTTTCCTCCAGATGGACGAGCCAGCCTAAGCCCGCTTCCAGGGGAGTGGTCGTATCGTCAAGATCCTGACCGTAGAGGGGCATAGCCGCCTCCAGCCGCAGGGTATCCCGGGCTCCCAGGCCGCAGGGTGCAGCCCCTGCCTGGATCAGGGCATCCCAGAGGGCCAGCCCCGTGGCTGGGTCGGTCATAATTTCAAAGCCATCCTCGCCGGTATAACCGGTACGGGCAAGAAAGGCGGGTGACCCCAAAATAGTACTATCCAGGTGGCCAAAGGCAGGAACCTGGGCCAGATCGGAACCGCTGAAGGGTTGTAACCAGTTAACCGCCTGGGGACCCTGAAGAGAAAGCAGGGCGCGATCACGAAAGTTATCCACCAAGGTGACGTCCCCATCCAGAATTTGATCGAGTAACCAGGCCCTATCCTTATCGGTGGTGGCGGCATTAATAATCACCATCAACCGTTGGCCAGTGCTACCGTCAGCTTTGCGGTAAACGATCAGGTCATCAATGATGCCCCCCTGGGGATTCAACAGGACCGTGTACTGGGCCTGACCAGGTTGCAATCGGTCCAGGTTAGAGGGCACCAGTCGCTGGAGAGCCGCGATCGCTCCCTTGCCCTGTAATTCAAACTTACCCATGTGGGAAATATCAAACAGGCCAGCCCGAGTTCTGACCGCTTCATGCTCTAAGCCAATACTCGTAAACTGGACGGGCATCTCCCAACCAGCAAAGGTAGTCATACGACCCCCTAGAGCAAGACATTGGGAGTAAAAGGGGGTTTGCTGTAAAGCCATAGGAGGTATCAGTAATGGTCAGGTACTTAACTCAACTCTTATCGAAAGGCCTTGATGTCAGAGATTGCAAACCATTGATCCTGCCCTCAGCATCGATGGCTATAGGTATGATAGAGGCTAAGGTTAGTAGGTGTCACACCACCCTTAAAAGGGTAAAATTAGGTAAACTTGGTTGACCGGATTATGACTTTTCTGCTGGATCGCTAAAGTCTAACTCCATAGCGGTTTTCGATAGAGTTAGACACCCAATTGCTCGGTCCTACCCCCCAGCGGCTGGCCGTTAGGGTTTCACGCTGTCCCCCCCTTGATAAGGGTGGGCAAGGGGGGGTAATCATATCGCACTTCACCCGAGTGAAATCCGCTATAGCAACAACCCTGAGAATAAATTCAAAGCTGAAAAACAAGGATTTGCCTGCACCATGCAATACCTGGCAAAGATACAGAAAAAAGCGTTCCTGGGGGGAGCAGAAATAGGCTTGCTGGCGGTACGAACCGCCGAAGCCACCTGGGAACGCATGCCCAAGGAACGCCTGGTTGAAACTTCCCGGATGCTCCCCTTTGCTGAAGGCAGCCTGGTGTTGGTGGAGTTAGATGCACTGAACCAAATTACTGGGGTAGAAGATGCCATTCCCTGGGTATTAAATCTGGTGGAACAGTACCTTACCTACGGAGTTACACCAGAAGCCCTGGAACAGGAAATTGAACGAGCCGAACGGTGGCGACAATCCCTCACCCTGAAAAGTCAGGAGGTGGATCGACGGGTTCTAGAAACCGCTGCCCGTCGCGATGAAATTCAAGAATTAGAGCGGAGCCTTAAACAAGAGCAGCAGGAATTAGAACAGCGGTGGGCAGAGATAAACCAGGGGCATAAGCAACCCTAACCACCCCATAGAGTCCTAGCCATGTACAACGGGGTAGACAGGGTAAAGCTATTCCATTTAAGGGGTTTTAACCACTCTTTACAGCAAGCCAGAATACCTACCCAGCCTTCGCTTTAAGAAATCAACTTTGTCCTCAGCCTGCTGGCCAAAGTTAAAGACTCCCAAGACTGGAGAATTCCTGCGTAGCGTTTCGTGAACCTTCTGGATGAGTCTCGGCGACTTAGACTAGGGTGGGAATAGAACTACGGATCTTAACTGAAGATTTCCTTGGTTTTTTAGCCCTATAGCAGTAGTTGCCTGTCCGGGTAGGGCAAGAGGGCGATGCCATTTGCTATGGGCTGAGACCCATAGCCTGACCCCCCATAGCCTGACCCAGTGTCTTGAGCTAAAGGGCTACAGCTATGTTTCTATAGCCTCCGCCCTGTCGTCCGGAGCGAAGGGTAGCCAGAACGCTGGTCCAGTCTTGGTTTTACCGATCAATTCTGTACTCCGTATTCTGGCCAAAGCTATTTTGATCGCTGCTAAAGGACCTCCCCATGGAATACCTACCCTTCACCATTCAAAAGTTTGTCTTTGGGCAGGAAAACCTGACTCAACTGGTTTCTATCGATAGTTCTCAGGGAGTCGAAGGCAAAATTCCTGGTTACTTTGTCATGAGTAGCGCTCCCCCCAACATTGAAGACGCTGAGAAAGTCGACGAGACCCTGCAAAAGCAAGCAATCCAGGGCCTTGAGGAAATTGTTGAGCGGTTACAGCACATGGCTGCCAAGAGTCAGGATGGCACCGCCGAATTGGTCATTGCCATCCACGGCTACAACACCCATCGCCAGGGATTTATAGACTGGTGTAGTAGTATTTTTCAGTTTATTAACCGCCAAGACTCCGCCATCAGCAACCAAGCTAACCGGGTCTTTATTGGCTATCGATGGCCATCGGAAAACGTTGATTTTAGCCTGAAGAAAATCTGGGAGGCCCTGACCGCCCTGCCCCGCCTACCCCGTGACTTTCTGATTATTGGAGGAGCGGGAGCCCTTTTGCTGCTAGGCCTTAGAATTATGACCCTGGGAGCATTCAGGAGCGACTGGCCCCATTCCTGGTCCATCCTAGTGATCAGTTTGGTGCTGGCCTTGCTGTTGATCTTGGGTATTTTGATGGCAGCCCTGGTAGTACTGCGGTTAATCGTCTACTTTCGGGATGCTTATCGGGCCGATAACTTTGGTGTTCTCGATTTGGTAGAACTACTCCGGCGAATTGATCAGTCCCTGGTCACCCGTACCGCCCAGGGGCTGACGACCACCGCTAGAGATAGCGCCGATTATGCCCAAACCATGGTCAGGGCAAGGGAGCAGTGGCGAGGGCGATCGCAAAATAAGATCAAGCTGAGCTTTATTGGCCACAGCATGGGAGGTTTTGTGGTCACCAATGTTATCCGAATTCTCTCTGATGTTTTCGATAGTCAATCGATCAATCGAAAACCCAGTCCCGACATTGGCGATGTATTTCGCCTCCAGCGCCTGATTCTGGTTTCCCCCGATATTCCAGTCTTGACCATTATTTCCAACCGGGCTAATTTCCTGGCTGCTTCCCTGCGACGATTTCCTGAATCCTATCTGTTTTGTAACGAAGGCGATATTGCCCTGCGTCTGGCTTCCACCGCCGCCAATTACATTGCCTTTCCGAGTCGAACCCAGGCCCGCGGCTATCGATTGGGTAATGTGGCGTTGCAAAATCCCCAGGGTAATAGCGATGATTACGGACTGATTAACCTGACCAGCCTGGATCAGGAGTTGCTACCCAGGTTGCCGATGGGAGAATCCCTGACTGGCCAGAGTTGCAAGGCCATGGATAGCTTATATTTAACCTACCACCAATTTCGAGGCTCTCGGGTAGTGACCCTGGCCGATTTATTCAAAGACCAGAGTGATGGTGATAGTAGTCGCGCCAACCTGGCGGATCTGTTCACCTACTTTGACTGCACTGATTATTGGGATTTTAAATATAACCCGCAGAATAATACCTGTTCCGCCCAACCTATGGGCCTTCTCAGCCGGGCAAAGCGTAAGAAGGTACTGAAATCTTGGGATTATTTCCTCCTCACCCTGGATTATGCCCGGGGCAAACGGGATGTACATGGAGGCTATTTTCAAGGCCAGTTCAGCCAGGAGTTAGTCTATCGATTAGCTTTTTTAGGCTTTGCAGATTATCTAGCCAGCCTGGATAGCGATCGCCAGGTAGCCCTTACCCAATTACATCTAACCTGCAAAGCCAAACAAATTCAGGGATTCCTGTCCCCCTTTCGCTACCGGGTTGATATTCAGGGAGCCAGCCTGGAGGAAACCAGGGGAGATATGCTAGAAGCGATTAAGGCCAACATGCAACTCAGCCATGACCCCTAATTACTCGCCCCATTACTATGGTCAGGCCCTACTCCAGAGTTGTCTAGTGGCGGTAGGTCTAGCCCTCCTCAGCCAGGGCAGGGCGATCGCCTTGCCCCCCAAAGATCAAGTTCCAGAAGAGATTCTGCGCACCGAAATTATTACCACAGCCCGATCTCCCCTCACCGGAGCCCCCCTGTCGGCCGCCGACTATGCCGTTCTCCAGGAAAAGCTCCAGCAACCGGTAGCACCCCAGGCCAGGGGAAATTTAGAAGGACTGATTATGCTCTTAAAGTTACGCCGTGTCCTCAAACCCCTCTTGCCGATCTTTTAAGGCCTCTCTATTCATCACTGAGGGCGTATAGGGAGTGAGTATATAGGGAAATCAAGGATGACCGTAACCATAATTGACGGAGCATCAGAGGTGTTTAAAAAAGCTATTCAATCCCGAGACTTTTAAGAAATTACCGAAATCGGATCCAGGTTCTTCGAAAAATGCCAAGCTCCTACGGGGAGAAAGCTAAAGCCAGAATTTCTGGGCAAGGTTCAGGTTTGTTCTCCGATTTGGCCCCTAGTCAATCGCCAAAGTAAATCGCAAAACGCTATTCTGAGAATGCAATCTAGCCTGTCCGAATTTAAACTCGTCTTTGAATCAATGCTATGGAGGCTGTAGGAAAACATCTATCGGCCCCTTCTCCATCCCGGCGATGATGAATAGGCAGGTAAGAGCACCAAACCGCCTCAATCGGCATAATTATCATCTGTGGAATCTAAACAATGTCTGTAACCGTTGATCCTGAGCAAATTGATCGCATTGTCTGGAATCAGCACCACGATCCCTTTGAGGTGTTGGGTCCCCATATGGTGCAGCAGGATGGTAAAACTGTCTGGGCTGTGCGGGCCTACCTACCCCAAGCGGAACAAGCCTGGGTGGTGTTACCCGAAGAACACCGGGAAGTGGTTATGGAAAGTAACCACAACCGGCATTTCTTTGAATGCGTGTTAGAAGTTCAGGATCTGGCTAACTACCAGCTCAAGTACATCAGCGACGGTCACGTCCATGTCATTTACGATCCCTACGCCTTCAAAACTCGAGCCATCACTGATTTTGACATCCACCTCTTTGGTGAAGGCAACCACCACCGCATTTACGAAAAACTTGGCGCTCACTTTACCCAATTGGAAGGGGTAGCCGGAGTTTATTTTGCTGTGTGGGCGCCCAATGCCCGTAACGTTTCAGTCCTGGGAGACTTTAACCACTGGGATGGCCGTAAACACCAGATGTGTCGCCTTTCCAACGGCATCTGGGATCTGTTTATTCCAGGTTTAGAGGTAGGCGCCTCCTACAAGTATGAGATTAAAAACTACGACGGCCATATCTATGAGAAGTCTGATCCCTACGGCTTCCAACAGGAAACCCGACCTAAAACCGCCTCCATTGTCACGGATTTAGACCGCTACGCCTGGCAGGACCAGGCATGGATGGAGAACCGACGCCAGGTCGAGCCCCTCACCCAACCCATTTCTATTTACGAAGTCCACCTGGGATCCTGGCTGCACGAGTCCTCTGCCAATCCAGCCCGTCGGCCCGATGGCAGCGAAGAGCCTATTGTCACGGTGGCAGAACTCAAGCCGGGGGCGCGTTTCCTGACCTACCGGGAACTGGCCGATCGCCTGATTCCCTACGTCAAGGAGTTGGGGTTTACCCACATCGAACTGCTGCCCGTAGCGGAACACCCCTTCGATGGCTCCTGGGGCTACCAGGTGACGGGCTACTACGCCGTTACCTCCCGCTATGGTAGTCCCGAAGACTTTATGTTCTTCGTTGATCAATGTCACCAGAATGGCATTGGGGTACTGGTGGATTGGGTACCCGGCCACTTTCCCAAGGATGGCCACGGCCTCGCCTTCTTTGACGGCACCCACCTCTACGAACACGCCGATCCCCGCAAAGGTGAACATAAGGAGTGGGGCACCCTGGTATTTAACTACGGGCGCAACGAGGTGCGCAACTTTCTGGTAGCCAACGCGGTGTTCTGGTTCGAGAAGTACCACATCGATGGAATTCGGGTAGATGCGGTGGCCTCCATGCTCTACCTGAACTATTTCCGCAAAGATGGTGAGTGGGTAGCCAACGAGTACGGCGGCCACGAGCACATTGAGGCGGCTAACTTCCTCCGCCAGGTCAATCATGTATTGTTCAGCTACTTCCCCGGGGTGCTCTCCATTGCGGAAGAGTCCACCGCCTGGCCCATGGTCTCCTGGCCCACCTACGTCGGTGGCCTGGGCTTTAACCTGAAGTGGAACATGGGCTGGATGCATGACATGCTGGATTACTTCCACATGGATCCCTGGTTTCGCCAATTTCATCAGAACAATGTCACCTTCAGTATCTGGTACGCCTTCACCGAAAACTTCATGCTCGCCCTCTCCCACGATGAGGTAGTGCATGGCAAGAGTAATATGCTGGGCAAGATGCCAGGGGATGAGTGGCAGAAGTTTGCGAATCTGCGCTGCCTCTACGCCTACATGTTTATGCACCCAGGTAAGAAAACTCTGTTCATGAGTATGGAGTTTGGTCAATGGAGTGAGTGGAATGTTTGGGGCGACCTGGAGTGGCACCTCCTGCAGTACGAACCCCACCAGGGGCTGAAGCACTTTATGGCGGCTCTGAACCACTTTTACCGTAGTGAATCGGCTCTCTTTAGCCAGGACTTTGACCAGGCCGGATTCGAGTGGATTGACTGTAGCGATAATCGCCACAGTGTGGTCTCCTTTATTCGCCGGGCCAAGGATAGCAATGACTTTGTCGTGGTGGTGTGTAACTTTACGCCCCAACCCCATAGCCACTACCGGGTTGGCGTACCCGAAAAGGGCTACTACAAGGAGCTCTTTAATAGCGATGCCCGGGAATTTGGCGGCAGTAACATGGGTAACCTGGGGGGCAAATGGTCCGACGACTGGGCTTTCCACAACCGGCCCTTTTCCCTTGATCTAATCCTGCCACCCCTGGGGGTCGTCGTACTGAAACTAGGGACGGAGCCTAAAGCCTCCCTACCATCCGCAGAATAGGGAAGCTAGATGGTGGGAACGGTCTATGGGATCGCTCCCACCATTCCCAATCTCAGGATTGATTCTGGTACCCCCATGGGAGAAGATAAGGAATTAACTCTAGCAAAAGAGTATTTGACTTTTTGATACAAAGTCAGGCCCTGGTACCGCTTGGATGTTTTAAAACTCTAGCCCCGTTTAACGGGCCGAAGGCAAGCCAGAATGCGGATCCAACCCCTGTGCCTTGACTGATCGACTCTGTCCTCAGGGTTCTGGTCAAGGCTAGATAAAAACGGGGGGAATCTGTTTCAAATTGTAACGGCCAATGCTCCTAAGCCTTGTCAGCCAGGGTTTTTGTTGCAAACTTGAAATAGACTTCTGGTGTCCTGTTTGTTTCGAAATGTTTCCCAAGGTGTTTACGTCTGGGCTTGGTCCCATCTGATTGTTCCCGATTTTCTCGCTATAGCTACGAAAGGAGTTCTCCGGCATGTTTACCCACGTTAAGCCCACTGTGCGCCATATTGTTCCCGACGAACTGAAGGGACGGTTACTGGTCAAGGTGGTCTATGTGGTTTTAGAGCCCCAGTACCAGAGTGCTCTGTCAGCGGCGGTCCGATCCATCAATGACCATAATCCCCAGGTGGCGATCGAGGTGAGTGGCTACCTGATCGAAGAACTGCGGGACCCAGAAAACTATGCCGCCTTCCAGCGAGATGTGGCGGCCGCCAACCTGTTTATTGCCTCCTTGATCTTTATCGAAGACCTGGCGGACAAGCTGGTGGCGGCGGTGCAGCCCCTGCGCGATCGCCTGGATGCGGCGGTGTGCTTCCCCTCCATGCCCCAGGTGATGCGCCTGAATAAACTGGGTAGCTTCTCCATGGCCCAACTGGGGCAGTCTAAGAGCGTGATTGGCGAGTTCATGAAAAAGCGCCGCCAGCAGCAGGGCAGCGGCTTTGAAGACGCCATGCTGAAACTGCTGCGCACCCTCCCCAAGGTGCTCAAGTACCTGCCGGTGGAAAAGGCCCAGGATGCCCGTAACTTCATGCTCAGCTTCCAGTACTGGTTGGGGGGGTCGCCGGAAAATCTGGAAAACTTCCTACTCATGCTGGTGGATCGCTACGTCATCCCCGATCAAGCCATCCCCGGCGCGCCCCAGATCGATAGCCTGGACTACGAAGAACCGGTCACCTACCCCGACATGGGCATCTGGCACCCCATGGCCGCCACCATGTTCGAGGACATCAAGGAATACCTCAACTGGTACGACAGCCGCCGGGACATCGCCGCTGACCTGAAGGATCCCCTCGCCCCCACCGTGGGCCTGGTGCTCCAGCGCACCCACCTGGTTACCGGGGACGACGCCCACTACGTGGCCATGGTGCAGGAACTGGAATACCTGGGGGCCCGGGTGATTCCGGTGTTTGCCGGGGGCTTAGACTTCTCCAAGCCGGTGCAGGCCTACTTCTTTGACCCCATGGATAGCGGTCGGGCCCTGGTGGACTCGGTGGTCTCCCTGACCGGCTTTGCCCTGGTGGGGGGGCCCGCCCGGCAAGACCATCCCAAGGCGATCGAAACCCTCAAAAAGCTGAATCGCCCCTACATGGTGGCCCTGCCCCTGGTGTTCCAAACCACCGAAGAATGGGAGGACAGTGACCTGGGCCTACACCCCATCCAGGTGGCCCTGCAAATGGCCATCCCCGAGTTGGATGGGGCGATCGAGCCGATCGTGCTGTCTGGTCGAGACGGCCTCACCGGTCGGGCCATTTCCCTCCAGGACCGGATCGAGTCCATCGCCCAGCGGGCCCTGAAGTGGGCCAACCTGCGCCGCAAACCTAAAATCGATAAAAAACTGGCCATCACCATCTTTAGCTTCCCCCCTGACAAGGGCAACGTGGGCACCGCCGCCTACCTGGATGTGTTTGGCTCCATCCACCGGGTGATGCAGGCCATGCAACAGAATGGCTACGATGTCCAGGACCTGCCGGAGACCCCCGAGGCCCTGATGCAGGAGGTAATCCACGATGCCCAGGCCCAGTACCACAGCCCCGAACTGAATGTGGCCTACCGCATGCCGGTGCGGGAATACCAGGCCCTCACCCCCTACGCCGATCGCCTGGAGGAAAACTGGGGCCCACCGCCGGGCCACCTCAACACCGATGGGGAAAACCTGCTGGTCTACGGCAAGGCCTTTGGCAATGTGTTCATCGGGGTCCAGCCCACCTTTGGCTACGAGGGCGACCCGATGCGGTTGCTGTTCTCCCGCTCCGCCAGCCCCCACCACGGCTTTGCCGCCTACTACACCTTCCTGAATAAGCTCTGGGGGGCGGATGCGGTGCTGCACTTTGGCACCCACGGCTCCCTGGAGTTCATGCCGGGGAAACAGATGGGCATGTCCGCCAGTTGCTACCCCGATAGCCTGATCGGCACCATCCCCAACCTCTACTACTACGCCGCCAACAACCCCTCCGAGGCCACCATTGCCAAGCGTCGGGGTTACGCCGAAACCATCAGCTACCTGACCCCGCCAGCGGAAAACGCCGGCCTCTACAAGGGGCTGAAGGAACTCAGCGAACTGATTGGCTCCTACCAGGGCAACAAAGACAGTGGGCGGGCGGTACAGATCGTCAACGCCATCGTGGAAACCGCCCGGCTCTGTAATCTAGATCGGGATGTGGCCCTGCCGGAGGGAGATGGGGCGGAACTCAGCGCCGATCAGCGGGATACCCTGGTGGGCCAGGTCTACATCAAACTGATGGAAATCGAGTCTCGCCTGCTGCCCTGTGGGCTGCACGTGGTGGGTAAGCCCCCCAGTGCCGAGGAGGCGATCGCCACCCTGGTCAACATCGCCAGCCTCGACCGGGAAGAAGACGGCATCAAGGGTCTGCCCCGCCTCCTAGCGGAGAGCATTGGCCGTGACCTGGAGCAGATCTACACCAACAGCGATCGGGGCCACCTGGCGGATGTGCAACAGCTCTACGACCTCAACCAGGCGGTGCGGGCCGCCGTCACCGCCCTGGTGCAGGAACAAATCGACGCCGAAGGGCGGGTGAGTCGGGTGTCGCGGCTCAACTTCCTTAACATCGGCCGCCAGGAGCCCTGGCTAAAGGCCCTGCGGGAGGCGGGCTACGGCAACGTCAACGGCGAAGCCCTCAAGCCCCTGATGGAATACCTGGAGTTCTGCCTCGAGCAGGTCTGCGCCGACAACGAATTGGGGGGACTCCTCCAGGCGCTAGAGGGGGAATACATTACCCCCGGCCCCGGCGGCGACCCGATCCGGAATCCGGAGGTCCTACCCACCGGCAAGAATATCCACGCCCTCGATCCCCAGTCCATTCCCACCACGGCGGCGGTACAATCCGCCAAAATTGTGGTAGACCGCCTGCTGGAGCGGCAGCGCCAGGAAAACGGTGGTGCCTACCCGGAAACCATCGCCACCGTCCTCTGGGGCACCGACAACATCAAGACCTACGGCGAGTCCCTGGCCCAGATGCTGTGGTTTGTGGGGGTTAAGCCCCTGCCCGATGCCCTGGGCCGGGTGAACAAGCTGGAACTGGTGCCTTTAGAAGATCTGGGCCGTCCCCGGGTTGATATTGTGGTCAACTGCTCCGGCGTCTTCCGCGACCTGTTCATCAATCAGATGGCCCTGCTGGACCGGGCGGTGAAAATGGCAGCGGAGGCGGATGAGCCCCTGGAGCAGAACTTTGTTCGCAAGCACGCCCTGGCCCAGGCCGCCGAAATGGGCATTGACCTGCGCCAGGCCGCCACCCGGATCTTCTCCAATGCCTCCGGTTCCTACGCCGCCAACGTCAACCTGGCGGTGGAAAACAGCACCTGGGAAAATGAAGGCGAGCTGCAGGAAATGTACCTGAAGCGCAAGTCCTTTGCCTTCAACTCCGATAACCCAGGGGTAATGGACAACAGCCGGGGGTTATTCGAGGCGGCCCTAAAAACCGCCGAAGCCACCTTCCAGAACCTGGATTCCTCGGAGATCTCCCTCACCGACGTCTCCCACTACTTCGACTCCGACCCCACCAAGGTGGTGGCCAGCCTGCGGGGGGATGGCAAAAGCCCCGCCGCCTACATTGCCGACACCACCACCGCCAACGCCCAGGTGCGTACCCTGTCAGAAACCGTTCGGCTGGATGCCCGCACCAAAATGCTCAACCCCAAGTGGTACGAGGGTATGCTCTCCCATGGCTACGAAGGGGTGCGGGAACTATCCAAGCGGCTGGTCAATACCATGGGCTGGTCCGCCACGGCGGGGGCGGTGGACAACTGGGTCTACGAGGATGTCAACACCACCTTCATCCAGGACGAGGCCATGTGTCGGCGACTCATGGATCTCAACCCCAACTCCTTCCGCCGCATGGTCTCCACCCTACTGGAGGTGAATGGCCGGGGCTACTGGGAAACCAGCGACGAAAACCTGGAGCGCCTGCAGGAACTCTACCAGGAGGTGGAAGACCGGATTGAAGGGATAGATTAACAAAAACCTTAGAGGATGCTTTAAAAACCTGCCCCTCTGTATAGCCGCGACTAAAGTCATAGCTATACAGAGATAGGCTGTGAATCCTTTTCCCAGGCACCTTAAGAGTGGGGACTGTAAAAGTCCCCATCTCACTTATGGCAATTCTGGGGTATCGCTAGGGCTATACCTGGGGTTCAACGGGGGTAACCGCAATATCAGGAGCGGTGGAGGGTTCAGCCACCTTGGTTGGTTGGGAGCCACCCTGGGGGGCGAGGGGCTGGGCTGGCACTCGATCGCTCCAATCCTGAGGCTGTTGATGGGTATCTGTGGGCAAAGGATTTACCGAAATCGACCCATCGTCCTCCGCCCCTGATCGGTTTTGGGGAATCGGCTGAAACTCTTTTTGCTTAGGCGATACCTTAGGTCCCCATTGCTGTAGTTGGTGATTAATATCCTGGGGAAGTTGCAAGGCGGGTAGGGGATCCACTACAGCCGGACTAGGGTTGGAAGACTGGGATTCGCTAGATTTCTCCAGGTCCTTGGGAGCGGCTTCCTTAGGGGTAGCGGTCGGAGTTGGTGAAGCCTGGGGTGAGGTAATGGTAGCTGGCGAGGGTGGGATCGGCAGGGTATCACCAACCCCTGGATTGACAAAGGAGCTATCTGGGGCTGGGGCTTCCTGGGGTGTGCTGACAGGAGCCTGCCGATTTAGCACCAAGGGGGATTGCATCGGAGTTTGAAATTGAGCCGAAGCCGCCTGAATCTTCTGGAGCACCGCTTCTGCCTCCGGTCCGGTAAGGGTTTTAGGCCGTGAGTCCCGGAGCTGCACCGGTACAAACTCCACCCGCATCTGATCACCCTGCAGCGCCACCTTCAGCATAGCCGAGTCCTGATCTTCGATCGGCTTGTCTGGCTTGAATACAAAATCCCCAAGGGAATAGGCAATTGGCTTACCTTTGTAAATCTCCGCCCCCTGAATCACATTGGGATGGTAGCCCACCACCAGGTCGGCCCCCTGGTCAATGGCTAATCGGGCCAGGTTAGTTTGGACAAAATTAGGCTCAGATGAAATTCTGTCTACCCAACGGAAATTAACCACAACCCAGTCTACCTGGTTGCGAATGGCCTTCAAGTCTTCCACAATTTGGGGCATATTCTGGGCATTAAGCCCGGCCCGGTCCCGAAACGCCGTAGACTGCTTGAAGTTTTCCAGTTCCTTTGCGATCGCCCCATCCTTGGCTCCGGCCCGTTTTTGCAGCGCAGTGGTGTCCATTGCCGCATTTTTACCGCCCATAGCGTAGCTCAGGTAGGCAATACGCTTACCTTTGACGTCCAAAATCTCGGGACGACGGGCTTCCATGGCGTTACGGCCGGCGCCTACCCGATAAACCCCCTTCCTATCGAGGGCCGTCAGGGTTTGGGCCAGCCCCTGTTCCCCGTACTGCATTAGATTACTGTTGGTTAAATTAACAATATCAATGCCACTTTTGGCGAGGAGATTTACTACTTCAGGACGGGTTTTATGGTGAAGTTCTTCCGTGAGACTGGTAGCGGCGGTGGCTAAGGGGGTGGCCAAATTGACCATAGAGACATCGGCCTGCTGGTAGTCCTTAACATCGGCAAAGAAGCCCCCCTCCCCTTCGGTTTGGGCCTTATCCAGGTTGTCAAGGGAAATATCGCCTCCAAACAAAAGGGTGACCTGATCGCCAGGAGTGGCACTGGGCTTAGAATATTGGGCTACCCCTACGGGCTCAAGGGCCGCATCCACCACCGTCGGACGTTTGGCAGCAGCGGACTCCGATCCAGAGTCTGTTGGCTTACTACTCACAGGCATGGCGGTTGCTGCCGGGGGCGCGGCCCCAGGTTGAGCCGTAGTGGGGGCTAGGGCTGTGGTTAGCTGGGTGGTAGGGGCGCTGGAGCTGGCACTCAAGCTGGGTAGGCTGGGGGAGGGGGTACTGACCATTTCCAGGACACACCCTAAAATAAAGGCTGCCACAGCTGAACCACTGAGCATACAAGCCCGCAGGGTTTTCAACTGGGCTGCAGGCATCGGTCGGCGTTTGCGGGATTTGCCTTGAATGCGATGGGATAGGGGCGATCGCCCCAGGCCAGCCTGGCTAATCTGCTCCGTGGTTTGACGCCGCTTGAGGGCAGGGGTAACAATTTTAACCCGCTGTTGCCAGAGCACCCGTTGCCAGCCAATGGGTCGAGCCAGGATATGAATGCCTTCGATTAATTCGGAGTTAAGTTCCCAGATCCGGTGACAGATAAACCGAACCAGTCGATCGCGAATGGGAGAACGCTGAAACTCGACGGTGAGTTGGAGACAGCCAGGTCCATGGGCCTGGACCTGAACAAAAATACCCTGGGGAGCTAGAGGCTGATTCAACCACAGGGCGATCGCTCTAAAATGACCAGCCGCCGCCAGATCCCTGAGGGAGGCTGGCTCTGGTTGTGACCTCTGGAGGGGATGGGCAGACTGGGGGAGAACAACCGCACTAATCATAGTAGAGTCTAGGGGTGTAATAGAGAGAAGCTTGGGGAACCTATTAAATGGATGAACTGGCCAGCCTTAGGAGGGGATAAATAAGGAGGAAAACCCTGGCTAAAGCTAACAAGCGGGAAAGTTTTTCAATAATAGTTGATCTTGATTCAGGCGACACGACTTTAACCAACCTCGATTGGCTCCTAGGGGCAGAAATCCGGCTGACCAGGTGACTTTATCAATTACCTGCAAATCTGCTAATGTCTTATTTTTAGAAGTTGAGCCACCCATGTCATCCTTAAGCGGACGGGACCTGCTGAGTTTGAGTGATCTCACCAGCGACGAGCTAGACTACCTGCTAGAATTTGCTGCCGATCTTAAAGCTGGAACCAGTCGCCCCAGCTTTCCTCAAAAAGTTCTCGGTCTGCTCTTTCGTAAGGCCTCTACTCGCACCCGGGTAAGCTTTTCGGTGGCCATGTACCAGTTGGGCGGTCAGGTGTTGGATTTACACTCAGGGGTAACCCAGGTAAGCCGGGGAGAACCCACCAGCGACACCGCCCGGGTTTTAGATCGGTATCTGGATGTGGTCGCTATTCGTACCTTTGAACAGTCAGAAATTCAGGAGTTTGCTGACTATGCCACCATCCCTGTAATCAACGCCCTCACCGATCTAGAGCATCCCTGTCAAATTCTGGCTGACCTGCTGACCATTCAGGAAGAATTTAAGCATCTCCCGGGACTCACCCTGACTTACCTGGGGGATGGCAATAACGTGGCCCATTCCCTGCTGTTGGGTTGCGCCCTGGCAGGTATGAATGTCCATATTGCTTCGCCAATCGGGTACGAACCCGATCCGGGCATTGTGGATCAGGCCCGAGCCCTACTGGGCTCCAGGGGCAAGGTATGGATTACCCAAGATGCCGAAGCCGCGGTAGATCAGGCCCAGGTACTCTACACCGATGTGTGGGCCAGCATGGGGCAGGAATCCATGGCCGACCAGCGCATCCCCCTATTTCAGGCCTATCAGGTGAATCGTGAGCTACTACAAAAGGCCAGCCCCGAGGCGATCGTCCTCCATTGCCTGCCCGCCCATCGGGGAGAAGAAATTACCCATGAGGTAATTGAGGGCCCTGCCTCCCGGGTGTGGGACCAGGCCGAAAATCGTATGCACGCCCAAAAAGCCTTGCTGGCCAGTGTGCTAGCCCCATGATAGACGGTTACCATCTCCCTGTTCTGGCTTCCTGAGGGTAGACCGAACCATGATAGGGCTTGGGCTAGAGGGCTGAAGACAGGTTGAAATAGCAAAAACCGGGTAATAGGAAGGCTGGCTGGCAGCCGTCCCCTACCCGGGTTAGGACTATAGATCCAGCCTAGCGACCTGGTTCATGGCAGTAAGTTTAATCCCTCAAGCCTCAAAGCGCGTAGTTCAGGGTGAAGTAGGCTTCCGTATCGGTCTCTCCACCGCTATGGAAGATAACATTCAGGTTAGTTCCCAGGTAAAGGTTGCTACCGAGGCCGATGTCTAATCCGCCTGTGACCATGGGTTCCACGGCACTGAGGCGGTCAGCATTGTAGGCGATGCCTCCGCCAGCGTAGGGATAGATACTGTCGGCTACAGGTACATCCACCGTTAGGGGTAGGCGGGCTTCAACGCCGTCGCTACCAAACAGCACGGCGGGCCGAACCGACAGGGTAGGACTGGGAGTGCCCAGGTTAATAATTTTGGCTTTAGCATCAACGACAAAGGAGGTGGGGTCTTGCAGAAAAGTGCGTACCCCAACCCCCAGGTAGTAGTCCGGCAGGGGACTGGCCTGGGCCGCTGGAATTAAGGTTGACGCCAGCCCAAGACTGGTAGCAATAGTAACTAGAGATAGGTATCTTTTCATAATAAACCAGACCTTAATTGGCTAAAAAATGTATAGTTCTCACCATAAATTGTACCCGTTTATTCAGATCGGGTAGCGGTAGGTTAAATTGCTGTAGGGATTGATTAGAAATAAGTTAGTAAAATTAAGTTAGGTCAAAGTATTTCCTATGAATGAGTACCCCTAGATAGGAGAGCTAAACTCCTTCATCGGCCATAAAGGAACCGGCTCATCCCAGCTTAACCCCTCAACCCTGGAGAGATCGGGCTAAATCGGGTAGCTGTAACCAGCCAGAAGAAATGGGTAAGGATCAGGGGCGCGATCGCGGATAACGGCGATCGGGTTTCTTTAAAAAATCTGGTAGAGAAAACCGCGAGGGGGTTTGGCGTAACTGCCGCCCCAATTGGCGCAGGGGGTCTGGTAAATCAAGTTTTTTGGGCTCACCGCCGGGAGTTGTCCACCAGGCAATCATGGTACCCCCGGCTAAACCGGCCACAACTCCAAAGAAAATACTGGAGATAATACCGTAACCCAATAGTAAATATAGAAAAAGAAATAGCAACCAGAGCTTGAGAGCTGGCGGAATAATCCGATTAATCACAATGGTTCCTGCTAACGACAGCCAGATCAGGAGGTTGGAGAAGCGCCTCCGGCCCTAACTATAGCGGCTATTTGGGCCGGTACATCGGTAGTTGTATCAATGGTTTGCACCAAACTCTCTAGCTGGGAGCTAAAGGGCTCCATCACCTGGTGCTGCAAAACCGCCACGGTGGCATCGGCAATGTCTCCAGAACGGGACTCCAGGCGCTGGGCCAGCACCTCAGGGGGGGCAACGCAGTGGAGAATTTGCCAGGCTAGACCTAACTGATGGGCCTGGTCAATGGCCCCCTGACGCAGGGCTTGGCGATCGTATTTGGCATCTAAAATAACGGTGAATCCGGCTCGAGCCAGCATTAGCCCCAACTCCAGCAAGCGATCGTAGGTTTTCTGATGCATTTCCGCTGTGTAGAGACTGTCCGGTCCCCGCTGATGCAGGGGTACCCCCGCCAGGTGTTTGCGGACCGCATCCGATCGCAAATGAATGGCCCCAGTTTGTCGGGCCAATTCTCGCGCTGTCGTCGACTTACCGGACCCCGATAGACCAGCCATCAAGTACAGACACCCCTTACGGGGTTGGAGCACCGACCAGGCCAGGTGGTAGTACCCCGCTGCGGTTTGACTGGCTGCGTCCTTAGCCGCCTGGTCAACCCCAGGATCATTCAATAGAAAGGAGGTCACCTTGGCCCGCACGTAGGCCTGGCGACTAATATACAAGGGTAAAAGTTGCAGCCCTTGCCAATCGCCAGTTTGCTCAACGTAGTGGTTAAGAAAGGCAGTAGCCAAAGGCTCGCTGCCCCTGGCCAGTAAATCCATCACCACAAAGCCGACATCGTACATGACATCGACGTAGCGAAAGGGTTCGTTAAATTCAATGCAGTCAAATAAATAGAGCTGGTTCTGCCAATAGCACAGGTTATTGAGGTGGAGATCGCCATGGCAAGCTCGAATCCAATGGTGATCAACCCGTTGCTGCAACAGGTCGGCCTGGCTGGTAAAGAAGGCATCGGTATAGGCCTTAGTCTGATCAAACCGCTCCTGGGTTTGGGGGCCACCGATAAAGCCCAGGGTTTGCTCATAGTTCTCATCAAAGGCCTGACGCACCTGGCTCACCGTCCCAAAGCTACGGATATAGTCATTGGTTTCTGCCTGGGAGTGAAAACGGGCCACCACCTGGGCTAATTCCCGAATCAGATCCTCGCTGAGTTCGCCGCGATCGTACAGGGCACTGAGTAAGGTTTCCTGGGGAAATTGCACCATCTTCACCGCATACTCCACCGGTTGGTCATCCCCCAGGTGGTAGGTATGGTCAGCCTGGCTAATGGCCACCACCTCCAGGTAGAGCGGTGCAGCGGTGCGCTGGTTAAGGCGCAGTTCTTCCTGACAAAAGTGGTGGCGTTTGGCCAGGGTGGAATAGTCTAGAAAACCAAAGTTAACGGGTTTTTTAACCTTATAAACGTAGTCTCCCGTTAGCAGCACGTAGGAAACATGGGTCTGCATGAGTTGGATCGGTTCTGTCACCCCATGGGGATAGAAACCGGGCTGGCACATTTGCTCGATCAGGGCAGGTAGGGCACTAGGGTTCATAACAGACTTTAGACTCAAAGGATGGGGACGAAATTCAGGCGCAGGCTGGATGATTAGCTTGATTATTTGTGCATCTTCACCTTTAAATCTAGGGGGCCGATCTAATAGTAATCCTAGAGCTCCTGGAGCAAAGCTTTAATCACAGGGGCGGCAAAGAACTGCCGGGCTGAGGTAACCAGGCGCGGTCCCCAGAGATTTTTCTCTAGAAAGTCAGGATTACCGTAACGGCTATCTTGCTCTAGAGCCTCTACCCCAAGTTTGATAGCTTTCTGGCAGCGATCGCTAGTGGCATTAGCCGTAACTCTACAATTATCTTGAGTGTAACGACCAATAGCCATGGCCAACTTAGGTTCCGATTCATTGGCTCCTGCCAGTTCCAGAGCCTTGGTCCACTTGTCTAAGGCAGAGGTAATCTGGCGTTGCTCATAGAGGACCAGGCCAATATTATTGATAGCTGGCCAGAAGTCAGGCTGAATTTTTACCGAGGCATTATAGTTAGCGATGGCCTGGTTATACTGCTGGAGTTTAAAGTAGGCATTGCCCAGATCAAAGTGAGCATTAGGATTATTAGGCTCTAGCTTAAGCCCCTGCTCCAGATAGGTGGCTGACTGCCGATAATTACCCTTTTGAAAGTAGGCTGAACCCAAGGAAAACAAAACCCGTCCATTGGCTGGGATAAGGGCTTTAGCCCGTTCTAGCAGGGTAATGGCGAGGTCAATTTGATCATTTTGCAAATAGAGCCCCCCCAGCAAGGCAATTACCTGGCCGTCATTGGGAGCCAGTTGTACCGCCAATTGGGCTAAGGCCAGGGCCTGATTAGACTGGCGTAATTCCGCTAACTGCTGAGCCTGGTTAGCCAGGAAGCGTCCTTGATCGGCCAGAGTTCTATAGTCAAGGGGTAATACGTAGGGGGTAAGAACCTGGCTGGAGGCTGGCAAGGGGGCAACCAGCCAACCAGTCAGAGTCAGTAAGGAAAAGAGAACCGTCCGCTTCAGCACAGTAGATGTTTAAAGAGAAATTTTAGTTTACCAGGGGAATCGATGGAATAGTACCGATAAAGTTCTGAGTCCATCCTCTCTTGATAGCCGTAGCCAGGGATAAAAGCAGCCTGGGTGGTTTTAGCTCTGCTGATGAGACGCTGCCAAAATTGCTCGGGCATTACGGCGCCACATGGCGGGCTTAATGCGGCGCAGGGCAGAGGCCCGGAAACGATGGTGCCAATCGGTCTCCGATAGGGTAGCCAGGGTGGTTAACTGGGGAGCCAAATTCTCCGGATAGGGATGGAACTCTGGGATATCGGTGGGTTGGGCAAAACGCTGATTCCAGGGACACACATCCTGACAAATATCACAGCCAGCCACCCAGTTTTGCAGATGGGGTGCGATCGCAGCGGGTAAGGCAGGAGCTCGATTTTCAATCGTGTGGTAGGCAATGCAACGGTTAGCATCAACCACGTAGGGCTGGGTAATGGCCTGGGTAGGACAGGCCTGCAGGCAACGGGTGCAGGTACCGCAGTGGGACGTATGGGGAACATCGGGGGATAGTTCCAGGGTGGTGAGGAGTTCCCCCAAAAAAACCCAGGATCCGTACTGGCGAGTAATCAGATTACCATTTTTAGCCACCCATCCCAGGCCCGCTTGCTGGGCCCAAAATTTATCCTGAATGGGGCCGGTGTCAGCATAGTAGCGCACCCGAATAGGTTGCCCATGGCTATCTACGCGAGCTTCCAGCCAGTGGGCCAGGGCCTTCAAACGCCGAATCAGAACCCGATGGTAGTCGCGGCCCCAGGCATAGCGGGAAATTTTACCGTGCTGATGATGGGGAGAATGGCGATGGGGAGTATAGTAATTGAGACCAACGGCAATCAGCGATCGGGCCTCGGGCATCACCTGGCGAATATCCTGGCGTTTGGCAGACTCCATCCAGGCCATATCGGCCTGATATCCCTGCTCTAACCAGCGCTGCAGGTGCTCCCTGGCCTGAATTTCAGGTGATGCCGGGAGCGACGACAAGGCAGCAATTCCCACCAGATGGAAACCCTGTTGGCGAGCCTGATCAATGACGATCTCACGGGTGAGGGACATGGAAAAACGCTAGCCGCAATGGATCAAAAAGAAAAATTGTTATCTGTTATACAACTTGTGGGAGAGGTTTTATCAATCCTTAAGGGATAATTGGCAAGTCTGGTTAACCTCCACACTTCGATCTTTCTATCTATAGACCATTTCCCAAATTATTTGGAGATCCTTCATGCGCGATCGTAACACGTCTTTTCCCCTATCTCGCCGCCAGGTCGTGCGGGGGTTACTAGCTTCCTCAGCCTTTGGACTAACCGCCAAATTGGGTACCAGCTGCGCCCAGCCCAGCCCTACCGGTACGGCTGACAATAAAACCAGCAGCAAAGATTACGTCGTCGGCTTTATCTACGTGGGTCCTAAGGACGACTTTGGCTACAATCAGGCCCACGCCGAAGGGGCTGCAGCCATGGCTAAGAATGTCCCTGGTCTCAAGCTGGTGGAAGAAGCCAGTGTCCCCGAAACCACTGCGGTGGCTGAGACCATGCGGAACATGATTCAGGTAGATGGGGCTAAAGCCCTATTTCCCACCTCCTTTGGCTATTTTGATCCCTACATCCTGGAGATGGCTAAGGAGTTCCCCGATGTGCAGTTTTTCCACGCCGGTGGCCTCTATCAGGACGGAGTGCATCCCAAAAATATTTGCAGTTACTTTGGTTACATTGACGAAGCCCAATATGTGGCAGGGGTCGTGGCCGGTCATACCTCTAAATCTGGCAAACTTGGCTTTGTGGCGGCCAAGCCCATTCCCCAGTTACTGCGTAACGTCAACAGCTTTACCCTGGGAGCCCGTTCGGTGAACCCCAAGATTACCACCCAGGTAATCTTCACGGGGGATTGGTCCGTGCCGGTGAAGGAAGCAGAGGCCACCAATAGCATGGTGGACCAGGGCGTAGATGTGATTACCTGCCATGTTGACAGTCCCAAGGTGGTGATGGAAACCGCTGAAAAACGAGGTGTCTTCTGCTCTGGCTACCACGCCAACCAGAGCTCTCTAGCGCCGAAGGGCTACTTGACTGGCGCCGAATGGGATTGGTCCAGCATCTATACCTCCCTAGGCGAAAAGCTAATCGCTGGTAAGTCCATCGCTAAGGGCGATATTCCCCATATTTTGCGGGGTGGTCTGGCGGACAACTTCTGTAAGCTCTCCCCCTATGGTCCAGCGGTAACGGCGGCAGCTAAAGCCGATGCCGATAAGGCTCTGGCCGCTATTAAGGCCGGTACGCTAACCATCTACAAGGGTCCTCTGAGAACTAACGAGGGTAAGGAGATTCTGGCAGCCGGTAAGGAATTGAAAATTACCGATATTGAACTGGAGAAAATGGACTACTTGATCGAGGGTGTTAAGGGATCGGTTAAGTAGGCTGGAGGTTGCCATAGTGGTCCATCAATCCTGGCAGCGATCGCTGGAATCAGTTTTGATTCCATGTCTGGCGGTATTAGCGGCCCTAGTCCTGTTTGGAGGATTTTGCGCCCTAGCTGGGGCCAATCCCCTGGAGGTCTATGCCGCCATCTACAAAGCTGCCTTTGGCAGTTGGAACGCCTGGCAAAATACCCTGATTCGGGCCTCTCCCCTAATGCTCACCGCCCTCTGTACCGCCCTACCAGCCCGTCTAGGGCTGGTAATTATTGGTAACGAAGGGGCCCTGGTATTTGGAGCCCTGATAGCGGTGTTGGTGGGCCTGGCTTCAGGATCGGTCCTGCCAGGTGCCCTGGTAGTTGTACTAATGGCCCTGGCTAGCTTGCTGGCCGGGGGCCTATGGATTATGGCGGTGGGGGCCCTGCGCCACTACCGAGGGGTGAACGAAACCATTAGTAGTTTACTCATGAACTACCTGGCGATCGCCTTAATGAACCACCTGGTAGAGGGGCCTTTACGGGATCCAAATTTTGTTACCAAGCCCTCCAGTTACGAAATCGCCCAGGCTGCCTGGTTGGGTACCCTACCGGGCAGCCGTATTCACTTTGGCCTTATCTACGGAGTGATTGCCTGTTTCATTGCCTATTTTTTGATTCAACGCACCACCTTTGGTTTTGCCGCCCGCACCACCGGGGAAAATATTCGAGCTGCCCGCATGGCGGGGCTACCGGTGGGTAAGCTTACCCTGGCTATCTGTTTTCTAGGCGGATCCTGTGCCGGCCTGGCGGGAATGGTGGAAATTGCAGCGGTACAGCGACGGCTGAACGAGTCACTTGTTTCCAGCTACGGTTACGCAGGGGTGCTGGTAGCCTTCGTGTCCCGCCACAATCCCCTGGCCATGGTGCTGGTGTCGGTATTATTGGGAGGCATTCTGGCTAGTGGGGGCATTTTGCAGCGATCCCTAAACCTACCGGACGCTACCGTCCTGGTCTTCCAGGGCATCGTCTTTCTCTGTGTGCTCTACAGCGATTCCCTCTACGGGCGGTTATTTTCGGGTTACTTCAAGAATAGATCCCTGGGCATTCATAAGGCGAGGTAAGTCATGGCAGCAGAAGCACTGGGCTGGTGGGGAGTACCCCTGGCTATCATAGCGGGCACCCTGCGAGGAAGTGTTCCCTTTCTATTTGTCAGTCTAGGGGAGTGCCTGACGGAAAAAAGCGGCAAAATCAACCTGGGTCTAGAAGGCACTCTACGGTTAGGGGCTATGGGCGCCTATGGGATTTCCTACCTCAGTGCCAAGACCCTGGGTATGAGCCTTTCTCCCTGGCTGGGAGTACTGATGGCAGGAGTGGCGGGCATGGGGTTAGGGCTCATCCACGGCTGGTTATCGCAGCAACGCCGAGTTAACGATGTTGCCGTAGGTATCGCCATGATTATTTTTGGCAGTGGCATGGCTAACTTCCTGGGTAAACCATTCATTCAGCCCCAGGCACCCCAACTCGCCACCCTGGATGTAGGCAATTGGAGCAGTCTCCCCCAGGTGCAAGCGGCCCTCAAGATTAGTCCCCTCTTTCTCCTGGGTGTGGCTCTGGTACCCCTACTGGACTGGTTCTTCAAATCTACGCGCTGGGGACTCTACGTACGAGCCGTTGGAGATAGCCCCCAGGCAGCCAAGGCCATGGGTATTTCAATTTTTCAAGTCCGCCTGGCCAGTATTGTCATGGGTAGTTTCCTGGCTGGGCTGGGGGGAGCGTCCCTATCCCTTTACTACCCTGGGGTGTGGACAGAACGAATCTCGAGTGGACAGGGATTAATGGCCGTAGCCCTGGTGATTTTTGCCCGCTGGCAGCCCTGGCAGTGCCTATGGGCGTCTCTCTTATTTGGCGGAGCCCAAGCCCTAGGACCAGCGTTCCAATCGGTTGGGATTGATTCCTATTACTATCTCTTTAATGCAGCCCCTTACATTTTAACTTTAGTGATTATGATTTTAACCTGCTCCCCTAAACGCACCCTGGCCGGTGCTCCGGGCGCTTTAGGCAAAGAAGATTAAGAATTGATAGAATGCAGGTGTTAGATATTTTTCTACACTCAAATGCTAATCGACCTGGCAGCAAGTTTGTTTTAGCGTAGCCATAGATTTCAGCTGTTTCAAAGCTAGTTTCCGATCTGGCTTGCTGCAAGAGAGAACGGTTGAATACCCGAAGATAAGGGTCTTCGATAGATTTTTTCTATCCTGGGGATTTATTGTGACACTCCCGGTGGACAACTTCTATAGCGAATCAGACTACCCTAGCCGACTGTTCAAACGTCCTCTTAGTACTAAGGAAGGACTGTACATGATTCTAAGGGTTGTCACCCTTGTTCTTTCCTTGAAGCAGTCAAGGATAAAAGCCTCTGGAGTGAATATTTTAGTACAGGTATTTTATCCTGCAGCCGTCCCAAACGCTAAGTTTTCCTAACCGATCGCCCTCCCCAAACCCTTTGGCAGTAAGTTGAAATTGGTTTCTCTTTTTCCAGGGAGTCTGATCGGGCGCCCCGGAGTTATAGCTATACCCATAACCACAGGGAACAGCCTATGAATTGGTTAGTGTGGTCATTGGCCCGGGGGGTGATAACGGGGTTGAACCCCTTTCTCGTCCCCCTTTGCGCGGTGATGGCCTGGGGTTTGGTGGGTCTAACCCTCTGGAATTTACTGGTAATCTCCCGGGAAAGCCTACAGCAAGCCCAGGTAATGCACCAAATTCCCTGTGCCCGGTGTCGCTACTTCACCAATAACCCCCTGCTCAAGTGCCCTGTCCATCCCCAGATGGCCCTGTCAGAGGCGGCGATCGGCTGTGGCGACTACGAAACCATCCCCTGACCAGGGAGAGATAGTTAATTAGGTCAGGGGGCAGACTTGAAAACTCAGTAGCCTGTTCACCTTCTGACCCCTCACCTCCTGATTCATGACTGACCCCCTACCCAGATCCCCCATGCTCACCGCAACCCTCCTAGAGCAGTTGTACCAAGCCGGGCAACGTAATTTTGAAACTGTTACCCTGGTGGGGGCTGACCTAGCCGGCATGGACCTGAAGGGGGCAGACTTCAGCTATGCCGACTTGAGTGGTGCCAACCTGGAAGGCACCAACTTGCGGGGGGCGGACCTGAGCTACGCTAACCTGGCGGAGGCGAACCTAAGCGGTGCGGACCTACGGGGGGCCATGCTGATCGGTACAGACTTAAAAACCGCCACCATCAGCGGCACCCAATGGACCGCTGCTGACTACGATGCCGAGACTACCCACTTTCCCCCTGGCTTTGATCCCCCAGCAGCAGGGATGAAGGCAGATCGCTAGATCTAGCTCCCTATGGAGCCCCAGGGCAAGGATTTAGGAACCATCCCTTGTACCCTGATTAATCCGATTGATTAAGATAGGGATGGAAGGGAGCTGCTAGTACTCGTAATTGAAGCGGGCATTGGCCAATACTAGGCTCTAATTTGAACAGGCATAACCAGATAGGTAATTTGCTTTTCTCCCAGAGGAATCAATACCGCCGGGCTGGTAGAAGTATTACATTGCATTTGCACCGTCTGGGTATCAAAGGACTTCAGCCCATCCAACAGATAGGTGACATTAAAGGCGATATCCAAATCCTCTCCAGTAATTTGGGCCGGCAGATCTTCCTGGCCGTTACCCAATTCCTGCGCTTCAACCGTCAGGGATACCTGCTGTTGGGCCTGGTTGAGAGAGACCTTGATAATATTGTTTTTCTGAGTTGCCAGAACCGCAATACGGCCTAAACTAGCCATTAAATCCCGACGATTGAAGGTAACCTGATGACTAAATTGCTTAGGTAGCAGTTGACGATAGTTGGGGTACTGGCCTTCTAATAACCGGGTGGTCAGCCGTTGACTGCCAAAATCAAACAAAACCTGGACGTCATCCAGGTAGAGCTGCACCGGTTCAGTGGAGGTATAACCCTGAACCATGCGTTCTAACTCCCGTAAAGCCTTAGAGGGCAGGGTGAGATCGATAGGTTTAGAGGTATCGGCCTCTAGTCCATCCCCAGTTTTAACAACCGCCAGGCGATGGCCATCGGTAGCCGCAAACTCCAGACCATGCATATTTGAGAGTAGATGCACACCGGTGAGCACTTGCTTAGTCTCATCGCCACTGGTGGCAAAGAGCGACCCCTTCAGCCCATTCAGCAAGGCCTCGGCAGACAAGGCCAGCCGATCGCCCTCCTCCACTGTGGGCAAGGCCGGATAATCTTCGGCCCCCAGACCCCGCACCTGATAATGGCCCGCCGCACTGGTTAGGGTTACCGAAGTTTGGTCTGGATCGGACTCAATGGTAATGGTTTCATCGGTAATGAGGGAAACAATATCGGAAAGGAGCTTAGCCGGTAGGGTCAAAACCCCGCCATCGCTAACTTGGGCTGGAAACTGAGTTTGAATTCCCAATACTTCATCAAAACCCACCAGGGTAACGGTCTGAGTTGTGGCATCAGCGGTAACCAACACATTACCCAATACGGGACGATTAGGGCGAGAAGGTACGGCCCGACTGACTAAGGAAAGTTGATTATTTAGCGCGTTTTGAGCACAAATAAACTTCATAGTGGGTTCGGAAGAGGCAAGGGAATAATAAAACCTGCAGCAGGGGTAAGGATAGCTTAGGGTAGACCGTTTAAGATTCAGTTAATTGGTCAAAGCCAAGACTGAGTCGGGGATCTGAGTCGTTGTGGGACCGTTTAAGGTGACTGTAGCTATCTATCCCAACTTGGAGGCCAATCCTATCACTGTTCTCCATGGGTATCAATCGGGTCTTCCCCCCAGGCCTAGCGAACTTTGGAATTTAAAAAATTTTAAAAAATAGTCGTATTAGTAGGGGCTGGGGAATCTGAGGAAAACGGCTTAAGTTCTGATTCTATAACGCTTAGCTATTTCAGAGGGCTGGGGAAAACCTGGGGATGATCATGCTGAGTTTCCACAACCCTGGAAGGTGGGCCATTTCTTTCCCCACATGCACTAGGGTTTTTCCCGCTAGACAAGGCTTTTTTCCCCAGCAAAATGGGGCTTTTCCACAGGTCTTGAATTGAAAAAATTTATCTTTCTTTACTTCTGGCCTCGCCAGCAGGATATTCTGGTCAAACGGTAGTATTGATAATCTTGATGCCCCTGTGGTTTCTCTATCCATGAAAGTTGCCACCTGGAATGTTAATTCTCTGCGATCGCGCCTGCACCACGTTACCCGCTGGTTGCAGGAGAATCCGGTTGATATTCTCTGTTTGCAGGAAACTAAGGTGGTCGATGCAGCCTTTCCTGGGGATGACTTTAGGGCGATGGGCTATAGCACCTACATCTACGGTCAGAAAGCCTATAACGGTGTCGCCTTAATTAGCCGCTCCCCCTTGAGTACGGTTCAGTATGGTTTTACCCCAGTACTGGGGGCTGCCAGGGTGGGCGATTTAGATGACCAGCGACGGGTAATTGGGGGACTTTGGGGCGATGTCTATGTGGTTAATCTCTACGTTCCCAACGGTAACTCGATTGGCAGCGACAAGTACGCCTACAAGCTGACCTGGCTGGACTGTCTAAAGGACTATGTGGCGGCACTGCTGCCAGCCTATCCCCATCTGCATCTCTGTGGCGATTTTAATATTGCCCTGGAAGATCGAGATATTTATAACCCAGCAGGTAAGGCTAACCACATTATGGCCTCAGGGCCCGAGCGGGATGCCCTGCAGCAGGTGTTGTCCCTCGGTCTGACCGATGGCTTTCGCCAGTTTAGCCAGGAGGGCGGCCACTTTACCTGGTGGGATTACCGAGCCGCCTCCTTTCGGCGTAATCTGGGCTGGCGTATCGATCACCATTACCTGTCGGCACCCCTGCGCGATCGCGCCATCGCCTGCGCCATCGACCTGGAGCCCCGGCGTTGGGAAAAGCCCAGTGACCATACCCCGGTTATTGTGGAGTACGCTTAGGCTGGCTGGTTACCCCATTTACCTATCCCCTCGTTCCTAGCTATAAAACAGCCTGGTAAAGGGGGTAAGATAGGCAAGCTTGGCAGATCAGTCTGTCAGATGTGTTGCAATCCCTTACGGGTGAATGACCATACTACATGTTAATTGGTTCCCTCAAGAACAGCGTTTCTGGCTCTGGGGAGAATCATGGAAGCCTCTGCCGACAGAAGGGTTCTCCCCCTGGCCGGTGGTGCATTCGCACCCCTACGCCATGGCTCAGCAGGAATTAGCGATCGCCCTTAGTACCGTTCAGCAGCAACTCCAGGGTAAGGGGGAGGCTGCGACTTTACTGCCCCCCAGTCTAACCACGACAGACTCGGCCTCCAGATCCCCCTCCGATATCGCCTCAGCTAAGTCAGGTCGACGTTCTAAGGCCTCTAGCGCCGGTGACCCCACCTGGGGAACCATGGTGGTGCAACTTCCCTCCCACCTGGAGGGCGATCTGCTGCTACCGATTCACTCCGCCAGTCAGATTCTGGATCAGCCTTCGCCCTTCACCGTTCTTTACCCCTGGCAGGTGCAGGGATGGTGGTTGACTGCCCGGCAGTGGTTACCGATGTTGATGGCCCTACCCTTGGGACAACAACTGTCTGCAGCAACGGACTGGATTGGTCCAGATTTACGCTTTTGGGGGCATAGCTGCCGCTGGGGTTTGAATCTGCTGGCCCGGGGTAAGTTTTTACCCGGTTTAGAACTCACCAGCCCGACTCTGGCCGCCACCTGGAGTCCCCTGATTGATAGCGCGGTTGATCAGGAACGTCTGCGCCATTTGACCCTGGCCATGCCCCTGCTGTGTCGGAGTTATCATTCCCCCAGCCAGACCTTCCCCCCCTTGAGTTGCCCTCGGTCTTTGGTGGAGGCCCAGCCCCTATTAATCTCCTTTTTAACCAGTCTGGTCGACTACCAGGTGCGCCAGAGCGCCCAGGCCCAACCCCGCCACCTGGCCAATCTGGGCCAGGAACTGCCGCTGCAGGCCTGGTTGCAGGCTCTAACCCAGCCCCGGGAAACTTTTCAAGCTAGTGGGGTAGCGGCGGCTCGCCTGCAGGAAGCCCTCACCACTTGGACAACCCCGCTGCAGCGGCTGGCGGCCGATCCAGCCTCGCAATTTCGTTTACGTCTGGTCCTCCAGCCCCCCGCCCTTGATCAGCCGCTCTGGACCTTGGTGTATTACCTGCAATCCGTGGCTAATCCTGACTGGCAGATTAGGGCTGAGTGGATCTGGCAACACCCAAGGGCAGAATTACAGCATCAAGGGATAATTCTGCCATCCCCGCAGGAAACCCTGTTGGCGGCCCTGGGGCGAGCGGCTCGATTTTATGAGCCTTTGCGAGAAAGTTTACGCCATCCCCATCCCACCTGTTGCTGTCTTGATTCTCTCCAGGCCTATCAGTTTATTAAGGCTTCAGCCTGGCAATTGCAAGATCATGGCGTAGAGGTTGAACTGCCGCCGGGCTTGGCTGCGGCTGGGGATGAGGGCCAGAATCGTTTAGGGTTGAGGGTTCAGGCGGAGGTGCCCCAGACTCGCCAGCGTTTAGGCTTGAAAAGTTTACTGAACTTTCGCTGGGATTTATCTCTGGCGGGTGAAACCCTTAGCCCGGCTGAGTTTGAGCAGTTAATTAACCAGGGATCTCCCCTGGTGCAGATTAATGGTCGTTGGGTCGAACTCAGACCCCAGGAGGTTAAGGCGGCCCAGCGGTTTCTGCAAGGTCAGAAAATCCCCACGCCCCTTTCCGTGGAAGATGCTCTGCGGATGAGTACCGGGGATACCCAGGTGATTGAAAAACTGCCGGTGGTGAGTTTTGAGGCCTCGGGGGTGTTGCAACAGTTAATTGATACCCTGACTACGGGGAATCAAACCCTGGCTGTGCTGGCGGAGCCCCCGGGCTTTCAGGGGACGCTGCGGCCCTATCAGGGGCGTGGCGTGGCGTGGTTAGCCTTTTTAGACCAGTGGGGCTTGGGTGCCTGTCTGGCCGATGATATGGGGTTGGGTAAAACCATTCAACTCATTGCCTTCTTACTACACCTCCAGGATCGGGGCTGGCTAGAGGCACCTACCCTGTTGGTTTGCCCCACCTCGGTGGTAGGGAACTGGGAGAAGGAGGTGCGGCGCTTTGCACCGGGCTTGAAAACCCTGGTTTACCATGGAGATAGGCGCCCGAAGGGTAAGGCCCTGGCGGCGGCGATCGCCGATCAGGCTCTGGTGATTACCAGCTATGCCCTGGTCTATCGGGATCTGGCTTCCCTGCGACCGGTGCAATGGCAGTGCCTGGTGTTGGATGAAGCGCAAAATATTAAAAATGCCGAGGCCAAGCAATCCCGTGCGGTGCGAGAGCTGCAAGCCCAGTTTCGGATTGCCCTAACCGGTACGCCAGTGGAGAACCGCCTGACTGAGTTGTGGTCCATTATGGATTTTCTCAACCCCGGTTACCTGGGGCCGAAAAACTTTTTTCAACGGCGTTTTGCCACCCCCATCGAGCGCTATGGCGACACCGCCTCCCTCAAAACCCTAAAGGCCCTGGTGCAACCCTTTATGTTGCGGCGGCTCAAGACCGATCGCAGCATCATTCAGGATTTACCAGAAAAGCAAGAAATGACTGTGTTTTGTGGACTCTCTCCAGAACAGGCCAGGCTTTATCAGCAGGCGGTGGATGCTGCCCTGGCTAATCTGGATGGGGTGACAGGTCTCCAGCGCCGGGGCCAGATTTTGGCTTTGTTGACCCGATTGAAGCAAATCTGTAACCATCCGGCTCTGTTCTTACAGGAGTCCAGTCTGGGGTTGAAGGGGCGATCGGCTAAGCTTCAGCGTTTGGATGAAATGGTAGAAGAACTGGTGGCGGAGGGCGACCGGGCATTGATTTTTACCCAATTTGCTGAGTGGGGTAAGTTGCTGCAACGTCATTTAGAATCCCACCTCGGCTATTCGGCTCTGTTCCTCTATGGGGGCACCTCCAAGACCCAGCGAGAAGCCATGGTGGATCGCTTCCAAAACGATCCAGCGGCTCCCCGATTGTTTATCCTCTCCCTGAAAGCGGGTGGGGTGGGGTTAAACCTGACCCGGGCCAGCCATGTCTTTCATTTCGATCGCTGGTGGAACCCAGCGGTGGAAAACCAGGCCACCGATCGGGCCTTTCGTATTGGTCAAACCCGTAATGTGCAGGTGCATAAATTCGTCTGTAATGGCACCCTGGAGGAGCGAATTCATGACATGATCGAAAGCAAGAAGAGCCTGTCTGAGCAGGTGGTGAGTGAGGGTGAAACCTGGCTGACCGAGCTCGATACGGACCAACTCCGTAGTTTGCTCCTCCTCGATCGCCAGGCCATTATCGATGAAGACGACTAGAAAAACCTATTTCAGGAGATTGCGATCGGGTAAAGAAAAAAAACAGGTGTTAGGATGCTTAGCGGCATTGACTACGGTTAATGATGTATGTCTAGGGCCTTGGCCAGAACGCCTCAGCCCATAGCCAATGGCGTCCCGGACTGGTCCTAACCAAATTGGTGACTGCTACGGGAGGCGTACCTGGTGCATATACCCGGTTAATTTAGTGTCACAGCCTGGGTCATCAGTGAGGGATCAAAAACGTTAAGGTTTTTCCTGGTGATTGTGCAATCCCTGACGATAACTGTTTTGCTTGGAGGTTACCCATGATATCCCTCACCCGTGGTTTGAAATTAGTTCTGTTGGGATTAGCCACCGCTACCCTGACGGCAGGTTTGAGCGCTGTTATGGCCCCCCAGGTCAGTCAGGCCCAAACTGGACTGACTATTTTTGGCGGTATTGATCCAGCCTATCGCTTAAACTACTTTATTGATTCTAATAAGCCCCGTAGTTCCGATGCTCGCTACTACCTACAGGTGGGCAGAAATAAAGTATCCCGCGATGTTATTTCTTTTCAGATTGAATATCCTCGAAGCTTTGTGGACAATGACGGAGAAATCGATCCTAACGAGATTGAAATTCGTCAGGGTGATTGGCGCGGTGGAGACGTGATTCCGGTTAAGTCGATTACGGTGGGCAAAAATGCTGACGGTACCGTCGACGGACGTATTGATATCATTCCTGAAAAACCAATCCCTAAAAATACCAACTTTGTGGTGGTTCTGTCTAAGGTACGTAATCCTAATAGCTATGGTTACCACTACTTCAATCTGAGAATGATGTACCAGGGAGATGTGGTGGATCGGTACGTGGGTACCTGGCCCATGGAGTTGGCAACGGGAGACTAGGGTTCTGCCAATGGCTCGGCTATTACGGGCGTGCAGGTTAGGGTCAGTTTCCACCATCCTGATCGCCTCCTCCATTGCCTGGAGGCCAGGGCCGGTCTCCTTGGTAGGAACATAGTGAACAGGGCTGTTTGCCCTTACGGGTGAATTGAGGGTGAAGATAACGTAATATATATCTGGCATCATTGGGCTCTGGGCCTTGGTCCACCCTGAATGGCGTGCCCATCTTGTCCTAACCAGAGTAGTCATGGCTTGGCTGGCTTTAGCCAGAACCCTTAGGACAATTTGATCGGTGAAAGCGAAGGCCGGACAGGCTTCCTGGCTTACCTCCGCCCCGCTGTATTTGGCTACGGTTATTATTTACAGCCTTTCTACATCATCCCCGCGAGGTCCTGTGGCTAACCTAGCACCTATCCAGGTCGAACAACTGCAGAAGATTGGTTCCTATCTGCGCCAGCTACGCCAGGATCAGGGCTTGTCTCTTGATTTTGTGGCTAATCAGACCTTTATTCGCCCAGTGTTACTTCAGGCCATTGAAACCGGCCGCTATGAAGACTTACCTCAGCCCATCTTTATTCAGGGCTTTATTCGTCGCTATGCCGATAGTCTGGGGATAGACGGCAAAACCCTATCCCAGGAGTTTTCCCTGGCACCACCTGACCTGAACCCTCTCCATGACCTCCTGATCCACGATGGGGAGGCTAGGGATGGGACTGGCCATGGTGCGCCGCCGCCTGTGGATACCCCGGTCCCTGTGCAGCCTCCCCCGAGCCCTTCCCCCGATCCTGTTTCTCCTGCACCTGTTCGTCCTCCAAAGCAATCCCCATCTCAATTTGGTCGCAGAAGTCCCCTTTTCCTATCCCTAGGGTTGGCCGTCCTGTTGCTTGGCGGGGGCTGGGTACTGTGGAAAACTTGGGGTGGTTCCCCCCAGTCCGTTAGTTCGGCTGTCTCCAAGGAAACTCCGCCTTTGCCAGCTAGCCAGCCAGCTTCCACTCCATCCACAACGGCTGCGCCTACCCCGCCCCCTAGGCCCGTTGCGCCTGTTGTGGTCCAGGTTACCCTGGGCGATCGCTCCTGGCTAACGATTACGGCTGATGGTAAATCCCTTTACGAAGGCATGGCACAAAAGGGTTACCTGAAAACCTGGACAGCTCAAAAATCCTTGATGGTGAGAGCGGGTAATGCGGGCGCCGTCAGCTTGACCATCAACGGCGATAGGGAGACCATTATGGGTAAACCCGGTGCCGTCAAAACCCTTACCCTAACTCCGGGGTCAACGGCAGCGGCGATTCAGAGTCCCTGATGTATCCTGCTAGCCACCAGCAGTGGTAAAGCTGTGAAAGGCTGCCTGGGTGACGGGATAGGGATCCAGCCAGCAGCCCTCTACCGTCACTGAATGGTGGGATGGTTCATTCTTGCCCGACTGAAATCCCCGCCTGTTGGTAGTACTGGTTAGAGGTCAGTCCTTGGGCTAGCCGCAGGGTGCTGGCATGGTAATCCGCTAAATGATGGCTAAGCTGCTGACGCTGTTCTGCTGTCTCCAGGTAGGGCAGTTGGCTCAGGGGTGACAGGGGCGATCGCTCGGAAGACTGGGTCGCCCATCACAAGTTACCGTCATCAAGGTATGTTCAGGAAAGGGCTGCCAATTGCCGCTAAATAAGGGTTCAGAGGCTAGCAGAAAACTATCGGGTAGCTGTTCATGGTTCTGTAGCCAGTAAAGGGAGGGGGATTTGCCTAAGCTGTCGTATCGACAGGCGGCCAGTTGGTCGCCATCACTGAGCACAATATTAGCCATGACTCTGACGCCGTAGCCACTGGCGTAGATATCCAGGTCATGGATCACCCCCTGGAGGGCTGCTGTTAAGCTAGAGGCTCCGGACTCTAGCCGATGGACCACCATGGCGAAAATGTGCTCGGAATCCGTTAGACCATGGATGGTCTGGTAGATAGGGTCAGGTAGGCTGTCTCGAATCGGTCGATACAGGCTATGGCGAAAGTTTTCAATATAGCCGTTGTGAATAAAGCTTACACGACCGGAGGAAAAGGGTTGGCAATTGTGTAGGTCTACCGCCAGACCCGGGGTGGCGCTACGCACATGGGCCAGCATATTACCGGCCTCGATGTAACGGCATAGATGGGGTAGATTAACGTCATTCCAGGCGGGTAAGGTGTTGCGGTAAACATAGGGAACCTCCTGGCGATGGGGATGGTACCAACCCAATCCGACGCCATCACCATTTAAAACCGCGACCTCCATTTCCTTGGGCTGGTAGCTTTGCACAATTAAGGAGTGTTCTGGATCGTAGATCAGGCGTTCCAGTTGAATGGGTGGCCCGAGGTAGGCCAGAAGTCGACACATGGCAATGGTCCTTGGTCTGATAGCTTTTACAGTAGCTTTCCCTTAAAAATACTTTATCCTGATTTTAGTTGGCTTGACTTTAGGTATGGGCAGGCTCTTCAGCCTGCCTCAGAGCTTTCATCGCAGTCTTCTAGTACCCCTGAGGTGAGCTAGGATGCCTCCGCTCCTGACTTTTACCCATCTACCGGGTCCTTAGGGTGCCAGCCTCTATCAATGGCCAGGGTTATTTTTTTGCTTAGGACTGTTTGGCGGTAATGGAACCGGGATGGCCTTGCCAGCCGACTCTGGAGCTGAATACCGATTGAGGGTAGGCGATGCGCTTGTGATGATATTGCTGCCAAACCTGGACAAAGATTTCTGCAATGACCGCCAGGTGTTCTCGGGTGAGCCCCGACGACCCTAACTGATTTTCTCGCCAACGCGCTCTGAGGATTCGATTGACCATGGCCAGAGCTTCTTCGGTGGTTGCATCCCTCAGCGATCGCAGGGCGGCTTCGCAGGAGTCCGCCAGCATTACAATGCCGGTTTCTGGAGACTGGGGAGTTGGCCCCGGATAGCGAAAGTCTTCTATGTGCAGGGTAAGTGCACCATTTTCTCTAGTCAGTTCTTCAGCTTGGTGATGGAAATAACTGATTAACATGGTGCCCTGGTGTTCTGGAATGAAGGCCTGTACAGCTCTGGGTAGGTGGCATTTGCGGGCCATGGCTAAACCTTCGGTCACATGTTTTTTAATAATGGCCGCACTTAACCAGGGATTTTGAATGACATCATGTTTATTCGGTCCTCCCATCTGGTTTTCAATAAAGGCCAGGGGGTCATGCATTTTACCAATATCGTGGTACAGAGTACCCGCCCTGACCAGTTCAACATTGCAACCCAGGGCGCGGGCCGCCGCTTCCGCCAGGCTGGCGACAAATAAGGTGTGTTGAAAGGTGCCCGGGGCTTCAGAGGCCAGACGCTTGAGCATGGGGCGGTTGGGGTTAGAAAGCTCAGCTAACCGGATTGGTGTAATCAGATCAAACCCCCGTTCTAGATAGGGACTGAGCCCCAGGGCTAGGATGGTGGATAGAATTCCATAGACGCCCTGCAGTCCCGAACTGGTCAGAATGATCAGCCCCGCTGACCATAGGGAAATGGGGTTCATGGTCAAACTTAAGATCAGGTAGACGGTGGCCTGGGTCAGGCCCACCAGACCTCCCAGCATGGCCAGTTCTTCCCGAGAGCGCATGCGCTCCGCCAACAGGCTACTGACTACAGCCCCGATGACGCCAGCGGCAAAGGCGACCCCACTGACGCTGGATCCAATGGGTAATACCAATGCCAGCATTAGAACTAGAGCGCTTCCCAGGGCTGGGCCGTAGAAGCTGCCAGCTAGCATACCAATGGCTGGTAAGCCGTAGGCAACCACGCCAAACATGTTAAGCAACCCTGAGGCCACCACCATCAGGGTCACCAATACATAGTCTCGTCCATCCAGGTGGTGGTGGCTACGGCGCTCGATCCATAGGACTAAAACGAGGCAGCCAGCGATCAGACTACCGAATAAAACTAAGCCTCCATAGTTAAAGCGGCGTTGACTCAGATTAAAGTGATCGAGCAGAACAAACTGGCTTTGGCTAATGGTGTTACCAGCCGCCACAATTAAATCCCCTTCGCTGACTTCTACCATGACCGGTTTAACTGCCTCTGCGGCCCGATCGGCCTGGAGCCTGGTGCGATCGCTATCCTGGATCAGGTTAGGTTGCAGTACCGCTGTCAGTAGGGAGATGGCCGTTCCCTCCGTTGTTGGGGGCACCGATCCCTTGATCTGTAACGCTACAGCCCGACGGACTAACTCTGGCGGCAGCCCCAGGGGAATACCCTGGGTGAGCATCTGTTCGGCCACCCGATGCATAGTCATTTGGGCCTGGGCCCAGTCTTGGGTAGACAGATTCAGCAGGTTGGCTAGTTCGGTGAGGCCTTGCCGTTGACTGGTGAGGAAGATCAGTTCAGCCTGGGCTTGTTTGTAGCTCTCACGAGACTGCTCCAGGGTGGTTACGAGAGTTCTGATGTCTTGGGCAGAGCTGACCTGGCGGTAAGCCCATAGCTCATTAATAGCCTTAGATAGTTGGGGCGAGAGGGCTGGATTGGCTAAAACAGCCCTGTGAACTACATTGGGGCTGGGGAGGGTATCCTCGCTTAGGGGGGTGATCAAACCGCGCAGTTTGAACCAAACCCCATCTTCACAACTCCGCAGGTAGGCTTGAATGGGGGTGGAAAGAATATCGGTGGGTAGCAGGGGTAGTAGTCCGGCTTGCTGCCTTAAACGGTTAATCTGGGCTATTAAGCCGTTGAGATCGCTAAAGACGGCTCGGGTTGTGGCGATATCTAGCTTTAAGACGGGTAAGGTGCCGTTGCGGGCATCCCGGCGTCGATCGGCGGTTGTTTGTCGATCTTCAACGGCGGCTGTGTCTGGTGCATAGATGGTTTGGGGGGCAATACTCCCCACCTGTAATCCAGGTTGGTTGTAGAAGCGTTGTCCCAGGACGCCGGTGAGACCTACCACCGTTAGTGTGCAGACTAATTGGGGGTAATACCGGCGATCGCTGGATGTTCTGGGAGTAGTTTTGATGACCGGTTTCAAGGGTTTCGGGCAAATTAGCCCAGATTGCCTCAGGGATGGCTCCTGAAGGGGGGATAGGTGGTCAGGGCGGTGGTTGGATATCCAGCCTAACTTAAACCAGCGCCGACTGTTTTCGCCTGGTAGGGAGTTACACCAACGCTCAACAGCTACAACAAAAGCTTGAAGGGATTTCATAGATTTGGAAAAATCAGGATGTCCTACCCACGTGGTCAGGTGACGGCCTGTTTAAAATCCATGCCATAGCCGAAGGTAAGGGAGTGGAGGCGAGCCATAACGCCTGCCCAGGCTCCGCTGTGATGGTTCAACGTGGTCCTCAGCGGGCTGGGCAAAGCTATAATCCTAAACACCATTTTCCATTATAGGCCGAGCTGCAAGCCAGACTACGGTTTGGAGATACCAGAAATCTTAGCCTAAAGTACTACCAAGCCAGAGGGCTGATGGCAACCGGGTTGCGTCCCTACCCAGCCCCTGTAGAGGCCGTCCGCCAGTTGGCTTAGTCGGTGGCTATAGTTATCCCGCCAGTGACGGGCCAGGTAGGGTGATCGCAGGCAGTCGTGCCGTAGGTGACTGGGTAAGGCGGTTAAGCCCCCGTACCAGGCCACTAAAACCCCCACCAGACTGAGGGTGACAGCAGAGCTGTGGAGATGGTGGGCTAGTTGCAATGCGGGTAAAAATTGGCCCTGACTGGCTGTTACCAGAATTTGAACTGGTTCCAGGACCGCCCCTGTTCCTGTGGCCTGGTCTTGAACCGGATCTGGCTGGAGAGATGGGTCCCAGGGCGGTGGAGTCTCCATGGCAAGACAGAGGCGTTGAAAGCTGCTGTCAAGATCCAGGATCCTAGGATGATCAAGGCCCATGGCCTCACCCCACCGTTGCAGAGTCTGCCGTTGATGACCATAGGGATTACTATGCAACAGTAAAATAGGTAGGACCGCCAGCAGCAGAGCTTCTCGACTTTGGTTGGCGATCCGTTGCAGGTCTTCGGCCCAGGGTTGGGCTGTCAAACCTTGACCGGTAGCGCAGGTGGTGGCGATCGCTAAAAAGGACGATCGCCAATCGACTTTAAATTCAGCGCTGTCATGGTTCGATTGCGTCTGTCTCAGTCTCCACAGATCAACCATCACCAGGCTTTCAAAAATAGCTCTAAAGCGCTGATGGTAAGAATTGGCGTGCCAATCCGAAACCATGGCAGGGGGCATATCGGACCATAGGAATGACTTTGTCATTTTAGCCCTAGATAGCCTGATAGTCCTGGCCCCGGTAGGGTCAATTCAGGCAAGATGGTTCTATAATTTTTCCTGAATGAAATGGATTAACCAAAAAAATATTATCGGGATTTTTTTAGGTTATCGCCTCTGTCCCGTTTAACGGCGCGGAGGCGAGCCAGAGCGCCTATCTGGTGTTGGCTTTTATCCATCTATCTTGTTCTCAGGGTTCTGGCCAAAGTTATATTTTTCAGAGATGCATGGGTCACCCTGGCTCTCAATCCCCCTCCTTCCTAGTCCTTAAATAACCCAACAATGCGCTCTCTTTTCTCTTTTCTCTATGCTCCCCTAGATCGTCAGCCGTTGTATCAGGGTCTAGGGTTTCTGGCTGGGGCCCTGGTTTTGGCTCCGGTCTTCACCCTGACCTTAGGATCGCTGGCGATCGCCCAGACCCCTCCTGACCTGAGCGCCAATCCTGTTGTTAGCGGTAATCGCATTATTCGCCCTACCCTACGGATGGGCAGCCAGGGAGAGTCGGTTAAGGAACTCCAATCTATGCTGGTCCTATTGGGTTACTACAGCGGTCCTGTGACGGGCCTCTATCAGGAAGATACCCAACTGGCGGTGCAGCGGTTTCAAACCGCTGCTAGCATTACTGCCGATGGCATTGTGGGGCCTACTACCTGGAGTCAACTGCTGCCAGCTCCCAAAGCTGAATCCGTTCCTCCCACGGCGGCCAGTCCGGCTACTACCGCCGCCCCCAGTCCAGCTACTAAAAAACCCCCCGTAACTCCGCCGACCACTCCTGCCCAGGCCCACCCTTCCACTCCTGCTACCGTTACGCCAGGCACTACTACGCTGCCAGTGCTGCGTCCCGGTATGACTGGGGAGGCGGTTCGCCAGTTACAGCAAAAATTACGCTTAAAAGGACTGTACCAGGGACCGGTAGATGGAGTGTTTGGGGCTGCGACTGAAGCCGCTGTGCGAGCCATTCAGCAAGCCCACAATATGAATGTGGATGGCATTGTCGGGCCTGCTACCTGGAAGCTCCTGGGACTCAGAGGTTAGAACAACCTTGCAAGGATCGGTAAAGGATCTAAGTTAGTACCCCTTAGCCCAACCCATCGGGGCAGGTCCTGGGCCTCAGCCTCTAGCTAGAGCCTAGTTTGTGCTAATCGGATGGACCACTGCTATGGGGCTAGTTTCTATCAATTACGAAGATTAGAAAAAATCTAAATTGAACTGTTAATTTCTATTCTTAACTGTTCTAAAATAATTTCAATATCAAAACACTTTTCAAACTTAACGATTAATTGAAAATCTTTCGATAGCTTTTAACTAAAGCCTAAGGTGTCGTAAAAGACTTCGTAGTTGAGTGATTTTACTGACTTTAGGGTTGGTTAAGTGGCTGTAGCTATCCCTTTCAATTGTTCGCCTCTTTGATGATCTCGGCTATTTTGGGTAACTATGTCTCTTTGCTAGCCCTGGTCTTTTCAGAAAAACAAGAATTTTAATCTGAGTTTTTACAAGCCCATGATAACTTCTGCTACCGAATCAACCTTTGAAGCTACGGTCTTAAAATCAGAATTGCCGGTCTTGGTTAATTTTTGGGCTCCCTGGTGCGGTCTTTGCAAAATGATAGCGCCGATACTGGGGCAGTTTCAGGCAGACTGGGAGGGACAGGTGCAGGTAGTGACTGTCAATGCTGATGAGAACTTACGGCTGAGTAGTACCTATCGTCTGGTTACCCTGCCAACGCTGCTTTTATTTGACCGGGGCGAAGTCCGTCAACGGTTGGACGGTCTGCCAGGGAAAGCAGATATGCGTCTCCTACTCAATGCTTGTCTGGATAAGCGCCTACCTTTAATGGATTATGCCTTGAAGGTGGCAACCCATCCTCAAATCTGACCCGTTTCTGTCCAGGTCATAGGGCAGAGGGAGTCGGTAAGGTCATAATCTTCACTATTCCAAAACTGCTTATTTCGCTCATTCAGATTGAGCTTAGATGGGCTAGTCAGGCTCAGCATGATACCCTTCCCTATAGTTATGAGAGGTCTCTATTCTCCTTAGAGATTGGCTACTGTGCACCCGCACCAGTAAAAAATATCGTAGGTCTAGATAATTCAAAATTGCCTAGATGACTCATCTCCGTTCTGATAGCAATGGTTCAGTCTCTACCGGAGCTGTAGTTGACAAGAAAGACTATAGGGTTATGCATCATCGATTTACCGATGTTGATCACTTTACTGAGCAGGTGCAATCCTTCAGTAAAGTAAGAATAAACCAGCTCAGTCTGGATAGCTTACAGTCCGATTTATGGATGGCCACCTTTAATCAGGTGCAATGTGCTTTTTTCCGATCTTCCTGCCCAATTTTTATACTGGGCGATAAGCCCAAGAATGCTATTGTTTTTAGCTGTTTGTTAGAGCTGACGGGACCCTATCTTATTTCCCACAGCCGTAAGCTTTCCCATCACACCCTGGCCGGTTTTAACCCTGGTCTGGAAGCGCAATTTACCGTTCCTGCCCAGGTTCACTTTGCTGCTGTTCAGATTAAACGAGACCTGCTTCAGCAGTATCTCAATATTATGGATCGATCGGATCTGGATGAGCGCTTTTGGGCCAATAACTATATCGAGTTACCAGAAACGATTTCTACAATAAAAATCTACCTTCAGCAAGTACTGCATCTGATTAAACATCAACCCAGTTTCTTCCAGCGGGGCAACATCAAAACCTTGTTGTTAGATGACTTTATCCCGTTGTTGATCAATGCCATTCCTCCATCACCTCAAAATTGCCTTCAACAGCCTGCCTTGATACCTCGAGCCCAACTGGTGAAGGAGGCAGAAGGCTATATGCTGGCCCATTTAGATCAGCCCATTACCCTTAAGGATTTATGTCAGGCTCTTCATAGCAGTCAAAGACCCCTGTTTTATGCTTTTCAAGAGATATTTGGGGTGAGCCCGATGGAGTACTTAAAAATCCAGCGACTACAGCGGGTCCATAGGTGCTTGAAAACCGCTACTCCCCAAACCGCTAGTGTGAGAGAGATCGCTGAAAAATATGGTTTTTGGAGTGCCGGACACTTTAGCAGAGATTACAAAAAAATGTTTGGAGAACCGCCCTCGGAAACCCTAAAGAGAGGTGGTCTTCGCTGATGAATCTAGCTGTAGCTAGGGGTAACGGGACGGAAAGGGCTTCTGCAAACACCCGTTGCAGCCATCCATCCAGTTTCTGCTTTTACCGATTAACGGTATCCTTACTTCGCTGGCTAAAGCTATACTCGCAATCAATGGGAGAGGGATAGGAATCTTGATGAGTCACTTTAACCAAAAGTCCTTGATCTTTTACGGTATTGCTATTGGTTCCGTAGTTATTCTCTTTCGGATCGTGATCTGGTACGGTACCACCTACCTGAAGGCTCCTAGAAGCATTCAAGGGCAGTACGGCCTAACTCTAGCTGCCAGCCCCCAGTGTCCCCAATCTAGCCCGTTGATATTAACAATTCAACAATCGGGCATCTACCTGAGTGGACAGCTTGAAGTCTTGAAAACCGATAGCTTACCCAGTGGTGGAGCCCTTACCCTAAATGGCAAATGGGATGCCCCTCAGGTGAGGTTAGAGGGCAAATTGAGACCGCTGAATATTTGCCGCCAACCGGTTGATATCGTTGAAATTTCCGGAACCTTTGAGGGGCTATCCCTGGGTGGCCGGATTAAATCCCCTAACCTGCCCGAGCAGATTGCTTTTAGGGCTCAGCCCCTCGATCAGCAGAAGGAACAACCGTCTCATTAGTGCAGGCCAGGACCGATAGCCCTAGCCATGGTTGACGGGGTCCGAGCCAGAACACTGTTCTCAGCGTTCTAGCCAACGCTATATTAATAGGCGGTCAGATTACGAATCATGTAGCCCATCACGATACCAATTACTAAGGCCCAGACCTGACCAGAATCAATAAAATGTTTCCAGGTATGGGAGATATCCCCAAGAATATCCTGGTTGAATTGTTTAGCAATCACAGGGGTAGGCGTTAGGGCGACTAAAGCACCTTCGCTCTCCGCTAGACTAGACCAAGCCCCAATCATGGGTGGGGTTGGCTCCAGGACAACAGGTCGCAACAAATTATGCACCGATAGGGACTGGGAATTACCGATCGCAGCTGGGAAGAGGGAGTCAGACGGCTCAACCATGGGGGTAAAGATATAGGCGTCTACAGTAAGTTAATCCAAACTATACATCAGACACCTGTCCAGCTATCCCTAACTTTACTGATGTTATCGCCGAGACAATTGGTCCTACACTCCAGATAAACTGGCAGTAGAATGACTGTGCCATGGCGGCACGTCTAGCCATTCATCACTGGGTTCAGGCGTTGCTGCCTGGGATAGTTGGGGTAGGTAAAGGCTACGAATGTCCTGGGGTAAGGCTTCAATCAAATGGTTAGTTGCCTGTCTGAGCCGGAGCCTGATGTCCTCAAGGCTGAAATGTTCTCCCTCGGCTTGCAGATAGGCTACGATCCTGGTTTCACTCCAGCGAAAGGTATGGGCCATAATTAAAATTAATCGTTCCAGAGGGGGTAACTGATTCATCCCCTGTTCCAGATAACACCAAAAGGGGGGAGAGGCCTTGGCTAGAGAATAGTGAATCGCCTCGACCTCTGGTAAAACCACCTGATTAATGCAAAAGGCCGTCATATTGATCAGCCATTCTTGCAGGCTGAAGGGGCGACAGTTAGGGTCATCTGGCTGAAAACTATCGACGCCGCCCAGCTCATGGAGAATATGCTGCCAGGTGAGGGCGAAGAGATATTCAGCCTGGACTGGCGATCGGGCGGAGTGGCGAATCAGACTGTATACCATGCCACTATAGCGGCAGAAAATAGCGGTAAAGTAGCGACCCTGATCGGGATGACGTTTAAACAAGCTCACCAGTTCACCATCACTCAAGTGATGGAGTGACTGGACCAAGCTGTGGTTGCACTCAGGAAAGGCGGGAAGGTTCACGACACTAGCCATTGTAAGAGTATGGTTAAGAGGAATGGTCAGTGGAGCCAGGAACTTAGCCACCTAGTATAGCGAATACCCTGGCTTCAAGACCGACTCTTTTATAGCCGTAGCTACAGATAACGGGATGAAAAGGGTGTTTGGAAAGACCATGCAATCCGAAGGCTTTCCCTAAGGCTTTTAACTATCCTTTATGGCGAGCCAGAAGGCCTACCCAGTCCAGGCTTTCACCGTTTCAATGATCCTTAGCGCTTTGGCCAGAGCTAAAGTTGGCTAGATTCTAGCCTATACTGGCATTCTTAGATCCCTTGCGTCTAGTTTAGTTTCTGGACTTGAGATAGTTGAGAACCCATTTTTCTGCTTCTAGCCAGACAAATACCAGGCTGCTAAACCCAAAACAGATTAATAGTTCGGTACCGCTCAGAGGCTGTAAACCGAAAAACTGCTGTAGAACGGGAACATAGATTAACAGTAGCTGGAGTCCTGTGGTGAGTAAAACCGATGCCCACACGTAGGGGTTGGTGAAAGGGCTGAGCTGAATGGTTAACTGGCTATCGGAGCGAACCGACAGGGCATGACCCATTTGGGCGATGCAGAGGGTAGTAAATACCATGGTTTTCCAGGCATCCGGGTTACCAGTATAGCCAGAACTATGGGTGTGGTTATAGGCCCAACTCATCAGAGCGATGGTAAAAATGGCCAGCAAAATCCCTACCCGCACCATGTAACTGCCCAAGCCCCGAGCGAAGATACTTTCCCGGGGATGGTACGGGGGACGGCGCATGACATCGGGCTCGGCGGGCTCCATAGCCAGGGCGAGGGCTGGTAAACCATCGGTCACCAAGTTCATCCAGAGAATTTGTAAGGGTGATAGGGGCACTCCCCCCAGTCCCAATAGGGGGGCAGCGGCGATCGTGATCACTTCACCGATATTGCTTCCCAGGATATACTTGATAAACCGCCGAATATTGTCGTAAACTACGCGCCCTTCTTCTGTTGCCGCAACAATTGTGGCAAAATTATCGTCCAGCAGCACCATGTCACTGGCTTCTTTACTGACATCGGTGCCGGTAATTCCCATGGCAATGCCAATATCGGCCTGCTTGAGGGCAGGGGCGTCGTTTACCCCATCGCCAGTCATCGCTACGAATTCTCCCCGTTGTTGCAGGGCTTTGACAATGCGTAGTTTATGTTCGGGGGCTACCCGGGCATAGACGTTGACCTGGGATACTTGCTCTTGCAGATCAGCCTGGCTCAGCCGTTCAAGGTCTTGGCCACTGAGAATGGTGCCGCCGGGAGTGGTGATGCCCAGCTTTTCAGCGATCGCCCGGGCCGTAAGGGGATGGTCCCCCGTAATCATCACAGCCCGAATACCGGCCTCTTTACAGGCGGCCACAGCGGTAGCTACCTCGGGTCGAGGGGCGTCCAGCATACTCACCAGTCCTAACCAGATCAGATCGGTTTCTGCGGCTTCCAGGTCTTCTTCGCTGGGACAATCGGTCAAAGGCTTGAGGGCAAAGCCCAAAACCCGTAGACCACCCTGGGCCATCTGATTATTGGTGGAGAGAATCTGATGCCGCTGCTCTGGAGTTAGGGGCTGGGTGCTATGGTCAAGCTGAATTTGACTACACTGATCTAACACCAACTCCGGAGACCCTTTTGTCAACATTAGATAGGGAGCTTTGATCAACGGTTGGTGAGCACGGTCAGTGGAGCACACCACGCTCATGCGCTTACGCTCTGAGGAAAAGGGTACTTCTCCCACCCGACGGTAGGCATCCGTCAGGGCTTCTTTGTAGAGCCCACCCTTACCGGCTACCGCCAGCAATGCCCCCTCTGTGGGATCGCCAAGAACGGTCCAGAGATTATCTTGTTGTTGCAGCGTCGCATCGTTACAGAGGACGCAGGCCAGTAACACATTGGCCAGTTCAGGATGATCGACAGGGCTGGTGAGGTGACCCTGGGTTTGAAACTTGCCCAAGGGGCTGTAGCCTTCTCCGGTCACCTGGTAAAATTCGCTGCCGGTGGCAATTTGCTGTACCACCATTTTATTTTGGGTGAGGGTGCCAGTTTTATCGGAGCAAATTGTGGTCACCGAACCCAGGGTTTCAACCGCAGGCAGTTTTCGAATGAGGGCATGGCGGCGCACCATACGCTGGGTACCCAGGGCCAGGGTAACGGTAATCACCGCTGGTAGTCCCTCTGGTACCACTGCCACCGCCATACTCAGGGAGACCTCCAGTAGTTCAGTAAACAGACTGAAATCTCCAGTCCGCAGAATACCCCCCAGTACCACCACACCCACTAGAGCCATGGCTCCGGTGACCAGTACATTGCCCAATTGGGCCATGCGCTGCTGTAAAGGGGTGGGCTCACTCTCTACGCCCTGGAGCATGGTGGCGATCTTCCCCAGTTCTGTAGCCATAGCAGTTTCGGTCACCAGCACCATAGCCCGACCCTGGATCACTTCCGTACCCTGAAACACCAGGTTGAGGCGATCGCCCAGGGGGGCATCCAGGGGCAGGGTAATCTGGGGTCGCTTGGTTACCGCTTCAGCCTCCCCAGTCAGGGCCGATTCCCGAATTTGCAGATTGGCGGCCTCCAGCAGCCGACCATCGGCGGCTACCTGGGAACCCGCCTCAATCAACATCACATCCCCCGGCACCAGACTCCGGGCATCCACTTCCCCCTCCTGGCCATCCCGAATCACCCGCACCCGGGGTGAGGACAGCCGCTTCAAGGCGGCGAGGGCTTTCTCTGCCCGGCTTTCTTGTAGGTAACCCAGCAGTCCGTTGAGCAGGACAATGGCAAAAATAGCGATCGCATCTTTTGGAAAAGACTGATTCATCAAGTCCAGTCCTGCCGATACAATGGCCACCAGGATCAGCATAATCAACATGATGTTTTTAAACTGATCCAGAATAATTTCCCAGGTTTGGCGACCAGCGGTCTCCGCTAGTTCATTGGGGCCAAACTGGTTCTGCCGGGTTTGCACGGCGGTGCTGGTGAGACCCTGGTCGATTGTGACATCCTGGAGGGCCAGGGCCTCAGTACTGGTCAAGGTATGCCAATCGGCGGTCGCCTGCAGAGCGAAGGGGGGCTGGGGTGCGATCGAAGCGCCAAGATTTATTGGGGAAGTCATGGGCAATTAAGGTTGTGGGCCGGAGCAGTCTACTTAAAATCACATCATAGTTCAGATCCTCACCAAAATGACACTAAAAAATAGTGCTATCCCAGTAGCTCAGGTCTAAATTTTCTGGCCAAAACTATAGCCAAAGCTCTATACAACCTATCCCGACCTCGTCCTATGACACCCAACCCCTTTATACCGAAAGCCCTGATCAGCCGTCACCGTGAACTGGCGGAAATTAGCCAGATTCTGGCGGCGGATGGAGACTTTTTGCTGGTGGGGGTGCCAGGTATGGGACGACGGCTGCTGCTACAAGAGGCGGCCCACCAGGCTAATGCTCGTCTCTTGGCGATCGACTGCCTACGGACCACCAGCGCCGGGAGCTTTTTGACCTCCCTGGCCACCAGCTTGAGCCTCAGTTTTACCAGTCCAGAGGATCTGGCCCTGATCCGACGGTGGGCCCCTGGCCATCCCCTGGAGTTGTTAGAGGAAGCGGATCACACCTGGCACTTGAGGTGGACTCCCAGCAGCGCTAGGGAGTGGCCCCTGTTTGAAGCGCTGCTGGCTTTGCCCCAATACCTGGCGGAAAAACTGGACTGCCGGGTCGTGTTGGTATTTCAAAATTTTCCCCACATTCGCTCCTGGGATCGCCAGGGTAAGTGGGAAGCCTACCTGCGTCAGGAAATTCAGCGGCAAAGCCAGGTCAGCTATGCCCTGGTGGCCACTGTGGTAGAACCCTGGGTGATTGCCAGTGGTTTGCGGGTGATACACCTGCTGCCCCTGACGGATGGGGATATGGAGCCCTGGTTGACCGCCGCTATGGCAGCGGAGGGTCTCCGCTTTGATCCCCAAGACCATGCCCTAGATCGGTTTCTGGGTTACGTACAGGGGCACCTGGGCGATGCTATGTCCCTGGCCCGGCGCATCTGGTTAGATCGCCAGTCCTCCGATCCACCCCCAACCCTGATCCGGGCCTGGCAGGTGGATAGTAGCCTGGCGGTCTTGATGGAGGACCTCACGGTTACCTTCGAATCTTTGTTGTTGCTATTGCCCCCCAGCCAGGTCCGGGTACTGGAAAGTTTAGCCCTGGATCCCACCGATAGCCCCCAATCCCGCCAGTACATTAAAAAACACCAGCTTTCCCGGGGTGGGGGTTTACAAGGGGCCCTCAATAGCCTGGAACAAAAGGGATTAATCTATGGGCCTGAGTTTGGCTATCGCATTGCCCTACCCTTGTTGGGTCTCTGGTTAAGGAAACAGTTGACCTGAACCGAGGGTGGCATCCTAGGGCCTTCTGCTATAGTCTCCAGATTGACCCCCCACCTTGTGAACCAACCCTACGGACTGAATCTCCATCGACTTTTCCAGGGCCTTGGCCATGTCGTAGAGGGTGAGGGCCGCTACCGTTGCCGCTGTCAGGGCCTCCATTTCGACTCCAGTGGCGGCGTTGACCCGAACCGTAGCCTCAATTCTGTAGCCTGGCAGGCTGGGGTCGGCGGTAATGGCCACCTCTACCTGACTCAGGGGCAAGGGATGGCAGAGGGGAATCAGATTGGCTGTCTGCTTGGCGGCCATAATGCCAGCGATGCGAGCTGTACCCAGTACATCTCCCTTAGGGGCGTTGCCCGCAGCGATGGTGGCCAGGGTGGAGGGCTGCATTTTCAGGTAAGCTTGGGCGATCGCCGTTCGTTGGGTCAGGGGTTTGGCGCTGACATCCACCATTTGGGCCTGTCCCTGGCGATCGAGGTGGCTGAGGTGAGAAGACTGGGTCATGGTTGCTGCGGGGATTGCCCTGGGAGGTTGATAAACATTGGCTTAAGCCAACACGCCATTGAGGAAAATATCGGTTAAACATTCCGCCAGTTCCTTCATGGATTGGGCTGAATTATCCCGATCTCCCAGGGTTTCCTGGCTGAAGCCGGCCACTGTAAACATACCCAGAAAAACACGAGCTACCATGCGGGGGTTCATAGGACGGTAGACACCGCGATCTATGGCGGTTTGAAAAAAGGCCTCAGCCACATCAATCATTTTGTCAATGACTTCGGTCTGAATTTGCTCCCGCAGTTCAGGATGAAATTGGGCCTCCATAAAACAGACCCGCATCAGGGCCGAATTGCGCTGAAGATTCAGCATCCGGCGTTGCATCACCTGACCGATGGCTTTATAACTGGCCAACTCACTCAGTTCCGTTAACAGATCGGTCAAAATTTCTACCCAACCCTGGCTGGCCACCGCTACCAGAATCGCCTTTTTATTTTCAAAGTGACGGAATAGGGTGCCCTCCGCCACCCCGGCTGCTTGAGCTAACTCCCGCGTGGTCGTACCACTGTAGCCTTGCCGAGCAAAGAGCCTGAGCGCAGCCTGAAGAATCTTAGTTTCGGTATCCGCTTCAGGAGCAACTTTAAAGAATGGCGCCATCGCAATTACCTATGTATGGAAGGGCTTTAAATGATACTTTAAGCCGATTTTCCCTATCCTATGGATATCCGGGTAAAAGCAGTTACATAACCTCACAAACGTTCCATTAATTCCTCCGTTGGCTGGGTAATCAGGACCATTTCTGCCATAACTGTTTACCTCTAACCCATGGCTCAGGCTGGGTTAGTAGATGGAGGAATGGGCAGGCAAGATGGATACAGAATTCGGTTATTTCTACTCCGATCGTATCCATACCCGAATATTCTCCGGAAAAGTAAAACCTACCCTAGGAATAGGCAGCCCAGGGATTTCTACTATTGGCCATGGATGGGGTAGAGCTCAGGAATCTGGGCTAGGACCTGACCGTTTAACTGAGTTTTCCTGCTCAAGGAGGATAGTATGTCGTTGATTAAATGGGCACCTTTTGGGGATATTGATACCTTACAGAAGGAAATGAATCATCTATTTGAACAGATGATCCCAGGTCGTCGAGACCAGTTATTAGGGGTTACTTTTGTACCGGCTGCAGAGTTAACTGAAACCGATACAGCGGTAGATTTAAGGCTGGAAGTGCCTGGTCTGTTACCTGAAGACATTGATATTCAGGTGAGGACCGACAGCGTCGAGATTACGGGGGAACGTAAGTCCGAATCCACCAGCGAAGAAAACGGCGTCACCCGCAGTGAATTTCGTTATGGCCGGTTCCAAAGGCTGATTCCTTTGCCAACCAGGATTCAGAATACAGCGGCTGAGGCCGAATACAAGGACGGGATCTTGAACCTGCATCTGCCTAAGGATGAGGAGGAACAGAAAAAAGTAGTGAAGGTTAAGGTACCGGTTCATTAATGACTGGGTGTCGTTCCTCTGGGCTAAACGGCTCAATTAAAAGGCCCCCCGACTATGGTCGGGGGGCCTTTCTTCCAGGGAAGCCACTTTTAAGGAGAATGGCAGATCGGACCGCAATGGAAACTACTGGCCAGGTGCTTAAGCCTTCCGAGAGTAATACTCAACCACCAGCAACTCGTTAATATTGAGGGCTACCCACTCCCGCTCAATCACACTATTAACCTTAGCTGTGAGTTTAGCCTTATCCAGCTCCAGGTGGCTAGGAATGTTGGCCAGACCAGGAAACTGCAGATTTGCTTCTACTAGCTTTTTAGAGGCGTCGCGATCGCGCACCGTAATGACATCCCCAGGCCGACACTGGTAGCTGGGGATGGAGACCACTCGCCCATTCACACAAATGTGACCATGGTTAACCACCTGGCGAGCCGAAGGGATGGTTGGACCAAAACCTAAGCGGAAAACCGTATTATCCAGGCGCATCTCCAATAGTTGAAGAATCACCAGTCCGGTTGAGCCCCCAGCTCGGCGGGCCTTTTTCACGTAGCGCAATAGCTGTTTCTCGGTTAGACCGTAGTTAAACCGCAGCTTTTGCTTTTCTTCTAACCGCACACCGTATTCGGATTTTTTCTTCCGCTCCTGCCCGTGCTGCCCGGGGGGGTTAGACTTGCGAGGAGATTTGCGCGATAGCCCGGGCAACTCTCCTAAACGACGAACCACCCGCAGACGGGCACCTCGATATCGCGCCATTAACGTTTACTCTCCCAAAAATTAGAGCTTCAGGAAATAATCCCAAAGTTGGCATTATATCTGCTTAGGGGACGGTCCCGCAAGGACCCGGAGATGAACAACTCCAAATCTCTTCTAGCCAGGTCAGGCTTGACTGGATTCAAGCTATGGGCTTAAAGGCTAATTTCACTTAGCTCACGGCACATATAGTCAAAGGGCTCATCTACGACAGAGGTGCTTGCTATCCCCGCCGCTTCCACCTTAGCCTTAACTATCTCCTTCATAATTTGAATGCCCACTACCGTAGGGCCAATTGGTACGCTCAGGGAGTTATAGGTTTCTCTCAAGCCAGTCAGCACCCGCTCGTCCAGTACATTGGCATTGCCAGCCACTAAGGCGTAGCTACCGTAGCGGAGGTAGTAATCCATGTCGCGAAGACAAGCCGCATAGCGACGGGTGGTGTAGGCATTACCACCGGGGCGAATCAGCTCAGGCACCTGCTCAAACAGCTTGAGTCCAGCCTCTTGAACAATTTCCGAGGCATTGGCGCTAATCACCGCAGCCGCCTTAATCCGATCAAGACCACTATTAAAGTAAGACTTAATCGAGCTAAGGGCATTTTGATCAAGGTATCGCCCTGTATCGTCATAGGTCTTGATCAGGGTTGTGACGGCATCCCGCATGGATAATATCTCCCAACTCTCACTTAATAAACAGCGATAATTAAATTCACCCTCCTCCCAACCGTTTTGGGGCTACCAGGAGTCGGTTTTTCCCGCTATCCTGAAGCTGTTCTGCCTGGCTGGGATGGCTCTGAACCGATGCCAAAGCCCTGGTGCAACTCCCAAAAAGTTTACCATGGTCCCCTATCTCCTTGAGATGGGATGGCCTGGAAGGCTGGGCAGGGGGAATAAATTGTTACAAAAGCACATATTGTTTCCCTGACTTGGCTATCTTCAATGATGCAAATGTCGGCATTTCCTGACAAAAAGTAATAACTGATACAAAAACCCGGGGCGCCTATTTTTAGGATGGGTCAGGTGACTTGGTGCCTACTGAATCAAGTGGTTCTTAGACGTTAAGGAGTATTAGTAGTTCATGGCAACTCCGGCAGACATCCTGAAAAAAATTGAGGATGAGGGAATTGAATTAATTGACCTGAAGTTTATTGATATGCCAGGTATCTGGCAACACCTGACCCTGCACAAGAGTCAGATCGACGCCAGCAGCTTCACCGACGGGGTCGCCTTTGATGGCTCTAGTATTCGGGGTTGGAAGGCAATTAATGAATCGGATATGACCATGGTTCCCGATCCAGACACCGCCTGGATCGACCCCTTCATGGCCGAGCCCACCTTGAGTATGATCTGCACCATCAAGGAGCCCCGCACCGGTGAGCTTTACTCCCGCTGCCCCCGGGCGATCGCCACTAAGGCGGTTGCATACCTGCGTTCTACCGGTATTGGTGATACGGCTTTCTTTGGTCCCGAGGCGGAATTCTTTATCTTTGACGATGTACGCTTTGACCAAAACGAACATTCTGCCTATTACTACGTAGATAGTATCGAAGGCCGCTGGAACAGTGGCCGGGTAGAGGAGGGCGGCAACCTGGCCTATAAGCCTCGCTACAAGGAAGGCTACTTTCCCGTTGCACCCACTGATACCTCCCAGGATATGCGGAGCGAAATGCTGTTAACCATGGCTAAGCTGGGGGTTCCCATCGAGAAGCACCACCACGAGGTGGCCACCGGTGGACAGTGTGAACTGGGGATTCGGTTCGGTCGCCTGATCGAAGCGGCAGACTGGTTGATGATCTACAAGTACTGCATCAAGAACGTCGCCAGAAAGTACGGTAAGACCGTTACCTTTATGCCTAAGCCGCTATTTAACGATAATGGCTCGGGCATGCACACCCACCAGTCTATCTGGAACGGTGGTCAACCTCTGTTTGCAGGCGATCGCTATGCTGGCTTGAGTCAGATGGCCCTCTGGTACATTGGTGGTATTCTCAAGCATGCCCCTGCCCTGCTGGCTCTGACCAACCCCACCACCAACTCCTATAAACGACTGGTGCCGGGCTTTGAAGCACCGGTAAACCTGGCTTACTCCCAGGGCAACCGCTCTGCCTCCGTTCGCATTCCCCTGTCTGGGGATAACCCCAAGGCTAAGCGGCTGGAGTTCCGCTGCCCCGATGCCACCTCTAACCCCTACCTGGCCTTTGCAGCCATGCTCTGTGCCGGTCTAGACGGTATCAAAAACCAGATTGATCCAGGCGATCCTCTGGATGTGGATATCTACGATTTGAGTCCCGAGGAACTGGCAAAGATTCCCTCTACTCCCGGTTCCTTGTTAGATGCCCTGAAGGCGCTAGAAGCGGACCATGATTTCCTCACGACCACCGGGGTCTTTACGGAAGATTTCATCAATAACTGGATCGAGTACAAGCTGGATAACGAGGTTAACCCCATGCGGCTGCGACCCCATCCCTACGAACTGGCCCTTTACTACGATTGCTAAGGGAGCCTACCCTCTATAGGGTTCTGAGTCTCAGCCCATAGCAGATGGCGTCCCCCGCTAGTCCTGGCCGAGTGGGTGATTGCTATGGGGCTTGCCATACAAAAACAGGGGTAGTTGTTTGACTACTCCTGTTTTTTGTCCTGGGGTTGCAGATATGACCCTAGCCTCCTGCAAGGAGGCAGAACGCCGACCCAGTATAGGCTTTTAGGCTTTTGCCTATTTTTTAAGAAGCAGCCTGTCAGTTACGAGACAGGCAATTGATCCTTCAACCCTGTCTTCAGGGTTGAAGGATCAAAGGGAAGGTTAGATGGGCCTTAGCTAACGGCTGCGCCGCTGCGGCTATAGGTGGCCCAAAAACTAGGATGAACCTTGCCCTGGATGTGATTCCAGTAACTAGTCCTATCCCCAGACAACCCAGCTTCCGTCGCTAGACGGGTCAGCATCGACTGTTGACGCTGTTTCACATGACGGTGACGATTCAGCATCATCATGCGGGCTTTGTTTTCTGCACCCAGGGCAGGCTCAATTTGCAGAGCGGGTACGGGGATTGGCTGTGAGATAGATGTAGCTTCTGTTTCCCCAGTTCGATAGGCTACGCCTCGATAAACTAAATCGAGGGTTGGCTGCTGTACTGGAGTTTTTTTCATGGTTCGAAAGCGAATATCCAATCCGCGAAAGTGGCCCCGCAGCTCAGTGGTCGCCATGTCCACGGTAGCAGGGGTATAGTCGTAACTAATGCCACGATAGGTGAGTTTCATAGGGTCGCCTCCAAAAAGATCAAGAAAGGTTGATCCAACTATTTGGGGCGCGTTCCTTCGGGGGGATCAGCCCCTACTTCCGTCTCTCAATCTGGGTGAAGATACCCGGGAGAGATGAACGAGTCAGGTTTACTTCTGTATTCTAGGCTACCGTTTGCCAGAAAGTCAAGGAACTTAGATCCCTGGGGGCAATTTCCATGGTGGTCAAAGGTTATGGGTTCCCTTTCTTACCGGGGGAATGGCGATTTCCCCCGGACGGGGCGTGCCGCCGCCCTGGACCTCGCGGAAGGGGTTAAGCTGTGGGCGGCCGATCGCGCTTCACTTTGCTCTTAGCCTGTAGATCTGGGGGTGTTTAGAAGACCAGACTGAAACCATTCATGCTTCCTTACCAAAACCAGGACTTAGACAAAAGTCTGACTCATCACTCTCTGTAGGGTATATTGCTAAGCCTGGCTAATTTAACAATTTAGAGGTTGTTTATTTCCTTTTATCTTAAATGTTATATTTCATTAAAGGATTATCCCTTGTGGAATCGCTTTGCAGTAGGCTAAAAACGTTGGTAGAAATACCTGGTTACGAGTCTTGAGTTCCTGATAGATTTTGCACGAAGTTTCACTTCAATCAATATATAACAGTGCATCTAACTGATTAGTAGAAAATATTTGAGGAATCAAAAACTGGGTATGGTTTCCACCTCGTTTGTTTTGACTATGGTTTGAGACCCTCTGTGGTTTTTCAAACGATCTCTGACACAGAGCCCCAAGGTTCACTCCTCTGCAACTAGCCAAGGGATAGAACCTGGAGTTTAGACCATCCAAACAAACAGGGTAGGAAATACACCGATTTAAGTCTTGTTCTAATCTGGCCTACCGCCTTCTCCCTATGGTCATAACCAGTTGCCAGGGGGCAGGGACGAGCCAGACCACCTAATCAAATTAGCTTTGACCGATCACCCGTGCCCTAAGGGTTCTGGCCAAAGCTGTATTTTCCAATCCCATCCCTGTAAGCTCCTCAATCCAGGGCTTATGGCAACTTGTACTGGCTTTTTGTAGCCAAAAGGAATACAGACTATGACGACTCAATTTAAGCGCAAAGTTCTAGCCATTGATGGTGGTGGTATTCGAGGCATTATTCCTGCCATGGTGCTCCATTATATTGAGGAGAAAACCGGCAAGCCGATAGCGGATCTGTTTGACTTTATTGCGGGTACCTCCACCGGAGGAATCCTGGCCCTGGGCCTAACAAAGCGAAATTCAGATTATCCCCTCGGTCATGAACCAGAATATACCGCTGAAGAACTGGTGAACTTTTACCATCAACACGGTAGGAGAATTTTCACTGAATCTATTCCAACCGCGATCGATGATTACATCCTACCCAAGTACAGTCAGGAAGGGCGCCAGGAGGTTCTAGAAAACCTTCTGGGTGGGGCGAAAGTTGAAGATGCTCTCCGGGAGGTTTTGATCCCCAGCTATGACATTGAGCTAAGGGAGCCGATCTTTTTCACCAGTAACCCCCAAGCAGAACAACCTAAGGGGTATTCTGGCCGCAAAATATGTACAGGTTTTACCATGGTGGAAGCGGCGATGGCCACCTCTGCGGCACCGACCTTCTTCCCCCCCTATAAACTGGATACCGCCCATTACACCGCTGAGGGGTACTACGCTTTGGTGGATGGTGGCGTTTTTGTTAACAACCCTGCCTCCCTGGCCATGATGGAGGCGATGATTTCCTACAAACGGGAAAAAGCCAAGGAACTATTGAGAACGGAAACCCTAGTGGTTTCCTTAGGCACTGGTTCACTGACCAGACAGTACAGCTATAAAAAGGCGAAAAACTGGGGTCAAATTCAGTGGGCACTGCCCATCCTAAACGTTGTCATGGATGGACAAAGCGAAGGGGTCGCCTATCAACTTAACGATTTAATGGTGTCCGAAGGAAACCACCGCAATTATTACCGTTTCCAACTGCCCTTAACCAGTGATGATCAGCACGATCAGATGGACAATGCCAGTCCTGAAAACCTTGAATACCTGAGTAAACGGGGCAGACGACTGATTGAACAGGAGCAGGAAAGCCTGGATCAATTATGTGACCAGCTTCTCCAGGATCAAACCAGAAAAGGGCTGGTCAAACGGTTGGCAGAGGTAGGTATACCTTCACGATAGCTGCCAGAACAGCGCTGCGACCCCAGGCTGAGGATCAGCCTCCCCCCTCTGGTCCTCAGCCCCATCGGGTGAACTATAGCCTGTAATAGCCACCCCCAAGGGGGCAGAAGCACACCACCCCGCCTACCTAGTCTTCACGTTGACCCATCAACCCTGTCCTAGAGGTTTTGGCCCACGCCACCCTTCTTAAGGAGACTTGAAATAGCCATGGCACGTAAACAGCTTTTCTACCTTAGTTTGATAGTCACGGTTTTATCCTCCATTGCATTGGCAGCCATTGGGTCTCCCCTGACAAACCCCCAAACTCCCTGGGGTATTCTTTCCTTTGAGCTATGCGCCTACGGTTCCTCCTGCACAGCCATTGTTCACAGCTGGACTGGTTCTGTGCCGCTCAAGGCAGCCCTGAGCCTGGGGGTAGATTACCTATTCATGGTGGCATACTCCGCCACCCTCTTCTTGGGTCTGTTGATGATGGCGGATCGGGTACCGCCAGGTTTACGCCCCCTTACCCTGGGGTCCGCTGCCGCTGTATGGCTGGTTGGCACCGCCGATGCCCTGGAGAACTACTTCCTGTTTCACATCCTTGTGTCTCCCTCAAACCCGCAGTTTGCCTGGGCTGCGACCCTGTCAGCTACGGTGAAGTTTGTCCTGCTAGGGCTTACCCTGGGTTGGCTAGCCTTCACCTACCTGCGTTACGGGCCCCATCGATGGCTTGGCAAGAGGAAAAGCGTTCCATACTCTCCCCAGCCCTGAGCTGGAAGAGCGTAAACAACTCTGAAGGTGGAGTGGAGTCATGAGTAACCCCGTACAACCAGAACTACCCTCGAAAATTTACGCTGAAGCGATCGCCCGTTCAGGGTGTGGGGAGTCTTTGTTGTCATCCTCTGCCCTGGTCACAAGTCAGACGGTTGATCGGTTTTACGCCGACCCAGCCCTGCTCTATGCAACAGCAAATCGCTTGCGTTCGGAGGGTTTCGAGGTTTTAGCCGTTGGCAACACCTCCATTAGTATCGCGGCCGAACCCCATATCTACGATCGGGCCTTTCAAACCACCTTGAAGGCCTTTGAACGCCCTGTCATTAAAGAGTTCGCGGAACAAACCACGGCGACATTTATCAACTCCCTGGATGACAAGCCCTTTGGTGAGATTGATCTATCCCACACCCATTGGACCCATGCCCTCGCCGGGATTGCCATTAACGAACCAGTTTACTACTTTCGCACCGAGCAGAGTCCCTCAGCCCGGCCTCCCCAGACCAGGCAGAAATACCTGTCGGTGCCCGACGAGGTTGCTGAAGGACTGAATGCCAGGGCAGTGCAGCAAGGAGGCGTTAAGGGCGACGGGGTTAAAGTGGTTATGGTTGATACTGGCTGGTATCACCATCCCTTTTTCAGCCAGAATAACTACCAGGGGCGGGTCGTTTTGGCCTCCGGTTCAACCGATGCTGAGGCAGATGACCACGGCCATGGTACGGGTGAATCTGCCAATCTATTTGCGGTGGCTCCCCATGTGGAGTTGACGGTGGTGAAGGCGGATGTGGCACTTGACGGTAAGTCGCGCAATGTTAATTCCATTGCCGCCTTTAAAAAAGCCGTTGACCTGCGCCCTGATATCATCTCCTGTAGTTGGGGCTCTGACCAGAGAAACCCTCAACTCTCCCCCTATAACCAGGCTCTGGCGGCGGTGGTTGCCGATGCGGTGCGCCGGGGGATCATCGTTGTTTTCTCTGCGGGCAATGGCCATTGGGGCTTCCCCGCCCAACACCCGGATGTGATCGCGGCGGGGGGTGTTTATCGACACCTGGAGGGACCATTAAAGGGACGACTAGAAGCCAGCAACTATGCCAGTGGCTTTATCAGCCCAGTGTATCCGGGCCGGGTGGTGCCCGATGTCTGTGGCTTGGTTGGCCAGAAACCCTATGCAGCCTATATCCTCTTGCCCATTCCTCCTGGCAGTCCAGTCGATCAAGATTGCGCCCTGGGGGGGGATGGGACTGACCCAACCGATGGATGGGCCGCCTTTAGCGGCACCTCCGCCGCCGCCCCTCAAATTGCCGGGATTTGCGCCTTGATGAAACAGGTTGATCCGGGGTTGTCCCCGGCCCAAGCCAAGGAAATCCTCAAGCAAACCGCGATCGACGTCACGGCAGGATGGGCTAGTTCCCAAGCAGGAGGATATCCAACCCTCCCCGGCCCTGACCCGGCCACAGGCCATGGCCTGGCCGATGCCTCTAAAGCTATTCAAATGATGAAAACAGGAGTTGCCAGTTGCCCGACCCTAGAGGTCGATGCCAATAAAGAATCCGTTGTTGCATTCCAATCGTCTTTGGTCAAGCCAGCTTTACCCAAAACTATTATTCCACCCAGGAGAAAACCCACCATGTCTTCTAATAATTACCCCAAACTCAGAGCTAAGTTAGACGAGATTCTGTGCGAGTTCGAAGAGATTTTAAGGGATAAGATTTCAAAAGATGAGATCGAAGAAGTTAGACTGTCTATTTCCGAAGAGCATTTTGTTCCCCGTTCACCCGAAACCAATATTGTATTGGCACTGGTTGACTCGCTAAAAAACTTAAATGTGGTGAACAAGAAAGCTTCTGAGAAGAAGACTAAAGCAGAAGTTGATGAAATCAAGAAGAGACATGTCCTGGCGGCCAGAAGTCTGCTAAAGATTAAAAGTCGTCAAGAATTAGCAACACGGGTTTTGATTGCAGCCATAGAAAACTCTGATGATGAGATCTCAGAAACTGCGACTAAAGCCCTAGGAGAATTTAGTACTAAGACGACTAAATATTCCGAAATTGACAGTTCACAAGATGCGGACATCTTCCCAGTTAAAACTGAGGAATTCGACTTTCCCATCAGGGATTTTCCTGTCTTAGTAGGGAACAAACAGTACATGTGCTTTTACGATCCAAATCCAAATAGGAATGATAGAGACTCAGGCATCGTAACATGTAAGGTAAAAATTGGAGACATAATGACCAATCCTAGGTATCAAGTCAAGTGGGAAAATGGAAAATGTGTAGCTATTTTACCCGAAATTGGATGAACCTGAGTTTGTCTGATAGAGAATTGATTCGCCATTTCAGATCTCTACTGATGCAAAGGACAATTCAGATTGCTTTTTATTTCAATATGTTTAGGCATTTGAACATTGCAAATCCTTGACACTTGATCTAGTTGTGCCTTATTGAGCTTGCTTGCATCGTGAAGCTCTTTTAGGTTAATGTTTTCTAGTACAGCGTTTTTAAGCTGAGCGCCTTCGAGAAAAGCCCCTTTTAAACTAATATCTCTAATGGTTGCTCCTTGTAAATCTGCACCTCTAAGATCTGAATCTTCAAGGCTTCCCCCGCTCAGCAATGAATCTTTCAAATCGGCTGAAATTAAGTTAGCGCCTTGAAGTTTTACATTTAGGAAATCAACACCTCTTAAGCTTGCGGAGAAAAAGTCCACATAAGAAAGATCGGCATCACTAAAACGTGACAGTGGAAGGTAAACTCGAGATAGATCTTCATGGGAAAGATTGATTTCTTGAATGCTTTTGGCGTGCCCAGTTAGCCACAAGTATTGGATTAAATATTTTATCTCAAAATTCCTTTCGGGATCGTACAATTGCCTCCCCGCAGTATCTATAACCCAAAAGTGGAGGAGCATTAACGTTCCTATTGGAATTGAAGCACCTACCATGGATTTGATGTAACCCTGTCTCTGCCTTCTTTGACTTGCCTTAACAAACTCCGTTGATAAACTTGACAAAGTAGTTTCTCCCTGGGCAGTTTTCATAAACTCTCTGGCATCTCGTAAAGGACGCCCCTGGAGCAGATAACCGTAACCTTTGGGTTTACCCTGACTGACCCACTCCTCCGCTGCCTGTTCAATTTTGTGTTTCTGGCGAAGGGCTTCCCGATTGCCGTTGAGCCAGTCGCGCAGTTGACTCCAATTGCGGATCAGGGCTTCATGGGTCACCTCAATGGTTTCCCCATACTGCTGGTTTAGGGAAGTTGTCAAAAAGCGGGCATCGTTGGCGGCGAAGCGGGCGATAATCCCTCGCACCTGAGGTGCTTCGCTGTCGCTGGCAATTAGTTCTGACAGGTGGGCCCGGCGGCGGGTGTCTCTCACCTCTTCCCCCAACTGCACCAGGCCCAAAAACACCCGGCGGGCGATCGCCTGCTCCTCTGGGCTGAGGCTGTCATAGACCCGCTGGGCTTCCCCCGCCAGGGCACCGCCCACCCCACCGATCTGCGCCAGGGTCACGGCGGGGGCCACCCCCTGGCGCAGCCCTTCCCAGATGCGGGTGAGGGCAAATTGCAGCAGGGGCAGGGCGCCCTCCCGGCCCTCGGTCTGCTCAATCAGCAGGTCAACGGTGGCCTTATCCAGGGGAGACCCGGCCAGCTCTGCCGGTTTGGCGATCGCCTCCCGTAATGCCTCTTCATCCATGGTGGGCACCAGAAAGCCCTGGGTCGAGAACAGGCGATTCAGGGTTGGGTGCTTCTGGGTTTCCCCCAAAAAGTCACTGCGCATGGTCAGGATGACTGACACATAGCGGCTGCGATCGCCGCTGGCCTGCAGCAGATTGGCAATAAAGATATCCCGCTCCCCATCGTCCTTGCAGAGGGAGTAGACCTCCTCAAACTGATCCACCAGCACAATCAGCGGCAGGGTGGCGATCTCCGGCAGCAGGCTGGCAATCCGTTGTAGGCCATCGTACTGACCTTCTTTGTTAGGAAGAGCCAGCTCCTCGGCAAACTCCCGGGTCTTCTTCACGGGGGTGAGGTCATTTTCAGCAATTCGTGCCAAAATCGCCGCCAGGGCCTGCAGGGGCTGGGTCCCGGGCATTAGCACCGCCACCCGGGCCCGGTCTCGCCCCGGTAGGGGGCGGTGGCCCAGTTCCGGAATCAGCCCCGCCCGGGCCAGGGAGGATTTACCAGACCCCGAGGGGCCGTAGATCGGCAGCAGGCGCAGGGCGGAATCCGGCCCCTGTAGGGCCTGGAACCGATCCCAAAGGGCTTTAATTTCCCGCGATCGGCCAAAGTAAACGGCGCTGTCTGCCTCATGGAAGGCCAGCAAGCCCCGGTAGGGGTTAGGGCCAATCGCAGCGGGCTGGGGCTCAGGCTGGGGGGGCTGACCGGGGGCTGGGTTGATGATCGCCTGCCCACCACTGAGGTAGAGGACAATGCCGCCGTAGACCTGGCCGATTGCCTGGTTGCGATCGCCGGACAGAGTTTGTTGCAGGCTTAGGGAGGGGTCAGCGGCATCGGCGGGCTGGGGTGCAGGCGTCTCTGACATGGTTGGCGGTTAAATAGGTTCTTCTGAATATCATAAAAGCAGGGGGATCAGTTATCAGTGGTCAGGAGATAAGCAGGCTTAGTAGATCCAAAATCCTACTTTGAGTCCTGACTTTTCCCACCTTTAGCTACACCCCAAGCCCCTCTTCCTAGCTGGGGAGAGGGGCTTTGACCCGATCCGACTCCCCTTCTCCCAGCGTTGGGAGAAGGGGCTGGGGGATGAGGGCCGGGGAACGTTGGGTTCTAATCAGGCTTCGAAATTGCACGTACTGAATGCTCACTGCTGAATCCATCGAGGTGCTTGGCTCAGGGCTCGATCCACATCCGTGCCGCCCCCACCCAGGTCATATACCGGACCCCTCAGTTATTTTCATGGCCAGTTAATCTCCTTCTCAATCTAGGTCCAGGGACATCCTGGGCTACCTATAGGGAAAAACAGCTCCCCATCAGGGGCCAAACACGATCGTCCATCCTGGCTTCTGAGCCTGTTCCTTGGTGTAGGAGACGCCATGGATTTTAATCCCTTGGGAATCAAGCAGGGTGATGATGCCTCCTTCGTTAGACAGTTGGGCGTCTGCTCCGCTCAGGGGAACCGTTAGGATACTACCGGCTTTGATGCGGAGGTTCTGCAGGCGAGACTTGCGCTTCTGCTTGTCTGCCAAAGCCCAGCCGTTTAGATCAACTTCATCCGGCGAAACATTAATCAGCGTTACGGATTCCTTACCCGGATCGGCCCCCAACGGATTCACCAGTGCTGTCAGAATCCTCACGGCTGCCTCCATTTTCCCGTCTGGGCAAACTTCTGGTATCGCATTCCCGGTGCGATCGTCGGTGTGGAAACATTGGGACTGGAACGCCAGAAAAATAGCAACCCACTGGTTGCGGGATGGAAAATGAATCAGGAGCGCCCCATCCTGATAAACGCCATTGTCTGGCTGGAAGCGCCCCACACTGCCCTGGTTCATGTGGATGTCGTGGATGCCACTGCCGGGACGAAATCCAAAGTATGGGTCGGGAGTATTCGGCTCCGGTCCCCAGGGTGCGCCAAAGGCATACAAGACGGCATCCTCGGCTGGAATGGCTCGCTGGATGTACAGGTCAATCAGTTCCTTTAAATCATTGCCGGGCCCAGGCAGGTCGGGGGGCAGGGGTTTCATGTCTGCGGGACGAAACAAATTGCCGCGAATAAAGTCTAGAGCCACACCGCCCGGTTGGCGCTGCAGGGGGTGCAATCCCTGACTGAGGTTCACTAACTGATTTAAGATGGGATGTTGAAAGGCATCATTGACCAGGTACAGCAAGTCTGAGGGGCTTTCCTGGGATTTGACGTTGATGGCGATGCGGTGTTTTTGCTGCCCATCGCTCACCAGGACTTGATAGTGGGGCGAGGGATCGGTGTCTGGATCGATTTTTCGCTCCAAGGCCCGACATTTCAATAGGCCGTAGGTTGTTAAAGACATGTTTCAAGACCTCTCTTTTGATTTCAAGGTTCAAACAACCTTTCAATGAGAGTTTAGGGTATCCACTTAATCCGGGACGGGCTGATAGGTCAGGAATTCAGGATCCAGTTGTCAGGAATCAGGAATCAGGAGTTTGGCGGCCTTCTGACTTTTCACTACTTCTATAACCATAAAATGGTAACCGTTCACACTCCCCCCACTTTTCAACGAGACATCAGGGGCTTCGGTCACTTTGCCAGAGGGGGAGTGAATTACTACATAAAATGTTTCGCCTTGCGCTGTTACCCCAATGCTGCATATACTTTTGCTTCAAAGGCAAAGATCGGCTCTCGTCCTGCCCACTCCAGAGGCACCTCTCTATCCTGGGTAATTTCCTGCCATTTCCTGCCCGTAGGCAGCTTAGGCCAGTTAGACACGACATACTCAGCATGAGGATGGTGAATATCCGTTCCCCAGTTAGAGAAGTTGGCAACAACGACAACAATATTGTCTCCCGAGCCTCGTTTCCAAACCAGAACCCGTTTACCCTGATTGAAATCAACATGAATAAAGTCAGTATCGTTTACTGCTAAGGCTGCTGACTGAGTGCGAAACTTAACAAGGCGTGCGACATAGTAGAAAACCCGCTTCCTCCATTCGTCATTAAGACGAGAGAAGTTCACTGGATCGACCTGTTTTCTAAAGGAACGCTCGTCTCCTGAACCATGGAAAATATCATCATCCATTTGATCCGCAAATTCATCACCTGCCAGGATCATCGGAATTCCCACTGCTGTCAGTAGGCAAACAAAGGCTAAGTTAATTCGCTGCTCTTTTTCATAAATGCCGTTGAAATCAAGGTAGGTGTAAATCCGCTCGGCACCCTCGCCCTCAACATCATGGGATGTGATGTAATTAATCACTTGAGAGCCATCTGTAAACCCCAGATTTAGATTCCGACAGTCGATCATCTTACGGACAGTTGTTTCAAAATCTGGATCCTGATCACTGCTATGACCAACCACCGCTGGTTTAACCCGCCGCTTAAAGTCTTCATTCCAAAAGCTGTCTAATCGCTTTTGCTCAAGCATCGCTCTCTGAAAACCAATGCTTTCTCCGATTACCAAGAAATTATCATCTTGTCCGCCTCGATCGTTCCAGACAGCGTGGGAGAAGTTTTTCACCTCTTCCAGGAAGTCATAGTTTTTGATGTTGTTGACGCTATCCAGGCGTAAACCATCGACTCGATAGTAAGTCATCCAGTGGAAAAGGTAGGCTTTGAGGAAGGCTCGGGAGGGAAATAGGGATGTGTGGTTCCCACTCACAGGATCATATCCTGATACCGAGAGAGCATACTTGATGAGATCGCCGCCAAAGCCATCTCGACCATCTTGCTCAGGATCACCACTATTGAATTTGATGAAAAAATCTAGGAAGTTGATATTCCGAATTGAAGTTCCGGTAGCAAACGCCATCACAGCATCCTTGAAAAAGCGAATTCCCTTCTCATGGCAGGTCTTAATTAATTTAGCCAGGGTTGAAGAAGCTATCGGTTTTGGCTCAGGGTTCGTTCCTCCGGTGGGAGCAGGAAAACCTAATTCAAAGTCAGCGGCAAGAAAGTTAGAAGTGCCATAGCCCCATCGTTCAGTCTGATCACTATCTGCCGGGGGGAGCAGTTCCAGTGCATTGATTCCCAGCTCGAGTAAATGAGCCCGATTATTTAAGGCAGCTACGGTTGGAAAGGTTGGAGCTGACAATTCAGGAACCAGTAGGGCCAGTGCATCCTGAAAGGTACCGTTGCCAATCTCAATCCCATCCCGAGAGGTGATTCGGGTCCAGCGAGTTGGCAATTCGTAGATCACCAGTTTGTTATTGGGCGGTAAGCCGGCTGGGGATGGATCATTACTCCAGTCAGCGGTGCTCCCGTCTGGATCACAGGGAACTAACTTGCCTCCCCTATAAAGAATGACACTGGCTGGATCAGAACTGGATATTCCGGTCATTCCGGCAGGCACCTGCTGGGGTAGAGGAGCGCGAGTCCGGAGATCGATGGTATAGGCAAGGGGATCAGTACAGTAAAGGATCTGCTTCGCGTTACCGGGATCGTAGGGTTCAGTATTACGAACCTTGAACCAGTAAAAATAAACTTTACCGTCCTCTAACCCACAACTTGCCGCATCAATCTCCCATAACTCTGGGAATGCAGCGGAGGGACGGAGAGCAACCTCCTTAAACTTCGTTGTGATTGCATTGGCATCTGTACTGAGTCCAATAAAGAGGGTTGGAGAAATATCTATTGCGCCGGGTCGCCAGAGTAGGAAGTGGGTTTCTTTACGAGTCAGTAGGTCTACTGTGATTGTCATCATCAGATCCTGTGGTTATGGGGAAACGAACGAGCTGACTTAGAGATTGCATTTGGTATTGGTAGAGACTGTTCAGATTTTTGTGTAAAGCCTAGTCCTAACAACCAGAAATCAATGGCTTCAGCCTGATCTAACACGGTTTTCTGAATATTCCCCACGGAGTGCAGTACTCATACCAAATTCTTACCTGTAATCAGATATCAGATAAAGGACTTACTCGGGAGATCGCCTGCTTGTACACAGTTCCACCCCTTGCTCTCACGAAAGCATTACAGAGGCTTCACCAGCAGCAAAGTTAGAGTATAAACGGATTCTCAGCACATATCGCCGACCTCGATAAAGTCGAACATTAATTTGTGCATTCAAATCTGTACCGCTATCGTCGTCACCATTAACATACTTCAAATCACCATTCTGATCCTCGAAAAGAACCATGACTGTATCCGATTTTCCGAACGTCTGAATTGTGTAGTTTCGAGTGGCAGAGGGATTGATCGTAAAGTTCTTCTGCTCAGCAGGAGCAAGGGACAGGATTTCTGAATGGAAGGGTTTGAGTTCTGGGTAGCTCGACTCGTCAATTGGAGGATAGAATAATCGAGACTGTTGCAGATCCCGATCAGAAAGTCCCCCAGCAGGCTTTAATCCGTTGCGATACTGGGTAGGTTGATCAATGAGTCCTGCTGCGAAAGCGTAATGCATGATTGAGTTTGGATCCCACTGTGATCCCTGAACCTCTCCCGTTGCAAGCTTTTTGAGTACATTGTAGAAAGTGGTATCTCGGGTCCAATTGTTAGGAGGGCTCCCAAAGTATTTATAAACAGCTTCTTCATTCCATACGATACCTGCAAATGGGTTTTGATGTTCATGGGGAAACCCTAAGGTGTGGCCAATCTCGTGAACTGGGACATCCACTCCACGGGGATCAGTCCGAAGATCCCAGCCGAAGTTCATGGTTCGCTCCCCCTGCCCAGGAATATCGATTACATCGCGACCAACATAGGACCAGGCTCCATCCCCTTGCAGAAAACCGATTCGTACTTCTGCCTCGCTGATGTTCCGAACTTCCTCAAACTTGATGCCAATCCCTACTTTCTTCCACACTTCAAACCCCTGCCGGACAATATCCTTCTGCTCATTCCCGGCTGAATTGGGGCCACTCTCAAAGAAGTAATAACGCAGTTTTGTACCGTTGACCCATTTCTTCCCAATTAGCTGTATGAGACGAACACGATCCAACGAGACACTCGAATCAAATGTGCGTGGATGAACCTGCGGTAAAGTACAAAATTTTTGTGCTTCGTGATCTGTATGACCAGCATCAATTAAGCCGGATGTAATTCCAAGCTTAGTTTCAATGTGTTCAATTCGTTTTAGCAACTGCTCAACTTGAGAAGAACCAATGTGCAAAGTTTCAGTCATTACAAATTCCTTCGAATTTAAGTTATAAAAAAGCTAAAACTCTCATCTGTAGCGAATTTCATTTAAATGAAGTAAACGACAAATCACTCTTTACTACACTTAATAAGGGGGTAAAGAGTGGGGCTTAGCAGGCGAAAAGCTGGGGGAGATCTGAAGCTAAGAAAATTTGCATCTCACGAGACCGAGGATCGATATAGCACTTGATGACCTGGACAAATGTAAAGATCTGGGATCTCATTCTTATAAATAGCATCGGTAGTTTTAGAGGTGTAATCAAACTCCTCAGGTAAAATCAGAGTAATTTCAGCTATCTCGTCCAGACCTATTGGCATATTTTGATTCTCCTTAAAACAAGATACGAGAACAATACGATCGTCCGCGTATAGGATTATGACGATCGCGCAACAACCTATGCCCGCAGGAGCCCTAACCGTTCCATCGCGGTCATCACCGCCCCCATGCGGGTTTGCACCTCTAGTTTCTTGTACAGATGCTCCAGGTGCTTTCGCACCGTGCCTTCACCGCAATCCAGGGTTTTAGCAATTTCGCCATTACTTTTATCCTTAGCGACCCAAAACAGCACCTCCGCCTCCCGTTGGGTAAGACCCAGGGACTCCAGGGCCCGGATTGAAAAGGTAGGCAGATCCCTTTCCTCCAGCAGCAGAAAGATCCGCTCCTTTGTGCGATCCAGGATCCAATAAATCAGTAATTGTCTAGACTGCTCAACCGGCAGGGGTGTAGCAGAAAAGAGCATATCTTCGTTAGACAAGCACTGTGAGATTTGCTGTTTCAACCACCGATCTAAGCAAGTGGGTAAACTATTAGACCTCTGGTAACCAAAATACTCATCTAAAAGCTGTTCCGCCAGGGGGTTGATAACCTCAATCCGTCTATCTAGGGTAAGGCTAACGATCGCCCGTTGATTCAACACTTCCCGAAATAGGGTTAGGAGTTGCTGAATCTGGCTACAGCCTGGTTGGTCACCAATTTTCTGCATCAGAGAGGGTTCCAGGGCGTTCAGGAGGCAGGAGTCGCACTGGGCTACCTCCGGACTATCACAGCTCAACATAGTTTATTAACCCGCTAAAGGATAAGATATACAGCCCACTAACTCCTCGGCAGAGGAAAACTTTTGGCCTAAGCACCCCTATAGAGGGGTACGGATAAAAAATTAAGCTCAGCTTAAATTGAGGGTGAAGTCTTACGGTGACAGCTTCAGTCTAGATGTTGAATGAATAGATTTTGCTGCTGTGCAAGATTTTTTTACGTTTATCCTAAAACTACGCCTCTGAAAGCCAGGAAAAGTGTGATGAATCCTGTGTATCAAACACCTGGGCGGCGGTCAGGGCTAGGGTCGGCAGGGTGGGCAAGCAGTAGGACGGGAAAAGGGCCTGAACCCAAGTCCACCAGAGATCGCCCGTCCGATCACCAAATCTTCGCCATCTGCAAACTAAAGCCAGGCAACTCTGGATCGCCACTCACCGTTTCAGGGT
>JBMOHM010000007.1:0-82112 GCA_049317845.1 Nodosilinea sp. | reverse complement strand
TTATAAGCTGGATTAGATTGGGTTTACGGGCAGATCAACCTACTCCTTAGGTGCATGCCAGACCGTAGTCTAACCTTACCTCCATCTTAGTCACCCCGCAGACCCGAAGCAGTTGGCGCTTTGTATAGGTATAGCCACGGGTAGCAGGCTGAAGGCGAGTCAGAAGGTCTATCTAATTCTTCTTTGACCGATCAAGGCTATTCTCAGCGTTCTGAACCAACCCTAATAAATCAAATCAGACTTGCCGGTCAAATACCTTAGGGGTGTAGGTATTACAGCCATCACAGGGGCCAATGGGATTGGTAGCGCAACGCAAATAGGGAGAACGGGCATTCAAATCGCAGGTGATATCCCCGATCATGTAACCCAATCCATCCACGTAATGGAGATCTGCCTGATCATCGAGTAGCTTTAAAAAAACCGCCCCTGGGGCAGAGGCGCCTTCCCAATGATCGCTAGACTTTGTCGATCGCTCCGACTTGATGCACAACCAGGCTGAAATACAGGCTGGAGCCAGCCCTATCACAAAAATCAGGAGAATAACCAGCATGACGGAGGCGATTCAAAGAAATTGTGAAGTCATCCTAGCTTGAGTGATGGCTAAAAAGGCAGAAAGGTTATTAAACGTTATCTAACCGGTCCATAGCCGATTTCACCGGACAAAACTATATTTTCAGCCCACCTATCCCAGGTAGTTTATCCGGATCGGGACTAAACCCGCTAGGATGAAAGGTGGCCCTTGGTTGGGCTGAATTTAGGGTTCTGTAACCATTTCCTTTGAGTCTGCACAATTAAAGTATGTCGCTGTTCGATTGGTTTGCTAATCGCCGTAAGTCCGGCCCTATCAGTGAAGACCACCAGGAGCGAGAAATTGCCGATGGCCTTTGGACTAAGTGTGAGCACTGCGATGTGCTGACCTACACTAAGGATCTTCGTGCTAATCAATGGGTGTGTGGAGAATGTGGCCATCATCATCGCATTTTCAGTGATGAGCGTATTCGTCAATTAGTTGATCCTGGCACCTGGCAACCCCTGGATACTCAAATTTTGCCCCGAGATCCACTTAACTTTAAAGACCGTAAGGCCTACGCCGATCGCCTGCGGGATACCCAGATTAAAACCAAACTTGCAGATGCGGTACAGACCGGCTTAGGAAACTTGGACGGGCTACCCATTGCCCTGGGAGTTATGGACTTTCGATTTATGGGCGGCAGTATGGGTTCAGTCGTCGGCGAAAAACTAACCCGCATGATTGAGCAGGGTACTGCCGCTCAGCGTCCGGTGATTATTGTTTGTGCCTCTGGCGGAGCTCGTATGCAGGAAGGTCTGCTGAGCCTGATGCAAATGGCTAAAATTTCTGGGGCTTTACAACAACACCAGGCAGCTCGCTTACTTTACCTGCCCGTACTCACCCACCCGACCACGGGTGGAGTAACCGCTAGCTTCGCCATGCTCGGAGACATCATTGTAGCTGAGCCTAAGGCTACCATTGGCTTCGCTGGTCGACGGGTCGTAGAACAAACCCTGCGGGAGAAGCTTCCAGAAACCTTCCAAACCGCCGAATATCTCCAGGAACATGGCTTTGTGGATTTAATCGTAGCTCGCACCCAACTCAAACAAACCCTGGCCCAACTGATTCGTTTACACCCACCCCTACCCCCGGAGTCTACCCAGCTAGATGGGATTGCCCTCAACTGGCCTGAACTTAGGCACCATAGCGTCTCCAGCCATGTTCGTGCGGATTAACAGCCTGGTTAGAGCCCAATACCAGGGAAAGTTTTGGAATCTTCCCCTTTCGATGGCATGATAGTCATTACGAGGATTGACTTAATGGCTAACCCCGTTAGGTTCGCTGTGTTGATTGTCCATACCTGAGCCCTATACTTTTTGAGGAGAACCATGGTGAAGAGATGCATTTGGCTAGTGGCAGTGGCACTCTTCTTTGTCAGCCATTTAATCATGGGAGATGCCATCGCAGCTGAGCTGGATGAAGCTACCCGCACGGTTAAGCTTAACCCCCAGGGGGATAGCGTTGTTTTATCCCTGGAACAGGTAACCCGGGGTCGTAGACAATTTAATTATGCCTGCGGTACCTGTCACGTTGGTGGAATTACCAAAACCAATCCAACGGTAGGTTTAGATTCTGATACTCTAGCGGGAGCCCTGCCTCCCCGGGACAATATTGAAACCCTGGTTGATTATCTAAAAGAGCCCACAACCTACGATGGGCTCACCGATATTTCCCAGGTTCACCCCAGCAAGAAGAGTTCTGATATCTTCCCTAAGATGCGCAGTTTAACCGAAGAAGACCTGGTTGCCATCGCTGGCCATATTTTGTTACAACCAAAGGTGATTGGAGATATGTGGGGAACGGGTAAGACTCGGTTCTCAGCTCCACCGGTTTAGAAAAGCCGTAGGGTTGAGCTAAGCAGGTCGGCCCTATGGGTTGAACAGCTCTTCAGAGCTACGTTTAGATGCTCATGTTTTGATTGAGCCAAATTAAAGGAATCCTTTAGAGGTAGTTATGCAACATTTGATTCGTGCCGCCCAGCGTTTGGGACTTTTAATTGTGGCAGTTGTGGTCATGGTGGGAACCCTAACCCTGGTCTCTGCCCCCGCTTCAGCCACCAACTATGACGTCAAAATGGGTAATGACGCTGGCCTACTGGTGTTTGAACCGAATGTCGTTACTGTCAAACCTGGTGACACCGTAACCTGGGTGAACAATAAAATGGCTCCCCACAACGTCATCTTTGACGAAGCTGCCACTCCCGGTGAGAAGGACTCGGCCAAAGCCTTAACCGGTGCTATTTCCCATACCCAACTTACCTTTTCTCCCGGAGAAAGCTACTCCGCAACCTTTACCGACGATATGCCCGCTGGTACTTATTCCTACTATTGCGCTCCTCACCGCGGAGCCGGCATGGTCGCCAAGGTGATCTTAGAAAAGTAGAATCATATCAATCCCCTGATTAGGGTAACTAGCCTTTTCAGGAGATGGTTTAGTTGTTAGTAAAAGCAAAAAAGAGGAAGACATTTCAAAAGTGTCTTCCTCTTTTTTTTGATGTGGCCTACTTCAGAAATAGCCCCACCAAAACATTGTTATCTATCGATAGTTGGTGAACTGGATGGGCACTGGCCATTCCTCCTGGCGAACCAGCTGCATGGCTTCTTGCAAATCATCCTTGGACTTACCCGATACCCGGACGGCGTCGCCCTGAATAGCGGCAGTGACCTTTTTGAGGCGATCGCGAATCAGCTTGCTAATTTCTTTGGCCGTCTCGGAGCTCAGGCCCTTTTTAAGGGTAATCTCCTGGCGTAGACGACTACCACTGGCGGACTCCACCTGACCATAGTCAAAGATCTTGAGAGAAAGATTGCGTTTGGCAGCTTTCTGATGCAATAAGTCTTTCACCGCATTCAGGGTCATGTCACTGGCGGTTTCAATGGTGAGGGTGTCATCCTTTAGATCGAGGGTCGTTTTAGTATCCTTTAAGTCGTAGCGACCGGCAACGTCACGGCGGACTTGATCAATGGCGTTGACCAGTTCCTGACGATCAAAATCACTAACAACATCGAAGGAAAAGTTAGAAGCCATGGCGCTAGAAAACCAATCTATGGATTAGAAAGAACTTAGAAACAAATTTTCACAGGTAAGGTATGGCTTTGGCCAGCCTTAGAACCGAGGAAAACGGTAAAAGCGATCGCAGGCTGGATAGGGGGTCTGGCGTTATCCAAGGCTAGGGCTATAAAACCGATCGACAACTTAAAAGGTAAAGGGTTAGGGTGCCGAGATTAGCCACGGCAAACATCAGCGATCGCAACAAAGGAATATCTAAAATGTAAAACAGAGGATAGAGAGATCGCCCCACCAGGTAAAGCCCAACGGCCCCCATCGCCACCTCCGATTGTTGCTGGGTAAGGTAGGCCATCAGGGCAGCAGGACTGTAAACAATCATGGATTCAAAGGCATTCTCATGGGCCCAGGTAGCCCGTTGGGCATAGCCCGGTAGGCTAGGAAACATAGCCCGAGGAGTAGAAAGATTATAGCCAACCCGAAATCGCCCGTAGGCAACAACTCCGTAGGGCAGATAGATTAAAATCGTCCCCAGGAAAATGCTAACCAGCAAGAAACCTGGCATCGGTATAGGGAACTTCATTCAGGTAACCCGTTGATACACAACTATTAGTCAAAGTAAAAGAGAGTAACGATTTTGCGCTGATCTTCGGCTACCTGGCAGGTTTGCAGCAGGGTATGGCTGTCATGAAAGGCAAAACAAATTAACTGCTGACAACGGGAGATAATTTCCTGGTTACAAATAGCGCTGGCCTCAGCCAGGGATAGGCTATCGTTAGCTGGATTTTCCACCAGGTGCATCACCTGTTCCAGTTGTTCCCGGGATTCGTAGGGTTGCCGTTCCAGGCTTTGGGGTAGGATCACCGTTAGCAGGTTAGGGTCAGCCTTCATCGCGCCCCGAATAGCCGCCGAGTTAGTACCCGTTGCCCCAGAGGTAATAATTCGATTACCTCCCAGAACCAGGGCGTAGGTCATCAATTCGATCAATTGCTGATGGGTAATGGGCACATGGCGAGAGCCGAGAATAGCGACTCGCTTCGATCCTGACTGTTGAATGGCCGCCAGTTCTTGCAGAAAGGTATCTACCTTAGGAGATTCCAGCGGAGCTTCGATAGACTGACTCAACGACTACACCGAATGAATTAGGAAGAATATCGGGCTTCATTGTATCAGACCGCCGTTGCCCTGAGTAGGGGCGGAGTCAGAAGAAGGGTTAGGCAACCGCTGAAATCCCGATTAGATCCAGCAGTCGAGGGAGATCCAGGTAGGTGGCTACCATATCCTGAATGCAACGGACCTTAGCCGGTTCATGAATACCCACCTGACCAAAGAGTTCATCAATGCGTTCCACCGTTGACAGGGTATCGGAGTCAACGGAGAGAATTGGCACCTCCAGATCCATCGCTCGCTCTAAGATGGCGGCAGCGGGTGGAATTTGTCCGGTCAATACCAAACACTGGGTAGAGGTTTCTAGCGCGGCAAACTGAATATCGGTGCGATCGCCCCCAGTTACCACTGCCATGTTAGTCCCCTGGCGGAAGTAACGGAGGGCGGAGTTAACATTCATCGCTCCAATGGTCAGGGTTTCTACCATTAGATCCCGCCGTTCGGGACAGCACAGCACTTCAGCATGAAGGCAATCCACAATTTCCCCCACGGTGATACTACGCATCACTGGAGAACGGGGAAACAGGGCCAAAATGGGTATAGCCTGGTGCTCCAGGAAGGGTCTGACCACAGTTTCCATGGTCTGGGCTGACTCGGCGGGAACGTCGTTAATAATTACCCCCAGCAGGTGGGAACCCAATTGTTGTTTGGCCGCTAACAAGCGATCCACCAGCAAAATAGAATCGTAACGGGTCACCAGTAATACGGCAGCGTCGATCAGCTCGGCCATACGAGGTAGGGATAAATTGAGCAGGGTGCCCTCGGTCAAACTACTGGGTCCCTCCAATAACAAGAGGGTTTCTCCCCGAGACTGGGTAAAGGACTGTAAACTATTGTTGCCGCTGCCATTACCACCCGCCAGGAGATGCTCAATGGTCGTTTGGGAAAGGGAAAGGGCCGGCGGATAAAAACGAGATTCTGGCAGATGCAGAGTGGTGGCGATAAAATCTAAATCTGGATCTTCGGTGCTGCCAACCGGGGAATAGCCAATCGGCTTACCAAAGGCCACATCCATATCCATAGCCTGAAGTTGTAGACCTATACCCAGGAGGGTTGCCGATTTTCCACTGTAGGGTTCGGTTGATCCAACCAACAAACGCTTTGGTGAACTGACCACGCTAGGACTCCTCCAATGGAATAACAAATGGCCACAACCAAGCTACAAAGTCAGTCAAGTAGCCATCAAAGGGACCATAATTATTGTGCCATTTTAATGAATCCAGATCTTACTAAATCATCACCAGTGGCTCCTATCCAGTTTGCTATGATCGGCAGCAGCATCAAGCTATTTTCCCGCATCTCCTGGTGGTATTTATGACTGGCAAGACTCGTTTACTGGGGCTACAGGCGGCCCAGTTTCGCCATCCCCTGGATCGGGAGGCGACCCACGCACTGCAGCAACTGCCAGGCCTGGATCTAGCCTTAAGGATGGTGATGGGGCCTCTGGCGGAGCAGATTTTTTATCTGGAAAACATTGCCTCCAGTTTGCAGGTGAGCGATCGCCAGGTACCCAGTCTGCACCGTTCCCTGGTAGAAGCCTGTGAGATCTTAGACTTAGAGGTACCCCAGCTCTACCTGCGGCAAAGCCCGGTGCCCAATGCCTATACCTTTGCGATGCGGGGCAAGCAGCCCTTTGTCGTTCTCCATACTGCCCTGGTTGAGCTGCTCACCCCCGCTGAGACCCAGGCGGTGATTGCCCACGAACTGGGACACCTGAAATGCGACCACGGAGTGTATCTAACCCTAGCGAATTTACTCACCCTGGCCGCCAGCCAACTCCCCCTGGGGGAGGTGCTTGCCCAAAACCTGCAAAGTCAGGTGATGGAGTGGGTGCGCTGTGCTGAATTCAGCTGCGATCGGGCGGCCCTTTTAGTCAGTCAGGACCCTCGCATAGTTACCTCATTGCTGATGAAACTCTGTGGGGGCTGTCCATCCTTAGTTCAGGAGCTTAATCTGGAGGCTTTTTTGGACCAGGCCCGGTCCTACGACGCCATTAGCGATAGTCAGCTGGGGGAAGTACTCAAACAACTGCGCACCCAGGGACTTACCCATCCGGTGCCGGTATTGCGGGCCAGGGAGATTGACCACTGGGCCCACAGCCAGGACTACTTTGCTCTGGTTAAAGGTAACCCGATTCAGTATAATAGGGATGCATCCCTGGGCGGATGGCGAAATTGGTAGACGCACCACACTCAAAATGTGGCGGCCTTACGGTCATGCGAGTTCGAGTCTCGCTCTGCCCATATCACTGAAAGTAACTTAGCCGGTAGACCAAATTTACCTTTGGTCTCTACTAATCTTGCCATTGTGGTGAATTGGCTAACAACTCACCACAATCGCTGCTATGGCCGTAGTCACCGGTAAGGGGACGGAGGCGAGCCAGAACCCCCACCCGTTCCTTAGGGTTTTGGCTTATGTATCCTTAAGAGACTGCTAACCTCTGCTGCTGAAAGGCACTAACTCCAGCGTAGCGAGCCCGACTCCCGAGTTCTTCTTCAATACGCAGGAGTTGATTGTATTTGGAGAGCCGCTCTCCCCGACAGGGAGCTCCTGACTTAATCTGGCCAGTGCTGGTAGCCACCACCAAGTCAGCAATAAAGTCATCGGGGGTTTCCCCTGAACGGTGGCTGACCATGCAGGTGTAGCCAGCCTGGTGGGACATTTTGATGGCAGCTAGGGTTTCGGTGATGGAACCGATCTGGTTCACCTTAATTAAAGAGGAGTTACCCACGCCGTCTTGAATGGCTTGGGCAATAATGGTGGGGTTGGTAACAAAGGCATCGTCCCCTACCAGTTGCAAGCGATCGCCCAGGTGCTGGGTCATAAGTTTCCAACCCTCCCAATCCTGTTCCCCCAGGCCATCCTCCAGAGAAACTATGGGAAACTGGCTAACCCAGCTTTCCCATAGAGCAATCATCTCCTCCGCAGACTTGCGACTGTTGTCGGACTTGTAAAACAGGTAACTACCATCCTCCTGGTAAAGCTCGCTAACCGCCGGGTCTAAGGCAATAGCAATGTCAGCACCAGGGCGCAGACCAGCCTTCTCTATCCCCTGGAGAATCACCTCAATGGCCTCAACGTTACTTTTCAGGTTGGGGGCAAAACCGCCTTCGTCTCCCACACCTGTGCTGTAACCGGCTGCCTGTAAAACTGATTTGAGGGCGTGGTAAACCTCAGCACCGTAGCGGAGGGCCTCAGAAAAACTAGGAGCACCGACGGGAGCCACCATGAATTCCTGAAAATCCACACTGTTATCGGCATGGGCGCCGCCGTTAATGATGTTAAAGCAGGGTACCGGCAATAAAACCGAGTCCGATCCCCCCAGGTGAACATAGAGGGGCACCTGGGCAGAGGCCGCTGCTGCCCGGGCCACCGCCATAGATACTCCGAGGATGGCATTGGCCCCTAAGTTACCCTTATTGTCGGTGCCGTCTAGGGCCAGCATCTTACCATCCACCGCCGCCAGATCGGCAGCATCCATACCCTGAATAGCCGGGGCAATGGCGGTGTTAACGTTGGCTACGGCTTTTAACACACCCTTACCGCCGTAACGATTCTTGTCACCATCTCGCAATTCCAGAGCTTCTCGAATACCAGTAGAAGCCCCGGAGGGTACGGCAGCACGGCCCCTGGCCCCATCTGCCAGAATCACATCCACCTCCACCGTGGGGTTACCGCGGGAGTCGAGGATTTCTCTACCGTGAACAGACCTAATTGCCGTCATAAGGATTACGCTCCATTACTCATTGATGACGTACTATAGCTGGATAGTACCGGAGAGGGACTCACCCCTGGGTAATTCTTAGAATCCCCTAAGGATCATTGTTTGATGACTTTTGCCTGGATCAGAGCTCCCTTGGCCGTTAGCCTGGGGGCGATCGCCGGGGCCCTGGGGCGCTATTACCTGGGTCACTGGCTTACTGTCACCCTCGATCACCCCAGCCTACCCGTGGGTACGCTGGTGGTGAATGGATTGGGATGTTTCTGGTTGGGCTTGTTTGTGAAGCTCACCCAGCGACTGACCGGGGTGACTCCGGAAATCAGACTCCTGGTTATTACCGGTTTTATTGGATCCCTGACTACCTTTTCTACCTACATTCTGGAGGTGGTTAACTTCATGACCGGGCAAGCTTGGAAGGAAGCATGGGCCTACGGGGTAGGCAGCCCGGTGCTGGGATGGTGTAGTTTCTATGGTGGGGTCAGGCTGGGTCAGCAAATCGCGACTAGGGCTGGCCTGGAGGATTAGGTAAACCGACTCCAGGGACCAGCGCTGTGGTTATGGTTGGCCCAGGCAGAGGGCCAGCGATCGCCCCAACCAAAAGCTGATTAGCCCTGCCAGAGGAGTACCCACGCCATAGAGCAGACCCAAACGCCAGGATTGAGCCCTACTCAGGTAATCGGTATCAGCAATATAGGTGGAAAAGGTGGTGTAGGCCCCCAGCCAGCCCACCAGCAGAAGGTGCCGCAGATCCTCTTGACCCACCAGAAGGCCATTCAGCAGGGTAACCCAGAACCCCATAAAGCCGGCCCCGGTAAGATTAACCACCAGGGTACTGAGGGGAAATCCCGATCGCTGGCGGCTAAGCCACAGCTGATTGGCATAGTGGCGGCCCAGGGCTCCCACTATGGCCCCAGCGCTAATTACCCCGGGTGTCCAATCCATAGTGTTAGACCTGGGAAACAGGGGATAAACTTCCCTGGCAGTGGGGGCAAAGGCCAAAGAACTCCAGGGTATGGTAGAAAATCTTAAACCGATGGGCCCGGTGTAGTTGCTGTTCCAGGTCATGGACCGGGCACTCATCGATGGGAATAGTATTACCGCAGTGCAAACAGGTAAGGTGATGACGATCGGCCTGGGGTAGGCTGTACAAGGCTTCCCCTGAGGGTAGGGTACGCATCTGCACCGCTCCCGCTAGTTTTAGTGCCTCAAGGGCGCGGTAAACCGTTGCCAAACCCACAGTCATGCCTTCCTGACGCATTTCCATATAAAGGTCCTGAGCAGAAATGGGCTGACTCAGTCCCCTCAGGGCCGATAAGATTTTTTCCTGACTGCGGGTTCGCTGCACCATACTGGCTCAAGTGTTCTGTGCCCATTCTACCAACCCCGCCATAGGGTAGGATGGGGCAATATTAATGATTTAGTCACTTATCAGGTCAGCCGTGCCCCACTACAGCGCTCGCGTCTACATCACTCTACGACCATCGGTACTGGATCCGGCGGGTACGGCGGTGCGATCGGGACTGGCCCATATGGGCTACACCCGGGTAGACTCTATCCGCATTGGTAAGTACATTGAGCTATCCCTAGAGGCCGAGAATGAAACCACCGCTAGCCAGCAGGTGGATCGGATGTGCCATCAGTTACTGGCCAACCCAGTGATTGAAACCTACCGCTTTGAACTTGAACCACTGGCAACTCCGGTATGAAAGCTCTTCCGTCCCTACAAACCCTCTTTTCCACTGGCCTGTTGGTGTTTATTCCCCTCTCGATTCTGGCCGAGCGATTGGAGTGGTCGGCGCTGACAGTCTTCGGGCTCTCGGCCCTGGCCATTGTGCCCCTGGCGATCTGGCTGAGCACCGCCACCGAAGAACTGGCGCTGGTTACTGGACCGACCCTGGGGGGACTGATCAACGCCCTGTTTGGTAACGCGACCGAACTGATTATTGCCCTGGTCGCCCTCAAGTCAGGCTTAATTGACATTGTTAAAGCCAGTATTACCGGATCAATTCTGGCCAATACTTTGCTGGTATTGGGCCTATCTATGCTGGTGGGGGGGCTGCGCTACAAAGAGCAACGCTTTAATCAGGCGGTGGCAGGTATTAATGGCTCGACTATGACCCTGGCGGTAACGGCGATCGTCATTCCAGCCCTGGTGATCAATACCTCCAGCATTGTCGAGGCGGCAGTCATTCGTCAACTTTCCCTGGTGGTAGCAGTGGTCATGCTGACGGTGTATGCCCTTACCCTGCTATTTTCCCTAAGAACCCATAGTTACCTTTACGAAGTCAGTTTAAGTGACTTTGGGGAATCAGGAGAGGGTAACAAGGCCAGTCTCGATCGCCCTGTAACCCATAAGCCCAACCTCGGTCTCTGGGTGGGGGTATTGCTGGCGGCAACGGTGGGGGTAGCAATTGAGTCAGAAATTTTTGTTGGGGCCGTCGAAGCAGCAGCCCACAACCTGGGACTAACCGACTTGTTTACCGGGGTTATTCTTCTGCCGCTGGTGGGCGGGGCCGCAGAGTACGTCACTGCTGTCCGTATGGCAACCAAGAACAACATGGATCTAGCGGTATCCATTGCCATGGGCTCTAGCCTGCTGGTCGCTCTCCTAGTGGCTCCTCTCCTGGTCATTGTGGGTGAACTCATTGGCCAACCTATGGACCTGAACTTTGGTCTGTTTGAGGTGGTAGCGGTGGCGGTGGCCGTAGCTACCGTTAATTTAGTCAGCCAGGATGGGCGTTCTAACTGGCTGGAGGGAGTCTTACTCCTATCTACCTTTGCTCTTTTGGGGGCAGCCTTTTTCTTCCATCCGGTTTAATGTTTTGACTCTAAGGTGATTTATGTCAATTTCTATGTATCAGGCTACGGTTCCACCCTTGCTGCGGGCTGTCGGAAATCTCAGTAGTATTCTGGAGAAGGCCAGTGCCCATGCCGAAACCAGGGGCATCGATCCCCAGGTGCTGCTGCAAAGCCGTCTGTATCCCGATATGTTTTCTCTGGTTCGTCAAGTTCAGATTGCTTCTGACCTAACCAGGCGAGGTACAGCCCGCCTGGCAGGAGTTGATGCCCCTCCCTTAGCGGATACTGAAACCAGCTTTCCAGAATTAATCCATCGCTTGCAGACCACGATCGCCTATCTGGAGTCCTTTAAGTCTGAGCAAATCGATGGTACGGAAGATAAAGAGTTCACCGTACCGGTAGGGGGTGGTCACTCTATGACCATGCGGGGGTGGCCCTTCCTTTCCTACTTTTTGTTACCCAATGTTTTTTTTCACGTTACCACTGCCTACGCCATTCTAAGGCACAATGGGGTCGAGTTAGGCAAGCGAGATTTTCTCGGCCAACCTTGATAGATTGTTACTCTCAATCGATGGCACGATAGCCGCACCCCAAAAAGTCAATCTATCCATAACCAGAGAACCAGCCAGGGATAGTCGCGCGCCCACCAGCCCTGGCTGAGTCGAATCTATACTGGCTAAGCCTTGATCACCTCGGGGCTAACGGCAGGTTCTCCCTGGCGTTTTCGCCAGGCCGCTACCCCCATGCCAATCAGGCCAGGTAGCAGGGCTGGGGTGGGTACGGACGTGGGGGGCGGGGGAGGCGGCGGTAATTCAGGTTGCAATTCCGCCTGGAAGGAGTAATCGGGGTTATCGGTGGCATTTCCTAAGATGTGAACCAGGAAGCTTGTGCCCGCAGCATAGTTATCCTTTACCTTCGCTCCGTCACCACCTGGGGTGTTAAAGCTCAAACTGGTGATAGGGGTTGTAGGAGCGCTAGGTCGAAACAGGGTCAGGGGTGTGGACGGGTCACTGGCTAGATAAAACATAGCCTGGAGGGCAGCGGTTGGTAGATGGGAAGACTGAAAAGATAGGGAAAGGGTACCTGCTTTCCCTATTGTGAATGAAAACCAGTCAACATCTTCCGTGGCGTTTCCCCCCCCCTCCAAAGTACCGCCAATGAGAATGGCATCCCCCGTGGCGGGTAAGGTTATACCTGTATTATCCGCACTAGTAGCCGTGTTATTGCGAGAGGGATCGCCTGCTTGGGGCTCGCCAAAGTAAAGTAGACTAGCGTGAGCAGGGCTAGCGGTGGTCATCATTAGGGCTGAGCATCCGACAACTGAAATACCAGCAATAACCAGGGACTTGAAGTTCATAACTTTGTTCCTTAATCTTGTTCCTTAACAATGAAAATGGGTGCAGTTAAAAAAAACTGCGCTGAAACATAACCCTCCTGATGGCAAAGGTCAGGAGTTATTATCGATAGATGCAATGGTTAGATAGATAGGATCTGGCGGCATCAGCAAGGGGTAACCTTGTTTCATTGGCCTATGGTTCGGGTTTACTCACAAGTACATACTTGAAAAATCCGCACCGGGCTCAAAGACCGCCAGATTATTGTCCTTTAGCGCCTGCGCCTGTGCCGAGAGACACGTAACAGTTAAAGCAGGTGCTAGGTGCTATTTAATACGCTAGAAATCAAAAACGTCCAGTGAAATCCCTGATTATTCATTCATATTCACAGGGCGTCACAAAAATAACTAATTTTTACATTTCTCCGTAGTTTTTCGCTTATGGAAACATTGATGAAAACCCTTTTGGTTCCTTGTTTTCTAGGATTTTTCGCTGGGTTTTTTTTCTGATTTTGTCAAAAAAATAATATTTGATGATTTCCCGTAATATTTCCGGCGATATTCGGCGACCTAGAAACTTCGGAATTTTTCCCTTAATAATGCTATGGAAGGTAGTTTTAGGATTGACTTTTTTAAAGGAATTGGGTGGGCTGGATCACTTGGGGATTTAGGGGTCTGGTTTAAAACCTGGTTTGCAACTTATGACCTTGGATGTCCCAGAATTCCAGGGTTGAACTAGGATACTCATAAGCCTACTGTTGCTAGCAAGCAAAGCCGAAGTTATGGCCTCTTCCCCTTCTCCTACCTATGCTGGTATTGAAAGTCTAAGTCAAGCCTTGAGCCGGTATCTTCAGACAGCCTCCTGCTATCCTGACCTAACTACCATCTGCTGCAAAGAAGAGAGTCAGTACCTGCTGCTGGAGGTTGAGCATCCATCTCCAGAGGTCAGTAATGGAGCCCAAATGCTGGCGACTCTAGAAGGGGTATTGTGTGACCTGATGCCATCCCTGGCCTGGGGTGCGTCGCCTTGGGTTAACAGATCCCTTGTGCCGGTCAGAATTTATCTCAAGGTCAAGGAGGCAACCCAACCCTACAAGATGCACAGCTTTACCTGGGGAATTGCAGAGGCTGCCAGGGTAATACCTGGTAGCCTGGCAGGTCATTCCCCAATAGGACCTCAGCCTAACCCGTTATTATCTTTTCGAGACGCTACGGTAGCCGTACCGGATACGGCTATCCAGCTTGCTCCCGAACCTTTCTGGGGTAGGCAGATGGGCCATTGGGTTTTAGCCTTCATGGGCAATTACTGGAGCTATGGGGTAGCTGTGCTGGTCTTGCTGGTTAGCAGTTTATTGGTCTATGGCGTAACCCGCCCTTGTGTAGTGGGTAGTTGCGATCGCCTGGAGAAATCTCGAGCATTCTACCAGCTGACCCAAGCCGCCCTACTCGCCAACCCTACTAACAACGATATAGTCAATGCCCAATCTGACCTGCAAGCCGCTGTGGATTTGTTAACCCCGATTCCCATCTGGTCAGCCCATTATGGTTCAGCCCAGGCAAGTCTGCAGCGCTATGATGGTACCCTAACTAGCCTGAATACCATTCTTCGGGCTCAGCGAAAGGCCTTCGAGGCCGCTCAACTCAGCCAGGCCCCTCCCCATCCAGTCGAGCGTTGGGTAAATGTCCATTTACTCTGGCAACAGGCTATCGATCAACTGGCTACAGTTCCTGCCACCAGTCCAGCCTACGATTACGCCCAGAGAAAGTTGATGACGTACCATGCCAATTACAGCCTTATTGGTGGTCGGATTAAAGCCGAGGAGGCGGCGGAGGCCAATTTTAACACCGCCATTCAAGCCGCTCAGTTAGCCAGTCAACCCATGGCAAGCAGTCGCTCTGTAGCTGGTTGGCATCTGGCTATAAAGGAATGGCAGGCGGCCATTAAGGGACTGGCTCTGATTCCCCAGGGTACTATGATCTACGCCCAGGCCCAGGCCCAACTGAAGGACTATCAGCAGCAGTTGGCGCAATCTATGAATCGGGTGGAAATCGAGGAAGCCAGCAGCCACAACTACGGCCAGGCTATACAAGCCGCCAGGGCAGGGGCGACGGCAGCCGCTAAGGGACAGTGGAATTTAGCCGCTGGATACTGGCAAAAAGCCCTTGCCAGTATCCAGCAAATTCCGGCGGACACAACCCTGTTTAAAGAGGTTCCTACCCTGGTAGAAACCTATCAAACTAATCTCCGCAATGCCCAAAACCGGCTCAGTACAAACCTGGTCTTGGCAGGGGTAACTAGCACCCTAGGAAAAATCTGCGGTTCTATGACCTGCACCGTAGAAGCAAGGGACGACCAGATTCGTATGAATCTGGCCCTCCCCTATGCTCGGGTTGTCCAGCAGGCGATCACCCCTCCTTCCCAGAGTGGTATCAACCCCATTAGCGCTAACCTCAAGCAACTGATTGATCAAATCATCAATGTCAGTCACCAACTTAACCGAGCAGTAGTTATTTACGACAGCGACGGTCACTTCATAGTTCGATACCAGCCCGATCTGGGAGGCTTTTCGAGAAACCTAAAGTAAGGATGGGATCTAACTGATCCGGGCGTAGTCATCTTGGAAGCGGACAATATCGTCCTCTCCCAGGTATTCTCCGTTCTGTACTTCAATCAGAATTAAGGGAATCACTCCCACATTTTCGAGGCGGTGGCGTGTACAGGGAGGTACATAGGTGGACTGATTGGTACCAAGGAGAATTTCATTATCGGCACAAATCACCTTAGCGGTACCAGAGACCACGATCCAGTGCTCGCTACGATGGTGGTGCATTTGTAGACTCAGGCGGTGGCCAGGTTTGACCTCGATCCGCTTAATTTTATAACCCCGGCCCTCTTCCAAAATAGTATAGGTACCCCAGGGGCGAATACCCGCTTCTCCGACCTCCTGACCATTGCCATGATGGTCTTTGCCATTATTATGGGTTAGCACCAGAGCAGTAGGCTGGAGAGACTCGTCTAACTTCGGCATGATGATTATTTCTCCAAAAATTAATAATTAGAAGTTGAAAAAATATGAGCTTAGGGGACTTTATAGCGGTTTTCGATAGAGTGAGACACCCAATTGCTCAGTCCTACCCCCCAGCGGCTGGCCGTTAGGGTTTCACGCTGTACCCCCCCTTGATAAGGGGGATAATCATATCGCACTTCACCCAAGTGAAATCCGCTATATAATGGCCGTCTTTTATACAACTAGTAGGATTACTGTCAATTCAAAATTCACTATAGTTAGACTTTAGTTTAGCAAAGCTTTCTATAGGGATAAAGGAGAAGTTTAATTGGTATACCAAGTCTTTAATCATTATCGGTGGGGAAACCTGCTATGGGCCAGGGGATAGGCCCCGGTAGCGATGCGTACTAAACACCTCCCTACAGGAAGTGGTGATTGATCCCACCGCGTTAGCGGTTATAGTGAAACAAACTTTTAACCGGGTACGACTATGTTTAATCTGGGTTGGACTGAGGTGGTGATTGTGATCGGGGTAGCCTTACTGATCTTCGGTCCTAAGAAAATCCCCCAACTGGGCAGCACCCTGGGAAAAACCCTGCGGGGATTTAAGGAAGAAATGCGTTCATCCCCCAAGGAAGAACTGGAAAGTTATGACGACGCCCAGGATGGAGATGTTTATTGATAGGTGAGGGGTCCATGCGGCAGTTCCTAAAGTACACCCTGGCCAGTTTTGTTGGATCGCTCTTGCTCTTTTTGCTGTTGGGTTGCTTTTTGGCAATAGGAGCCGTTGGTCTGGCCGGGCTATTAATCACTAGCCTGGTTCGGGGCACGCCTAATGCTGGGTTAGCTAAAAATACCGTACTGGTTTACGACCTTTCCACGGAGATCGCCGACAGTCCCCCTACCCTGAAGGCAGGGAGCTATTTGTTGGAGGGCACTTCCCAGTCCCAACTATCCCTACGTCGGGCTGTCCTGGCCCTTGAGCAGGCTGCTAAAGACGATCGCATTGCGGGGCTTTACCTCAAGGGTGGTAACGGAGATCTGGGGGCGGGGTTAGCCGATCAGGTCGATCTGCGCCAGGCGATCGCCACCTTTAAGGCATCGGGCAAGCCAATCCTGGCCTACAATGCTGACTGGAATGAGCAGCAATACAACCTGGTTTCTCTGGCCAATACCCTTTACCTGAGTCCCTTTGGGGCGCTAGAAATGAATGGTCTCTATGCCGAGACCATGTATCAGGCAGAAGCCCTGCAAAAGGTGGGGGTGGGGGTACAGGTAACTCGGGTAGGGAAGTACAAATCCGCCGTTGAGCCCTTCCTGCGCAATAGTATGAGCCCGGAGGAACGGGATCAAGCTCGGGGTTTGCTGGAAGATGTGTGGCAGACCTTGGTGACCAACGCTTCCCAGGCCCGGTCCCTGACCACCCAGCAGATTCAGTCCATCGCCAACACCCAGGGCTTGTTGTTTGGAGCCGCCGCCCGCACCCAAAAGCTGGTAGATCAGGTTGCCTACGAAGACGATGTGATTACCGCCCTACGACGGATTACTCAAGAAAGTAAAGATTCCCCCAGCGATCGCTCCGATGCAGAGAATGGCTTTCGCCAGATTACCCTAACCACCTACGCTAGAGATCTGACCGATGACCTGGTTACCCGCAGCGCTCCCAACCAGGTGGCCCTGGTCTATGCTGAAGGAGCAATTGTCAACGGGGACAGTGATAGTCCCTGGGGTCAGACCTCCGTCATTGCTGGTAACACCCTAGCCCGCCAACTGCGCCAGTTACGTCAGGATAGGGATGTCAAAGCCCTAGTACTGAGGATTGATACTCCTGGCGGTAGTGCTACTGCGGCTGAGGTGATTCAGCGAGAGGTTCAACTATTTCGCAAGGCCGGTAAGCCCGTGGTGGTTTCCATGGGAAATGTGGCGGCTTCCGGAGGCTACTGGATCGCCTCTAACGCCGATCTCATCATTGCCCAACCCACTACCCTTACGGGTTCGATTGGGGTTTTTAGTCTATTTCTCAATCTCAAGGATCTGGGGAATAAGGTAGGGATAGCCTGGGATGGGGTAAAAACCGCTGATCTGGCCGATATTTCCTCCAGTACGCGACCCAAAACTCCTGGGGAACTGGGAGTTTTACAAAAGAATGTAGATGTTATCTACGATGCCTTTCTAGATCGGGTCCAGGCCGGTCGCCACCTGTCCAGAGCCAGGGTAGCCGAGATTGCCCAGGGGCGGGTATGGTCGGGTAAAACTGCCCAGCGTTTGGGCCTGGTAGACGAATTGGGCGGGCTGAATCAGGCGATCGCTAAGGCTGCCCAACTGGCCCGATTGGGAGATCGGTGGCAGTTACGGGAATATCCCCAGGGTAAGGACTGGCAAGAGTTTTTGAGCCTTTTAAGCAACACCACATCTCCCCGCCTAACGGCCGATCCCCTAACAACCGAAATCAACCATTTTGTAGGGGACTTTGGTCTGATTAAAACCCTTAACGATCCTAAAGGTATGTATTTGCTGATGCCTTACACCTGGCGGATTAAATAAAAGGTCTTAGAAACCTGGAGTCACCTTCAAGAACGTCGCCGAAAACGAGTCATAACCCCCTGGCTAGGGCTAAATAGAAAGGCCAGGCTAAATAGGGTTGATACCACCAATACAATGGCGGGACCAGAGGGCAGATTAAAGTAGTAGCTCAGGTACAAGCCACTAATACTGGCAAAAACCCCAATTCCGCAGCCTACGGCCATCACCTGGTGCAGCCGGGGTACCAACAGGTAGGCAGTAGCTCCGGGGGTAATCAACAGTGACAACACCAAAATAACCCCCACTACCTTCATACTGGCTACCACCGTCAGAGCAATCAGGACCATTAGTCCGGAGTTTAGTAGACCTACCGGCAGGCCACTGGCCCTGGCCCCCAGGGGATCGAAGCTATAAAATAAAAGTTCTTTGTAGAGTAGCACCACGACTACCAGCACCAGAGCGGCGATGATAGCCGTATCGCGCACATCAGCGGGAGTAACCCCGAGAATATTGCCAAACAAAAAATGGTTCAGGTCAATTTTGTTTTCTTTCTGGATAATCGTAATTAGGGTTATACCGAGGGCGAAGAAAGCGGAGAAGACAATACCCATCGCCGCATCTTCCTTAATGGAAGACTGTCGATGAATCCAGGCAATCAACACCGTGCTTACCACTCCAGCGATAAAGGCTCCCAGAAAAATATTCCCTCCCAGCCAGAAGGCAATGGCCAGACCAGGTAACACCGAGTGACTGATGGCGTCCCCCAACAACGCTAGTCGCTGGACCATCAGGTAACTTCCTACAACGGAGCAGATAATACCCACCATTACGGCTACCGCCAGCGATCGCAGCATGAAATCATACTGCAAGGGGTCAAGTAACCAGTGGATCGGGCCCAACTCAGGCAACATGGCCCCAAAAACCCACCTGACCGCCGTAGGCCCGGCTCATGTGTTCGGGGCTCAGTACCCACTCACGGGGACCAGCGGCAATTAGCTCCTGGTTAAGCAGAATTAACTGATCAAAGTTAGTAATCGATTCGCCTAGATCGTGGTTAATCACCAGAACAATCTTGCCCGCCTCTGCCAATTCACGAAAAACCCTGAAGAGTACTCCCGCGGTGGTTTGATCCACCCCGACAAAGGGTTCATCAAAGCAAAAAATCTCCGCCTCCTGGGCTAGTGCTCGAGCCAGAAAGACACGTTGTTGCTGTCCGCCGGAGAGGGCGCCAATGGATCGGTGGGCAAGATTCACCATCCCTACCCGTTCCAGGGCTGCCTGAGCCAATCGCCGACTGGTGGGAGAAAAGGGCCGCAGCCAGCCAGTTGGCTTTACCCGACCCATCATCACCACATCCCAAGCGGTGGCAGGAAAACTCCAGTCAATCTGCGATCGCTGAGGTAGATAGGCGATCCGATCCAGGTGATCGGCGAGATCCCTATCCCCCCAGGTGATCCGACCGGTCACCCGGGGTATGAGCCCCAGCATGGCCTTAATTAAGGTACTCTTACCAGCTCCATTGGGGCCAAAAATACCCACCAGATGACCGGGATGAATGGTCAAATTAATATTGCGTAATGCCCTCAGATCCCGGTAGTTAACACTGAGATGCTCTAGGACTAGGGGCGGTAATGGGGGCACGGCGATCGCTCCAATGAACGTAATTATAGCTGTAGCCAACGGCACTGCAGTCTTGCCCTAACACCTCAACCAATCGGCCCGACCGCTTTATCTAGCAGCCCATTTTTAGGGCAGTCCTGAGGACTAACCGGGCTGGCCTAGGGCAGAGGAGCCAGGGGAATATGAAACAATTGTGAAAGTCATTATAGGATAAAAATGAAAGGAAAATGAAATCCAGCCTATGCAACGGATTTATAGATACGGCATCAAAGGCTTACTGCTAAGCCTGGTAGGGGCGGTTGGCTTGACCCTGAATAGCTGTAGTGTGCCCGGGGGTGGGCAGGGAGGGACCAGGCCCAGGGTAGTGGCCACCAGCACCCTCATTGCCGACTGGGCAAGCCGCATCGGCGGCGATAGTATTCAACTCACAGGCCTTCTCCATCCCGGCGCCGATCCCCATGTCTACGAACCGGCGCCCGCCGATACGGTTGCCCTGGAGCGGGCTAACCTAATTCTCTATAACGGCTATAACCTGGAGCCGGGGCTGATTCGTTTAATGAATGCCACTGGCGGTAAGGCTCGCCGGGTAGCCCTGGGGGAGGTGGTGCCGGCCCTCACTAGCCAGCACGCCACCACCACCGTACCTGACCCCCATGTCTGGGGCGATGTCAGCAACGTGGTACCGATGGTCGAAAAACTACGGGATGAACTGATTACCCTGGTCCCCGATCAGAGGGTAGCCTTTACGAAGCGGGCGAATGCCTATATCCATGATCTCCACCGGGTGGATCACTGGATTGGGGATCAAACCGCCACCATTCCTCCCTCCCGGCGATACCTGGTAACCACCCACGATGCCTTTCAGTACTACGCCAGGGCCTATGGTCTGAAGGTGGTGGGCACCCTGATTGGTATCAGCACTGAAGAGCAACCCAGTGCTCGGACCCTGCAATACCTGGTGGAATCGATCCGATCGGTGGGGGTACCCGCCATCTTTGCTGAAACCACCCTTAACCCTAACCTGATTACCACAGTAGCCACAGAGGCCGGGGTTAGGCTAGCACCTACCCCCCTGTATTCCGACTCCATTGGGGCTGTCGGTAGCCCTGGCGAAACCTACCTGAAAATGATGACCGCCAATACCCGGGCGATCGTCAAAAATCTAGGGGGCCAGGTTCAGGAACCGTCTCCCTAGGGTTAGGGGATTGCCTGGGGAAAGACATCCCTACCCTTTTCAGAGAACCTTTGGATCGATCCAGACTAAAGCGATCCAGAACTCCTACCCTGCTTTGGCTTTGGCCAGCCTTAGGACTGGCTGGATTGGCCAAAACCATATAACTTCTCTAGGTCCTGGTGCCGGAAGATCCGGTCTGGAAGTCGTACCCAAACAGATTGGGGTCAACATCCTGCAGGTTGAGGTCAGCCAGGCCATACTCGGCCCAGCGCCCATCTACTCGGGCAGCGGTGGCGACATCGGGGACAAGTTCTTCACTCCAGGGGCGATCGGTTTCGGGATAAATCTTGGTGGTGGCGTCAATACCCATGCGGCTCCCCAGTCCTGGCTGGGCGGTAGCAAAGTCTAGATGGTCGAAGGGGGTATCGGGCAAAATAAACACATCCCGTACCGGATCAACCTTAGAGGTGACTGCCCACATCACCTGGCGGGGGTCGCGAATATTAATGGACTTGTCCACTACAATCACAAACTTGGTGTAGTTAAACTGGGGTAGGGCCGACCAAAAGGCGAGAGCGGCCCGGCGAGCTTGACCGGGGTAGGTTTTCTCAATCGAGAGAATGGCGGCTTTATAGCTCAAGCCCTCCATAGGTAGGAAAAAATCCTGGATTTCGGGCACCTGTTGCCGCAGGATGGGGGTGTAGATGCGGTTCAAGGCGATCGCCATCATGGCGTCTTCCTTGGGCGGACGACCACTGAAGGTGGTCATATAAATGGGATTTTTACGGTGGGTAAGGCAATGGAAACGAATTAGAGGAGCCTGGGGATTAACTCCGCCATAATAGCCAATGTGATCACCAGCGGGGCCGTCCACCGCCGTCTCGCCAGGAGTAATGGTGCCCTCCAAAACTATCTCAGCCTGGGCCGGCACCTCTAGATCAACGGTTTTACAGCGCGCCAGGTGTATGCCCTGACCAGCATAAAGCCCGGCAAATAGCCACTCGGAGAGATCGATAGGCAGAGGCGTAGCCGCCGCCAGAATTACCAAAGGATCAACCCCAATGGCGATCGCTACCTCCAATTTTTCTCCCCGTTCAGCGGCCTTACGGAGGTGACGACTACAGCCCCGTACCGACAGCCACTGCACCGTCATAGTCTGGGAAGACTGCAGTTGGAGGCGGTAAATGCCTACGTTGGCAATACCACTTTCGGGATCCTTGGTAATCATTAGACCCAGGGTCAGTACCTTACCCGCATCTCCAGGATAGACCTGAAGCAAGGGTAGGGTAGTGAGATCGACTTGATCTCCCTTCAAAACTACCTGTTGACAAGGCGGCAGTAGATCTTGGGAGGGTTTGGCCTTAATTACATCGAACAGAGCTCTACCCAAATTCATTGCCTGGGACAACTTTTTGGGCGGGCGGGGTTGGTATAGCAGGGCTAGCTTTTCCCCCAGTTGTTCTAACTCCTGGGGATGGTCTCGCTGCATTGCCCAACACACCCGTTCTACCGTACCCAGGACATTGATGGCGAGGGGCATGGTAGAGCCCTGAACATTTTCAAACAACAAAGCAGGGCCACCCCCCAATAGTAGCCGATTAGCAATTTCGGCCACCTCTAGATGGGGATCCACTTGGGCTGTAATTCGTCGAAGTTGCCCTCGCTGTTCTAAAAAACTTAGAAACTGCCGCAGGTCTCGTGCCATGGTCAACGCTGGTTAAGAGTTCCTCCTAATTATGGCGGATGATAGGATTGCCCGTATTCTAGGACATCAAACCATCTATAGAGCCGTAGCTATAGATAGAGGGATGGACATAGGCTAGAAGGCCTATACAACCTTAGCTTTGGCCGGAACACTGAGAATAAGGTTGATCGGCCAAAGCTATATTTACCAACATCAGAAATCCTCAAGGCACAGGCTTAGGAGTAGAAGTAGAGGATTCAGATAAATATTTTTCCAGAGTAGTGGCCAGGGTAGTTTTAGGTACGGCGCCAACGACCATATCTACCTTGTCACCACCCTTGAAAATCATCAAAGTAGGAATGCTACGAATACCATACTGGCTGGCTACGTTAGGATTCTCATCGGTATTGATTTTGACGACCTTGACCCGGCCAGCATAGTCTTGGGCGATTTCATCAACCACCGGTGAAACCATGCGGCAGGGCCCGCACCAGGGAGCCCAAAAGTCCACCAGAACGGGGATTTCACTCTTAAGTACTTCCTTCTCAAATGTAGCGTCTGTAACCTCAGCGGCTGTCATGCCTAGTCTTCCTTGCCTTGCTTAAACACACGCAATTTTACCATAGCTAAAAAATGAACGCCTTGAGACCATTAGTAATAGATCGAGACATATCATCTAAAGATCTCTTCCATCCTGGCCATCTCAAGAAAACGCCTGGGCCATAGCCCAGGCGAATTGTGGTGTGAGGAGTGAACGGAAACTTTCGTCTCCGCCTTTTTGATTCTACAGTGGACAATCTAAAATCTGCCACTGGCTGGGGTGCTTAATATAAGCTTTAATGTTACCTATACATACCCGTAGCTTAGTACAACGGAGCTAAAGCTATAAATTCTGTCTGGGTTTAAAGGTTTCGGTGTCGTGTAGTTCCTGGTAGAGAGCTTTCTCCCGATCGCTAAGGCGACTGGGAACAACTACCTCCAGTTCCAGCAACAGATCACCCCGCTGCCCTTGGCCGGTGAGATAGCCCCGGCCTACCAGCCGTACCAGTTGCCCAGACTGCGCCCCCTGGGGCAGAGTCATCCGCAGAGGACCCTCCAGACCAGGTATCTCGATGGTGCTGCCCAGGGCTGCCTCACTAGGGGTAATCGGTAGGCGACAGCATAGATCGCTGCCCTGGAGCTGGAAGAAGGGATGGGGCTCTACCTCAATCCGCAGGTAGAGGTTACCACCACCAATTCCCTGGCCGCGCAGACGAATACGCTGACCGGTGACCATACCAGGGGGCATATTCACCTCTAAGGATCGGCCATCTTCCAGACGAATGCGTTCTCGCCCCCCCTGGAAAGCTTTTTGCAGGGGAATGGTGAGGTTGGCTTCAGCATCACGGCGACGTCCCGCTCCAGATTGACCTTGAAAAGGGGCCTGATCGTAGCTGGTAGGTTGGGTTGGAAACGTGGCGGATGATTCCGATCGCCGGTTTAGCAGCTGATCGATAAAGCTATTGAAATCAAGAAAATCCCCAAAGCCCAGGTCTTCAAAAAGACGCCCACCGCTACGCTCTTCACTGACTGGGGAACTGCCCCCCGATCCCTTGGCAAAACCCCTCTGCCGCCAGTACTGGCTGAATTTCTCGTACTGGGACCGCTTCTGATCGTCGGAGAGAATCTCATAGGCCTCCCCTAGCAACTTGAATTTCTCCTCGGCAGCGCGATCACCAGGATTCAAATCGGGATGATACTGGCGAGCTAGTTTACGGTAGGCTTGCTTAATCTCGCTAAAGTCAGCTTCCCTGGTAACTCCCAGAATCTCGTAATAGTTCCGAAAGTTTTGCATGCTGCGATATCTGTTTACTGATCGGAATTAAAGAACTTATGGGCTGCCCCTATCCCAGTTAGTCTCAGCTCCAGAATCGGGCTGACGAGGACGACGACGGGGCGGAGAAGGATCTCGCCAGGGATCATCGGTTGACTGATTGGCAGGACCGGGTTGAGCCCAGGGATCATCATCCCAGTTGGTCTGAGCCGAGAAGGGGGCCGAATCAGAGGGGGGAGGGGTAACCGATGGCGGCTGTCCGGATCGGGAGGAGGGAGGGGTTCCTAAGCTACTGTAACCTGGCGGAGGCCCTGGTTCAGGGGTCGGTACGACAGGGGGGCGGTAGGGTTGATCCTTGCGGCTGTTGCCATAATCCTGGCTAGCTGGGCGGGGTCCAGAAGGCTCCGATCTCGCACCAGGGTAGGGTGGTTGGCCGTAGTCTGCCTGACGCGGACCCCCGTAGGCCGGATTCGCCCTACGGGGGTCCCTATCACCCGAGTAGCCATAGTTGGGGTTGCGAGAATAGGGAGGGGAACCGTAAGCCTGATTGTCGTAATCGGGGTTCCGATCGCTCTGGAAGTCGGAACCCTGACGACCATAGGCTGAATTATCGCCAGATCGAGGTCGATCACCATAATTCTGGCGACCATAGCCAGTTACCCCATAGCCCTCATAGGAATTAGCCCCGTAGGCCTGGTCTGGTCGCCTGGGAGGGGAATTAAAACCCCGATTACGGTTGTCGTAGTCCCAGTCCTCGTCCCAATTACCCCAGGAGGAAGAGCCCTGATAGCCATAATTAGGCCGGGCCTCCAGATCGTCATCGAAGGAAAAGGTCTTTTTCAGGGTATTGCCAATCTGACCGAGAATTCCTCCTGCCGGTTCGTCGTCGGTTTCGTAGAGGTAAGCCTCCCGGTTGAGGTCGTAGAGTTCATCCTGCAGATCAGCCTGGGTCATATCAATGCCCCGTTCATTACCCTGCTGTAAGTACTCCCGCAGCTCCTGTACCAGCCCTTCAATGCGCTGACGACGATCGCGGGCAAACTGCATGCCAAAATCCAGAGCTACTTCCCGCAATAACCGCTCTGCCTGAAAGGTCAGGGCTTCGGCCCGATTACGTTTTTCTACCCGTTCTCGCTGCAGACGATCGCTTTCAGCGTACTCCTCCGCTTCCTGGATCATCCGCTGTACCTCGCTTTCTTCCAGGTTAGCGGCCCCCTGTACCGTCAGGCTTTGCTCCCGACCGGTGGTTTTATCCATGGCAGACACCTGCAAAATGCCATTGGCATCGATATCAAAAGAGACCAACACCTGGGGTACACCGCGGGGTGCGGGGGGAATACCCATGAGTTTAAAGCGACCCAGGGACTTATTATCGGCGGCCATTTCCCGTTCGCCTTGGAGTACATGGACCTCGACGGAGGTTTGGTTATTTTCAGAGGTAGAGAAAATGTCCGATCGCCGCACTGGAATGGTGGTGTTGCGGGGAATTACCTTTTTCATGACACCGCCGATAGTTTCCAGGCCCAGGGAGAGGGAGGTGACATCGAGCAGCATAATGTCTTGAACTTCCTGGGTGAGGATGCCGGCTTGAATAGCAGCTCCCACCGCTACCGCCTCATCAGGATTCAGATCCTGGCTGGGCTCCAAACCAATTAGCGATCGCACCAGTGCCTGGGCCATAGGCATACGACTACCTCCCCCCACTAGCACGACCTCATCAATGTCGTTAGGGGTAAGACCGGCGTCAGCCATAGCCTGCTTCAGGGGACCCCGCAGACGGGTTAGGAGTTCGCCACAGAGACCTTCAAATTGGGCGAGGCTAAGGCGGGTTTCCAGGTGCTTGGGACCATCCTGGGTGGCGGTAATAAAGGGTAAGCTAATTTCTGTTGTAGCCACTCCAGACAACTCAATCTTAGCCTTTTCCGCCGCCTCGGTTAAGCGTTGCAGGGCTTGACGGTCCTTACGCAGATCGATCTGCTCCTGCTCGAAAAACTGATCGGCCAGCCAGTCTACAATCTTTTGATCAAAGTCGGCCCCGCCCAACTGGGTATCCCCAGCGGTAGAACGGACCTCAAAGACTCCATCATTGACATCGAGAACGGAAACATCAAAGGTGCCTCCCCCTAAATCGAACACCAGAATAGTCTGGTTGTAACCCTGGTCCAGACCGTAGGCAAGGGCTGCCGCCGTGGGTTCGTTAAGGATACGCTGGACCTCAAGACCGGCAATTCTCCCAGCATTACGAGTCGCTTGGCGTTGGGTGTCGTTAAAGTAGGCCGGTACGGTAATCACTGCCCCGGTCACCGGTTGTCCCAGGTAACGAGCTGCTTCGTCCGCTAGCTTGCGGAGAACCATAGCTGAAATTTCTTCGGGAGCGAAGTCCTTCTCCAGGCGAGGGCAGCGAATTTTGACGTTACCGCCCTGGTCTCGACGAATGGTGTAAGGCACACGCTTAGCTGACTCATCGAGCTCGGTATATTTGCGCCCCATATAGCGCTTCACCCCATAAAAGGTATTTTGGGGATTAAGCACTGTCTGTCGGCGGGCCATCTGCCCCACCAAGCGCTCACCTTCCTTACTGAAGGCTACCACCGAAGGGGTTGTCCGCATGCCCTCAGCGTTGGCAATCACCACTGGCTTGCCACCTTCAATAACAGAGACAACTGAGTTGGTGGTGCCCAGGTCAATACCAACTACTTTTCCCATTCCCTTTGGCGTCTCCTTAACTGTCCGTACTTAGAGGCTATTCGAAAACTCTGACATAGGCCTTAATTTATACCCTGATCTCTGCCTTTAATCCCCCTAGAAACTTGATACCCCGGCAGGTTGACCACTGGATTGGCTAGGATACCCATCGGATAACCAAACGGCCATGGTGTCACTAAAATTCTTCATCTACACCTATCTGGGGGTTTGAGAACGCTGACGGTAACCAGACCTGTCCCGGATTCCTCAGCCATCCTCTCAGGAAGGTTAGTGGGGGGATGGTTTTAAAGCTGTAGACTGACCTATACCTTTCTCAATAATTTAACTCAATCATAGTGCGTCCAGACCCAGGGTTAAATTCTAGCGCCTGGATAGAACCTAGGGTTGCTTTACCCAGTCGCGGCCGACTCGAATTGTAATATCTGACTGTAGATCCCCTGTGGATTCGGAGAGCACCCGTCCAGAGGGCAACAGGACTTGCAGGGCCTTGGCCACCTCCAGGTCACCCTTTTGGGCTACAACTTCGGTGTCCTTTAAGGTGGTTGACCAGTCCTCCACCAGGTAAACCCGGTGAAAGCCATTCTTTTGCAGGTAACTGGCTACTGCTGCCCCTACCTTAGGCTCCCCAGAGGCATTTTGAATCGCGATATTCAAATCAGTAGCCTGGGGGAGGCTGGAATTGCTCGCATAAATACTGACTCCATCGGCCTGGAGAAAATTTTGCAAAATCTTGGCCGAGGCCGTCCAGTCCGCTAACCAGTAGCTAGCCCGAAACTCAGAGGGTTGACTGAAACGCCCAGGCAACATCACCATCTGCAACTGATCAGACTTAACAGCCAGACTAAAGTTAGCCAGAGCTAGCATTTCTTCGGTGCTCAGGTTTGTATTTACGTATCGCTGAATCACCCGAATAGCCTGGGGCAGCTTGGTAACAACCAGGGGATTAATTAACCGTTCTCGAAAAGCCTTCAACAACATTTGTTGCCGTTGGACCCGTCCAATATCCCCCGCATTGTCCTTACGAAATCGAGCAAACTGCTCTGCCTGATCCCCATTCAGGGTTTGCCAACCGGGATAGAGATCGATGTTGAGATTCTGGGTGCTGTCGTGATACTGCATTCGCTTAGGCACATCAAGCTCGATACCTCCGAGCAAATCAACGATCTCTCGAAAGGCAGCTGTATTAACCCTGATGTAGCGATCAATTTGAATATTGCCCAGATTGTAATTAATGGTTTGGGCCACCAACCCAGCCCCCCCCTCTACGTTAGCCTGGTTGATTTTAGCCATGCCGTAGCCAGGAATCTGCACCCGGGTATCCCGTGGAATAGAAATAACATTAAGACTGTTACTCTGAGGATTGAGGTGCACCAGCAGGAGGGTATCGGTGCGTCCCGTAAAGGCTTGATCCGATTGGGCTGAAGCACCTGGGACCTGATCAATCCCCATCACCAGAATATTGATGGGTCGAGTAATTTGGTAGCGAAATCCAGCCTTCCACAGATCGCCGAGGCCCGCCAGGGGTTGACTGGGAGGGGCGAAGGAAGGGGGCAAGGGTAGAACGAGAGCGCCAAACGCGCCAATCAGGGCGGAACTTAGAGCCGTACCCGCAAACACACTCCCCCATAGGAACATCCGTAATCCCTTAGTGAGGCGCATACCGGACCCTGATTTAGATGGATGAGGAGAAGAATTTAAAGCTGAAGGCTGGGCTTGGAGAGTAGGGTCAGGAGCAGGTTCTGTTGGTGAGTTGCCACGCGAGTGGGTTTGACTTCGAGAACGGGAGATTATCCCAGATGATTGTTTCATGAATGCCACTCCTCACTCCCCAACTGTAAATACTTTTGACTAACCTTACTATCCAGACCTTCGTCCGATAGATTAGCTTCAGCCAGAATGCCATCTGGACCCGACCGGCACCCGGGTACAAACTTTGGGTACAAACTTTGTACTCAGGTAATATGTTAACCAATATTAAGCTAATCCTGTTCCTAATTATTCCTCCTGAGGATAGGATCAGAACATTATGTTTGATACCTAATGGGTAATATTTGGATATTTATTTGTTATGGCTAGTTTGATACCGATTATTTTGGCTGGTGGTAAGGGTGAACGCTTCTGGCCCGTTAGTCGGTTAGGGCGGCCCAAACAGTTCCTTTGTTTAGATGGTAGCGATCGCAGCTTGCTTCAAGCTACCGCCCATCGCCTTCTGGACTTGGCGGGAGACTGGGATGGGGTTTGGGTGATTACGGCGGCCCACCTGGCGGATCAGGTGCGGGAACAATTACCCCTTTTACCCGCGGCTAACCTGCTGGTCGAACCCATGGGACGAGATACCGCGCCAGCGGTAGCCTGGGGCGTTGTAGAGGTGGCTAAACGCCATGGGAATGACGCCATTGTGGGGTTCTTTCCGGCCGATCACTGGATTGCCGATCAACAGGCCTTTACCCAGACCCTAGATAATGCAGCAACTTTGGCTCGCCAGCAGGATGTGATTACCACCCTGGGAATTGCCCCCACCTATGCCGCCACCGGTTACGGCTATATTGAACAGGGTGAACTGGTCCACAGCAATAGGGATCAGAACGCCTATCGGGTAGCACGCTTTACTGAAAAGCCCGATCCCGCCACAGCCCAATCCTTCATCGACAGCGGTCGATTTAGCTGGAACAGTGGCATGTTTGTATTTTCGGCCCAGACCATGCTGGAAGAGCTTCAGACCCATGCACCCCAACTCATCGAGGCCATTCTAGCCCAGGGCGTAGGGGCCTACCCTGGCTTGTCCAAACTCAGTATCGACTATGCCGTGATGGAACATACCCACCGCGCCTGTGTGATGCCGGTTACCTTTGGTTGGGACGATCTGGGAGATTGGAACGCTGTCGAGCGTTTATTGAAGCAACCCGGCCAGGAAAATGTCGACTTGGCCACCCATCTGCCTGTGGATACCCAGGGTAGTATTGTCTACGCTACTGATCCAGAGGAGGTTGTGGTTACCATTGGGCTCCAGGATGTGGTGATTGTGCGTGATGGTAAAGCTACCCTGGTGGTGCATAAGGACCGTACCCAGGATATTAAGAAAGCCGTTCAACAGTTGGGAGCTCAAACCCGCTTTCAGCACCTTCTCTGAACCTTGCTGCAGAAGCTGATCCCAGTCTGACAAGCCTTGTTATAATCGGGTGGCGCTAGGTTTTCTGGCGTCGGTCAGACTATTTTCAAACCATGGCTTCAACCATTGACGATATCGATCTCCAGGCTCGCCAGGGGAGTATTGCTGCAATTATTCAGGTGCTCAATGGGCATTTTGCTCCTACGGGCATTCGTACCCGGGCAGTTCAGGATAATGGGGTTTTGCAGCTCTTGGTGGAAGCTCCCAAGCCCGATCAGTTAATTCGAGAATCGGTGGTGGCAGAGGTCAGGCGAGTTCTGGAGTCAATTAGTCCTAAGGGCATTACCAAGGTCAATATCAATAGCCGAATTGTCCAGGAGCAGCAATTATTATGGCTGGAGGAAATCAAACGGGATCCAGAACATAGCTTGCTCTGGTTTGAACCAGTCACCCTCAAGCGCCCTAATCCCTTCCAGCGTCTCTGGCGAGATCTACGTACTCCGCGTCAGCGTAGTTTATTTGTGGAAGACCGATCGCAGCGATCGCCCTCCAGCCGCATAGCTTTTTATCGTGGGTTAATTGGTGGAGTCAGTCTGGCTTTGTTGTTATTACTGGTGGGGTGGACCACAAAGGACTGGTTGCAAAATAGCTTTAAGGCCAATCATCCTAAGACCAACAATGCTGCGCCAGAGCAAGGTAAGCCTGTCAACCAGCCAGGCGACAGTTCCGCATCACTGACGGTGAAGGGTGATCCCTTTGTGTTAGCGGTGCGGCTTGCCCAGGACTGCGTCAAAGATGGTGCATCAGCGACGACGGCGGCAGAGTGGCTAGAATTGGCGGTGCGCTGGCAGCGGGCGGCAGATTTGATGGCGTCAGTACCGGTTAGTGACGATCGCTATAGTGTCGCCCAGGACCGCATGGTGAGCTACAGCAGAAACAAGCAACTAGCCCTTAAGGAAGCTGAGAGGCGTTAGTGCTATGCTGTTGCCACGATTAACATGATTAATCTATGGCTCAGTTAATTAAAACCCCTGGGTGGAAGTCTGTTACTCTGGTTTTTGCTCTCCTACTGCTGGGAGTGGGGGGTTTATGGGCATGGCAAAGCTGGCGATCGGGACAACAGCGAGAACAGCAGACTAAGGTAGAAGCTCAAACCACAGTAGCGGTACGGCAAGACCTGACAGTTAAGATTTCCGCTTCTGGGACGGTCCAGCCCATCATCCCTGTGAATGTCAGTCCTAAACAGCCTGGCCGGTTGGTTGCTCTCTACGTTGAACAGGGAGATCGGGTTGTTGCTGGACAGGAATTAGCCCGTATGGACGCCAGTAATCTACAAGGGTTATTGCTGCAAGCTCAGGCCGGTGTGAAGGAGGCCCAGGCAAACTTGCGTAAGTTACAGGTGGGCAGTCGACCCCAGGATATTGGCCAGGCAGAGCAAGCCCTGCGGGAAGCCCAGGCTCAGATGTTAGCCATTCGTTCGGTCTATGAAAGTAACCAAGCCCTCTACCGCAGCGGCGCCCTCAGTCAAATCGATCGGGATCGCAGTCGTTCAGATTATGAAGCCGCCCTGGCCCGAACTAATCGCCTGACCCAGGCCCTTGATCTGCTAAAAGCCGGGAGCCGCTTGGAAGATATCGCTCTGGCTCAAGCCCAGCTGATGCAGGCCCAGGGAGCGCTGAGAACAGTTCAAACCCAACTAAGTGACACCCTGATTAAGGCGCCCTTTGCGGGCATAATCACCCAAAAATATGCCGATGTAGGGGCCTTTGTCACCCCCACCACCTCCGCCAGCGCCACCAGTTCCGCCACCTCTTCCTCGATTGTGGCCCTGGCTAGCGACCTGGAAGCCGTAGCCAATGTCTCAGAAACCGATGTGGGTAGTATTCAGGTGGGTCAAATCGTAGAACTCCAGGTGGATGCCTATCCCAACCACTCCTTTCGGGGGCAGGTCCGCCGGGTAGCCCCTGAATCTATCGTGGTTCAAAATGTCACTAGCTTTCAAGTCCGCATTAAGGTGCTCAATGACGGCAAGCATCAGCTCAAGTCAGGGATGAATCTGACCGCCAGTTTTCTGGTTAGTCAGAAACCTCAGGCCCTGCTAATTCCTACCATGGCTATCGTTAATCGGGCTGAAGGCATGGGGGTTTATATTTTACGTGGCGAAAATAAACCAGAGTTTCGTTCCATCCAGGTAGGGGCCACGGTGGATGGTCAAACGGAAGTGATTAAGGGGCTGGCGGAGGGTGATCGGGTGTTTACCACCCTGCCTGGCCAGCGTGAACCCAACAAAAAACCTGTCAAACCCTCCACCTTTAGCCCCTCGACTGTACGTCCTCCCCGTTAATCCAAACTGTTATGGTGCATCGACTGAGGCGATACCAGCGGCCCCGTTCATCCCATCAGCGTCTAACCCTGCTAGAGATCCTGGCGATGGCCTGGTTTTCTTTGCTGATGAATCGGCTGCGATCGGGTTTGACCATGCTGGGCATTATTATTGGTATTGCCGCCGTGATTACCATGGTTACCATTGGCCGTGGCGCCCAAGCCGAAACGGAAAGCCAGCTCAAGTCCCTTGGATCTAATCTGATCTATGTTCGCAGCGGTGTGGCTACCATTGGTACTCCCGCTTCCCAGGGGGCAGGCTCGGCCACCACCCTGACCTGGGAAGATGCCAGAGCCATTGTTAGCAGTTGTGCAGCGGTTAAAAATGTCGCCCCCACCCTGGGTAGCCGTGCCCAGGTGGTGTGGGAAAACCAAAATACCCAAACCTATCTGAATGGCACTACCCCCGACTTTGTTGAAGTACGGGATTTTCTACCCCTTACCGGGCGTTTTTTCAACATTGTGGAGCTTGACCAGGGCAAGCGGGTCGCCCTGATTGGCCAAACCGTAGTAGAAAACCTCGGTCTGACCGCTACAGCCGCCTTGGGTCAGACGATTCGCATCAGGGGAGAGTCCTTTACCATCATTGGTACCCTCGAGTATAAGGGAGCTAATAGTTTTCGGGACCAGGACGATCAGGTGATTCTTCCCCTTACCACCATGGCTCGCCGTATCGTCGGTATCAACGCCATTCGCGGTATTTCTCTGGACTCTATTGTGGCTGCCGCTAAAAGCCCTGATCAACTAGAGGCAGCTCAGTTCCAGATCTCTAACCTGTTACGCCTGCGCCATGGGATTGTTCCTCCCCAGGCCGACGACTTTACGGTGCGTAACCAGGCCGATCTGGTGAGCGCCTCCAGCTCAGTGACGAAAATCTTTACCGTTTTACTGGGAGGATCGGCGGCCATCTCCCTGATTGTTGGTGGTATCGGGATTATGAACATCATGCTGGTCTCGGTGACGGAGCGTACCCGGGAAATTGGGCTGCGCCGGGCCCTGGGAGCCAGATCGGGGGATATCCTACAGCAGTTCTTATGGGAATCCATAGTGCTGTCTATCATTGGCGGGGGACTGGGGATTGGCCTCGGCATCGGGATTTCGGCACTAATTAACGTTAGTCTGGGCTGGCAGGTGGGGATTCCCCTGGATGCGGTACTGGCTTCCTTGGCCGTTTGCCTGGTGGTAGGGGTATTTTTCGGGGCCTATCCAGCCCAGAAAGCCTCCCAATTAGACCCCATCACCGCCCTACGTAATAACTAGGGCATAACTAAGGACTAGAACCTATCGTCCCCTCTAAAAGTGCTGAAAGCCCTGACTCAAGGAAAGTTCCATCGGTGGACGGAGGGCTGGGGAGGATGACTGTAAGACAACTGAGCGATCGCGGGTGATCTGACCCACCATGGTACTCCCTGGTCCTAAGTACGCCTGGAGAGCTTGGGCCGTTGCCCTTGGGAGGCAGAGGATCAGCTCAAAGTCTTCTCCACCGTAAAGGCACCAGTCGAGGGCGCGATCCAACCCCACCCACTCGACCAAGGCTGGATCGAGGGGTAACTGGTCTGGATCAAGACAAGCCCCTACCCCACTAGCCTGGCAGATCTGCAACACCGCATTGGCCAGACCATCGCTGCTATCCATGGCGGCAATGGATTCCCCATAGCCAATTTGCCTGAGCCAGGCCACCACATCCAACCGTGGGCGAGGGCGTTGGTGGGCCTGTAACCAGCGCTGGCGATCGCTGGCTGTCACCCCTTGACCTGGATGGGAGTCCAACAAAAGGGCCAGTCCTGCCCGGGATAGGCCATGGTAGCCCGTTGCCAAAATTACCTGGCCAGGTTGGGCACTGGATCGGTAGAAAATCTCATTGGCAGGGGCGGTTCCCAGGGCGGTAATGGCCAGGCTGACGACGGGCGATCGGCACAGATCACCCCCCAGCACAGCCCCCCCCCACTTTTCAAGGCAGGTGGCCATAGCCGCATAGAGCTTTTCCACCCAGATAATTGGAGTAGTTGGAGGTAAACTCAGGCCCACCGTAATACCGAGGGGGGTTGCCCCCATGGCCGCCAGGTCCGACAGATTAGCCGCCACTGCCCGCCAGCCCACATCCCCTGGACCGGTGGTGCGATCGCTAAAGTGCACCCCCTCCACCAGCACATCGGTGGTTACCACCAGTTGCTGCCCTGGGGGAAGATCCAGCACCGCCGCGTCATCCCCCACTACCTGGCGAGGGCAGTATTTAAACAGGCGTTCTAGTAGTCCCAGTTCGCCAATTTCCGCTACGGTGGGGGAAGCCGCCATGGTGTTTTAGGAGGGCTGTACCAGGTGATCGGCTCCAGCAATCACCCTGGCGGATTCAATGCGATCGCCCTGGGTGAGTTTTTCCAGCAGCTCTTTATTTTCGACCACATAGCCAAAGACCGTGTAACGGCCGTCCAGCAGGTTAAGTCCGGCTGGGGTTAGTTCTGGTTCAAACAGGAAGAAGAAAAATTGCGATGAGCCACCATTGGGATCATCGTTAGGACGAGCCATACCCAGGGTGCCAAAGGCGGAAAAGGGTAAAACTGGATTTTCCAGATAACGGCCCAGGTCTTCTAACGTACTACCGTAGACGGGGGCGGTGTCACCTTTAACGAAGATTTCTAGCGGCACCCGCCGATAGGTCTTAGTTTTGGGGTCTATAAAACCCTCCTCAGGGCCTGTAGGGTCACCGGTCTGGAGGACGTAGTTATCCTCTGCTCGAATAAATTCAAGGCCGTCATAGAACCCCCGCTGCACCAGATCAATAAAATTACCCGCGGTAACCGGAGCGCTGTAGCCATCCACGACCGCCTGCAAGCTACCTTTGTTGGTCTTAAGCTCCACCGTAGCGCGGCCCTTGAGTTGGGGCAGATGGGCGTAGGTATCGGGCACCTCGAAGGGAAAGTCCGTCACCATCAGTTCCTCCAGGCGGCCAATGTCATCTAGCATGGCCGATCGCCGTAGCCAGACCGCCTCGCGATCGCGAGCCTCAATGGCCTCCCGCATCGGTAACAACTGCACCTGGACATCCTCCAGGTAGCTGCTAGCTGCCGCCCGTTTACCCTCGGGCACCGCTGCTAAAATCGCTTCTCGACCCTTACTCAGTCCCCGTTCCAGGCGATCGATATCTTTGCTAATGGGGCCCCACCGTTTACTACGTAGCCATTCCGATAGCCCTTCTAGGGTAGTCTGGAGTTTGCGAATTTCTACGTTATCAATGGGGAGAGAATTACGCAGCAGAGCCCGGCCATCGGTAATGGCATTACCCGGTGGCAGGTAGGCCACCGGTAGGACCGACCCCAAACCCATGGCCTGGGCCTGACCCGCCTGCCCCAGCCACACCACAATACCGATCAATAGTCCCCATCCCAACGGGAAAAAGGACCGGCCACTCCATCGCCGCCGCCCCTGGTTTACCCTCATGCCTCTGACCATGGTTCTTTACCTACTCCCTAGAACGACGTCCTATCTGTGTGGGTACGCCCTATCTCTATAATCTTGTCACACTGTTGGACCCTGGCCAAATTGGCCGAAAAAACAGAGACCTTGGGGGCAAGGCAGTTATAAGGGATCAAAAGACTCAGGCTGGGAAGGCTTCTAGCTGGCCTCAAGGACTGTTGGCAAAGTTTAGCAAAAGTCTTTAGGGTAAGAGCCTCTTTTCAAAACCTTTAAGCCTTCTCATCGTGGGCCAACATGGGGTAGCTATTGAGAAGAATTTTCAATAAGTGCTACAATCCAGACTGACTTTTGGAGGTAATGGTCCATGAAAATTGGTAGACGAAGGGTTTTGATGGCCGGTACAGCCGCTGCGGTGGTAGCCGTAACTCAGTCCTGTCGACAAAGCACTTCCGGAGTGAGGAGTCCGGATCGAGATACTGTCCTCAACCTCTACTCTTCCCGCCATTACGACACCGACCAGTCCCTCTACGAGGGGTTTCGCCAGGCCACTGGCATCCGGGTGAATGTGGTAGAAGCCGAAGCTGACCAGCTGATCGAGCGCATTAAAAATGAGGGCCAGAACAGTCCAGCAGACCTGTTCATGACCGTAGATGCCGGTCGGCTGTGGCGGGCAGAGCAGGAGGGGCTATTTCAACCCATGACCTCCGCCCGCTTAACCCAGGCGATTCCATCCAACCTGCGCCATCCCGATGGCCTGTGGTTTGGTTTAACGAAACGAGCCCGGGTGATTATGTATAACAAAAATGTGGTCAAACCCACAGAACTTTCCACCTACGAAGACCTGGCCAATCCTAAGTGGCGAGGGCGCATTCTGGTGAGAAGTTCCACCAATATCTACAACCAGTCCCTGGTAGGATCCCTGATTGCGGCCCACGGGGCGGTGGCAACCGAGACCTGGGTGCGGGGGTTGGTGGCCAACTTTGCCCGCGATCCAGAGGGGGGCGATATTGACCAGATTAAGGCGGCAGCCGCCGGACTGGGGGATATCGCCATTGCCAACACCTACTATCTGGCCCGGTTACTAAAATCTGAAAAGCAGGAAAACCGGCAGGTGGCAGAGACCATGGGGGTGTTTTTCCCTAATCAGGGCGATCGCGGTACCCATATCAATATCAGTGGGGCTGGCGTGGTTAAAACCGCTCCCCACCCCCAGGCGGCCCTACAATTCCTGGAGTATTTAGTCAGCCCAGAGGCCCAGCGGATTTTTGCCCAGGGTAATAACGAATATCCGGTGGTGGCAGGGGTAGCCTTGGATTCGGTGGTAGCAGGCTTTGGCAGCTTTAAGGCCGACCCCCTGAATGCAGCGGTATTTGGCCGCAATAATCCTGAAGCTCTACGCATTACCGATCGGGCCGGCTGGAAGTAGGTAGCTGACTTTGGGATTTACCCGCAGCCGCAATTTCTCGGCTCAGCCAGAGCACTGGCAACAACCCTACCAACAGAATAGCCAGGGCAGGAGCGGCCGCTTCCACCAGCCGTTCGTCAGCGGCATACTGGTAAACCTTGACCGCTAGAGTATCGAAATTAAAGGGCCGAATAATTAAGGTGGCGGGTAGTTCCTTCATCACATCCACAAAAACCGCCATTACAGCGGTGAATAGACTGCCCCGCAGAAGCGGAGCGTGGATAGCCAGCAGGGTCTGGCCTGGCCCCTGCCCCAAACTGCGGGAAGCCTCATCCAGAGATGGTCTGATCTTAGCCAGGCCGCTGACGATCGCACCAAAGGCGAGGGCCAAAAACCTGACCAGGTAGGCCATAATCAGAGCAAAAATAGTGCCACTTAAGATCAGTCCGGTGGAGAGGCCAAAACTCTGGCGCATCCAGCTATCAATACCATTGTCTAAAGTCGCCAGGGGGATCAAGGTACCCACCGCAATCACCGCACCGGGCACAGCATACCCCAGGGTAGCGGCTTGCACCTCTAGCTGCAGCAGAGGTCTGGGGTGAAGCCGCAAGCCATAGGCCAGGACTAGGGCTATAACCATGGCTAACAAGGCCGTAATGCTGGCTAGCAGCAGGCTATTGCGGCTGAGCATGAAAAAGCTCGGGTTGAGGGTGACGCCGGCGTTACGTACAGTCATGGCTAGCAGCAGTATAACGGGCAAAATTAGCCCCAGCCACACTGGTACAGAGCAGACTAACCAGGCTCCGGCGGCCCGCCAACCCTTAAGCCGGTAGGGAGACTGGGCCAGAGGGCGGGCCAGGCTCTGGTAATAGCGGGTTTGCTGTCGCGATCGCCGTTCCATCAACAGCAGAGCCCCAATAAATAGCAGTAGTACCGCCGCTAGCTGCACCGCCCCGGGGCGATCTCCGAGGCCAAACCAGGTGCGATAGATGCCTGTGGTAAAGGTAGAGACACTACAGTAGGCAACGGTACCAAAGTCATTCAGGGTTTCCATCAGAGCCAGGGCCGTGCCCGTAGCAATGGCTGGTCGGGCCAGGGGCAGAGCCACCAACCAGAAACTCCGCCAGGGGCTACACCCCAGAGACCGACTAGCCTCCAGGGTGGCGGTAGACTGCTCTAAAAAGGCCACCCGGGTAAGGAGATAGACGTAGGGATAGAGGGTCAGGCTAAACAACAGAATTGCTCCGCCAAGGGAACGCAGGTTGGGGAACCAGTAGTCTGTCGCCCGTTGCCAGCCAAATATCCCTCGCAGCAGGGTTTGTACTGGCCCAAAGTACTCCAGGGTGTCGGTGTAGAGATAGGCCAGAATATAGGTAGGGGCCGCCAGGGGTAACAGTAGTAGCCATTCAAACCAGCGCCCTCCAGGGAACTGGCAACTGGTCACCAGCCAGGCCGTACTCACCCCAATGGCCAGCACCCCTATACCGACCCCTACCATCAGGATCAAAGAGTTACCGATATATTCCGGGAGTACCGTACTGGCCAGATGGTACCAACTATGACTGGATTGGGTGAACAGACTAGCCCCAATCATCACCACAGGTACCATCATGGCCAGAGCAATTAGGCTAATAATTAGGATCCAGGGATCGCGCTTGGGCAATAGAAAGGAGCGGTTAGGGTGCATAGCAGGGGAGGAAAAAATTGGTCACCGCTAGGGAATAGCTCTACAGTAAAGGCATAGCCGTAGCCATGGTTGGCCCGACAGAAAGGCTATGGGAAAACTTCGGCAAAAGCCTTTTGACGGAGGAGCCTTTCCAAATACCCTTTAAGGCGGATCGGAAGGTCTATCCAGCCTTCCCTTTGGTCGCTCTACCCTGTCTTCAGCCTTCTGGCCAAGGCTATATTATCCCCCAGGCTCAGGTCAATGCTGCTCCAACCCCACCAACGTCAGAAGCTGGATGAGTCCAGCGATGATCTGTTCTACCAGGTGCCTCGCCTGGTTACCCACGTTGACGAACAATTTATTCAGCGCCTAACTAACCTCTACCGGGAACGGCTCACTCCCCAGGGCCGCATCCTTGACCTGATGAGTAGCTGGGTATCCCACCTACCTGCCGAGATGGCCTTTGAGTGGGTAGAGGGGCATGGCCTCAATCGGGAAGAACTGGCAAATAACCCACGCCTGCAGCACTACTTTGTGCAGAATCTCAACCAGGCCCCCCGTCTGCCCCTGGCAGATCAGTCCTTTGATGCGGTCTTGAATACGGTTTCGGTACAGTATCTACAGCAACCCGAGCTGGTGTTTGCAGAAATCCACCGGGTGCTCAAACCCGGCGGTCTGACTATCGTTAGCTTTTCTAACCGGATGTTTTACCAAAAGGCGATCGCGGCCTGGCGTGACGGTAGCGATGCCGATCGGGTGAATCTGGTGAAAGGCTACCTTCAGTCCGTCCCCGGCTTTAGCTCCCCAGAGGTGATTAGTCACCCCGCTACCATGGCCACTCTTTGGCAACTGTTGGGTTTGGGCGGAGGCGATCCCTTCTACGCCATCATTGCCCAACGACAACCTTGAAATATACCTTGGCCAGAGTGCTGGGAATACAGCTCTGATCAAGGTTCCAAAGTTATAGGGGCCAAGCAAGAACCTCCAGCCCCGATCTGCCCCCAAAAGCTCAATCAAGGACTAAAATAACTTTGTTTGTTAATCTGCCTTAACCTACCCCCTATCCCCAGCCCCCCTATGGCCCTTTCCCCTGGTGATGCCGCCCCTGATTTTAGCCTGCCCGATGCTGAAGGTAATCTCTACCACCTGGGGGATTTAAAGGGTAAGCGGGTAGTGCTTTACTTCTATCCCCGCGACAACACCCCCGGTTGTACTAAGGAGGCCTGTGGTTTTCGCGATGCCTACGGGGCTTACCAGGAGAGGGATGCGATCGTCCTGGGAGTGAGCACCGACGACGCCAAATCCCACGGCAAATTTATCGCTAAACATACCCTTCCCTTCCCCTTGCTGGTGGATCGGGACGGTGAAGTAGCCACCCGTTACGGTGTCTATGGCTTAAAAAAATTTATGGGTAAGGAATACATGGGTATTACCCGTAGCACTTTTATTATTGGCCCCGATAGTAAGGTAGAAAAGATTTATTTGAAGGTTAAGCCCGAAACCCACGCTGATACGGTTCTGGCCGATTTAGACAATCTATAAGGCTTGATCCTGAAACTGCTATGGTTTATGTTGCTTACGCTCTTCGTACCCTGCTGGGTTTGCTCTTGCGGCGCCCAATTCTGGGCACCTGTGTGATTCCCCTGATGCCCGATCGCACCATCGCCCTGATTCGCCGCCGAGATAACGGACTCTGGAGTCTGCCGGGGGGTATCGTTGATTGGGGTGAAGATATTCTCAGCGCCGCCAATCGAGAACTCAAGGAGGAAGCGGGTCTGGAGATTATCCACATGGAACGGTTAGTGGGCATCTACTCCCAGGTAGGCCGTGATCCTCGTTTTCACTCAGTGTGTGTGGCTCTGGCGGTGCAAGCCCAGGGGCAGCCGGTGGCGGCTGACCCCCGGGAAATCCTGGAAGCTCGATGTTTTGAAGCCGCTGCCATCCCCTGGGACAGTCTCTCCCACGATCACGCCCAGCACCTGAGGGATTACTTTAGTGGTCAAACCGTCGTGGCTTAGGGCATCTACCCCAACCTACTGTGACATCAGGACAGCCTGGTAGGGTTGGAGAGCCCTGTCCAGATCGGGGGAAAATATAGGTGACGGAAAAATCTCCTCAAAAAATTTCACCACGGCAATATTTTCAATGCGGGGATAGAAGTCTGAGGGGTTCGGTCCGTCAATGTGGCGGCTAAGGACACCAAAGCCCAGGCGACCGCTACGGGGTTGCCAACTGGGAGCTTTTTTTTGTATCCAGTCTGTAAAGCTAGAGGCTTGATCCATACTGTCTACCAGCTTTTTAATCAACGCTGGCGGAGGTATAAGATCGGCCAGTTGGGGTAGGTCTTCTGTCTGGGCTAGCCAGGCTCGTTCTAACCAGTGCTGGCGTTGGCCAGGGTCTTGCCAGGCCAGAATAGCGTACTTGGCAGGGGTTTCCGGGAGATCGGTCGCCTCTACCCTCTTGCCCTTGGCCAGGGTGAGCAGGGCCTGATGCAGATCTCCCCCAGCGATCGCCCAGTGCTGGCGGGCAGCGGCGTAATCCCCGCTCCACCAGGCCAGAGCGCCCTGGCCCTGCTGAAGAAAGCTAGCCAGGGGCGCCTTAGCCCCTACCTGCCGTAACAAATCTGCATAAAGTTGATCCAGCCGTTGCTGGAGGGCGGGATAGAGCGGGGCAAGGGTAGAACTACCCCAAATCGGGCTGGTGAAGAGGGCGGGATGGCGCAGTATCTCCAGAGCCATGGCTTCCAATCCCGGCGTTTGCTGTCCCGATTTCAGGTAACTCAAACCCAACCCAAAGAATACCCCGGGCTTAGCGGGCACCAGTTGAATGGCCTTTAGAAAGGCTGTCTTAGCTTGCTCTGGTTGACCTTGTTCCAGTCGTAGCCAACCCAGGTTACTTTGTCCAAATTCCTGGTAAGGGACGATCTGATTACCCCGGTCAAACCAGTCGATCGCCTGACCTAACAGAGTAGCCCTGAGCTCCGGCTGATTACGCAACTGGTAACTGAGTTCCCCCAGGTTCCAGCCCAACTGGTAGGGATAGTAGGGTTCCCAGGGGGCAAGATGGTGGGCCTGCTCAAGGGATCGGGTGAACTCATCTATATGACCTTGATTCAGAGCCCCAAAGCCATGACTGGAGAGAGCCCAGGCTCGCTGCAGGGGAACCAGCCAGATCAGGGTAACCAGGGTTAACCCCACCCCCACCATCACCAGACTACGCTGGAGGGGTCCTGGATGGGAAGGGCAAGGCCCACGGGGCGATCCCAGGCCATTTACCAGGGTGGCCAGGTACAGACACAGTACCCCGCCAATGGCCGGAATATCTAACTGGTAGTCGGCCAGACTGACCAGGCCAAAGCCCAATAGACCCAGGAGTAAACACCATGCCAGCAGGGCCGGCAGGCCAGAGGGGGTATGGCGCCCATCCCGATGCACCCACCGATACACCAACGTCACCATGCCTATCCCCAGGGCCAGGGGCGTCAGCCAGCCCCAGATGCCCATTTCTCCCCAGAGTTGGGCTGGGGTACTGTGGAGTTGAAATTGTAGTTCTGCCTCTCGTCCCGCCCATACCGGTCGGTAGTGTTGATACACCAGGGGCACGCTGCCGAGCCCCTGGCCCGTGAAGAGATGACTAAGGCCCATGCGCCAACCGACGGCGTTGGTGACCAGTCGATAGGATAGTTCTCCGCCGGCCAGGTTACCTTGGGCCAAATTTTCCAGGACTAGTCGTAGCCGACCGTTACTGATTACGAGCACCAGGATCAGGGCGGTGGCGATCGCCCCCAGCCCTGAAATTAATCGGCGGGGCAAGGGGCTATAAACCAGAGCCACCCCCACCCCCACCAGAACCATAGCGACCAGGGCTAGCCATCCCGCCCGAGAACTGGTGGTGTAGAGATCGAGGATCCCCAGTCCTAACCCCAGGCCCCAAAGCCAGCGACGCCAACCCCGCTCAACCCAGGCCAGTCCTGCCAGTAAGGGGAGTACCAGCACCAGATAGCCAGCGACGTAGTTTTGGTGACCAAAGGGCTGCCAGTTGCGTAAACTGGTGAACTGAAAGCTAAAGTTAGCCGCCATGCCATACTGATGCAGCAGCTTGAGCCGCCCCAGTTCGGGTTGGTAAATCTGCATCACCCAGAGGCTCAAACTCTCCACAATAAAAGCCAGAGCTAGATAACCCTGGCACCGCAGGGCCAGCCAGATTCGAGCCGGGGTATTGAACTCTAGGGCCAGGCCATAAACCGTAGCTAGACCTGCCAGAGCCGCCCAACTATACCAACGTGCCTGGTAGGGAAATTCCGCCGATCGGGTTGAGACTGCTAAACCCACTAGCAGTAGTAGGGCCACCCAATCTAGCCCATGCCCCAACAGCATCTGTCGTAAAGGTTTTTGCCAGACCTGTCCCCACAGCCAGAGCCAGGGCACAAGCAGGGCTATCTGCCACACCAGTACCCAGGGCCAGGAGAGCACCAGGGTACTACTGCCTGGCAGTAGGGTGAATAAACTGTAAAACCCGAGGCCCAGTAAAGCCCACCCTAACCTCAGCCCCCTCCACTGCCGGGAGGCTAGAGACTGGCCTGGCTCATCCTTAACCATAGCGGTGTTTATCCAGATAGGTAGGAGTGGGGTGCATTGATAGGTATCTTTAGCCAGAACGCTGAGGACAGGGTAAATCGGTCGAAGGGAAGGCTGGGTAGGCGTTCTGACTGGCTTCTGTCCCCTCACTCGGAGCTATAGCTATAGGCTAAGCCTAACATGGTTATTTAAGGATCCAGCTAAGATTGAAAACAAATGTAAGCTAAGCACCGTTCCCATACCTAAAATCCAGATCTATAGCTGCAACCATTTACAGCCTTGACCAGAACCCTAGCAGCATTACCCTGGACAGGATAACTTCCAACCATAGCCTAACCTGACCAGGGCTCCTACCTAGATCTGAATGGCAGCCTTAAGGGTACGGCAAAATTCGCCGATGTCCGCGATCGCCTCAGTCCGCTCAGCCTCAGCCAATCGCTTGACAAAGGCGCTACCGACAATCACCGCATCGGCGCCCCAGGCCTTCAGTTGGGCTGCCTGGTCGGGTCCGGAAACCCCAAAGCCCACTCCAATAGGCTTATCGGTGACCTGCTTAAGATCCTCGAGCAGGTCCTTGACCCGAGTCTGGAGTTCCTGGCGTATCCCCGTCACACCGGTAACGCTCACCAGGTAGATAAAGCCCTGGGCTTGCTGGGCGATCGCCTCAATTCGATGGCGTGGAGAGGTAGGCGCCACCAGCAGAGTGACCTCAATTCCAGCCCGGCTGGCAGCCGCCAGCAGATTTTCCATTTCCTCTAGGGGTAGATCGGGTACCACGAGCCCGGCCACTCCGGCGGTGGCGATATCCTGCATAAAGGTTTCAATACCCCGGTTAAGAATGGGGTTGTAGTAGGTAAACAGGATCAGAGGGGCCTGCAGTTGGGGGCTAACCGTTTTCACCAGGTTAAGCACCTGATCTAAGGTGGTGCCTCCTTGTAAAGCTCGGGTAGCTGCCGCCTGAATCACAGGCCCGTCGGCCAGGGGATCGGAGTAGGGCACCCCCAGTTCGATCAGATCTGCACCGTTTTGGTCCAGACTCAACAGGGCGGCCGCCGTGGTTTCCAGGTCTGGATCCCCCGCGGTAATAAAGGGGATCAGGGCGCATTGATGGCGCGATCGCAAGGATTGAAATCGACTAGAAACCAGGACCATGAGTTCAGTGGAAAACTAAAGACATTCAAAAATTATCCGTCAGAAGATGCTCCATGGGACTGCGCTTCCAGCTTTGCTTGCAAAGCTTCCAGTTCTTCTTCCGTCAGTTCCTCCAAGCGCTTTTGCAAAACCGCTGACTCGTAGTCAGTTAACTGTTGATTTAGGGTCATCCTATGGGTTACCACCCGCAATAGATAGGTGGCCACCCAGCCCACCAACCCCACCACCATCACCGCCTGACTCCAGATGCCAGCGGTAATATCATCTAAGCCTGCTAACCGTAGAACCCCAAAAATACCAGCCCCGGCCAGGAAAACACCCAGGCCCACCGTGAAAACGTCAATTCGTCGCATAGGAATCAGGTGGGTACTAACGGGGCTGGGGACGGAAGTTCAAAAATGGGCTGAACAGCAGGATGCCGGGGAAGAATACAAACATAATGGCGTACAAAGCCGTGCGTTCCACGGCACCAGACCTATGCCAGCGCGCTTGCAAATAAAAAAGCAATGCCAGGGGAACGACTACCAGGTAAGCTACCGCCAGGGCCCCGTAGACAACCAGGGCGAAAATCAAATCTTGAGAGATTGCCATAGTGCCCATTACATAGATTGAATTGAAAAATATAGAGGGATCCTGAACAGGTCAGAACCGAACTCGCTACGTTATTGTAGCCCCCTTAAGTTGCCTCGTAAATAATCTGCCAAAATAGTTGCAATCGATTCCACTTAGTGATGGAATAGATTTCTACCTATCGTTGATATCCAGACAGGATTTTAACGGAGATAACTTGGGGGCGTGGCGGAACGGTAGACGCTACGGACTTAGAAAACTGAGCCTTAGTGAAGAAATTTGCTAAGTGGAAGCTCTCAAACTCAGGGAAACCTAACTCTATGGTTATCCAGAAGGTGGACTACCCATTTTTCTGAACCTTAGATATGGCAATCCTGAGCCAAGCCGGTTCAACTTTGAGTCGGAAGGTGCAGAGGCCCGACGGGAGCTACCCTAACGTTAAGTCGAGGGTAAAGGGAGGGTCCAATTCTCAAAGCCTTAGATTACTAGTGTCTTGCAAGGATGGCTGAGTAAGGGTAACAGCGAAAGCTGTGGGAGAATGAAAATCCGTTGACCATTGCGGTCGTGAGGGTTCAAGTCCCTCCGCCCCCATTTTTAGTAAAGCCTTGATTCAATTCTGCCCAGCCTGCTTCAAGGGCTGCAGCAGTAGCGCTTAGTGCTGGTGGAGCCAGGCAGAAATCACTGAACCGGTCTTAGATAGACCAGTCCTGACCAAAGGGTGAGACTAACCGCTAGCCAGAATAATCCCTGGGCTGGTAGGTCTAGGGTGGTAGGATGGGGAGCCAGCAGCAGGGCGATGGCGGTGATTTGTACTACGGTCTTAGCCTTACCCCAGAGGTTGGCACCGGGGACTCCGGCCCCCTGGAGGCTGGGATTGACTCGCCAGCCCGCAATGATCAGCTCCCTCGCAATGATCAGAAAAACACCCCAGGCGGCTACCTGCCCAAGTTCCACCAGCATCAGTAGGGGAGCGATGACCAGTAGTTTATCCACCAGGGGGTCTAAGAACTTACCCAATTCCGTCACTTGATTCAGGCGGCGGGCCAGGTAGCCATCTAACCAATCCGTACTGGCTGCCAGCAGAAACACTCCCACAGCCAGCCAGCGTTGAGGCTGGGTGGGATGGGCCAGCAAAACCAGGAGCAAGGGTACCCCCAGCAAGCGGGAAAGGGTAATCCAAGTAGGTAGGTTCATGGGGTTAGATGACGAGGGTCGCGATCGCCCAAACCTTAAAAAAGCCTGGCTAAAAGCCACCGATGGCGGTTAGCTTTGCCATGCTAAAGGAAAGTTCAGGGTCTGGTCTAGCCTCCAGCATACCCAGGTAGGTGGTTACTTGCTATGGATTCACCATCGATCCTCCCAGCTACGCCCTTGTCTACCCATGCTGCGCCCTCAGAAGCGCGGATTACCCTGGCCCATGGCAGTGGGGGTAAGGCCATGGCCGATTTGATCCAGGATGTCTTTCTGGCAGGCTTCCGCCACCCCTGCCTGGCCCTTCTTAATGATCAAGCGGTGGTAACCCTGCCCCCAGATCTGGGGCAGGGCCATCGTCTGGCGCTGACCACCGACTCCTACGTAGTTTCTCCCCTTTTTTTTGCGGGGGGAGACATTGGTGCTCTAGCAGTCAATGGTACGGTGAATGATCTGGCGGTAGGGGGAGCCAGGCCCCTGTACCTGACCTGCGGTTTTATTCTGGAGGAGGGTCTACCCCTGACTATCCTACGCCGGGTGGTAGAGAGGATGGCGGCGACCGCCGCCGCCGCGGGAGTGGAGATTGTCGCTGGCGATACTAAGGTGGTGCCCCGGGGTAGTGCCGATCAATTATTTATTAATACAGCGGGGGTGGGCCTGGTTCCCCCCGGTCTAGACCTGTCGCCCCAGGCCATACAACCGGGAGATAGGATTCTGGTGAACGGCTATCTGGGGGATCATGGGGCCGCCATTACCGTAGCCCGGGCCGATCTGGTCCTGGAAAGCCAGATCGAGAGTGACTGCCAGCCCTTACATAGTTTGGTACAGGCAATTTTATCGGTTTGTCCCCAGGTACGAGCTATGCGAGATGCCACCCGGGGAGGCCTGGCTACGGTACTGAACGAATTTGCCCTCAGTGCGGGCCTGGGCATTGCCCTGGAGGAGGACTGCATTCCGGTACGCCCGACCGTGCGCGGGCTCTGCGAGCTACTGGGCCTGGACCCTCTGTATCTGGCCAATGAGGGGAAGCTGGTGGTGGTGGTACCCGCTGACCAGGCCGAAGCCGTGTTGGCGGCTATGGTGGCTCACCCGGCGGGCCGCCATAGTCAGATAATTGGCAGCACCATCCCCCAGCCCCCGGGGCTGGTGCTACTGAGAACCGCCTTTGGTAGCGATCGCATCGTCGATCGACTGGTGGGGGATCAACTGCCTCGTATTTGTTGATGTCTGAACCACTCCCCCTTTCCCTATGCATGAACTCAGCCTCACCCAAACCATCATCGATACGGTGCTTGAGACGGCGGCGGGTCAACCGGTGCAGCGGGTGGTGCTAGAAATTGGTCAGCTCTCGGGGGTTTTACCAGAGTCTATAGAATTTTGCTTCGCCGCCTGCACCGCCCAAACTCCCCTGGCCGCAACCCAGCTTGATCTGGTGGTGATACCTGGACGGGGTCGTTGTCGAGACTGCGGCCATGAGATGGATTTGGATTTGCCCTATGGGCTTTGCGACCTTTGCGGTAGTCTGGCGATCGCGGTCATCGCTGGGCAGAGTTTGGTGATTAAAACCCTGGAGATCCTTGTATGTGTGTGACCTGTGGCTGTAACGATGGTGCCCAATCCAGCCTCACCCCCCTGGGGGTAGAGGCACTGGAAAACTCCCCTTCGGCCGACCATAGCCACGCCCCCCATCCCCCTCGCGCCAGCTCCCTAGGGTCGGTCTCCCACAGCCTGGAGGTGAAGGTGCTGGCCCACAATGATCTGATCGCCACCGACAATCGTATCTGGTGTGAGGAGCACCAGGTACTGGCGTTGAACCTGGTGAGTTCCCCAGGGGCGGGGAAAACCTCTCTCCTGGTGCGGACCCTGAGGGACCTCAAGGATCGCCTTACCGTAACCGTGATTGAGGGAGACCAGGCCACCACCCAGGATGGCGATCGCATTCGCTCCACTGGTTGCCAGGTGATACAGGTGAATACGGGCACAGGCTGCCACCTGGAGGCGGCTATGGTGCAGCGAGGATTGCACGCCCTCAACCCCCCTCCCCATTCGGTTCTGATGATCGAAAATGTGGGTAATTTGGTCTGTCCGGCCCTCTTTGATCTGGGGGAAAAGGCCAAGGTAGTCATTTTGTCGGTCACGGAAGGGGATGATAAACCCTTGAAATATCCCTACATGTTTCGGGCCAGTTCCCTGTTACTGATCAACAAAATTGACCTGCTGCCCTATGTCGATTTTGATGTAGATCGCTGCCTGGCCTATGCCCGCATGGTAAATCCAGATATCCAGGTATTTTTGCTCTCCGCTGTAACGGGGGAAGGATTAGAAAACTGGTACAACTGGCTGCTGGCGGCAGAAACCGAGGATTCCTAAAGGGGATCACCGTTTCCCAACTACAAAGAACTGTTACACTTCCTCAACAATTAGTATTACTGGTCCTACCAGCGATGATAGGATGCCCAACAAACGGTTGAGAGATAGGAATTCATGACTGAAACCCTGACAGGTCAAACACCGATTTTCGGAGGCAGCACCGGCGGCCTTCTGACCAAAGCCCAGGTCGAAGAAAAGTACGCAATTACCTGGACCAGTTCCAAGAAGCAAGTTTTTGAAATGCCCACAGGTGGGGCTGCCATCATGAACGAAGGCGAAAACCTGCTTTATCTGGCCCGTAAGGAACAGTGCCTGGCCCTCGGTACCCAATTGCGGACTAAATTTAAACCCAAAATCGACGACTACAAAATCTATCGGATTTATCCCACAGGCGAGATTGAATATCTCCATCCAGCCGATGGCGTGTTTCCCGAAAAAGTCAACGCTGGTCGGTCGGCAGTCGGTAGTGTGTCCCGTAATATTGGCGCCAACCCCAACCCTGCTACCGTCAAGTTCAGCGGTAAGACCACCTACGAAGTCTAGGCCAGGTTCCTGGTAATACTGGTTTTGTGTCTTTTCTCAAGCATCTATTAGGTTGAAGGGCGTAGCTCAGCTAGGCCCTTTTTACTATGCCCGGTGCTGTAGAATAACCCCATGATTTCCCCAACCTTTGAAGAGTTTCAAACCTACGCCCGTCAGGGTAACTTTGTGCCGGTTTATCAGGAGTGGTTGGCCGATCTCGATACCCCTGTTTCTGCCTGGTACAAGGTCTGTGCGGGACAACCCTACAGCTTTTTGCTGGAATCGGTAGAGGGGGGCGAAACCCTGGGCCGTTATAGTTTCCTAGGCTGTGACCCAGTGTGGGTGATCGAAAGCCGGGGTGAGATTTCTACCCAAACCCACCGAGATGGTTCGGTCCAGCAGTTTACCGGCAATCCCTTTGAGATCCTGACGGATTGCCTCAGCCCTTACCAGCCAGTCAAGTTACCCGCCCTGCCGGCTGGTATTGGCGGGTTATTTGGATTCTGGGGCTACGAGCTAATCCACTGGATCGAGCCTACGGTACCGGTCTATCCCCTGACGGAGGGGGATCTACCGGATGGGCTATGGATGCAGGTGGATAGTCTGTTAATTTTTGACCAGGTACAGCGTAAGGTATGGGCGATCGCCTATGCCGACCTGCGGGATTGCCAGGGTGACTGCCAGGCCGCCTACAATGCCGCCAGCGATCGGGTCCGCCAGTTGGTTCATAAACTCACCCTCCCCCTGCCGTCCCAGTTACAGCGCCTACCCTGGGTCCCCCCCGATCGCCAGACCAGCGAGCCCCTGGTCTACACCAGCAACCGCAGCCAGGAGGAGTTCTGCAGTAGTGTCGAGCGGGCCAAGGCCCACATTCAAGCTGGCGATATTTTTCAGGTGGTGATTTCCCAGCGATTAACCACCAGCTACGGGGGGGAACCCTTTGACCTCTATCGTTCCCTGCGACAGATTAATCCCTCCCCCTACATGGCCTATTTCAACTTCTACGACTGGCAAATTATTGGATCCAGTCCAGAGGTAATGGTTAAGGCTACCCTCAATGATGGGCCAGACTCTCCCCCGATAGCCACAGTGCGACCCATCGCCGGTACCCGTCCCCGGGGTAAAACGCCTGAGGAAGACCAGGCTCTGGAAGTTGATCTCCTGGCGGACCCCAAGGAAATTGCTGAGCATGTCATGCTGGTGGACCTGGGGCGCAATGATCTGGGCCGGGTATGCCTTAGCGGTACAGTCCAGGTGGATCAACTCATGGTGGTAGAACGCTACTCCCATGTCATGCACATTGTCAGTAATGTGATGGGCCAACTACGGTCCGATAAAACCGCATGGGATTTACTCAAGGCCTGCTTTCCTGCCGGCACGGTGAGCGGTGCTCCCAAAATTCGGGCTATGCAGATCATCCATGCCCTGGAACCCTGTCGTCGCGGTCCCTACTCGGGAGTCTACGGTTACTACGACTTTGAGGGGCAACTTAACACCGCCATTACCATTCGCACCATGGTGGTTCAGCCCCAGGCGGAGGGTGGCCATAGGGTGAGTGTACAGGCTGGGGCTGGGCTGGTGGCCGACTCGGTGCCCGAGCGGGAATACCAGGAAACCTTGAATAAGGCTCGGGGGATGCTAGAGGCAATTCGCTGTTTACAGGGATAATCTACCCTAGCAACCCCATTTTTCCTCTAACAAGTCATCAAAACTCAATATTGTCAGGGGTGCGGGGGAAGGGAATAACATCACGAATATTGCCCATGCCGGTCATAAACTGTACCAACCGCTCAAAGCCCAGGCCAAAACCAGCATGGGGCACACTGCCAAAGCGGCGTAGATCGAGGTACCACCAGTAAGTATCCAGGTCCAACCCCGCCTCCTGGATGCGTTGTTGGAGGATGTCTAGCCGTTCTTCCCGTTGGGAACCCCCAATAATTTCTCCTACCTTGGGGGCTAGCACATCCATGGCCGCGACGGTTTCCCCATTCTGGTTAAGACGCATGTAAAAGGCCTTAATACCGGTAGGGTAGTCGGTGACGATAACGGGCTTTTTGAAGAGTTCCTCCGCCAGATAACGCTCATGTTCTGACTGCAGATCGATACCCCAGGCGACTGGAAACTCAAAGCGGCGATCGCTGTTTTCCAGGAGCTTCACCGCCTCCGTGTAGGTGATGCGCTCAAAGGTATTGTTGATGATATTTTCAGCGGTACTAAGGACGGAGTTATCAACTCGCTGATTGAAAAACTCCATATCCTCCGGACACTGGGTCAGGACAGAATGGAACAGGTATTTCAGAAATTCCTCCGCCAGATCCATATTTCCAGTTAGATCACAGAAGGCCATTTCCGGCTCCACCATCCAAAACTCCGCCAAATGTCGGGAGGTATTAGAATTTTCTGCCCGAAAGGTAGGTCCAAAGGTATACACATCCCTAAAGGTCATGGCCATAATTTCGGCCTCTAACTGGCCGCTGACGGTGAGGTAGGCTGGCTTACCAAAGAAATCCTGACCATAGTCAACGGCCCCAGCGGCGGTGCGGGGCACATGGTTGAGGTCAAGGCTGGTAACGGCAAACATTTCCCCAGCGCCCTCGCAGTCGCTAGCGGTAATGATGGGAGTATGGATCCATAGAAACCCCCGATCTCGAAAAAACTGGTGGATCGCCTGGGCGCAGGCATTACGCACGCGAAAAACCGCCCCTAGGGTGTTGGTGCGCGATCGCAGATGCCCCAAACTCCTAAGAAACTCAAAGGAATGGCGTTTCTTCTGGAGGGGATAGGTCTCTGCCGGAGCCGTGCCCACCACGGTTACCTGGTCTGCCTGCAACTCCACCCGTTGCCCCTGTCCTGGAGACTTTACTAGTTGACCGGCCATCTCTACGGCCGAGCCTGTGGTTAGATCCTTCAGTAAAGTATCGTAGCCTTCTACATCGGCCTGGATGACAACCTGTAATCCAGCCATGGAGGAGCCATCGTTCACATCGACAAAGGTAAACCCCTTAGCCTCCCGGCGGGTTCGGACCCAGCCCTGAATCCCGATCCTCTGACCAGGCTCTCCAGTTTGTAAGATGTCTCGAATCCGGGTCATAGCAGTGATGGTATTGGGATAAACAGGAATTTACTACTATCCACTATATTGTGACCCCGGTGTTACCCAGGTGATGCCATGGGTGACAGGGAGCCCACCTCGCCTAAAGCCGGCAAGGCAGAAAAAAATCGGCTTCCAGGGAAGCCGATACAGGTAAAAACATACCTGAAATGTTGTTCTCTCAATTCGGAAGAAACCGCTACTAAATTCCTTGAGGTTAAGCGCGACTTTCCCCTTTGGAGGGCTCTCATCTCCTCCGTTATGTATTGTAACAAGAAGTACAGATCTTTCTAAATACAATCTCCGGTACTTATGTCGCTATTTCATAACCTGAGTTAATGAGCAAATGTACTCATGCTTTCGGCTGGGTAATCAGACCTGGTCAGCTGGTTCGGCGGTCGGGGCGACCTGAGCTTTGACTTGATTAATCCAGTCTTTTAAGCCGTAAGGGTTAACCCGATAGCTGAGGGGATGGGCGATTAGTCGAGCTGTGCTGTAGAACAGCACTTCCAACTCCATCAGGTTATTTTCCTTGAGGGTCTTGCCGGTAGAGACTAGGTCGACGATCGCCTCAGACATGCCGGTGATGGGGCCCAGTTCCACCGAACCATAGAGAGGAACAATGTCGACCGGCAGATCAAGATCTTCGAAGAACCTCCGAGCACAGTGGATAAACTTAGAGGCTACCCGACTATGGGCGGGTAAATCTAGGGCTGATCGATAGGGACTGGTGGTCTTTACCGCTACCGATAGACGACAGCCACCAAAGCCCAGGTCAATCAGATGAGCTACCCCCGGTTGTTTCTCCCGCAGCACATCGTAACCCACAATGCCGAGCTGGGCCTGGCCGTATTCCACGTAAACCGGTACATCCTGGGCTCGCACCAGCAGAGCTTGAGCTTGGCCGGTGGGGTCAGAAATCTGCAGCTGACGGTTAGCCTTATCTAAAAACAAGCTGAAATCAAGACCCACCGATTGAAAGAGGCGAATACTATCCTCTAGCAGGGCTCCCTTGGGTAGGGCAATGGTAAGCATAGGGATGGAAAGTAGGATGGCCTTCGCCATCTTACCCTGGGGGCAGGACGGTTGGGGCAGGACCAACGGCAAGGGCAGTTGCCTCGGCCACCAGTGCCATGTGACTCCAGTGGGTACCACCTTGGCAGTACACCGTATAGGGCTCCCGTAGAGGCCCATCAGCCGAGAGCTCCGCCGTACTACCTTCAATAAAGGTGCCACCCGCCATCACCAAAGGGCAATCATAACCGGGGGTAATGGCGGGCACCGGATCGACATAGGCATCAACGGGAGAATGGCGTTGTACTGCCCGACAGAAGGCCACCAGTTTTTCGGCTGACCCCAGCTGAATGGCCTGAATCACATCTCGTTGACAGACCTCGGGACCTGGGTTGACGGCGTAACCCAGGTCAGCAAAGGTGGCGGCAAGCAGGGAGTTACCCTTCATGGCTTCCCCCACCATCTGGGGAGCGAGAAACAAACCCTGATACAAAAGACGGTTTTGATTCAGACTCGATCCACCGCTGGAACCGATCCCAGGAGCGGTAAGACGACAGGCGGCCGCTTCCACCAGATCGGCCCGACCAGCTACGTACCCGCCGGTAGTGGCCAGGGTGCCGCCAGGATTTTTAATCAGGGATCCTGCCATCAGGTCAACTCCAACCGCAGTGGGTTCCCGATTCTCTAGAAACTCGCCGTAGCAGTTGTCGACAAAACATACCACATGGGGGTTCTGTCTTTTGACGATCGCCACAATCTTTTCAATTTCGGCTATGGTAAGAGTTGACCGCCAACTGTAGCCGCAGGAACGCTGAATATGCACCAAGCGAGTGTTAGGTTTTATAGCTGTGGCTAGGGCCTCCCAGTCGATGGTGGCAGTGGCGGTTAAGGGTAACTCTCGATAGGAAATGCCAAACTCTGCTAGAGATCCCTGGCCCGACGATCGCAAGCCAATCACCTCCTCCAGGGTATCGTAGGGAGAACCAGCCACCGCTAGACATTCATCCCCCGGCCGTAAGACGCCGTAGAGGGCACAGGCAATAGCATGGGTCCCCGAGACAAACTGCGATCGTACAATAGCAGCTTCCGCCTGCATAACTTCGGCGAATACCCGATCCAGCGTATCGCGCCCCAGGTCATCGTGACCGTAGCCCGATACACTGGTGAAGTGGTGACTGCCGACCCGATGCTGGCGAAAAGCCCCTAACACCCGCTCAAGATTATGCTTGACCTGGGTGTCAATTGCGTAAAAAATCTGTAACAGAGAGGATTCTAAGGGCATCATCCTGGTGAATCACCCAGTAAAGTGCATTCTCCCTTAAACAGGAAGCAGCCTATTCTCCCTTAATTTGATTTTGATTGTCCAATTAATTTTTAAGTGTCCAAAAATTCTGAGACTTTTTCATGACTGCTATAACCTCCGATCGTCTTCCCCTCGACTGGGTCACTCTGGTGTTCATGGCTGCGGTTCATGGTATTGCTTTGTTAGCCTTCCTACCCGGCAACTTTTCCTGGACTGCCGTTGGGATCGCCCTACTGCTCCACTGGGTAACGGGCTGCCTGGGTATTACCCTGGGGTGGCATCGACTCATTTCTCACCGTAGCTTTCAGGTGCCCAAATGGCTGGAATACTTTTTCCTGTTCTGCGGCACCTTAGCCTGCCAGCATGGCCCCATTATGTGGGTAGGGCTCCATCGCCATCACCATGCTTACTCGGACCAGAGCAATGACCACCACGATTCTAATAAGGGGTTTTGGTGGAGCCACATGGGATGGATGCTACGTGAGGTACCCGCTAAACAAGAAATAAGCCGATTCACTCGAGACATTGCCACAGACCCAGTTTATCTTTTTTTTGAAAAATATTTTCTAGTTCTGCAAATTTTACTCGGCATTCTACTCTATGCCCTGGGAGGATGGTCCTTTGTACTTTGGGGAATTTTTGTCCGCATGGTAGCTGTGTACCATTGCACCTGGCTGGTTAATAGCGCTACCCACAAGTTTGGTTACCGCACCTATCAAACCGATGATAAATCCGTGAACTGCTGGTGGGTGGCCCTGCTCACCTACGGTGAAGGCTGGCACAATAACCACCATGCCTTTCAGTACTCGGCTCGCCATGGCCTGAAGTGGTGGGAAATTGACCTGACCTGGATGACTATTCGTCTCCTGCAACGCCTAGGACTGGCCCACAAAGTTAAGTTAGCTAACTCCTCAGTAGAGTAGGAACCCGGTCAAATCCCGGCCATCCGAACCAGGGCAGGTTATATCCTGCTCTGGTCTGAGTTCGGAAACCCGTACCAGATTGTTAGTTGCTATACCCTTCGCCCTAGCTGTAGATTAGCACTCGGAGCCTGAGAGTGCTAATCTACGCTCCTGGCCCTTGGACTGGGATCTAGCCAGGTTTGGCCTCTCGCCAGTCCTTGCTACTCAGACAATTGCAATACCATTCGGAGAATTTTTATGGCAGCTATCACCCTGGCCGCAGCCAGCCTTAAGCCCCTGGCGGATCGGGTTTTAATTAAAGTAAGCGCCTCTGAAGAAACCACCGCTGGCGGTATTCTTCTACCCGACACCGCCAAAGAGAAGCCCCAGGTGGGAGAGATTACCGCCGTTGGGCCCGGTAAGGTCGATGAGAAGGGCAACCGTCAGTCCATGGAAGTGAAGATTGGCGATAAAGTACTCTATTCCAAGTACGCAGGTACCGAGGTGAAGGTAGCTGGCGAAGAATTTGTGCTGCTTTCGGAGAAAGATATTCTGGCGGTATTGGGCTAGAGATAGGTGCCCACCGTTGGGATTAAACCCACGTCCAGATTATTACCTGTTATTTCTTGCCGTTGATGGGAAATTAGAACTCGGCCTCTGCTCTTGTGACAACCCAGTTCTAGATTCCCTATCCTGCCTCACCGCCTCACCCTACTATGTGGAGAACAAGATTCCATGGCTAAACGCATTATTTACGATGAAAATGCCCGTCGCGCCCTAGAAAGGGGCATGGACATTCTGGCCGAAGCAGTGGCCGTTACCCTGGGGCCCAAAGGCCGTAACGTGGTGCTTGAGAAGAAGTTTGGAGCGCCCCAAATTGTTAACGATGGAGTCACCATCGCTAAGGAAATTGAACTAGAAGATAATGTTGAAAATACTGGAGTTGCCCTAATTCGTCAGGCTGCCTCCAAAACTAATGATGCGGCTGGGGACGGCACCACTACGGCTACGGTGCTGGCCCACGCCATCGTCAAGGAAGGGCTACGCAATGTGGCGGCGGGAGCCAATGCTATCTCCCTTAAGCGCGGTATTGATAAAGCCACCACCTTCCTGGTGGATAAAATTGCTGAACATGCCCGGCCCGTTGGGGATTCCAAGTCTATTGCCCAGGTAGGGTCGATCTCAGCCGGTAACGACGATGAAGTTGGTGCCATGATTGCTGAGGCCATGGACAAGGTGGGTCGAGAAGGAGTAATTTCCCTGGAAGAGGGGAAATCCATGACCACTGAGTTAGAAGTTACGGAGGGGATGCGCTTTGACAAGGGCTATATCTCTCCCTACTTTGTAACGGACACCGAGCGCATGGAAGCGGTTCTAGATGATCCCTACATCTTGCTGACGGATAAGAAGATTGCTCTGGTGCAGGATCTGGTACCGGTCCTGGAGCAGGTGGCTCGCTCCGGTCGTCCCCTGGTGATTATCGCTGACGATATCGAAAAGGAAGCCCTGGCTACCCTGGTGGTGAATCGCCTGCGGGGAGTCCTGAACGTGGCGGCCGTTAAAGCTCCTGGTTTTGGCGATCGCCGTAAGGCCATGCTAGAAGACATCGCGGTGTTAACCGGCGGTCAGGTAATTAGTGAAGATACCGGCCTGAAGCTCGACAACACCAAACTGGATATGCTGGGTCAGGCTCGCCGCCTCACCATCACCAAAGATACCAGTACTATCGTGGCTGAGGGCAACGATCAGGCCGTTAAGGCCCGCTGCGAGCAAATTCGTCGTCAGATCGATGAAACCGAGTCCAGCTACGACAAGGAAAAGCTACAGGAGCGCCTGGCTAAACTGTCTGGTGGGGTGGCGGTTATCAAGGTAGGAGCCGCTACCGAAACCGAAATGAAGGACCGTAAACTACGCCTGGAAGATGCCATCAATGCTACCAAAGCGGCAGTAGAAGAGGGCATTGTACCGGGTGGCGGCACCACCCTGGCCCATCTGGTGCCCGACCTGCTTGCCTGGGTTGACGCCAACCTGGTTACCGAAGAACACACCGGCGCCACCATTGTGGCCCGGGCCCTGGCTGCTCCCCTGATGCGGATTGCGGAGAATGCGGGACAAAACGGAGCGGTAATCGCTGAGCGAGTCAAGGAAAAGCCCTTCAACGTTGGTTACAATGCCGCCAATGGCGAATTTGTCGATATGTTTGAGGCGGGCATTGTGGATCCTGCCAAGGTTACCCGTTCGGCGCTGCAAAACGCAGCTTCCATTGCGGGCATGGTTCTCACCACCGAATGTATTGTGGTAGACAAACCTGAACCCAAGGAAGGATCTGCTGCTGCTCCTGGCATGGGTGGCGGGGATTTCGATTACTAAACCCCAGGGCTAGGTAGAGAATCCCATCGGGCTGCTCTGATTTTAGGGCAGCCCGATTTATGTTTTGGGTGACATCGGTCGGTGGGTGACCCGCTAGCCAAGATCAGGCCCAGGGTACACTAGTCAGGAGAAATCTACTGGTTTCCATGACCGACCTGAAATAACCCATGTATTCTGCCCATGTATTCTGTAAGAATGAGGTGTTGGCAGAGGTAACCCCATGAGTAACTGGCTGGACCATAGTGTGGTGGTGGACGTTGAGGTGCCGGTGGAAACCTCATGGCAGTTGTGGTCCGATTTAGAACAAATGCCCCGTTGGATGAAGTGGATCGACTCGGTGCACGTGTTGCCTGAGGACCCAGACATTTCTGAGTGGAAACTGGCTTCCCGGGGTCTGGAGTTTACCTGGCGATCGCGCATCACCAACCTGGTTACCAATCAAATTATCCAGTGGGAAGCCATTGATGGCCTTCCCAACCGGGGCGCCATTCGATTTTACGACCACAAAAACGGCACTTCTACGGTAAAACTCACCATTTCCTACTCGGTTCCCGCTGTCATTCGGTGGATGGATGGTCTATTTTTGGGTCGATTGGTGGAGTCTACCCTGCAGGAGGACCTGAACCGCTTTCGTGACTACGCCCTTGCCGATCAGGCGTCTTCCCCCTAGACGGCCATGGGGCTCAGTGTAGATCAAATCCAGCAGCGGCTGGCCCGGTTTGAATTCCAGGCCCTCTTTCCTGCAGCCATGGACTGCTCCCGGCTTGATTTTCCAGCAGGAGCCCCCAGGCTGACGGTGCAAATCATCGAGGACTGGCCAGTGGGATCCATGGCTTGGTCGGCCTTAATCCCTAGCCTACCAGCCACCGATGTGGCGATCGCCCTGAGTCGGGATGGCCACCGTACTCTCTGGCGCTGGTCCGCTACCCAAACCGCCTCCCCCCCCTGGCGGTGGCGGGTGGGAGTGAGGGGCCTGGAGGACCGAGCCTGGGCCCTTCGCCTGAGCCGATTGCAGGACTCTAGCTATGGGCAACTACCAGGTCTGGGCAGCCCCCTTAACGCTGCTGATCGCCCTCCTACCCCAGCCCAAATTCAGGGATTTCAGACCAGTTGGCAGGCGCTCACCCTGGCCCTTGATGGCCTACCCCAGATGACCCAGCGACGGCACTACGCCCTGGTGTTACTGAATCGCCTGATTGCCCTCACCGTCCTGCAACAGCGAGGCTTTCTGGCTGGGGATGAGTGGTATCTGCATAATCATTTTGGTCAGAGTCAACAACAGGGCCGCGATCGCTTCTTCCTAGACCGGCTTCAACCCCTCTGCCAGCAGGGATTAGCTCTGCCCTTAGAGGAACGGTCTCCATCCCTACACCAACGCCTGGGCTCCTTACCCTTTGTCCCCCATGGCCCCTTTCAGCTAACTGCTCTAGACCAGGCTTGGGGCCAGCGGCCCATAGCCGATAGTGCTTTTGAACCGGCCCTGGACTGGTTGGGGGACGCGCTGATTAATGCTAGTCCTGGCCTGGTAGAAAGCTTACCCATCCTGTTGGAACAGGTGGTCAATAGCCACACCGGTAACCCCATGGTTACTCCCGAACCAATCTGGTGGTGCATGTGCGATCGCACCATCCACGCTACTCTCCTGGATCATGCCCTGAGGGTAACCGGCCAAGCCTATGGCAGCGTAGCCCAACTGCTAATGGAAATTACCCCGGCCCAGGCTGGTACCCTACTGGTGGAGATGGGGAAACTTTGTCTACTGGATCCAGCCTGTGGGTCGGGACGGTACCTGTGGAATAGTCTAGAGGAAATGATTTACCTGGCCCAAACCCTGGCGGCCATTGCCAGTCTTGAGACTGGGGTCGTGATCCCGACTTGGGCGCAACCCCACGGTAATGGTCTGGCGATCTATCGCCATCTGGCCAGCCACGCCATCTGTGGCCTCGATAATTGGGCTCCCGCTCTGGAAATAGCTCGTCTACAGGGGTTTCTGCTGGGTTTAGGCCACAGCACCCGGGTTGCCGATCTGGCCACCTTCCCAGACCTGAGCCTCACGGTGCTGGAAGGCAATGCCTTGATCGGACTGATCCAGGTGGATTCCGAACGATTTGACCAGATTGGCTCCCGTCGTGGGCGACCCTCCCCCCCAGTCGAGGTGGCCCAGGGTAACCTGATCCAGCCCCTACTGGCCCAGACCTACCAGAGGATTCTGGCCGAGCGCCAAGTTCGCCTGGAACACTACCGCAGTCAAACCCAGCTACTGGCGGAGACCGGTACTGTGCCTGACTATGCCCAGGCGGCTTTCCTTCGCGATGGTCTAGAAGAAGTTAACCAAACTGCCCAGACCCGACTAACCCAGGTGCTCTGGCAGGAAGCTAGCCAACAACTGGGGATTCGCCTGCTCCACCAGAATCAAGACGGTAGTCGCCGCCGGGGCGGCCTGGAATTGGCCGCAGTAACAGATGTTCATCCTTTCCACTGGGGCTTTTATTTCCATACCCTGCTGGCGGAACGGGGCGGTTTTGATATGATTATCAGCCAGTTTCCCGGCGGAACCGTACAACCGACCGATCGGGGCTTTCTGGATTACCACCAAGACATTCTGGGGGAGGGACTCCTGTCAGCCTCCAGCTTTCTCAACAACCCTAAACAGGCGCTGGCCCTGGATCCTGACCTCACCCGGGCATGGCAAGATTACAGTAGTCAATTTTCCTGGCAAACCCAGTATTTTCGGCGATCAACCTGTTATCCTTGGGCGACCCAGGGGGGATCGGGCCGGATCTACTGGTCACGGCTATTTCTAGAGCGTAGCCTGGCCCTGCTGCGACCGGGAGGACGCTGTGGAGTGATGGCCGATCCTTTTTGGGCCCAGGCAAACGCTGCCGGGCTGGGGCAGTGGCTAAGAACGACAACCAATCTGGGGGGAGTGGTGGATCTATCCAACCATCAGGGCATCTGGCCAGAGTTGTCCCTTCGGACCCAGCTTTGTTTGGTCTGGTTACACCGTCAGGGGCAGAGCTGCCATCCGGTTTATCACCCCTACAACCAGAAAAGTAGCGCTCCTACCCAGGACTCACTGGCAATTCTGTTGCAGGGCTTGATCGACTTGGACCAGTAGGGCTGGGCGATCGCCCGAGTTATCCAGCACCACATCGGCCCGGTCCACCTTAGCCGCCAGGGGCATCTGGCTATCGATCCGGGCTTGGGCTTGGGCTGCCGTCAGGTGGTTACGGCCGATCAGGCGTTGGCGCTGCTGCTGGGGGGTACAGGTAACCACCCAAATTTCCGTTACCCGATCGGCAAAGCCAGCCTCAAATAACAGCGGAATCACCTGTATCACCGTATCAGCCTGGGATAGGGTGGCCATGGCAGTAGTCAGGTACCGCCGCACCTGGGGATGGATCTGGTTTTCTAACCAGGCCCGTTCAGCGGCGTCTTCAAATATAATCTCCCCTAACTTAGAACGATGTAGCTGGCCGTCCGGTAGCTGCATAGATGGACCGTAGCGATCTAGAATCGCCGCCAGTACGGGTGAGCCCGGTTCCACCACCTGGCGGGCATAGTGATCGGCATCTAGAACGGGCAGACCGTGGTGCTGCTCCAGGTAGTCGGCCACTGTGGACTTGCCAGTGGCAATGCCGCCCGTTAGACCAATGACGCGCTGGCCCATGTCACAAGTGTATCGGTAAGAGCATCGAGGGTGTATTCGGCAGGCTCAAGGTCAACCCGACCGAGAACTTCACGACAGGTGGCAGCGGTTTGGGGGCCAATGGCAGCGATCGCTACCCCCCTTAAAAGGTTCAGCCAATGGGCTCCAGCGGCCTGGGCCAGGAGCTGACCGGTATAGGTCACGGTCTTGGAACTGGCAAAGGTGATGACATCCACCTCATGATTCTCCAGGGCAGCCAGGGCGATCGCATCGGCCTGGGCAGGGCACCTGGACTCGTAGGCAGCCACCTCGGTGACAGTCGCTCCCAGGGCGGCAAAACGTTGAACCAGTAGGTCCCGCCCTCCACTTTCCACCCGGGGAAACAACAGCCGTTGCCCGGTCAACGGGACGGGAAACCGATCCACCAGGGCATCGGCAATAAAGTCAGGGGGAATGAAGTCCGCCTGTAGTCCTCGCTGCTTCAAGACAGCGGCGGTTTTACGTCCCACCACAGCAATCTTTAAACAGGCCAGGGTTCGCAAATCCTTACCCTGACCCAGGAGGCGGTCTAAAAAATTGGTAACCCCGTTGGCCGAGGTGAGAATTAGCCAGTGGAATTGATCGACCCTAGCGATCGCCCGATCTAAATCTTGCCAATCTGAGGGTGGGCCAATCTCCAAAGCTGGTAATTCTAAGACCCTGGCTCCCTGGGCTCGCAGGAGTTGGGCAAAGGGACTGGCCTGATCCTGCGATCGGGTGATTAGAACCGTTTTGCCCGCCAGGGGTAGAGGTGGGGCGATCGCTCGAGGGGTAGGGGCCATCAGGTAATGGCGGAGTTTTACCACTTCCCCAAACACCATCACACAGGGGGCCAACTCCTCACCCCTGACCACCCGACCAATACTCAGTAAGGTTCCTTCCCAGATCTGTTGGTGGGCCTGACCGGCCCAACGAATGATGGCGACGGGTAAATCCCCCCGACAGCCGTGGGCATGGAGTCGCTCACTAATCTCATCTAGATGTTGAGACCCCATTAGTACCACCAGCGTTTGCACACGAGCCAGGCCCTCCCAATCTAATAAATCGAGATCATGGGCGCTGACTACGGCAAAACAGTGGCTCCACACCGGATCGGTGAGGGGAATACCCGCCAGCAGGGGAGCCGCCAGAGCGGTAGAAATACCTGGCACCACCTCAAAGTAGCAGCGTGCTTCCTGGAGGGCCTGCACCTCCGATCCGATCCGACCGAAGATAAAGGGATCTCCACTTTTCAGGCGGATTACCCGCTGCCCCTGCTGGCAGAGACCTACCAACAGCTGATTAATCTCTACCTGGGAAAGACTGGGCTGACCACCCCGCTTACCCATGGCAAAGGTTTCACAGGTAGGCGGCAAGAGATCCAATAGACGGAGATCCACCAAGGCGTCATAGACTACCGCTTCCGCTTGTTGCAGCAGATCTCGCCCCCGACAGGTGAGGGTATCAATCCCCCCTGGGCCCGCCCCAACGATGTAAACGACTCCCGACCTATTCATCTTGGCTAAGGTCCCCGGTCTGGCTCCCCTGGATCGATTGGTACTCAACCATGGGCTTCTGTTTCCTTAGCTGGCGCTACCATAGCCTGCCCCTGAACAACCAAGACTCCGCAGGGGGCTCGATGCATGACAAAGTTGCTGACACTCCCCAGTAGTAGTTCCCCGACTCCGTGCAGACCGCGCCGTCCCAACACAATTAAGTCCGCCTGCCAGGTTTCAGCCAGGTCACAGATTTCCCGACCCGGCTCACCAATTAGCTGACTTGTCGTCACCTGCAACCCAGCCTTTCTAGCTTCCGCAGCGTAGGTATCCAGGCTGACCTGGCTGGTTCGCTCCAATTCTTTCCACTGGGTAACATAGGCCCCAAAGGCTTCCGTACTAACCGCACTAAAGGCGCCATCCAGGGTCATATAGAGGGGGTCGGGGTAACCGGACTTCAGGGGGTAGAGAACCTGCAGGATACGTAACTGGCCATGGCCAACTTGAGCTATGGTCATAGCTGCCGCTAAAACTTGGCGAGCCATCACCGGCTCCTGATCAACCGCTACCAGAACTCGCTCAAACATAGGACATCTAAGCTCCATCACCCCTAGGTAGGACGATCAAACTGGTAAGGGGGCAGCCCCTCAAGTCCAGTATGGCAAGTTTGCAGGGACAAGTTAAGTTTCTGCAAACTGTCTTAACCCTTCTAGACCAGCCAGGACAGGAAGAAGATAATTGCAGTTGCCCTGATCCAACCGGCCATGGGGGGTACACCCTTGATAGGTAACATTAATGTTGCTAAAGTCAAATCTATCTGCCTTGATTTACCGCCCCTGTGAATCCCCTACTGAATTTAGACTACATCCCTGGCCTGGAATCTCTGGGCGACGATTTTTATGACCTGGTGGCGGCGGCAGACTTTCCCCAACATCGCCTGCGGTTTCGCAATAATGACCTGTTGTTGCGATTAGGGTTAGCAGCAACGGCGGTCAGCGATGACCATTTTATCGCTGCCTTTGGCCAGTTTCAGGGCCGGGAACCCTTGTTGGCCCTGCGCTACCACGGCTATCAGTTTGGCCAGTACAACCCCTTTTTGGGCGATGGTCGGGGCTTTCTCTACGGCCAGGTGCGGGGGATAGATGGTGAGCTCTACGACTTGGGCACCAAGGGTTCTGGTCCCACTCCCTATTCTCGGGGAGGGGATGGCCGTCTCACCCTCAAGGGCGGGGTACGGGAGGTGTTGGCGGCGGAGGCCCTCCACGCTCTGGGAGTCACCACCTCCCGCACCTTGAGTTTGATTGAAACCGGCGAAGCCCTCTGGCGCGGCGACGAACCCTCCCCTACCCGCTCCTCCGTAATGGTGCGGTTCAGCCGTTCCCATATCCGGTTCGGGAGTTTTGAGCGGCTGGACTACCACGATCGCCCCGATCTGATGGCCAAACTGCTAGAGCATGTGATTGATGTCTACTACCCAGGTCCCCGGCTCTATCGCGATCGCCAGGAACGCTTCCTGAGTTTCTACGATGAACTGGTAGATCGGGTGGCAGCCCTGGCGGCCCAGTGGATGGCAGCCGGGTTCTGCCATGGTGTACTCAATACCGACAACATGTCGATCACCGGCGAAAGCTTTGATTATGGTCCCTACGCCTTTATCGATCGCTACGACCCTGGCTTCACCGCGGCCTACTTTGACCATGGTGGTCGCTACAGCTACGGCAACCAACCGGGCATCTGTCAGCTTAACCTCAAGGCCCTGCAAAAACCTCTGGCCCGTCTCATGCCAGGGGAGGATCTGGATTATATTCTGGCGAATTATCCCCAGCGTTATCAGCGTCACTACCAGCACCGTATGTTAGCTAAACTGGGACTGACGGGTTTTCCAGAGCCGCTGGCTACCGACCTGCTGAACCAAACCCTAGCCCTGCTAGAGGCCCTTGATGTAGGCTACCACGACTTTTTTCTGGCCCTCACCCAGCAGTTTTCCCCCCAGTGGTGGGACCAGCCAGACCTGATCTTTGCCCCCCCGCTGGTGGCATCCCAGACCGCTGCCGCCTCACCGTTGCACCAGTGGCGAACCACCTACCAAAGGAGCCTTCAGTCCCTACCCGCCGAGGCGATGGCGGCGGTGGCCGACCAACTGGGCCGCACCAACCCCAAAACCGTCCTGCTGCGGCCCGAAATTGAAGCCATTTGGGAACCGATTAGTCTCACAGATGACTGGCAGCCCTTTTATCAGCTCCTCAAGCAAATTCAGCACCCCTTTGAGGATTGATTAGGAGCGGTTCGAGTAAGCCTCCTAATTCAAGGTTCATAGCCACCAGCCTACCCATGCTTGTAGGGCATGGAACATGGTCAAAGTCATGTTGAATTTAAGGAAGAATTTATCCAGAAACAAATGGAATTTAATTAAAATGAATTTAAGTAAGTCGCCATAGGGAAATGTCATGGCAATTGAGTGGTGGTACGGCCTCCTGGGGGGTGGCTTAATTGGCCTTAGCGCTACGGTCTTGCTTGCCTTTAATGGGCGCCTTGCTGGCATTAGCGGAATTCTTAATGGTGCGATTAGCTTTGCCCCAACCGAGGTGTGGCGCTGGTTTTTTCTGGGGGGACTGATGGGGGGTGGACTCATTTACGAGTACGGGCTGGCTCCCCACCCTACCCCTACCTACCCCTTTACACCTCTGACTATGATTCTGGCTGGCTTCTTGGTGGGCTTTGGTACCCGTATGGGAGGGGGCTGTACCAGTGGCCATGGGGTATGTGGTCTGGGGCGGCTGTCCCTACGTTCCCTGGTGGCCGTCCTAACCTTTATGACAAGTGGCTTTATCACCCTATTTGTCAGCCGTCATCTCCTGGCCTTGCGTTGAAGGGCTGGGTAGGTGTTTTGCCTCCATTCCTTTAGTTTAGTCAACGCTGCTGCTATGAAGTCAACCTATTGGACCGCCCTGATCGCTGGACTTCTATTTGGTTTAGGACTGGGTTACGCCCAGATGATTGACCCCCACAGGGTAATGGGCTTTTTAGATTTAGCGGGTAATTGGGACCCCACTCTGGCCTTTGTCATGGGGGGGGCGGTGCTGGTCACTTTGGTGGGTTTTCGCTGGATTCTCCAACGCCCTCAGCCGATTTTAGAAGGAAAGTTTTATCTGCCCACCCGGAAGAACATCGATCGCCCCCTGATAATCGGTGCCGCCCTTTTTGGGATTGGCTGGGGTTTAGGAGGCTACTGTCCTGGTCCAGCAATTACGGCGGTGGTGTTGGGATCGGCCAACCCAGTACTGTTTATCCTGGCCATGGTGCTAGGTTCGCTGGTTTGTAAATGGGTTGGCGATCGCTACCCAAATTTCCTACCATAACAATCTGGCCGCTTTGATCCGGACTGGTAATGATCTGTGACTCTCCTTTGTCCAGTATGGAGAACTGGAAGGTAGATGGGATGGCAAAAGCTGATAACTCCACCGAGCGATCTCTGACCTTTGGCCCCTGGGTAGTTATTAGCAATGCCGACCGGCAGGGGTGGCGATAGGGTGGTTACCGGCTAGACTACACCAGCCATACGCTTAAAGGTTTCTGAATGACTCAGTAAATCTTGATAGGTTCCCTGGGCGGCAACCTGGCCCTGTTCCAACTCAATAATCAGGTCACATCGTTCAACCGTACTCAATCGATGGGCGATTAAAATAATAGTGACCTGACCACTGAGTCTTTCCACAGCGGCCATCACCTCCCGCTCAGTAGCATTATCTAAAGCGCTGGTAGCCTCATCTAAAACAATAACTGAAGCTTGCTTATAGAGAGCCCGAGCAATACCAATACGCTGTCGCTGGCCCCCACTCAGACGAACTCCGCGCTCCCCAACTATTTCGTGATAACCTTCGGGACGACCTTCTATAAACTCAGACACCTGGGCCATTTCTGCTGCCCATTTAACCCGATCTAGATCAATTTCACTAGCAGGTATACCGAAAGCAATATTCTCCGCCACTGTAGTATCGCTAAGAAAAATATGCTGGGGAACGTGGGCCACGGTCCGTTGCCAACTCTTTAGCCTTTCCCCTGTAAGGGATTGGCCATCAACTAAAATTTGTCCCTTATCAGGTTGCAATAAACCTAGAATCAAATCTGCCGTAGTACTCTTACCACTACCCGTACTACCCACAAACCCAACCGTAGTATTAGCCTGAATTCCTAAAGATAAATCCTGTAATACCCAGGGATGCTCTTCACTATAGCGAAACCAAACGTCTTCAAACTGTATATCTTTCTTGATAGGAAGGGGGGGAAGGGCTGCACCCATGGGCGGTACCTGGAGGTGTAGCACATCCAACACCTTCTTCATAGAAGCTTGATAGGACTTGATTCCCGCAAGAGAGCTAAAGCAAACCTGCAGGGCAGGTAACAAGCGGTTCGCGGCCAAAGCCAAGATGCCAAGGATGGTGAGAACCTGACTCAAATCATCAACCCTGGATGACATCACCACCGCCAAAATGGCGATGAAAATCATAGCAGCGGCTTCAATCAGAAAACGAGGACATTGAATGATGATTACATTTTTAGCTAGAGCTTTACGAAAGGTTCGATCAGCCTTACGATACCTTCCTTCAAATAGGCCTTGACTACCCTCTAGAATGACTTCTCTAATACCGCCTAACCCTTCCTGAAGAAATTTGATCAGGACCTGATTTTGATCACTGAGAACATAGCCGTTCGTCACCAGGGCATTACGAGTCAGCCTGAAGATCAAAAGATAGGTGATGCCAAGAAAGGCGGTAGCCGTTAGGGCAACATTCGGACTAATGACCACCACCGATAGAAAGAGGCAGAGAACGATAATAGAGTTAACCATCAGGGCCAGAATGCCGCTCAGAACGGTACTCACCCCTGAAATATCGTGACCGATAGTAGCAATGAGTTCGTTGCTACTATGGCGGACATGGAAATGATAGGGCTGATACAGGGTACGTCGGTAGACCTCACAACTTAAATCACTGGTCAAAATAGCAGAAAAGTTGTTTTGACACCACAGGGTTACCAAACGTAGGGCGTTAGAAGCCATTACAGCAAAACTAAAACCAAGACCCAACCAAACTATGACCTGAAATGGCTCAGTTACTCCCAGACTACTCCATAGAGGTTGCCAGTTAGGGCTTTCTAATAGACGTTTGGTATTGCCTAAGGCGGCCAAAAAGGGAAAGGCTGAGCCAAGGCTGATGATTTCACCTAAGGCGGTCAATATCATCAATATTAGGAGCCAGAATAGTTGATTACGGCGACGCTCAGGCAAGAAATTATAAATTTCCCACAGCTGGCTTTTAAAGCTAGTTTCTTGAGAAGTAGAACTCATAACAGGTTGGTTAGGGTAAAAATATATAATTTAATCAGGCTATCCTAGCCAAAAATAGACTTGAAACTAAGGCTGTCATTGATTTTAACTTTCTTTGCCCATTGATTGATTTTTAGTTTTGAGAATTTTATGGAAGTTTTCATCAAGGGTAGGCACCGGCCTAGGAAAAATAAGGGTTAAAGCGGCAGTAGAGGATGGATTTTTCCCTACTTAATCTATAGCCCTGATCGTCTTTCCTTTCATCGGGCAGAGATGGGGCAGCAAGGTTTATCCAGCTATTGCTCTATCTGCTAACCCGAACCTCGTCGGTCAGTTATAAGACAGCCCAACTTTGTCGCCTTTGCCACATCGAAATGGTCAGCTTCTCAAAGGGGGAGGGAAAGAAGTTCTCGATGATACTTCCTTACCCTCCCCCTATCGGATCATTGATGGCGGACAAAAAAACCAGACAGTTAGTCGCTAACCGCTAGGCATAAAGACAGAGTCTAGGCAATGGAAGCCATATGTACATCACTGGTAATCAGCAACTGTTGCAGTTCTTCCGAGTCTACGGTCTCCTTGTCTACCAGCATACGAGCTAGCTGATCCAAAATGGATCGATTACTGGTGAGTACCTGCTTAGCTCGATGATAGGCTTCGTCTACCAGAGAACGAACCTCCTCATCGATGATGGCAGCGGTAGATTCAGAGAAGTCACGCTCAGCCGCAATATCGCGACCCAAAAACATGTTGCCTTGTTGTCGTCCCAGGGCAACGGGACCGAGCTTATCGCTCATACCAAAGCGAGTGACCATCTGGCGAGCAACTCGAGCCACCTGTTGGAGGTCGTTAGAAGCACCAGTGGTAACCTCCTCTTCGCCAAAGACAATCTCCTCCGCTATGCGACCCCCCAGGGCTACTGCCATCTGATTTTGTAGATAGGAACGAGAATATAGGCCAGACTCCATCCGGTCTTCACTGGGAGTAAACCAGGTTAATCCACCGGCCCGACCCCGAGGAATGATACTAATCTTCTGGACTGGATCATAGTCAGGCATCAGGGCTCCCACCAAAGCATGACCTGCTTCGTGGTAAGCTACCAACTCCTTACGCCGCTCACTCATCACCCGGTCTTTCTTCTCAGGACCCGCCAGTACCCGATCAATGGCGTCATTCACCTCATCCATGGAAATTTCCGTGAGGTTACGTCGGGCCGCCAGAATGGCTGCTTCGTTCAACAGGTTAGAGAGGTCAGCACCGGTAAAGCCGGGGGTACGACGGGCAATCTTCTGTAGGTCTACATCCTTACTAAAGGTCTTGCCCCGGGCATGGACATTAAGAATTTCCAGACGTCCGGCGTAATCGGGACGATCTACCACTACCTGACGATCGAAGCGACCGGGTCGCAGTAGGGCGGCATCTAGTACATCGGGCCGGTTAGTGGCTGCAATGATGATAATGCCGGTATTACCTTCAAAGCCATCCATTTCGGTCAGCAATTGGTTGAGGGTTTGTTCGCGCTCGTCGTTACCACCCCCCAGCCCAGCTCCCCGCTGCCGCCCTACAGCATCAATTTCGTCGATAAAGACGATACAGGGGGCATTGGTCTTAGCCTGTTCAAACAGGTCTCTGACCCGGGAAGCTCCTACCCCGACAAACATTTCCACAAACTCAGAACCAGAGATCGAGAAAAAAGGCACTCCCGCCTCTCCGGCCACCGCTTTAGCCAGCAGAGTTTTACCAGTTCCCGGCGGTCCCACCAGCAATACCCCCTTGGGAATTTTGGCGCCCACGGCAGTGAAGCGATCGGCATTCTTGAGGAAATCTACTACCTCAGCCAATTCCAACTTGGCCTGTTCAATCCCTGCTACATCACCGAAGGTGACCTGGGTTTGGGGCTCCATCTGGACCCTGGCCTTAGACTTGCCAAAGTTCATAGCCTGGTTGCCAGGACCATTCTGAGCTCGACGCAACACAAAAAATAGCACTACCAATAGCAGCACGGGAATCAGCAGGGTACTGAAGGCCCTAACCCATACACTGTCGTCGTTTTGGGGCTGTACTACAATATCAACGTTGTTCTTTTCCAGAGTGTTGATCAGGTCGGCATCGTTGGGTAAATTCACCATAATCTGCCCCTTACCTTCGGGATCGGTAAACCGGGCCCGGGAGCGATCGGCACTTAGATTGACGCGCTCAATCTGATTACTTTGAACCGCATCTAAAAACTTGCTATAGCGCCAAGTCTGAGCTTCTTGCCCAGAATTATCAAAGATTGCCGTTGCCAGGGCAATAACTACAACCACGAGCAGGGCGTATAGTCCTGCATTTTTCCACCGTTTGTTCACCGAGGTAAGGCCTCCATCAAGATTTTCAATGGGAAGAATGATCTACAACCAGGACAGGGATCAATTGATTAAAAAGATTATGAACTAATGTTAACGCTATCTAGGCAAATGGGCCAAGGACTTCAAGGGTTATTGTTAAAACTAAGCAGGTTAAAGATTTGAACTTAATAGTCTTCAAAGGCCGATCGCAACAGTTGCAAGCTGCTGTGCTGGGGATCAAACTCTAGTTTACCGCCATCTTCTAGGACTGTGTGGATCGGTACCACCTGCACTGCACAATTAGAGTAGGCCAGGGCCGTGAACTGACCCATAAGGGCCCGGGTCCAGGGTTTCTGGGAAACTTCCAGCCCCTGCCGTTGTAGATGATAGATCAGATGCTGTCGGCTGACGCCGGGGAGAAGATTGGCTGCTAGGGGGGGAGTGTGCCATCGTTCTTGACCCCAACCCCAAAGATTACCGGTGCTGGTTTCCAACCAGTGGCCCTGGGGATCTACCAGGATCGCCTCCCTGGCCTGCTGAGACCGAGCCGCCTGGATTGCCAGCCAGTTACTCAGGTAGTTGCCGGTTTTGTAGCCCGGCAGCGATCGCTGATAGTGGTGATCCCGGGCCACCCAGGCCAGAATTCCCTGGTGCTGGATCTGGGGCAGGTCGGAGGGCAGGGATCGGCCAGTGATTAACTCCCGGCCATCGGGCCAGCAGGTGAGTCGCAAAATCGGGAACCGTCCTTTGAGCTGGTCTGCCCCCTGACGCAGCCGTTGCCATGGGGGCGCTCGCCAACCAAAGTTCTCCAGGGTTCGAGCCAATCGTTCTTGATGGGCAACCCAGGCCGTGAGGGGATGATCCAGGTCGTTGTTATAAACCCGCAGGGTGGTAAACACCGTCGCCCCGTACATTAGAGCTGGGTCGTCCCAGGCTACCGCCAGGTGGGTGCCCGCATGGATATGGCCATCAAACCAATAGACCATAATCCCTTAACTCGACTGGTGCCACAGCAAAATCCTCCATTAGGCCAGCTAGGCGTTCTGAACTAAGCCGGGTCCAGTAGTTCCATAATTTTAGCGACCATAGCCAGACTTTCTCCGTAGAGAACATCTTCACCCCAGCGTTGTAGTTGCTGACCCAACATAAAGTCAGCCTTTTGATCGGATAGGGCACTGACCTGTTCCACCTGGCAGTCCTGGGCCCCTCCTCCCGCCTCCATACGCATACAGCCACTGGCTTCAGAGCAGAGAATGGTGCAGCAGTTGGCCTGTAGATTGGTTGACATTAACCGCAGACCCGTGAGGTCACCAATCACTTCACCGGAATCGGCCACAGGGATCCCCGCCAGCTCCGATTCGATGGCAAGGTTCTGGGGACTGCGGAAATGAATTTTTTTGATATTGTAGGTGCCCCCCTCCTCAACGTAATCAATCGGTTCCCAGCCCAGCCGACTGGCCAGCCAGCCCAGATACATCAGGGATTGGGCCGCATTACCCTGCTCGTAGTCAATCCCGACGACGTCAATATCCTGGATGGACTCTCGCCGTTCCGGGGGATCGTAGGCAGCGGCGGTGAGTTCCAGCCAGGGGGCCAGGCGGTGCCAGTTAAGGTCGGCAATATTGGTGCCGTTTTGCATTAGTTCCTGCATAATGCGGAGTTCCGCCTCGGCATCGCTGAAGTAGCTAGAATCAACGATGATGCAATTGCTGGCATGGGCTAGACTCTGAAAGATTGGCTGCTCAGGGCTGGGAGTAGCCTTCCACCAGACAAAGTAGGGAAGGTCCGCCAAAATTAAAGAGACCACCAGGTCACTGACCCGCTCCAGGGCAGCCTTGGTGCCCCGCAGGGTGATGTATTCACAGCAGATGAGGTCGCTAGAACCCGAGTTTTTCTTTTGGACTGGACAGTAGGCAGATACCTGAGCCGTCACCCCCCGATCTTCTCCAAAGGTGGGGCATAGGCTAATGACTCGCCGGGGATTGTGGGCTGCGATCGACTCGCTCAGATTAAAACCCCGCTGATCGGAATTTTTATAGACTTTCTGATCCGCAGAGAGCTGGGCATACTCCTGGCGCACTCGGGCCAGGGTAGGCGGGTCCATTCGCCCTGTAACCCTAAGGTTGTAATCAATTTGGGCGCGGCGAATGGCGTCACGGGTGAGCGGACCGTGGATGCCATCAATGGGACCACGGTAAAAACTGAGGGCAGCTAAAATCTGCTGCACTTCCTCCGGCTCGTAAATCACCATGGTAAAGGTACTGGCGCGGGTGGCAGCAACATCACCCTGCTGTTGCCAGATACTCTGAAGTTCCGATTCAATTTCAGTGAGGGAGATATCCTTGGGTTTTTGTAAGGCAACAATGGGAGTAGTAGTCATGGGCCAACCAGATAAGGGATCTAGGACGGTCTCAGGTGGGAGCGATCGCCGGCTATAGTCGGCGCCAGCGTCGTCCATCCTGATTTAACAAAAGCTCAGCCTCCACCGGTCCCCAGGTACCGGCTTCGTAGAGGGGAATGGTATGGGGATCGGCGGGGGCATCCCAGGCTTGCAGCACCGGTGTCAGTAAGCGCCAAGAGGCCTCAACTTCGTCGCCCCGGGTAAACAGGGTTTGGTCTGCCAGCATACAGTCGATAATCAGGCGGGCGTAGGCATCGGTATTGGCCTGGCCAAAGGCAGTCTCGTAGCGAAAATCCATATCAACGGAGCGGGTCCGCAGGGAGTTACCGGGAGTCTTCACCTCAAACCGCATTGAAATGCCTTCGTCAGGCTGAATCCGCAGAGCTAGCACATTGTGATTCATCTGCTGGGCAGCCGATTGAAACATCAGGTGGGGGACTTCCTTAAAATGGATGGAAATCTCGCTTACCTTTTTGGGCATTCGCTTGCCAGTACGGAGATAAAAGGGTACTCCTTTCCAGCGCCAGTTGTCGATCGCCAATTTAATGGCACAGAAGGTTTGCATGGTGGATTCCGGATTAGCCCCTTCTTCCTGGCGGTAGGCAGGCACCGCCCTACCCTTCATCCAGCCAGTGGAGTACTGGCCCCGCACCGCACATTGGCTAAGGTCATCCATATCGGTCAGATGGGTCGCTTGCAGAACCTTAGTCTTTTCGTTGCGAATACTATCGGCATCCAGGGAATTGGGGGGCTCCATGGCGGTCAGGCAGAAGAGCTGCATCAGGTGATTTTGCACCATATCCCGTAGGGCTCCGGCGGTTTCGTAGTAGCCTGCCCGTCCCTCCAGACCAACGGTTTCGGCCACGGTAATTTGCACGTGGTCGACAAACTGGCGATTCCATAGGGGCTCGAAAATAGCATTAGCGAAGCGAAACACCATCAAGTTCTGGACGGTTTCCTTGCCCAGGTAGTGATCAATACGGTAAATCTGCCGCTCTTTACAGACATCCTGCACAACCCGATTCAACACTTGAGCCGAGGCCAGGTCTTTGCCGAAGGGCTTTTCAATCACCAGGCGTTGCTTACTGGGGTCATCTAGCATACCCGCTGCCCCCAACTGCTGAGTGGCCTCGCCAAAGAAGCGGGGGGCGACGGAGAGGTAAAATACCCGGTTACCGTGGGTACCCCGTTGATCGTCCAACTCCGCCAAAAACACCTTCAAGGCTTGATAAAAGCTGGGATCGTCAATGTCGCCGGGGCAATAGAAAACCCCCTGGGCGAAATTTTGCCAGATAGACTCATGGCCAATCCCGTTACCAAATTCCTCAATGCCCTCCCGCAGGTGTTCCCGGAAAAAGTCATGGCTCCACTCCCGTCGGGCCACACCAACGATGGTAAGTTCGGGAGGTAGCCGCCGCTCCCGCCGCATTTGATAAATAGCTGGGACGATCTTGCGCTGGGTCAGATCACCGGAGGCACCAAAAATAATCAGAATTTGGGGCTCGGGGATGCGGTCTTGCTGGAGACCAACGCGCAGGGGATTTTCAAGCAAGGACACCATAAGCGCTAGGGGTAAACGTTAAGGATGGGCACCTGCTTTTATCTTGGCAGGAGATTTTAGGAATGGCCTGATCCTACAGACCCTCTTAAGCAACGGTATAAAAAGGTAGTGCTGGCTACAGGTTGAGGTTAAACCACGGTCATGCCAGGCGGACCATCACTCCCCCTGGATGGATCGGCAATTAAAAGACCCTACGGGGAAAATCAAGGACACTAGGGGGGTTTTTGATAAATCGGTACTCCGTTGCGGGATGACAGTACCCCCGGATAGGAAATCTGTTGACGTCATTAACTAATGGTGATCCCATCGGTTGGTAACCAGTACCCTGGCCTTGATAATCAGTATCGCTTTCTTAATAACCAGTACTCTTTTGGTAAAGAGCGGCACTCCTTTGGCCTATCCAGTTAGGTCAAAACCTATTGATGGATGAGGAATTCAGCGGTCAGAAGTCAGAAGGTAAGCAGGCTCCTGAGTTCTGAAATAAAATGTCCCGCCGGGCCCTGTTACCCCTCTTTTATTAATTTTTTTAATAGTCCTTATTCATAGCCAGGCCCGAGGGACCACCAGGTCTCTATCAATCCTCCCACTTCAGTACCGAGGCGCTGACTCCCTGCTCTCGCTTCCGTTTACTATCCTTTTCTAACCAGTGAATAATCTGCTCTGGGGTGAGCGCTTCTACCGGGGTGCCTAAATCAGCCGCCATGTACCTCAGTAGTTTGGCCGTAGAAATAGTCAGACGGGCTAGAAACTTTTCTGGTGAAGATAGTAGGGCTCCATCTACCGCTGCCGATTCGGCTGCTGTTAAAAACTGTAGGGATTGATCCATAGCGCGTTAATCTGCTAGAGATAGTTGGAAAATTGACCCAAGCACCCTGGACCTTTTCTAAGCCTGGGGTAAACGGGCCTCAATTAAATAACCGCAGCGATGTTCGCCGTTTACCAGCCAATGGGTGCGGGTAACCTGGCAATCGGGCAAAGCCAGTTCAAACATTTCCAACTCGTGGCCGCAGACAGAAGGAAAGGACTGGGCAATCTGGGAAATGGCGCAGTTGTATTCGGTAATTACATAGCGGGGGGGGTGATCCAGGGGGACGGGTTCTGCCAAATGCCATTCTGCCATGTAGCCTTCTGCCTGACGTAGTCTTACCAAGCTAGCCACCCGCTCCGCCAGGGAGCCCGTCCCCACATGGTGACGATACTCCAGAGCTTTACGTTCCCACTGTTTGCGCAGAATCGTGCCTACCTGCTCTTGACCGACGGTTTCCGCCAGGGTGTCGAGCAAAGAAATAGCGAACTCATCGTACTGGGCCGGGAAGCGCTGCCGTCCCTTAGAACTGAGCTGGTAAAGATGGTTAGGGCGACCCATACCTTCGTTGACAGCCTGGTGCTCAATCAGGTCCTCTGCCTCTAAGTCCTTAAGATGACGCCGCACAGCCTGGGCGCTCACCTGAAACTGGTCAGCTAGATCCTGGGCTGTGGCCTGTCCCTGTTTTAACAGGTAGGTCAAAATATCATCCTTGGTGGAGGTTTGTTGCACAGAGGTCATCGCTATAGCCTACAGGGTATCCAGACTAGAACTACAGAGACAGGTGGTCACAGTGGAGAGAATAGATTCCCATCCGCTAGAGCTTCCCCACGGTAGCATAATTTTCGGGTGGATCTGACAACTTTGACAACATAACCGTTGCTAAAGTACCCTAGAAGGAGTTGGGTAACTGAAATGTTGCTTCATATTGTATAAAATTAGTGGGCTGTGTCATCGCCTTCCCCTTTAGTAATGACTGATCAGAAAACCTCCCAGGCTTCCGATAAAAACCTCGAAATGATGCGTAGCTTTGCGCAGAAATACGCCAAAAGCACCGGCACCTTTTTCTGTTCCGACCCAGGGGTGACCGCCGTTGTCCTCGAAGGATTGGCCAAGCATAAGGATGACCTGGGTTCGCCCCTATGTCCCTGTCGTCACTACGAAGATAAGGAAGCAGAGGTCAAGGCCATTTACTGGAATTGTCCCTGCATACCCATGCAGGAGCGCAAAGAATGCCACTGTATGCTGTTTCTCACCCCCGATAATCCCTTCGCTGGCGATCAACAGGAGATTTCCTTTGAGACGATTCGGACAGAAACCAGCAGGTACAGCTAAGGAGGTAGGGCTGCTATCCCCTCCCTTTCGCCATCCTTACCCTAGAGAGTCGAGTTTATGAGTGCTTCTGTCCAGTCCCTGGTGAGTCAGCCCTACAAGTACGGTTTTACCACCGATATTGAGGCCGATGTGATTCCTCGGGGCCTCAGTGAAGAGGTGGTGAGGCTGATCTCCGCTAAAAAGAACGAGCCGGAGTTTATGCTGCAGTTCCGGCTGAAGGCCTACCGGCGCTGGCTGACCATGGCGGAGCCGGTCTGGCCCAATGTTTCCTATCCCCCCATCGACTACCAAAACATCATTTACTACTCGGCCCCTAAAACCCAGCCCCAAAAGCTGGGCAGCCTGGAGGAGGTGGACCCTACCCTGCTGGAGACCTTTGAGAAGCTGGGGATTCCCCTAACGGAGCAAAAGCGCCTGGCCAATGTGGCGGTGGATGCGATTTTTGATAGTGTCTCCATCGCCACCACCTACAAGGAAAAACTGGCGGAGTCGGGGGTGATCTTTTGCTCCATTTCCGAAGCGCTGCAGGAGCACCCGGAGCTGGTGGAGAAGTACCTGGGCAGCGTGGTGCCCATCGGCGATAACTACTTCGCCGCCCTTAACTCGGCGGTGTTTAGTGATGGCTCCTTTGTCTACATCCCTAAGGATACTCAGTGTCCCATGGACCTTTCCACCTACTTTCGCATCAACAATGGGGAGTCGGGGCAGTTTGAGCGCACCCTGATCGTGGCGGAGTCCGGTAGCTCCGTTACCTACCTGGAGGGCTGCACCGCCCCCATGTACGACAGCAACCAATTGCACGCGGCGGTGGTGGAGCTGGTGGCCCTGGATCACGCCACCATTAACTACTCAACGGTGCAGAACTGGTTCGCCGGCGATGAGCATGGCAAGGGCGGCATCTATAACTTTGTCACCAAGCGCGGTCTTTGCGCCGGTGACCATGCCAAAATCTCCTGGACCCAGGTGGAAACCGGCTCCGCCATCACCTGGAAGTATCCCAGCTGTGTGCTGGTGGGGAATCATTCCGTCGGCGAGTTTTACTCCGTCGCCCTCACCAATAATTACCAGCAGGCGGACACCGGCACCAAGATGGTGCACGTGGGCAAGCATACCCGTAGCACTATCATCTCCAAGGGAATTTCGGCGGCCCATTCTAAAAATAGTTACCGGGGGCTGGTGAAGATGGGGCCGAAGGCGGAGGGGGCACGTAACTACTCCCAGTGTGATTCCATGCTGATCGGCGATCGCTCCAGCGCCAACACCTTCCCCTACATCCAGGTGCAAAACAGCACCGCCCAGGTGGAGCACGAAGCCTCTACCTCCAAAATCGGCGAAGACCAGCTCTTCTACTTTGCCCAGCGGGGCATTTCCCCTGAGGATGCGGTGTCCATGATCATTAGTGGCTTCTGTCGGGACGTGTTTAACAAACTGCCCATGGAGTTCGCCGCCGAGGCCGACAAACTGCTGGCCCTGAAGCTGGAAAACACCGTGGGCTAGTTTCTCCTCCCTACTCTTCTATCCCGATTCATGATTACCCCCAACAGCGATCTAATTCTTTCCGTTAATAATCTCCATGCCAGTGTGGATGGGGTAGAAATTCTCAAGGGCCTCAACCTGGAGGTGAGGGCCGGAGAGATCCACGCCATCATGGGTCTGAATGGCTCCGGCAAAAGTACCTTCTCCAAGGTACTGGCGGGCCACCCCGACTACCAGGTCACCGCCGGGGAGGTGCGGTTCCAGGGGGAGGATATCCTGGAGATGGCCCCCCACGATCGCGCCACCGCCGGTATTTTCCTGGCCTTCCAGTATCCCCTGGAGATCCCTGGGGTCAGTAACCGGGACTTTTTGCGGGTAGCCTACAACGCCCACCGCAAAGCCCGCAGCCGGGAGGAGTTGGATGTGTTTGACTTCGACGACCTGGTGGCGGAGAAGCTGGGGGTGGTGAAAATGGAGGCCGCCTTCCTGGATCGCAGTGTCAACGAGGGCTTTTCCGGCGGTGAGAAGAAGCGCAACGAGATTCTGCAAATGGCCCTGCTGGAACCCACCCTGGCCATTCTCGATGAAACCGACTCGGGGCTGGATATCGATGCGCTGAAAACCGTGGCCCAGGGGGTTAACCAGCTGGCCAACCCCGATAATGCCATTATCCTGATTACCCACTACCAGCGCCTGCTCAACTACATCGTGCCCGACTACGTCCACGTCATGGCCCACGGGCAGATTATTACCACCGGCGACCAGTCTCTGGCCCAACAGCTGGAGGAGCGGGGCTACGAGTGGTTGCTGGCGGCCCACCCCCTGGAGGCGGTGGTGTCATGACGGCTTCCCTGTCCCCCCTGATGGCCGCCGAGGCTAGCCGAGATCGCTACCTGCAAACCCTGGCCCAAACCCTGCGGTCCGCTGTGCCCGAGGATCTGCCCCTGGCCGATGTGCGCAGTCGGGCGGCGGCCTGCCTGCAGGAACAAACCTTCCCCTCCCCCCGCCAGGAGGACTGGCGTTTCACCGATCTGTCCCCCCTGCTGGCCCTTGACCTACAGCCGGCCGCGCCGGTGCCTCCCCCGGATCGCCCGGACTGGAGCGACTTGGGTACCCCAGCGGTAGAGTTGGTGCTGGTGAATGGCCACTTCTGCCCCGCCCTATCCCGACTGGAGGGCCTCCCCCCTGGGGCGATCGCCGGTAGCCTGCGTCACCTGCTCAACCAGCCGGATCTGGCTCCCTATTTCTTGCCTCGCCTTGCCCAGGCCGCTGGCCAGCAGGAGGTCTTTACCGCCCTCAATACCCTGGGCTTTGCCGATGGGGTAGGGCTGTGGATTCCCCCCCATAGCCAGGTGGAGCAACCGATCCAGATTCTCTATCTCAGCTACCCTACCCCCACTCCAGGCCTGGCCCAACCCCGTAGTCTGGTGGTGGCGGAGACTGGCAGCCGCCTGACCCTGGTGGAGCAGTACGGGGGTGATGGGGCCTCGCTCCAGCTCACCAACGGGGTGACGGAAATCTGGCTACAGGCCAGTGCCCAAATTACCCATATCCGCCTGCAACGGGAGGGTCAGGGCACCTTCCACATCGGCAAAACCGCCGTCATGCAGGCAGCCGATAGTCAGTACGGTGGCACCGCCTTACACTGGGGAGCCCAACTCAACCGCCACCACTGGGAAATCTACCAAACTGGCCCCCAAACCACTACCCATCTCCATGGCCTGGCCCTGCTCAGGGGCCAGCAGCACAGCGATACCCACAGCCTGGTGGCCCTGGGCCATCCCCATGGCCGGGTGGAGCAGGCCCACCGCGCCATCGTGGATGATCGGGCCCACAGTGTCTTTAATGGTCGCATTGTGGTGTCCCAGGCAGCCCAGTTCACCAACGCCAGTCAGATTAACCGCAACCTGCTGCTGTCGGATCAGGCTCGGGTGGATACCAAACCCCAGTTAGAGATTGTCGCCGACAACGTCAAGTGTGCCCACGGCGCCACCGTCAGCCAGCTCCAGGCCGATGAGATTTTCTATCTACAAAGCCGCGGTCTCAGCGCCGCTCAGGCCCAACGGTTGCTGGTCTATGCCTTTGCCATGGAAATTCTCCATACCATTCCCATCACCAGTCTACGGGAGGTCCTCAGGGCTACCCTGGCGGAGTTGGGTGATTAACCCTGGGGTTTTGAGACCTGTATTGATGGCCTTAGTCCTTGATTCTGAACTTTGAGTTTTCCATGTTACCTTGCCCCGCAGTTTCAATTGCTCCTGAGCCCTCCGACCCATTCCCCCTCCTATGACCGTCACCCAGGAACGCTCCCTCGCCCAGCAGGTCCGCGCCGACTTCCCGATTTTGCATCAGGAGGTGAACGGCCATCCCCTGGTGTATTTTGATAACGCCGCCACCTCCCAAAAGCCGACCCCGGTGCTGGAGAGTCTGCAACACTACTACCGTTGCGATAACGCCAATGTCCATCGGGGCATCCACAGCCTCAGCGCCCGGGCCACCGATGCCTACGAAGGGGCGCGGGATAAGGTGGCCGCCTTTGTCAACGCCGCCAGTCGGGATGAGATCGTCTTCACCCGCAATGCCAGTGAGGCCATTAACCTGGTGGCCTACAGCTGGGGCATGGGCACCCTGCAACCCGGCGATGAAATCATCCTCTCGGTGATGGAGCACCACAGTAACCTGGTGCCCTGGCAGTTTGTGGCTCAGCGCACCGGGGCGGTGCTGCGGTTTGTGGGCCTGACCCCAGACCAAAGCTTTGACTTGGATCAGTTTCGTACCCTGATCGGCGATCGCACCCGCCTGGTGGCCATCAACCATGTTTCCAACACCCTGGGCTGTATCAACCCGGTGGAGGAGGTGATTGAGCTGGCCCACCACTACGGCGCCAGGGTCCTAATTGACGGCTGCCAGAGCGCCCCCCACCTGCCCCTGAATCTGCAGGCCATGGGCTGTGACTGGTTTGTGGCCTCGGGTCACAAAATGTGCGGCCCCACCGGCATTGGCTTTCTCTACGGCCAGCGATCCCTGCTCCAGGCCATGCCCCCCTTCCTGGGCGGCGGCGAAATGATTGCCGATGTGTTTCTCGACCGGGCCACCTACGCCGAACTGCCCCACAAGTTTGAGGCTGGCACTCCGGCCATCGCCGAAGCGATCGCCCTGGGGGCAGCGGTAGACTATCTTTCTAGCCTGGGCATGGATCGCATTGCCGCCTACGAACACGACCTCACCGCCTACCTTTACCAGAAAATCCAGGCTATTCCCGACCTCACCCTCTACGGTCCCCGCCCCAGTGACCGCGATCGGGCCGCTCTGGCCACCTTTACCATCGCTGCAGTGCATGCCCAGGATCTGGCCACCCTGCTGGATCAATCCGGCATTGCCATTCGTTCTGGCCACCACTGCACCCAGCCTCTCCATCGTCTGCTGGGGGTAGATTCTACGGCCCGGGCTAGCCTTTATTTCTACAATACCCGAGCCGAAATCGATCGGTTTATTATGGCTCTGCAGGAAACGGTGGAGTTCTTTCAGGGAATTCTGGCGGAAGATTGATCGGGT
>JBMOHM010000006.1:0-95842 GCA_049317845.1 Nodosilinea sp. | reverse complement strand
ACATGACCGGCAGCGACGGTCTGGCCGTGGCCGCCAACCGGGTCGCCGAAACAGCGCCCCCCTACGCTGGCACGGGCTATACCAACGGTAGCCCCCAGGACTACGATCGCACCCATGCCCTGGACGTACCCCAGCTCTTTGCCTTCTTGCAGGTCACCCAGGCGGAGGCCTTCAAAAAACTCGCCCTGGGCAGCTACACCGACGCCCAAGACATCAACCGCCTCAAGTTCCTCACCCGGCTCTCCAACGAGATCGGCAAGCGGGGGGTGATCGACGTGCTCCGCAAGGGCATCGACCATGGGCCGCTGCACTTCGACCTGTTCTACGGCACCCCCTCCCCCGGTAACGCCAAGGCCGAGCAGCGCCATCGGCAAAACCGCTTCTCGATCACCCGCCAACTGGCCTACAGTAACGATGAGACCCGCCGGGCCCTGGATCTGGGTCTGTTCATCAACGGCTTGCCCATCGCCACCTTCGAGCTCAAGAACAGCCTCACCAAGCAGACCGTCGCCGACGCGGTGGAGCAATACAAACGCGATCGCGACCCCCGGGAAAAACTGTTTGAGTTTGGCCGTTGCGTAGTGCACTTTGCCCTAGACGACAGCGAGGTGCGGATGTGCACCGAACTTAAGGGGAAGGGCTCGTGGTTCCTGCCCTTCAACCAGGGGCACAACGACGGCGCCGGCAACCCACCCAATCCGGAGGGACTCAAGACCGACTACCTGTGGCAGGAGGTGCTCACTCCAGCCAGCCTCACCAACATCCTGGAAAACTACGCCCAGATCGTAGTCGAGAAGGACCCCAAGACCGGCCGCAAGAAGCGCCGGCAGGTGTGGCCCCGCTACCACCAGTGGCAGCTGGTGCGGCAGGCCCTGGCTGATGTGGCCGAGCACGGTGCCGGTAAGCGCTATTTGATCCAACACTCCGCCGGCAGCGGCAAATCTAACTCGATTGCCTGGCTGGCCCACCAGTTGATCGGGCTCAAGCGCGATGGCCGCGAGGTGTTTGATTCCGTCATCGTAGTCACCGACCGCCGCATCCTCGACAGCCAGATTCAGGCGACGATCAAACAATTCATGCAGGTGGGGGCCACGGTGGGCCATGCCGAGCGATCGGGGGATCTGCGGCAGTTCATCGAACAGGGAAAAAAGATCATCATCTCGACGATTCAGAAGTTCCCCTTCATCCTCGACGCGATCGCCCTGGATGCAGGCAAGACCTTTGCCATCCTGATCGACGAGGCCCACTCTAGCCAGGGGGGTCGCACCTCGGCGGCGATGAGCCAGGCGCTGGGGTTACCCGGCCAGGCGGACGACGCCGCCAGCGACGGGGAGGGACCCGATCCCGAGGACACGATCAACGAGGCCCTCGAGCAACGTATGGCGGCCCGCAAAATGCTCACCAACGCCAGTTACTTCGCCTTCACCGCCACCCCCAAGAACAAGACCCTGGAGATGTTCGGCGAGGCTCTGCCGCCCGACGGTGAGGGCAAGGTCAAACATCGGCCCTTCCACAGCTACACCATGAAGCAGGCGGTGGAGGAGGGCTTCATCGTCGATGTGCTCAAGGCCTATACACCGGTGGACAGCTACTACAGGCTGGTGGCCAAGACCGAGGCCGACCCCGAGTTTGACACCAAGAAGGCCAAGAAAAAGCTGCGGAAATATGTCGAGAGCCACGACCATGCCATCCGGCTCAAGGCCGAGATCATGGTGGACCATTTTCACGAGCAGGTGATGGCCCCAGGCAAGATCGGCGGCGAGGCCCGGGCGATGGTGATCACCAATGGCATCGAACGGGCGATCCAGTATTTCCATGCCTTCAAGGCGTACTTGATCGAGCGTAAGAGCCCCTATCAGGCGATCGTGGCCTTTTCAGGGGAGCACGACTTCGGCGCTGGCAAGGTCAGCGAGGCCTCCCTCAATGGGTTTCCCAGTGGTGACATCGTCGCCAAGATCCAGAGCGACCCCTATCGCTTCCTGATCTGCGCCGACAAGTTCCAGACCGGCTACGACGAGCCGCTGCTCCACACCATGTATGTGGACAAGCCGCTGTCGGGCATCAAGGCGGTGCAGACCCTGTCGCGGTTGAACCGCGCCCATCCCAAGAAGCACGACTGCTTCGTGCTCGACTTCCAGAACAACAGTAAGACCATCACCGAGGCGTTTCAGGCCTACTACCGCACCACCCTGCTCAGCGATGAGACGGACCCCGACAAGCTCAACGACCTGAAAGACTCCCTCGCGAATGCCCAGGTCTATGCACCGGAGCAAGTCCAGCAGCTGGTGGAATTGTTTCTCGCCGGCGCTGATCGCGCCCAGCTTGACCCCATCCTTGACGCCTGCGTGGCGGTTTACACCGAGCAGCTCGACGAAGACGAGCAGGTGGAGTTCAAGGGCAAGGCCAAGATGTTCTGCCGCACCTATGCCTTCCTCGCCTCGGTGATCACCTACAAAAACGCCGAGTGGGAGAAGTTGTCGATCTTCCTCGATCTGCTGACCCCCAAGCTACCGGCACCACGGGAGGAGGACCTCTCGAAGGGAATTCTCGAGGCGATCGACATGGACAGCTACCGCGTCGAGAAGCAGGCGGCGCTGAAAATCGCCCTGGCCGACGAGGAGGCTGAGATCCAACCCGTGCCCACCAACGCCAGTGGGCGCAAGGCGGAGCCGGAACTTGATCGCCTGAGCAACATCCTCAAGGCCTTTAACGAGCAGTTCGGCACCCTATTCGACGACACCGACCGGATTGCCCAGCGCCTCCGCGACGACATCGCCCCCAGGGTAGCGGCGGACACCGCCTTCCAGAACGCCAAGGAAAACACCCCCCACACCGCCCGCCTGGCCCACGACCAGGCCCTCGGCAAGGTAATGCAACTGCTCTTAAAGGACGACACCCAGGTCTATAAGCAGTTCGTCGAAAACGAGTCGTTCCGGCGCTTTGTCGGCGACATGGTGTATACACTCACCGGATCCTAGCCATGGGGCAGGGATTAGAGGTGTAGGCCGCTATCCTTATATCCCTGGTTTATTCCTCGCACTTGTCTAATTCAGCCCTTTGCAGATGTCGCCACTGCTCGTCACCCTGATGTTGTGGTTTTGGACGAACCGTTTTAAAGCGCTCCAGCACCTCCACCAACTGGCCGTCAAACAGGCGATTCAGCCGGGTAAAGCCGCCCCCTCTCGCCGGAAGATCAAATCCGGGTCGTCCAGGGCTTCGCGATCGACCACCAGGTTAGCCTTAGTTTGGGCGGCGATGCGTTGCAGCCACTGGCGTTGGGGGGTAGACTAGGGGCTGCAACTGGGCTAACTCCGCCCGCAGCGCTTCGCTTTCATCTTGGGGGGCCTGGGGAGGAATGAAGGGCCCCGACTTAAACCGGAGATCTTGAAAGGTACGATGGAACCACAGCCCCAACTGCCAGGTGAGTTTTAGACCGCTAAGGGCGGTGCGATGATCGCCGGCCAGGGCATGGTTAGCGGCATTGCCCAGTCGCCGCACTTCGTTAAACACCTGCGCCACCTCCCGGGGTAGCAGGCCCTCATCCTGCAACCGACGCAGCAGCTCGTAGTGGGATTCCTGGGAGGATAGGAAGACCCCCGTCTGGGAGGCCACCAACTGGGCCAGTAGTTCGGTCAGTTGCCGCAACTTTAATAGACAGGTGTTGGGGTCCTCCGGAAAATACTTTTCCGCCAGCAAGCCCAACCGCCACAACTGCTCGTCGTGACCGCGTAAGTGGCCGAAGTTAGTTTGCATCACCGTCCTCGCTGGGGAGCTTCAAGGGGGTCCGCAGAACTCTACAGGATTCCTTAACCCTATTGTGGCGGTTGGGGGGGTGGTCTGTCATGTCCCAGGCCCTCAACTTTAATCCAACTCTAGATGACTTGCCCGCCCCACCACCGGACAATGGGTGCATCCCACTTTTGTAGCCCCCATCCCCTAACCCCTTCTCCCTTTTTGGGAGAAGGGGTTAGGGGATGGGGGCAAACTTGCAAAGCTGGGATGCACCCGCGGTTGACTGTTACCCCACCGGCCTAGATTCACCTGCCGGGCCAGATCGAAACGGGTGCGGGTAGCCCCGCTGAGGTTGGTGCCCCGCAGGTCGGTGTGGCTAAGGTCAGCCTGGCTCAGGTTAATACCTCGCAAGTTCAGACCCCGCAGGGACTCACCCCTGAGGTTGACGCCGACGAAGTGGCGATCGCCCTGGCGGTAGCGATGCTGCAGTTGCTGAGCGGTTAGGGGGGGTGCGGTGGGGTCTACCATAATGACTGCTACACTTGCGAATTCATGATCGATGGGTAAGCCATTGAGGGCGTTTTAACTGTTTGGGAAATTTGATAGACATCGCCCTAACCTCAGGTCTCCTCCAGTATCTCATCTGGATTGCTGTAAGCGGATGGATGATACTCCTCCTGCCAAGGGGCAGCGGTGAGATTTGGGGTTAGCTAATCTAAAGATTCCGATGAAAACTATCCTGATGGAGACTATTCCCGAGAGAATAAGTAAGTAACCAGGGATGGCATGAATCAGTTGGAACCTATCGAAGCGATCGCGTAAGCGTGACCGGCAGGGCGATCTCCACACCCAGCCCCAGGTCGGCAATAGGGCGTTGCTGCGGGTAAGCCCCTGAGGGGGTTTTAGCTGTTGTAGAAATTTGATGGGCATCTACTTTTCTCAGTCAACCCGCAGGCGATCGCAGGCATACTGGGTACATACTTGGTAGTTGAGACCGAGGACTTTGCCATGATTGCCCAACCCCAGGTTGCCCGTCGCTACACCGCCGAGGAATACCTCGCCCAGGAAATTGCATCTGACTTGCGTCATGAATACATCAACGGAGACATTGTGCCCATGACCGGTGGCACCCCCGACCATAATCAAATTTTGCTCAACCTGGCGGGAGCCCTCAACTTCAGCCTTGCTCAACAGCCCTACCGGGTCTTTGCCGCCGATCAGCGCCTCTGGATTCCTCAGGCAAACCTTTACACCTACCCCGACATCATGGTGGTGCAGGGCAGCCTAGCCTATCAAAGTGGACGCCGCGACACCATTACCAACCCAACCTTAATTGTTGAGGTACTGTCTAATTCCACCAGTAACTATGACCGGGGGGGTAAATTCGCCGCCTATCGCCGTATCCCCAGCTTGTTGGAATACCTTCTGGTAGATCAGTACAGTCCCCACCTGGAGCACCACGTCAAAACCGCACCTAAACAATGGCTGCTGCAGGAATACGACGGTTTAGCCGCCACCCTCACCCTATCGCATCTGGAGTTTACCATTCTCCTGCGCGACCTCTACCACAAAGTCCAGTTTGAGGCTGATGGCGCCGATGCGGTCGACGAGGAGGATCTATAAAACCCCACCGACACCACCGCAAAAAGTCTGAAAACCCTGATCGTCCACTCTCCAGCGAGAACGGATAAATGACTATGGATTGGCGATGGGGGTGGCTTTTTATAGATCACCCCCTTCCCCCTCCCGTAGCGGCCCAGAGGGCATATACTGGGACCAGTTAGAGGTGTCGAGCAGCTATATTCCCTGGCAAGTGTTCATGGTTGCCATTCCCCACTACATTAGTCCCGAAGACTACCTCGACATCGAACGAGACAGCCCTATCCGCCACGAGTATCAACGCGGCTTGGTCTATGCGATGGCCGGTGGCACAGACAACCACGATCGGATTGCCCTCAACCTGCTTACCCTCCTTAACCTCCATCTCGGTGACTCAGAATGCCGATTTCATTCCGGTAATGTTAAGGTCAACTATGACGACGAGTTTTATTATTATTCTGATGCCTTTGTCACCTGCGATCGCCGCGATCGTGACGACCGCTATATTAAGCGCTACCCCAAACTGATTGTGGAAGTCCCTTCAACAAGTACGGAAGATTTTGACTCAGGGAAGAAGTTTGAAGATTATAAACAGCTCCAATCCCTGGAAGAATATGTTTTGATTTCCCAGGCAACCCAGTGGGTAGAATGTCGCCGTCTCAACGCCCCAGACCTCTGGGAAACCGTTATTTATCGCCTGGGGGATCGGGTTAGGCTGAAAAGCATCGATCTCGAATTTGCGATCGCCGATCTCTATCGCGGCCTTGACACCTGACCTTGTCTCCCCAAGTAGGATAACAGCGCAGGGCAGGGAGGGAGTAATCAGTGATTAGTTTAGGGCCGCTTGCAATTGTTAGGGCGACTGAGTTTGTCTGGTGGCTGGCCCAGGTTTGACAGTGCCAGTTGGGTCACCAGGTGATTGAGCTGGAGTGGGCGGTGGAGCAGCTTATCTGGCCAGTACCATGGCCGCCCCGCCCCCCCGTCGGGTGGGTTCTGCCGCGGCCAGCACAGAGCCGTCGCTATGCCTAACTAACCCCACCGCCGCCCCTATTTCCGCCACCGGGGTGAGGTGGTGACCAAGCCCGATCAGGCCTTGACCTAGGGGTGTCTGCTCCAGCTGGCCCTCGACCTGGGTTTGGCCGGTGTTGCGCTGGGACAGGCGGGGGGCGGTGATCGCCTCGGGGAGGGGTAGGCCGAAGTCAATCAGATTGATGGCGATACCCGCTACCGTCGTAATAATGGTGGAGCCACCGGGGGAGCCGAAGGCCACCATGGCACCCTTGGGGCTACGCATAATGGTGGGGGCCATACTACTACGGGGGCGTTTGTAGGGTTCAGGGGCGTTGGGGTGGGGGCTAATGGGGTCAAAGTCGGTTAACTCGTTATTCAGGATAAACCCATAACCTGGCACCACCATGGCCGATCCGCCAGTGGATTCAAGGGTGCAGGTGTAGGAGACCAGATTGCCCCAGCGGTCACTGGTCACCAGGTGGGTGGTGGATAGGCCGGCTTGTTCCTGCCGTTGAGCGACCGGGGGCAGGCCGGTTAGGCTGGGGCTGGGGTCCGTCTGAAAGGGTAGGGGGTCACCGGCGGTGGCCCTAAAGTCCGGATCCTGAGGTGGCCGATCGCCCACCTGCGCCCGTCGGGTTTGGATAAAGCCCTGGCTCTGTAGGCCAGCCAGGGGCACATCCACAAACTCCGGATCCCCCAGGTAGGCGTTGCGATCGGCAAAGGCCAGCCGCTCCGCCTCGATTACGGTATGCCAGGCCTTAGCCCGATCTGCCTGGGTCAGATCAAACCCCTCCAGCAATTTGAGAATGGCCCCGGTGGTGATCCCCCCGCTGCTGGGCAGCCCCATGCTGTAGAGGGTATAGCCCCGATACTGGGTGACCGTGGGGGGCCGTACCCGCACACCATAGCGATCGAGGTCGGTCAGGGTCATGGCCCCAGGGATAACCGGGAAGGGGGGGTTGGCCACCGCCGGTGGCCGTTGCACGGTCTGCACCACCGCCGCCCCGATCTCCCCTCGATAGAAGGCATTAACGCCTTGCTCAGCCAGCAGCCCATAGGTTTTGGCCAGGTCAGGGTTTTTGAATCGGGAGCCGATCGCTGGCGGCTGTCCCTTGGGGACGTAGAGGGCCTGGGTAGAGCTAAAGGCCCTAAACCGGGCCTGGTTTTGTTCAATCTGTTGGGCAAAGGTGCGATCGACTCTAAACCCCTGCTTTGCTAAAGCAATGGCGGGTTGCAGGGCGGCGGCTAGGGAGAGGGTGCCATAGCGGTTTAGGGCTTCGGCCCACTCCAGGGGGGTGCCAGGTACGCCCACCGCTACCCCAGAGGAAATGCGGTTGGGAAAGAAGGGCAACAGTTTTCCAGGGTTAGAGGGGTCCTGGAAAAGATTAACCGTGGTGGCGGCTGGGGCTTGTTCACGGCCGTCAAGGGTAATCACCCGGTCCTGATCTTTGAGGTAGATGACCATGAACCCACCCCCGCCAATCCCGGTGGAGAACGGTTCGGTAACCCCCAGGGCGGCGGCGGTGGCAACTGCCGCATCGACAGCATTGCCCCCCTGGCGCAACACCTCCAGGCCAATGCGGGTGGCATCGGCATCGACGGTGGCCACTGCCCCTCCCCGGCCTGTAGCAATGGCCAAACTCCCCTGGGTGAGTCCAGCCCTACTCAGCCAGAAACCCAGGCAAACCACTACAGATAGGGCTAGGGCAAGAACACGTCTGACCATGGCAAAGGTTTCCAGTTTCAGATTCAATTGGGTTTCCCCGCGACTAGGGAGTTATCACTCGCCATACAACACCGGAAAAGTGTTAGGGTACAAGTCGTTAACTTTTCTAAAGTAATGCTATGAAAGCCATATGGAATAATGCTGTTTTAGCCGAAAGCGATAATACGATAGTTGTGGAAGGAAATCATTACTTTCCTGCCGACGCGATTAACAGCCAATACTTCACCGATAGTAGTACTCACACCAGTTGTCCCTGGAAGGGAGTTGCTAGTTACTACAGTATTGAAGTAGATGGACAAGTAAACAAGGATGCGGCCTGGTATTACCCCATCACTAAGGAAAAAGCCAAACAAATAGAAGGTTATGTTGCCTTCTGGAAAGGGGTAAAAGTCGAAGCTTAGCTGAATCCTAAACCACGGTTTCGGTCTAGTCCTTGATCCCGTCAACAAGGGGACTGTCACCCGATTATAAACGGGAAGGGACATCGCCCTTTCCGTTGGCGAGTCACCAGGATGAATGATCAAGGCGTTGGGCGCAGAGTATGCCAATCTTTTTGCCCTACCCATTGGTTAGAATAAACTGCTATAGGAGCGCCTGCGATGCTGTCCTAGGGTCTTTGCCTGGGTTGCATGGCTACGGGTGATCCCTACATGGATAAAGCTATGCCCTCCGTCCCCGAACGCCTCAAGGCCTTCAACCAAGGCCGCGATCCTCAGCGCCTTGCCATGAAATATGGGGCGATGGCTAAGGATCCCTTTGCCTTCTTCCGGGGAACCTGCCATCTCTTCTACGAAGACTGGCCGCAGCATTCATCCTTGGATGCCACCCCCGCCGCCTGGATCAGTGGCGATCTGCACCTGGAAAACTTTGGCAGCTACAAGGGGGATAACCGGCTGGTCTACTTCGATATCAACGATTTCGATGAGGCCGCCAAGGCCCCCGCCGCCTGGGATTTGGCGCGCATCTTGGCCAGCCTGTGGACAGCCCGAAAGGGATTCCAGATGGATAAGGGCCAGGCGGAATCCCTCAGCCAGATCTTTTTGGATGCTTACACGGTGGAACTATGCTTCGGTAAGGCGCGATGGCTAGAACGCGCCACGGCCGAAGGCATGATCCGCGATCTGCTGAAAAGCCTGAAAAGGCGATCCCGTCTGCGCTTCATCAAGGAACGCACAGAACCAGGGGGTGGCCGCTTGTGCATCGATGGTAAGCGGACCCTTGTCGCTGACGAGGATAGCCAAGCCAAGGTGCGGGCGATCCTGGCTGAGGTGGAGAAGGTGCACGAAAAGGTGCATGAAAAAGCGAATTTCTTCAAGGTGCTAGACGTCGCCCGCCGCATTGCCGGCGTTGGCAGTTTGGGCCTGGAGCGTTATACCATTCTCGTAGATGGTAGGGGAAAAACCGAGGGACACTTCCTGCTGGACTTGAAGGTGCAGCCCGGATCTAGCCTGAAGCCCTATCTCCACCTTCCCCAACCCTCCTGGCCGCACGAGGCTGCGCGGGTGGTGGCGGTGCAGAGCCGAGGTCAGGCGATCGCCTCCGCCTTCGCCGTTCCCGTGGCCTATGGTGGTACGTCCTACGTCTTGCGGGAACTTATGCCCACCTCCGACAGTTTGACCCTGCAAAGCTGGAACGGCAAGCTTCCCCGCCTGGAAATCGTTTTGGCCTCCATGGGCCGCCTCGTGGCGTGGAGTCACTTACGCAGCGCTAGCTGGCAAGGAGCTGCCGTCCTGGATGAATGGATCGACTTCGGCCACCAGCAGTCCTGGCAGCCTCCCCTGCTCAACTATGCCAAGAGCTATGCCCTACAGGTAAAAAAAGATTGGCAGGAGTTCAGTAGTGCCTATGGGAGCGGTGAATTTCAGTAAGGGCAATCTCTGTCCTATCCCGGCCCTAGCCCCTTGAGGCGATCAGCGAAGACCGTCTAGCAGACAACCAAACCATGTTGTGCGAAAGCCAGGTCATCAGGGTTGGTTAGGGGTTCTGAAGGTGATTTAACGGGCACCCTTAATGGGAGTATTCAGAAAACCAGGTTAGCTCAGGCCGAAACCATTGATATCTGGTTGTTAGGACCAGGCTTTACACAAAATTCTGATCACTCTCCATTGATCCTGACTACAGGTCCGACCATGCCCCTACTAAATACTTGCGGAAATGGGCGTAGGGGGGTGTGGCAAGGTCAACCACCTTAGCACGGTCGTCGTACTGCCGCAGGGCGATGGCAGCGGCGAAGTGGGGCTCGCCCTCGAAGTCGGTGACCGCCTCGGCGCCCATCGCCCCCCCCTGCAATTCCAGACTTTTGATCGAGGTGGGCGAGAGTAACTCACCGTAACCTGGACAGGTGGCGACCAGGTAGCGTTTCGCTGGGACATGGAGGCGAATCGGTTCCGTCACCGCCGGGCCATAGGCTTGGGCGAGGAACCGGGCCGCCACCTCCTCGTGGCGGTCGTTGAGGTTTTGTTCGAGGTAGGCTTCCCCCCCTCGGTGGAGGAGGTGGCCCAGGTCGTGGAGCAAGGCGGCGGCAATTAGGCTGGGGGGTTGTCCATCCTTCTCCGCCAGCCAGGCGCTCTGGAGAGCATGCTCCAACTGGGTTACGGACTCACCGTGGTACTCCCTACCGCCGCGCTCCGAGAACAACCCACCGATCGTCGATAGCAGTTGGGTTGGGGTCATGGGGGATCTTCCCTCCTGCCATCAGCATTGGTTTCCCCCTGGGGAGGGCCCTGTTTAATGGGCATCCCACAACTCTGACAGAACTGACCCATGGGTTCACCTCCTTAAACACCGGGGATTGGGCAATTTCCCCTCCGGATACATAATGCTAAGTCAATGGCCCATCAGCAAAGGAGCGATAGATCATGGGTCTCACAGTTGCGTAAGATGTCCTTAGGTCAACGGACAGGCATTAATTTTTACCATGATAGAACAATTCCCCTGGCTAACCGCGATCGTGCTGCTGCCGTTGGTGGCCGCCTCAGTCATTCCCTTTCTCCCCAATAAAAACGGCAAGACTGTCCGCTGGTTTGCCTTGGGGGTTGCCATGGTTGATTTCGGACTGATGTGCTATGCCTTTTGGCGCCATTACGACGCCAGCCAGGCGACCTTCCAACTGGCGGAAAAGGTGGTTTGGTTACCTCCGCTGGGCTTGAGTTGGGCACTGTCGGTGGATGGTATTTCGGCTCCGCTAGTCCTGTTGGCGGGCTTTGTGACGACGCTGTCGATGTTTGCCGCCTGGCAGGTGGACCGGCGATCGCGCCTGTTCTACGCCCTGATGTTGATTCTCTATGCCGCCCAGGTGGGGGTGTTCGTCGCCCAAGACCTGATCCTGTTCTTCATCATGTGGGAAGTGGAACTGGTGCCGGTCTATGTGCTGGTGTGCATTTGGGGTGGGCAAAATCGCAGCTATGCCGCGACGAAGTTCTTGATGTATACGGCCCTGGCTTCGATTTTTATTTTGGTGGCCGCCCTGGGGATGGGACTCTATGGTGATAGGCTCACCTTTGATATTGCTGAACTAGGGTTAAAGCAGTTTCCCCTGGGGCTGGAGTTGTTTTTGTATGCTGGCCTGCTGGTGGCCTTTGGGGTCAAATTGGCCGTTTTCCCCTTTCATACCTGGCTGGCGGATACCCACGGCGAAGCCTCTTCTCCAGTGTCGATGATTTTGGCAGGGGTGTTATTGAAAATGGGGGGGTATGGGCTGATCCGGTTGAACTTGGAACTGTTGCCCCATGCCCATGTGTATTTTGCCCCGGTGTTGGTGATTTTAGGGGTGGTCAACATCGTCTATGGGGCGCTGAACTCCTTTGCCCAGACCAATATGAAGCGGCGGTTGGCCTATTCCTCAATTTCCCACATGGGGTTTGTGCTGCTGGGGATTGCCTCCTATAGTGATTTAGGGGTGAGTGGGGCGATGCTGCAAATGCTGTCCCACGGGCTGATTGCGTCGGTGTTATTTTTCTTGGCGGGGGTTACCTACGATCGCACCCGCACGATGATGATGAATCAGTTGGGTGGGTTGGGGCAGGCGATGCCCACGGTGTTTGCCCTGTTTACCATGGGGATACTGGCATCCTTGGCCTTGCCCGGGATGAGTGGGTTTGTCGGGGAGGTTAAGGTCTTTATCGGTTTGGCCACCACCGATACCTATGGTTCGGTCTTTCGCCTGGTGACCATTTTTCTGGCGGCAGTGGGGTTGATTCTGACGCCGATCTATCTGTTGTCGATGGTGCGCCAGGTGTTTCATGGAGAGATGGCGGATCAAATGTGTGACCTGATGCCTGCCTGTGACCTGAATGATCTAGATTTGAAGGCCCAGGGTAATGAAGAGGCAGTCTGTTTTGGCACGGACTGCCTCTTGCCAGAGGAGGCCGAGTTTAAGGATGCCAATTCTCGGGAGATTTTTATAGCGGCTTGTTTTCTGGGGCTGATTATTGCCATCGGGTGTTATCCCAAGGTGGCGACCCAGATGTATGACGTGAAAACCATGGCGGTCAATGCCCACGTACGGGCGGTCTACCATCAGGCCTTTCCAGATGCGTTCCAGGCTTCGGTTCAGGGGCGATGGAGGCCTGCGCCGGCGATCGCAGCGGCTCCATCTGTAGATGGCTGGGGTGTTGTCAAATAACCGATGCCAAAATCACCGCCTAATCATAACCCTGTAAAATCCTATGATTCAAATTCAACTCCACCTACCCGAGGGTGCCTTCTCCGCGCCAGCCTATTGATGGAGCAGGTGCTTGCCCCTTTAGCCTTGAAATGGTTCAGTTTTGGATCAAAAACTGATTTGTCTGTACTGGTTAGGTTTTGACTCCAAGGCTGAACGCCTGGAAATGGCTACGGAGAGGGAGGGATTCGAACCCTCGGTCCTTTGGGGACACCCGATTTCAAGTCGGGCGCATTCGACCACTCTGCCACCTCTCCTGGATACCATTGTTATAGCACTATGGGGATAGATCTCCTCAGAGGGGGAGAATTTGATTCCGCAAAATCCTCCTGGCTATCCATAGATATAGCTTTGGTCAGGCAGTATCCTATCTAAATTGGTAAGGATCTGTAGTTTTATTTAGCCTGAATGCCTGCTTCTTCCCTTTCCTCTGAAATCTCCTCCTGGCTCCGAGGCTTTCGTCTTCCCCGGGTCGCGATCGCCTACCTATTCCTACTACCGGCTCTGCTAGCTCTGGGTATATCAGTCTTCTGGCCCGCTTTGCAGGCCTTTTACCTGAGCTTTACCAGCTTCGGTGTGGATCTGACCGCTGCCCCCACCTGGGTGGGTTGGGCCAATGTACAGCGATTAGCAGCAGATCGGGTATTCTGGCAAACTGTGGGCAATAGCCTGATGTATCTGCTGGGGGTCGTGCCGGTTCTGACCATTGCCCCCTTGCTTTTAGCGATTCTGGTCAACCGATCGCTGCCGGGTATGCACTGGCTACGGGTGGCCTACTACTCGCCAGTGGTGGTATCGATGGTGGTGGCGGGCATTGCCTGGCGCTGGCTGTACGCCGAGAACGGCCTTTTTAACCAAATTTTGAAGGGCCTGGGCCTGACCCAGCAGGGTATTCCCTGGCTCACCAGTCCCACGCTGGCCTTAATCAGCGTCATGGTCGTAACGATTTGGAAAGGGTTGGGCTACTACATGGTGATCTACCTGGCCGGGCTGCAGGGTATTCCCCAAGATTTATACGAAGCGGCGGCCATTGATGGATCGGACGGCTGGCGACGCCATCGAGATATTACCATTCCCTTAATGCGTCCCTACCTACTACTGGTGGCGGTGATTTCAGCGATCGCTGCCACTAAAGTCTTTGAAGAAGTTTACATCATGACCCAGGGAGGCCCCCGCAACAGCTCCAAAACCTTAGTCTACTACGTCTATGAGCAGGCCTTTGAAAAGCTCGAGATTAGCTACGGTTGCACCATTGGGTTAGCTTTATTTCTGACTATTCTGGTGCTTTCTGTTATACGCCTAACCGTTGCAGCCAGAGATGTGAATGTATAGCTATACTCGGCAGCAGTATCCTGAGGCCTTTGCGATCGCCGTTTAAAACCCAGGCATTGCCTGGGTTAGTCGGGGTCGAGCCCCTGTGGTAGGCTGCCCTAGGGGCAAGGAATGGGGCTGATGTCCTGAACTTGTCCATTGTTACTGGTTTGGACGACCCAGCCCAGGGTACCGTTATAGATGGTCACCTGCAGCCAGGTGCGGCCGTCACCGGGTTTCCGCCGGGTGGGTGGATTGGTGGAGGCATGGGCCCTATCCCCGGCATTATAGTTGGCGATGATATCACCATCGGTGGAGGGGCTATTTCTAACATGGAGGGAGTGGTTAACCCGGAAGCAAGCTTTACCTGTGGGCGGGGGGCTGCCGCCGCAGTTGGTTAAGAACCCGGCATTCACCCATCCCACGGGCTGGGATGGGGAAAGACCATTGAATTTGCCGGGTAGGAAAATTTGGGCCCGTCCCTGCATAACGACCCCCGTCAGGCTCACCTTGGTGCCCGCGGGCAGTGTACCCAGGCGGTTAGTTACCGGTCCCAGGCTGGTGTTGTCAAACACCTGGGTGGTCTGGTTAAGCTGTCGGCACTGGCGGATTAGTGCCTGGTTTTCCGATAGTCCCTGAACGACGGTACCGGTCCCCTGGCCCAGGGCTGGCCCCGATTGCCCTGGGCCAACCGATAGCACCGTGGCCAAACCCAAACCCAAACAGTACGCCATGGATGGCTTCATGAACCCTCTTCTCAGTAATTGACTAAAGTAGTGATCAAAGTTTGCTGATCATTATTATTAGCAGGAAGGGGTAACGTTGTGCCATCATTATGGCCCTTTCATGAAGAGCCTGACCCGAAAAACCTCAGGTAAACTGCTGACTTAAATTCACAGGGTCGTGAACCGTTATTTTCTTTTTGTGAATGGAGATCATGCCGTCCTGGCGCAGGTCCCCCAGTAACCGGGTGACCGTAACCCGGGTAGAACCAATGGCTTCAGCGATCGCCTGGTGGGAAAGTTTCAAATCGATCGTAATCCCATCCTGGCTGGGCACCCCAAAGTCGCGGCAGAGAATCAACAAGAAACTCACCAATCGGGACCCCATATCTCGATGGGCCAGGGTTTCAATCATCATTTCTGTCTGCAGGATACGGGAAGACAGCCCCCGCAACATCAACAAAGCCAGTTCGGGATTATCCCCTAGGGCTTGTTCTACCTGATCACTGGGCACCGACAGCAACTCCACGGGAGTAAAGGCAACGGAATGGTAGAAGCGATCGGAGCGGTGTCCAGTAATTAAAGACAAAACCCCGAATACACTATTTTCCCGCAGCAGAGCTACGGTGATTTCCTCACCGGCTTCATACACTCGGGATAGCTTAACGGCTCCCTTAACTAAAAAATAGACACGCTCTGCCGGGTCCCCAGGAAAGAAGATCGTCTTACCCCGCTCGTAGGACTCTGTTACTGGTGGAAATGCTCCTCCAGAAAGTTGACGAAATACATTGACCAGGGGTTTATCTTGCATCACGACCATAGGGATTCGCTAAGACGATCAGAGGAAAGCCATTATCTTAGTCAAGACCAGAGAAAACTCAATCTTAGAAGATCCTGAAACCATTGGGGAGCACCAGGGCAACATCAAAACATTCTGTCCTCAGTGGGCTGGCTAAAGTGATATTGGGCGAACCCACCCCTACATCTAAAAACAGCTTATCCACTTCATACAGTTATTTGGCAATCCAGCATAGGTTAAATCTAGCCACCTGACACAAAAAGACCGGCAAGGACCTTATGACTTTAAAATACTTAACCCTAGTTAAGAACCCTTTTTTTGTATAAAGAGCTACTTTATTCCCGGTGATCAGCCAAGATGGCTTACCCCAATTGGCTAGAAGCCGGGGATTTATCTCCAGGATCGGTGGACAGATCTATCCATGGGGAGTCCAACGCCCCTGGTCAGGGTAAGGTTTGTCCATCCGGCCCTCGGGGCTGGGGCGGAGTTTCCAAATATCCTCCCGTGCCGGTAAAATAACGGCAATAGTTAGCATTGGCAGGAAGCTGGCGGTCCCAGTCAGGATTACCTCAGGTTTTTCCCACACCTGCCTGCGGATAGTAGCCAATAATTTTGTCTTTTTGCGTTAATGGCGGACGATCAATTTAGCCTGTTTTCAGCCGATCCGTCTCACCCTGAGGCCAGGGCGGCGACCTACGATGCCATTCCCACCTCTGGGCAGGTTGCGATCGCCCCAGGTACCTACGGCGATCTAGAGTCCCTGGCCCATCACTGCCATGCCTGTCAGCGCTGTGGTTTGGCCGTTAGCCGCACCCACGTGGTGGTTAGTCGGGGCAATAGGACGGCTCCAATCTTGATTATTGGAGAAGGTCCCGGCCAACAGGAAGACGAGCAGGGGCTACCCTTTGTGGGTAAGTCGGGTCAATTACTGGATAAGATTCTGGCTTCCGTCAGGCTAGACCCCGATCAAGACGTTTACATTTGCAACATTGTCAAATGCCGACCGCCTGGCAACCGGGTACCCACTCCCAAGGAAGTAGCCGCCTGTAAAGGCTACCTCCTGGAGCAGATTCGCCTGGTTAACCCCAAGATTATCCTGCTCACCGGGGCAACCGCCGTCAAGGGAATTCTGGGCCTGAAGGAGGGAATTAGCCAACTTCGCGGTCAATGGTTTGAATGGCAGGGCCATCTCTGCATGCCAATTTTCCATCCAGCCTATTTACTCCGTAACCAGTCGCGAGAAAAAGGTAGCCCTAAGTGGCTCATGTGGCAGGATATTCAGGCTATTAAGGCAAAGCTGGAGGAATTGGGTGAACAGCCATAGCCACGCCCTCGGGGCGCTGATTCAGCTGACCCCCCATGGACGGGTGGCCAAAGCCATACACCCTCAACCAAAATAGGCGGGCTCATTCCCTGGCGTCCACTTAATATTACAGCCCACCGCTGGCCGTTGCTCCCCAGCTACAGGCAAGCCAGCCAGTACAGCATCAATGGCGGCCCGTAGGTCTCTACCGGTGACGGGCATCCCATTGCTGGGCCGACTATCATCCAGTTGACCCCGATAAACCAGGGTTTTCTCCTGGTCGAATAAAAAGAAATCAGGCGTACAGGCTGCCGTGTACTCTTTCGCCGTCACCTGGGTTGGGTCAAAACAGTAGGGAAAGGTAAATTCCAGTTCTTCAGCTTGGGCTTTGAGATGGTCAGGACCATCCTGGGGATGGGTTTGCAGACTATTGGCACTAATCGCCACCACAGCTAGACCCCGGGGTTGATAGTCCCGTCCCAGGCGGGCCAGTTCAGCCTGTACATGTTTCACAAAGGGGCAATGCCGACAAATAAACATCACCAGCAGGGCGGGGGCCCCCGCAAAGGTGGCCAGGGTAATGGTTTCCCCTGAGACTACATCGGTTAGGGCAAAGTCTGGGGCTGGGGTACCCAGGGGTAACATTGTCGATTCCACCATCACCATGGGTTTGACTCCAAAAAAACATCTATGGCGTTGATCCAGTTTAATTCTTAGGGCTTGGCCTCGAACTTTTCAAACTACCGCTACCCCGGGTAGGATAGGGCCAGCTTAAGGGCAATAGAACCAATTTAGCTGTACGGGTGACCATGGTATTGAAGTGTTTTCAGAAAGGTCTAGCCTGGCTCGGTCGCCAGTGGTGGCTGGGGTTATTACTGTGGGCCGCGGGACTGCTGGCAATCCGCTACCCTCAACAAAGTTTACGGGCCGATGACGAAGCCTACTATGCCCAGCAGGTGCGTTGGATGCTGGCCAATCACGACTGGTTAACCCCTACCTGGTGGGGCGTCCCCAGATGGGATTGCCCCATCGGTCTGCATTGGTTGATCGGCCTGAGTTACCAGGGATTTGGCATCCAGGAGTGGTCTACCCGTTTACCTAGCCTGGTGGCCGCCATTACCGCCATGGTGATCACCTGGCGTCTGGGGGAAGGGTTTCTGCCGGGTAGGACGGGGCTCTGGGCGGCAGCGATGCTGGCGGTCATGCCCCTATGGGTGCAAAGTAGCCATCTAGCTACCCCGGATCTGCTGTTGGTCAGCCTTGAACTACTCACCCTCTGGGGGCTGCTGCAAAGCGAAGGGTGGCCTCGGCAGCGTTTAGTCTGGGGGACAGTGGCGGGGATGGGCCTGAGCCTGGCTTTTCTGGCTAAAGGACCAATGATGGTAGTACCCGCGATCGCCCTGCTTCCCTACCTGGTCCACCGTCATTCCTGGCACCGCCATCTCACCAACCCGGGCTTGTACGCCGGCCTGATCGGGGGGGCGGTCCCCTCCCTACTTTGGCTAGGCAGTAGTCTCACCCGTTACGGCCCCCTGCCCCTATACCAACTATGGGAGCCATTCAGGACAGGCTTGCCGGTCCCCCTGCTGCCCCGATTAACCACCGCCCTCTGGCAGGTGCCAGTCTCTACCCTGCCCTGGTTTCTCCTGGCCCTACTGGGGGGATGGGTGCTCTGGCAACGGCCTGAGGTCGACCGCAAAGCCCTATGGCTAGGGTATCCAGTTGGAATCTGGCTCCTGATTACCATCTTTCCTGGCTCTAGCCGGTCTGACTCCCTGCAGCTCTATCCCCCCCTGGCCCTCCTGGCAGGGGTGGGGATCAATCACCTCGGCCACCTCTATGGATCGGGGGTGCCCCAGCGCTATCGCCTGGCGGTGTGGTTAAGCTGGCTACTGGGGGTGCCGGGGATGCTGGCCATCTCCGCCGGGGCGGCCTTACTTTTAAGCCCCGGCCAGTTGGTGCCGGGGGAGCTCCGCCCCTACGCCTGGATTGTCCTGCTGACTGGCCTGGGGGCCATCTTTCCCTGGCTCATCGCTCTGCGGCGGCGGCGATCGGTTTCCCCCGGCCAACGCTACCTCTGGCAATGGGGCTGGTTACTGGGCCCCTGGTTAGGCATTGCCGCCACCTTGCTGACGGGCCTGTGGGGAAACTACAGCGCCGATATTAAGACTCCCCTAGAAGCTGCGGCCCTCCAGCCCGTGCTCAGCCATAACCCCATTTATATGGTGCAACCTGGCCGCGATCGGGAAAGCATTTTACTCAGCTTCTATACCCCTCAACTCGCCCCCTCCCTACCGGACTGGCGCCAACTGCCCTCGGAAGCCTACGCCTGGATTAATACCGGACTCACGCCCCTAACCCGCACCGACTACAAAACCCTCGCCAACCTGGGGGAATGGCGACTAATCAAGGCACCCTTCTTTCCCTCAATGACTCCTAGGGGATAGGGCGGCTATTTTAATCTGGTCGGGATAACCAGGATTACCGTAAATCACCAAGCTACGTTGATTAGCGTGGAGATGGCGCACCAGGGCATAGATGGTTTCGATCTCTTCAGGAAAACCCGATCGCTGTGCCAGGTCCTGCAAACTCAGGGGCAGGGAGCTGGTTTGGAGGGCACGAACCACCGCCTGTTGTAGCTGTAAAACGCTGGCCGCTGCCTTTTTACCCGCTTCTACCCCGGGCTGGTGATAAGCATTAATATTCACCAGGGAGGCATAGAAACCAACCGCCCGTTCATAGAGGGCAATCAGGGCGCCAACGGTATGGGCATTCACCTCCGGGATGGTCAAGGTAATGGATTCCCGGTGGTTTTCATAGAGAGCCTTGCGGGTGCCCTGTAAAAAGCCAAACAGATAATCTCCGGAGGTAACCCCTGGATCAACATCTACCGAGGCGCCCATGCGGTCCTTCAACACTTCAATAAAGGTGACAAAGAAGCTGGACACCCCCTCCCGCAATTGCTGAACGTAGGCATGCTGGTCCGTCGATCCCTTATTGCCGTACACCGCAATACCCTGGTACACCAAATTACCGTCCAGGTCCTTTTCCTTACCGAGGGACTCCATCACCAACTGTTGCAGGTAGCGACTAAAGAGCAGCAGACTATCTTTATAGGGCAGAACCACCATGTCCTTTTCCCCCTTACCCTTGCCGGCGTAGTACCAGGCCAGGGCAATCAGGGCGGCGGGGTTACGGCGCAGGTCGGCAACCCGGGTGGCAGCGTCCATTTCCTTGGCTCCCCCCAGGATGGAGCGAATACTAATGTTCTGGAGAGCCGCGGGTAGCAATCCCACCGCCGATAGCTCGGAGGTCCGCCCCCCGACCCAATCCCGCATCGGAAAGGTAGCCAGCCAACCCTCGCTGAGGGCCTGGTTTTCCAGATGACTACCGTGACCGGTGATGGCGACGGCCTGGCGAGGAAAGGGTAAACCCTGGGCTTCAAAGCGATTACGGACTTCGATCATGCCGTTACGGGTCTCGGGAGTACCGCCAGACTTGGAGGTAACAATGACCAGGGTGGTAGGTAGGCGATCGCTAAGGCGATGGAGCAGGCGATCAATGCCTTCCGGGTCGGTATTGTCAATAAAATGAATCGCCAAAGGCGGAAAATCGGGGCCCAGGGCCTGGGCCACAAATTGGGGTCCCAGGGCCGATCCGCCAATACCGATGGCCAGAATGTCGGTAAAGTGTTCCTGGCCAGGAGGGTAAATGCCACCGGTGCGGATCTGGCTAGCAAATTGCTCAATTTTGGTCAGGGTATCGAGAATATCCTGACGGAGTTCAGGGGTGGGGGCCAGGTCGGGGTCTCGCAGCCAGTAGTGGCCCACCATGCGGTTCTCGTCGGGATTGGCGATCGCCCCGGCCTCCAGCGCGGCCATATCGCGAAAGGCCTTTTCAAAGCGGGGCTCCATTTGGGCCAGAAAAGCCCGGTCAAAGCCCATCCGACTGATATCGAGATAGAATCCTAAGCCTTCGTGGTAGTAAAGCCAGTCCCTATAACGTTGCCAGAGATCTACAGCGGTCATTACGTTACTCCTCCCCCTAACCCCTTGCATCCCTAGTGTACTGGAGTGACGTTAAGGTTCCAAGAATTCCTCTGGAAAGCTTGACAGTAACCTAATCAGCTCCCTTAAGGTGGCGTAGACGGTTCGCCAGGCTGCGAATTACCTCCAGGGCAAAGAGGGGGGTTTCCTGCACTAAAAACAGAAAGTGGTTGACATCTACCATAGCCAATTTACAGTCGGTTCTGGCTACGGCGGTGGAAGCTCGCAGGGGAGGGACTTGCACCAGCGCCCCTTCGCCAAACACATCACCAGCGGCAATCACCTCCACCACCTGATCTTGCATCCGCAGTTCGACCTCGCCTTCAATCACGCCGTACATTAGATCACCGGGTTCACCCGCAGTGAAAATTACCGTACCGGCCTGGATAGTTCTAATATCAGGAGATTGGGCGAATAATTGAATTATATGTGCTGGCTCAAGCATGGCTGTAAGCCCTAATCCTAAAGAATAGGGAGATTTTATAGCAGCAGGCAACCGGGACGGGTTAAGGACAGCTTAAGCCCAGGTGTGAGGGCATGGCTATAAAAATTTGTGAGGTTAACCATTGCTTTCTACAATGAAGTGATTAACTGTTGGTTATGTCGCTGCGGAGAGACCCATGGTGAATCGTCCTATTATTCTTGGCATAGTCGGTGATAGCGCCGCTGGTAAAACCACCCTGACCCGTGGTATTGCCCAAATCCTGGGAGAAGATCAGGTCACCACGATCTGCACCGATGACTATCACCGCTACGATCGCAAACAGCGCAAAGAAATGGGTATTTCGGCCCTGCACCCAGACTGTAACTACATCGACATCATCCAGCAGCACCTGGGACTTCTGCGCATCGGTCAACCCATTCTCAAACCCATCTACAACCACAGCAGCGGTGAGTTTGACGCTCCGGAATATATCCAGCCGCGCCGTTTTGTCATCGTCGAGGGGTTATTGGGCTACTCCACCCGCACCTGCCGGGACGCCTACGATGTCAAGGTCTACCTGGCTCCCCCCGAAGATCTGCGGGCCGACTGGAAGATCAAACGGGATACCCGCAAGCGCGGCTACACCCCAGAGGAAGTCATTGAACAGATCAAGGCGCGGGAACAGGACTCGGAAGCCTTTATTCGACCCCAGCGCCAATGGGCCGATGTGGTGGTCAGCTTCTATCCCCCCAGCGCCACTAATAAGCGGGATGATTTACTCCTGAATGTGCGTCTGGTGATGCGGCCCACCATTCCCCACCCGGACTTCAGCCACCTGCTGGAAAACAAACTGGGCGGTAGCCTGAGCGATGCGGTGCGCTTAGAACTCGATCGGGATATGGGAAAACCCGTAGATGTTCTAGAAATCGATGGCCATGCCACCGAGGAGCCCGTGCAGGAACTGGAACGTACCCTGTGTAATGAGATTCCTTACCTGGGTAGGTTTTGCAGTATTGAGGGTAATACCGATATTGGTAAGGTGGTGGGCACGACGGGAGAAACCCTGCAAAGCTATCCCCTCGCCCTCACCCAATTGCTGATCACCTACCACATGCTGAAGGCGGCCAATATTTTTGAGTAACCTACCCCAGGTCAGGTAAGCAGGCCCCAGTCCCCTGAGGACAAAGTTGGGGCCAGAGCACAATGGCTGGGGCTAGAACGGGCCGGAGGCCAGCCAGAATTCCCTGGTTACCTACGGAGTTCGGACTGCGGAGTTCGGACTCCTAACCATCAGGTACTGTGGATCAACAAATGGGTACGGGGAATTAAGGAATGGGTACTGTGGATCAACAAATGGGTAGGGCTGCTTAAGGAAACCCTATTTCCACCCGGGGAAGATCTTCCCCTCAGGTGCAAAGCCGTACCCCACTGCAACCCAGGAGTAGGGGTTTACAGGTTATCCCTTTCCCTACTGTGAAGGCACCATCGATTCCCTGGGGGAGGAGATGGGAACCGGCAGGGAGTCCTTTCGTTGCAGGAAAACAAAACCCAGGGGAAGCAGTTCAAGGGAGTCTGAACCGACCTGGTTATAGCCCCGCGATATAGCATCGATCTGAAAATGTTGAGGGTCAGGCCCTACCGGACAGACTAGGCTCTGGTCTGGTGCCAAATTAAATTTGCAAATCCAGACCGGGTCGGGGTTTTTGCCTTTGCTATGGAGGGAATAGGCCAGTAGATTCTCCGTCGCCTCATCGATGGAGAGGTGGTAGGCGGATGGTTCGGTGCGTTGTCTCCAGGCCAGGAGTTGGCGGTAAAAAGCCAGCACGGAATGGTTATCTTGATTCTGGGTGGCTACCGATAGGGGTAGATGCTTGGGATCAAGGGGTAAATAGATCACCTCACCGCATCGGGTTGTAAAGCCCCCATTTGCTCCATGGTTATCCCAGGGGATTGGGGTTCTGGCCCGGTCTCGGCCCCGTCCATGGGGCCACAGTGCGATGTCAAAGGGATCCCGTAGATCCGCCCGCTGTAATTCTGCACTGGGTAGGCCCAGTTCTTCCCCCTGATAAAGACAATATCTACCGGGTAGGCTGAGAAATAGGGCAGCGCATAATTTGGCGAAATCAGGGCGCTGATCATTGGCAAGGGCCATGAGGCGAGAAGCATGGCGCTCAAAGTCGTGATTGCTCAGGGTCCAGGCAAATTCCGTCGGTTTAAATTGGCTGAGAATAGTATTCAGCCGCTGGGCAATACTCTGGGGTGTAAAGGGGGCCGGGATCAGGAAGTCAAAAAAGTAGGTGGAGTGTAGCAAATCGGGACCGGTATATTGGCGGGCAGATTGGCGATTGGCGACCTCACCCAGCAGCAGCGCACCCCCATAGCGATCGACTAGCTGTCGCAGTCTGCGCACCGCCGCCAGTCCGCCAGGGGCTCCACAGTCGTAAATATGCTCCTGGAACAGGTAGGGATAGGAGGGATCAAAGGCCCCATGGGTGGGGGGTAAGGGTGGATTATCCCGTAACATCGGATCGTGATGGGCAAAGTCCAACGCATCTAACCGAAACCCCCGCACACCTTCGTCCAACCAAAACTTCACCACATCCAACAGGGCTGTTTCTACGGCCGGGTTATACCAGTTGAGGGCAGGCTGTTCCGGTAGAAAATGGTGCAGGTAGTACTGCCCTCGACGCGGTTCCCAGGTCCAGGCTGGACCCCCAAAGTTAGAGAGCCAGTTGTTGGGAGGGCAGCCGTCGGGCCTGGGGTCTACCCACACGTACCAGTCAGAGTGGGGATTAGCTTTAGACTGGCGGCTGGCTTGAAACCAGGGATGTTCCGACGAGCTATGGGCCAGCACCAGGTCAATCATGATGGCCAGCCCCAAGGAGGAGGCTAGCTTGAGGAGCGATCGCAGGTCCTCCAGGGTACCGAATAGGGGATCAACATCGTAGTAGTTAGAGACGTCATAGCCAAAATCTCGCATTGGGGAGGCGAAAAAGGGAGAAATCCAGACAAAGTCCACTCCCCCCAGACTAGCGATGTGAGGTAATTTTTCGATAATACCCGGCAGGTCCCCAATGCCATCGCCGTTAGCATCGCAAAAGCTTCTGGGATAAATCTGATAAATAATCATAACGACCGATAGGCAATCACAAGATCCGTTTCGCAAGGCCCACCCTGGGGACCGCGACCGGGGTTATGCTGAGGTTTAGGTGCAGTTCCTCAGTCAGGGGAGAGCATCGCCCCACTCCAGATTAAAGGTACTCCCGTCCCAGGTAGGGTTGCAGCACCTCGGGCACCCGCACCGCCCCATTAGCTTCCTGGTAGTTCTCTAAAATCGCCGCCATGGTCCGGCCAATGGCCAGGCCAGATCCGTTCAGGGTGTGCACATACTGGGTTCCCTTTTGACCACTGGCTTTAAAGCGAATATTAGCCCGACGGGCCTGAAAATCTAAACAGTTAGAACAACTGGAAATTTCTCGGTAGGTGCCAGAAGAGGGCATCCACACCTCCAGATCGTAGGTCTTACAACTGGAGAACCCCAGATCGCCGGTACACAGAGCCAACACCCGGTAGGGCAACTTGAGTTTTTGCAAAATATCTTCAGCATCCTGCACCAGACTCTCCAGGGCTGCGAAGGACTGATCGGGGTGGGTGAAATGGTACATTTCCACCTTGTTAAACTGGTGCAGGCGAATCAGACCCCGGGTATCTTTGCCGTAGCTACCCGCCTCACGACGAAAACAGGGGGTGTAGGCGCAGTAGCGCAGGGGCAGTTGATCGGCATTGAGAATCTCATCCCGATGGAAATTGGTGAGGGGAACTTCGGCGGTGGGGGTGAGCCAGAGGTCATCGTTACGGCACTGGAAACTTTCTTCGGCAAATTTGGGCAGTTGGCCAGAGGCCGTCAGGGCAGCGGAATTGATCAGGTAGGGCGGTAATACTTCCTGGTAACCAGCCCGGGTATGGCGATCCAACATAAAGGAAATTAAGGCCCGCTCCAGGGCCGCCCCCGCCCCTATCAATACTACAAAGCGACTCTGGGCAATTTTTTCGGCGGCCCGTTTAAAGTCGAGAATACCCAAGGTCTCGCCAATTTCCCAGTGGGGTTTAACGTCGCCCTGGGGTAGGTAGGCATCGCCCCAGCGGCGTACCTCCACGTTGTCCGCTTCACTGGCCCCCACCGGGGTGGAATCACTGGGAAGATTGGGAAGGGTGAGCAAAAAGGCCTCGATCTGAGCCTTGATTTCCCGTTCTTCTGGTTCCAGGGTCTGGAGCTCGGCCTTAATCTGGTTACCTTCGGCTTTGAGGGCAACCACCTCGGGTGCGCTAGCCCCGGTCCCAGCCTTCATGGCCTGGCCCACCCGTTTACCAATGTCGTTACTACGGGCCTGGAGTTGAGATCGCCGGGTTTCTAACTGCCGCTGCTGCTCGTCTAAGGCGATCAGGGGTGCCAGGTTATAGGCTCCTCGCTGACTCAGAGCAGCCTGGACCACCTCAGGTTTTTCTCGTATTTGTCGTAAATCCAGCACCGCAATCCCCTAGCCCTTTAGATCATGTGGATTTCTCCAGGTCCTGACCCAGCCCTAGATCCGGTTAAGGTGGGGACGAGGCAGATGGCCTAACCGACCTTTGCTTTTTGATGGTTGCTAACCTGGAATCCGCTGGTCAGTTGTCAGGCATCCCCTTGAGCCATCCACTCAGTCCTCAGCCTGGTGACCAAAACTATACTAAAAGACCCGGAGTCCACGCCTGTGACAAGCATCCCGTAATGCTGCTACCTTCCGGTCCTGACATGGTTTGGGCGTTGACACCGCATGGGTCCGAGTCATCTCTAGGATAGCACTAGGGTCGTAACTTCGGGTACCTGGCTGGGTAGTTCATCTTTAGCGTGGTAAACCCCTAGCCCCACTGGAAAATCGCCGATCCCCAGGTGACTCCCGCCCCAAAGCCGGCGGCTGCGATGGTATCACCCACCTGAATGCGGCCCGCCCGCACCGCCTCATCCAGGGCCAGGGGAATGGAGGCCGCGGAGGTATTGCCATGGTCAGCCATGTTACTCAGCACCCGTTCCGGGGCTACCTGCAGACGGTCAGCGACGGCATCCAAAATGCGCTGGTTAGCCTGGTGGAGCAGCAGCCAGTCGATATCTTGGGTGGTCAGGTTGGCCCGAAACAGGGCCTTTTCGATTACCTCTGGGACTCGACTAACGGCAAACTTATAGACCTCCCGACCGTTCATGGCAATGGGAGTAAAACTACCCTTTTGCACCGTTAGATCCGCCGTCAAGGAGTCGGGCTCAGCCTGATAGGGCAGCTTCAGGCAGGCATTCATGGAACCATCGCTACAGAGCTGAAACCCCAGCAGCCGATCGCGATCGCTGGCCTGCAGCACCACGGCTCCAGCTCCATCCCCAAACAGGACGCAGGTGGTGCGATCGGCCCAATCGGTCCACCGGGAGAGCACATCGGCTCCAATTACCACAACGGTTTGAAACACCCCGGTGCGAATATACTGGGCCGCCGTCACCAGGGCAAAGACAAAGCCCGAACAGGCCGCCGTCAGGTCAAAGGCTACCGCCTGGGTGGCCCCCAAATCGGCCTGGACCTGGCAGGCACTCCCAAATAGATCATCGGGGGTAGAGGTGGCCAGCAGAATCAACTGCACCGCCCCCGGCTCCACACCCGCCATGGTCAGGGACTGGCGGGCCGCCTGGCTAGCCAGAGAACCCAGGGAGTCGCCATGGCCTACCAGATGGCGCTGACGAATGCCAGTACGACTGGTAATCCAGTCATCGGAGGTATCCACCAGCTGACTTAAGGTCTCATTGGTCAGGGTAATGGGCAGGTAGGCCGAGCCGCTACCCACCAGAGACACACCAGACAAAAACTGTTCCACAGGCTATTCTCCCTCTACGGCGGGGGTAGTCACCCGCTGGTACTGGGCTTGAATTCGCTCCAGGACGCGATGATCTACGGCCTCCTTAGCCAGGCGAATGGCATTGAAGACCGAGGGCGCATGGGAACTACCATGGCTAATCACCGTGACCCCCGCCACCCCTAACAGCAAACCCCCGCCATGCTCGGCATGATCAACCCGTTGCTTAATGCGTCGTAGATTGGGCTTGAGGATGAGGGTTCCCAGTTTACCGCGCCAGCCCTGGGGTAGCTCTTCCCGCAGAATTTGCAGCACCGATTCCCCCACCGCCTCGGCAAACTTTAGCAGGACGTTACCAACAAAGCCGTCACACACCACCACATCAAAGTGACCCGAGAGAATATCCCGACCTTCAGCATTGCCAACAAAGGGAATATGGGGGTTATCTGTGAGCAACTGGTGGGCCTGCAGGGCCAGTTCATCCCCTTTACTGGGTTCTTCCCCAATGTTAATCAGCCCCACCTGGGGATGGTCAACCCCCAACACGTAGCGGGAATAGATGGTGCCCATCATGGCAAACTGTTCGAGATATTTGGGACGACAATCAACATTGGCCCCTACATCCAAAATTAGCACCGACTTATTGGCAATCACCGTGGGGAAAACCGCCCCGATCGCCGGGCGATCGATGCCCTTTAGCCGTCCCAAACGCAGCAGAGCGGCGGCCATGGCCGCGCCGGAGTGACCGGCAGAAACCACCGCATCGGCTTGATTTTGCTTGACCAGATCCATCGCCACGTTGATAGAGGCCGTGGGCTTCTTTCGCAAGGCGCTGAGGGGCTCTTCGTGCATCTCAATCGTCCCCTGGGCGGCCACTAGCTCAATCCCATCCAGTTGATGGGGATGGGCGGTGGAGGCGCGTATGCGGCTAATATCCCCGACCAGGGCTATATCTACGTCTAATTCCGCCTTAGCTCTAATGGCACCGGCTACAATTTCACCTGGGGCATAGTCACCCCCCATGGCATCAATGGCAATACACGCCCGCTTGAGCCCCATCTGCTAAATCTCAAAAACCTTAAAAAATTCTAGCAGACTACTCTTCCCCAGGTTCTACAATCCGCTGGAATAAATAACCCGTGCCTCGAGCGGTGAGGATCAACTCTGGGTTACTGGGGTCGTCCTCCAGCTTGGCCCGCAGGCGGGAAATATGAACATCCACCACCCGGGTATCAACGTGACGTTCGGGGGTGTAACCCCAGACCTCCTGGAGAATTTCCGATCGGGAAAAGGGCTCACCGGAACGACTTACCAGCAACTCTAGTAAACTAAATTCCATCCCCGTCAGGCGAATCCGTTCATCGCCTTTGTACACCTGGCGCTTGTTCGTATCGATGCGAATGGTATTGACGGAAATTACCCCAGAGCTGGGAATCCCAGACATGCCGTTTTTATCCACCCGGCGTAGCACGGAGCGAATGCGGGCCTCCAGCTCCTTGGGGGAGAAGGGCTTGACCACGTAGTCGTCAGCCCCCAGTTCGAGACCGGTGATGCGATCGGCCACGTCTCCCAGGGCCGTCAGCATAATAATCGGAATATCGGACTCCTTCCGGAGCTCCTGACACACCCCATAACCGTCCAGTTTGGGCATCATCACATCTAACACCACCAGATCGGGGTCGGTGTTCCGGAAGGTTTCTAGAGCTTCTTCACCGTCAGCGGCGGTGACCACATCGTAGCCAATCATCGATAGGCGGGTTTCGAGGATGCGGCGAATACTGGCTTCATCATCGACGACTAAGATTCTTTCTTTATTGTTGTCCAAGGTTCTCAAGGCTCCCTACATAACGCCATATTTTATAAACAATCTCAATCTTTAATGATTAATTTTTGCTGGAGCAAAACTTCGAAAATAGTCGGGCTGGAGTTTCATCAGAGGGAAATTTATAGAAAAACTAGCATGGTTGCAGGTGTGGCACCCCGAAATACCTGGAAAAATCGATATTTTAATTATTATTGATTCATAGTTATAGGTGGCAACAGTTCTCCTTTAATCTTTTTTAAGATTTATTGTGAAGGGAGGACCCGCTAGGGCTGTAGCCCCAGGCAAGGGGGCGGCGACGATCCAGGACATCTGCCCAGGGTCCACCTTAACCAATGAATCCGGTTCTCAGGGTTCTGGTCAAGGCTATAATGCTCACCCTGGGGTGAGCCCAGCCTGGCGGAGGACTGGATTCCCCGCCAGCTTCCATCCGTTTTTGGTGCTATGGCCAAGTCCCGTTCTATTTTTGTGTGTAACCAGTGTGGGGCGGAGTCCTCTCAATACTATGGTCGCTGTCCCCAGTGCCAGGGTTGGAATACGCTGGTAGAACAGGCTTTGCCCGCTCGGGAGGGGGTAGCCAACCGTACCACCACCAGGCGGCGATCGCCCGATGCCCCTGCCCAACCCCGCCTGGCCCTGACCCTGGAGGATATTCAAGATCATCCCCAAATGCGTTTACCCTCGGGCTACGGGGAGTTGGATCGGGTTCTAGGCGGGGGTATTGTGCCCGGTTCCCTGGTGTTGTTGGGGGGAGATCCGGGTATTGGTAAGTCTACCCTGCTACTGCAGGTGGCTAATCAACTGGCCGCCCAACAACGGGTGCTCTATATTTGTGCTGAAGAATCGGGGCAGCAGGTGAAGCTTCGCTGGCAGCGGTTGGCGGCGGTGGATGACCAACAGCCCGGAAAAGACGGGGGGCAACTGTTTCTACTGCCAGAAATTGATTTAGAAACGGTGCTGGCTGAGTTAGAGTCTCTGCAACCGTCGGTCGCCATTATTGATAGTATTCAGGCCCTCTACGATGCTCGGTTGACCTCGGCCCCCGGATCGGTGTCCCAGGTACGGGAATGTACATCGGCCCTGATGCAGTTGGCCAAGCGATCGCATATTTCGCTGTTTATCGTGGGCCATGTTACCAAGGAGGGGGCGATCGCCGGTCCCAAGGTTTTAGAACACCTGGTGGATACCGTACTTTACTTTGAGGGCGATCGCTTCGCCAGTCATCGCCTGTTGCGATCGGTAAAAAACCGCTTTGGCGCCACCCATGAGTTGGGGGTGTTCGAAATGGTGGACCGGGGATTAGCAGAGATTGCCAACCCCTCCGCCCTATTTTTGGGCAATCGAGAGGAACAGGTGCCGGGCATTGCCACCATTGTGGCCTGTGAGGGCACCCGACCCCTGGTGGTGGAGTTGCAATCCCTGGTCAGCCCCACCAGCTACAGTTCCCCCCGCCGATCTACCACGGGCATTGAGTTTAACCGCTTACTGCAAATCCTGGCGGTGCTGGAAAAGCGCGTCGGCATTCCCCTTTCTAAGCTGGATGCCTACGTGGCCGCCGCCGGGGGGCTCATGGTGGCGGAACCAGCCGCAGACCTGGGGGTGGCGGTGGCGGTGGTGGCCAGTTTCCGCGATCGCCTGGTGGACCCAGAACTGGTACTAATTGGCGAAGTTGGCTTGGGAGGGCAGGTACGCCCAGTCTCCCAGCTAGAACTGCGCCTTAAGGAGGCAGTCAAACTGGGGTTTAAGCGGGCCATTGTGCCCAAGGGGCAATCCATCAAAATAGCAGGACTGGAGATCGTCGCCGTTGCCCGCATTGTGGATGCCATTGCCCAGGCTCTGGCCACTTAATGATTGGGCTTTCCCTATCTAGCCCCGGATAGTAGCAAAGCAGGGAGTTGGCACCCCTAGGGATTGGCTTCGCCCCTTCCCCGATCCTCAGGGTTCGGGCCAAAGCTATAATGGTATTGACTGTCTCACTCCACCCATGAGGTACACCATGCCCCCCACGGTTGAAATCTACACCTGGAGTGCCTGTCCCTTTTGTATCAGGGCCAAGGCTTTGCTGAATGAAAAGGGAATTGCCTACACCGAATACTGCATTGATGGCGACGAACCGGCCCGTCGGGCGATGGCAGAACGGGCCAATGGGCGGCGATCGGTACCGCAGATTTTTATTAATAACCACCATGTGGGGGGTTGTGACGATCTCTTGAGCCTCGAAGCCCGAGCTGGCCTCGACCCCCTCTTAGCTAGCACCTAGCCTCCATCAGGGGGTAAGGGCAGGCCAGGGCATGGCCCACCTATCCATCCGGCCCGATCAACCCGGCCCGATCAACTGGGTGACACAGCACCCCAGCCCCCTACCCTGGAGGCTGGCGATACGTTTTATGACGGCCCAGGGGTCTGCCCTAGTGGCAAGCCGATAGGACCGCTAAGCTAGTTAACTGACCTTGATTTCCAGCAACTGACCATGGCCCAATACCAAGGGGATATAAAACCGCCGGTAGTCATTTACGACACTACCCTGCGGGATGGGGCGCAACGGGAAGGATTAAGCCTTTCTACCGAGGATAAACTGCGCATTGCCCGTCGTCTCGACGCCCTGGGTATTCCCTTTATTGAAGGTGGCTGGCCAGGGGCTAACCCCAAGGATGGAGAGTTTTTCTGGCAACTCCAGGAAACCCCCCTGACCCAGGCCCATGTCACCGCCTTTTGTTCAACTCGACGGCCAGGGCAGCGGGCAGCCACCGACAATCTCTTACCGCCGGTATTGGCGGCAGGTACCACCTGGGTAACGGTGTTTGGCAAGTCCTGGGACCTGCACGTCACCACTGGACTGAAAACCACCCTGGCGGAAAATTTAGCCATGATTGATGACACCATTCGCTATCTGCGCAGCCAGGGACGGCGGGTGATCTACGATGCCGAGCACTGGTTTGATGGCCATGAAGCGAATCCCGATTATGCCCTCCAAACCCTGGAAGCAGCGGTTAAAGCGGGGGCGGAATGGATTGTTCTTTGTGATACTAACGGCGGTACCCTGCCCGATCAGGTCGGTGCCCTGGTGAGGGCAGTTCACCAGTGGATAGTCGATCTGCCCATGCCCCATCCTCAGTTAGGGATCCATACCCACAACGACAGCGGTACGGCGGTGGCTAATGCCATGGCGGCCGTGGCGGCTGGGGCAACCATGGTGCAGGGGACTATTAACGGCTACGGCGAACGCTGTGGCAATGCTAACCTCTGTACCCTGATTCCCAATCTACAACTGAAACAGGGTTACCCCTGTATTACCCCTGCACGCCTAGAAAGTCTGGCGGAAACCAGTCGCTTCATCAGTGAAGTGGTGAATCTGGCCCCCGATGACCATGCCCCCTACGTAGGTCGCTCCGCCTTTGCCCATAAGGGCGGTATCCATGTCAGTGCGGTGGAGAGGGAACCTAAAACCTATGAACATATCGATCCGGCGGCGGTTGGTAATAGCCGTCGAATTGTGGTTTCAGATCAGGCCGGCCTGAGTAACGTATTGGTTAAGGCGCGGGACTTTGGCCTCGATCTCGATCGCCATGATCCAGCTTCCCGCCAATTACTCCATCGCCTGAAAACCCTGGAACAGGAAGGCTACCAATTTGAAGCCGCCGAAGCCAGCTTTGAGCTGATGATGCGATCAGCCCTGGGGGAACGCCCTCACTTTTTTAGGCTGCAGGATTTTCACATTAACTGTCACCATCAGGGAGGAGAGGGCGAACCCAGGAGTCAATCGCTGGCCACCATTAAGGTGCTGGTCAAGGGGGAAGAGATCATCACCGCCGCCGAGGGGAATGGTCCCGTAGCCGCCCTCGATACCGCCCTGCGTAAGGCCCTGGTGAGCGCCTATCCAGTTATTGCCCGGTTTCACCTATCGGATTACAAGGTTCGCATTATCAACAGTGACACGGGTACCGCTGCCAAGACACGGGTACTGGTGGAGTCGAGCAACGGTCAGCAGCGCTGGACCACACTAGGGGTTTCGACCAATATTATTGAGGCTTCCTATCAGGCCGTAGCCGAAGGTTTAGAGTACGGCCTGATGCTAGAGCGTGAGCCTGATTACTGCCCAATTCCCACTATCCTATGGAGCTAAAGCTACCCTGTACCCCCCAGAACAATCATGCAATGACTGCCCCTAGAGTTCCATAATGCCCAGTTTCTCCAGGGCATACATGACAGCCGCCAGACGGGTTTGCACATGAAACTTCTTGTAAATATGCTCCAGGTGCTTTTTAACGGTGCGTTCGCTCATCGTCAATAGCCCAGCCACCTCTAAAGAGGTCTTATCCTTACCGATCCAGAACAATACCTCCGCCTCCCGCTTGGTTAAACCCAGGCGCATTAGGGCTGCAACAGAATACTCAGCTACTTTAGTCTCTTCCAGCAGCAGTAAAAAACCTTCGTCGGGGTGAGGATTGAGACGTACCATGAGCCGACGACTACCGGACTTAATCTCATAGCTGTGGGAGATCAAGGCAGAACCAGCCCTTAACTCGCGCTCTATAGTTCTAATTTTACGGTCAACCCATCGCCGCAGCGTATCTGGTAAGGACTTACCCTGGCCTTGGGTAGGGAAATAGTGCTGAATCATCTCATCAGCCAGAGGATTCATGGTCTCTACCTGACCATCAGGTTTTAGGATTATGAGTCCAACCATTACAGAAAAAAGAATTTAAAACAGAATGAGCTTTATAGCGGATTTCACTCGGGTGAAGTGCGATATGATTACCTCCCTTGATAAGGGGGCAAGGGGGCTACAGCGTGAAACCCTAACGGCCAGCCGCTGGGGGGTAGGACTGAGCAATTGGGTATCTCACTCTATCGAAAACCGCTTTAGAAAACTGATAGTAGCAGTATAGGTTAAATCTTTGTCTGATAGACTCATTTTGGGTTGTATTTTTCCTTAGTATTTTTTTTTTTTTTATTTTAATCGTCAATTAAGTTGGGCGCTATGGGCATGATTAAGGCGGTTATCTTGTTTTGGAGGTGATGGAATAGCTCCGCGGTAAGGATTCTGACTTTCGCTCCTGCGGCGATAGGGATCGGAAGCTATGTTTCTTTCGGAATTATCCAGGAATGTTGTGAATCTGTTGTGAATATTTCAACATGGATCAGTTCACTCTGACCTCAGGGTCCGACTTCGGCAATAGCTTGAAGCGCTCCCCTAGCCAGGATTCCTGGCCAGGCTTGCTAAGATTAGGGTCAGCCGGTTTATGATGCTAAAGCTATGCCAGACTTGCCCGGAGGTAGACCATGGTGAAAATTCTGAGTCGTCAGTTCTTGGGTGTGCAGCCTGTCTACGATATCGGTCTGGTTCAGGATCATAACTTTTTGTTGGCTAGCGGTGAGATTGCATCCAACTGCTTTAATAAGTCCCACTCCACCGCCTATGGGTTTGTCACCTTTCAAACCGCCTATCTAAAGGCCCACTACCCGGTGGAATATATGGCGGCCCTACTCACTTCTAATAGTGGCGACCAGGATAAGGTACAGATGCATATTGCCAACTGTATCGCTATGGGAATTGAGGTTTTACCCCCCGATATCAACCGATCGCTGGTAGATTTTACTCCTCAGGGTAAGAGTATTCTCTTTGGCCTATCGGCGATCCGTAACCTGGGTCTGGGGGCAATCGAGGCTATCCTGCATGGCCGGGAAGCCGATGGGCCCTTTACCTGCCTGGCGGAGTTGTGCGATCGCATCGACCTCCATACTGTTAACCGCCGCGCTCTGGAAGCCTTAATTCTGTCGGGGGCCCTGGACGGGTTGAACCCGAATCGACACCAACTGATTCAGGATCTACCCCTGCTCATTGATTGGTCCCAGGGACGAGCTAAGGACCGGGAGGTGGGTCAAGGAAATCTCTTCGATATGATGCTAGGGGGTGGAGATAGCCCTGAGCCTGGTGCCCTCAGCGGATACGAAACTGCGCCCCAAGCCGCCCTGGTCCCAGACTTCGAGTCCCAGGAAAAACTGCGGCAGGAAAAGGAACTACTGGGCTTTTATATCTCGGACCATCCCCTCAAGGCGGTGCAACAATCGGCCAGGGTGCTAGCCCCCATTAACCTGGCGGAACTCCATGAACAGCCTGACAATGTCACCCTTAGCGCTATTGTTTTGCTGGCGGGGGTGAAGCCCGTAATTACTAAAAAGGGCGATCGCATGGCGATCCTTCAGATCGAAGACCTGACCGGCCAGTCGGAGGCGGTGGTCTTTCCTAAGTCCTTTGATCGGATTGGTCAGCACATGGTTGCCGATCGCCGTTTGATGGTGTGGGGGAAGGTTGATCGTCGCGATGATCGGGTCCAATTGATTATTGACGACGCCGAACCGATTGAAGATGTACGCATGGTCATGGTAGAGCTGGATCCCAGCTTGGCGGGAGATATCGAGCAGCAGCACCGCCTGCGTAATGTGCTCCGTAATCACCAGGGGGAAGACCCTAAGGCGGCTCGAGTACCGGTGATCGCGGTGATTGGCGGTCAACAACAGCGGCAGTTTGTGCGCCTAGGTGCCCAGTTTCGGGTAAAAGACCCGGAGGCCACGGTCAGTGCCCTGGTGAAAGCCGACTTTAAGGCTAAAACCACCCCCCTGATTAGTGCCTGAGCTGTGGCCCTGGCCATGCTGTCTGCATTAGCCTGGTAGGGAGATCGGAGCCTTTAGCCCAGATTAAGCTCGGGTCCAATCAGATCGGAGAGCTTCTCTACGTCATAGAGAAGCATGGCAATGCGTTCTAACCCCAGGCCCCAGGCTACGGTAGATCGGTGACCGCAGCCGAGAGGTTCTAGCATTTCCTGGCGAAACAGGCCCGAGTTGCCAACCTCGATGTAGCGATCGCTGGGGCGATGGTAGGCCAATACCTCCAGGGAGGGTTCGGTGTAGGGATTGTAGGTGGGCTTAAACTTAAGGTCGGTAAAACCCAAGCGGTTGTAAAAGTAGGTAAGATAGCCCATCAGGGTGCGCACACTGAGTAGCTCATCGATGACAACCCCTTCAATCTGATGGAATTCGGCCAGATGGGTGCGATCCAGGGTTTCGTTGCGAAATACCCGATCAATGGAAAAATATTTTCCTCCCTGCCCCTGCAACTGGTACAGGCGACGAGCCGTAGAGGTGGTGGTATGGGCCCGTAGAATGGCTCGACTGGCTTCCGCCTCAGTCCACTCACCCCCATAGTTGGCTTCGTGCACCTGCTTAACCCGCTCGATCAAGGTGCGATCGGGGGGTAGGGCTAGGGTTTGGGGATGGGCCAGGTAAAAGGTATCTTGCACCTCCCGAGCGGGATGGTCTTGAGGAGTAAACAGGGCATCAAAATTCCAGAAGGCTGACTCTACGATGTAGCCGGTCATTTCATCAAAGCCCATATTCAAGAAAATATCTCGAATCCGTTGAATACACTGACTGAGGATGGTAGGTCGGCCATAGGCAATGTCGGGCACCGCCGCCTCAATATCGTAGGGCTTTAGATCGATCTGACGCCATTGCCCGGACACAATCAAGTCGCTGGTCAGGCAGGTGATTTGATCGCTGAGCTCCAGGTTCAGGAGGGCTGGCAGAACCTGCAGGGAGTAGTCGTTCTCAATCCGACGGCTCAGGTATCCCTGCTGTTCCAACCATTCCCCAGAGGCTGGAGAAATTTGGTCGGAAGCAGCGCCAGCGGCAACAGCAGACAGGGTGACCTGGCGTTGCTGGTAGGCCGCCAGAACGGCGGGTTTGAGCACGGTAACCGTACCCTCTCCATCACCGTCTTGCAGATCTACGGCCTGTTCTCGCCGCAGCGCCCCATAGTTAACACTGAAGTCCTTAGCCAGGGTAGCCTGAAGCACCGCCCGATCGCGAACTCCCTGCAACAGTTGGTCAGCCAGGGCGACCCCTGGTAATCTGGCCCCCAACCCCTCAGCCTTAGGGGTAAGACTCCAGGTCTGATGGGAATGCTCCTGCCACTGTACGTACCCCTCTAGCACACCGCTGAGCAAAAAGCCGTTGATAAAATTAAAGTCGAAATGGTGTTCAGTACACAGCGATCGCAGACTGGCTACGACTGGCTGCCTTTGTAGAAGCTGCACAAAATAACGTTGCTTGCCAGTCAGTTGCTGAAGGTCAATCATAGAAGCAGAGTCAGGCGTAGGTGTTACTGATTAGGCTGATCCAACCTGACCCCAGGGCAGGGACGCAGGGAGGAGGCCGCCGTAGAGCAGCGTTGGGTTAAGCAGGGCTGCTGGTAGACAGCCTCACTCACCAGGGGCGGCGGCGGTTGACCAAAGACCATGTCACAACTCAAGTCCTCGAAATTGGGGGTTAGGGTCAGGGGAATACCAAAATCCTTGGTAAAAAATTCCTGGGTAGGCACCTTGCAGAGATTAACACACATGGCCACACAACCACTGGCCTCCAGATAACGGCATTTTTTAATATGCACGCCACTGCGCTGACGGCGTAGCTGCCCCAGGGAGTCGGGCACTTCCACCTCCCTGACTTCACAGGGGCCAACCAACCATTCAAATAACTGGGTGGCAAACCAGGCATTTAGTTCACACACCCGCTGACCCGGCGAAAACAGGTGACGAATCAACGCCAATACCGGCCTTGGCACCAGGGACTTGAGCACCATCGCCACTAAGGCCTGCTGTTCCTGGGGAGGACGATCCGCCATAATCTGCTCTGACAGATCCACAAAGCCTTCGTAGCCAGGGCGAAGAGAGGTTTGCCCCACGACCCGAGCCATTTTGCGGCTAAATAACCAAATAAACAGCCGGTCAACTCGGTTATCTCTGTAAACGGTCCGATCGTCAGGGCGCGGGAGGTGAGAGGGAGGAGTCATGGATCACCACGCAGGATGGATAAGCCCGGAAAGGTTGAGGATTGGAGCCAGGAAACTACAGCGACAAACCAGGTGACAAGATGGGATACCTGATAAAAAACCATAAATTTTTATAATTGCTGGTTTTATTAATCTCTGATGAATATCTCTACCTAGGACTATACCCCCCAAGAAAATCGAGGCATGATGAATTTGTTAACCCAATTTCTAGTTTTTATACCGTAACCCCTATAATAAACCGCCCCTGGTGTCTCTGGCGCCAGGGGTTAATACTTTAAAGAAAACCCCACAGAGATCTGCAGGGTTTTATGAGTGTGATGTTTAAGGCATTTGCCTGAGTCTTTACCTTAAGGGGTAACAACGACCTTAACCTCTTACCCATAGCTTCTCTTAAGGCTTAGGGATTTGTCCCTGGCTGTAGGCCACAGTTAGCCAGGCAGAGGGATTGCTGTTACCAGAACGCTTACCCAGTCTTAGCTTTCACCGATCTACCCTGTCCTAAGCTATAAATAACCGCTCTAGATCGGATCTGTCATAGATAGGTGGTCTATTTCAACTTCAATGGCTCCAGTAGTGCTGAGGGCGAGGCTAACGAGCATTTCTAGAATCATCCAGCTACTGACTTGACCCGATAAGATCACCACTCCGCCCCGTTGCCTAACCTCAACTTGGGCGGCTACGGTCCCCAGGTACGCCTTAAACCGATCTTCGACTCGATGGACGAGACCATAATAATCGTATTCTCCCTGTATGCCGACTCGTTCGGGAGGAATTTCCCGCAGAGGAACCAGACTACCTGCAAAGGAATTAGGTTTGCCATAACGCACGCGCCGCACTAGAGATTCTGCCTTTAAAGAGGATTGGAAATTTTGAACCATTGTTGACCCACCCTGATACAAGAATTGTCACCACTGCAGCTATGGACCTAGGCCTTACTACCCATGCCAAGGATGGCCAGGAAACTCAGTGATGTTACTTAAAGAGTTTGTAAACTTGAAAACAAGTATAAACCTTATATAAATATTTACATCAAGATTCAGTAAAAACTCGTATTTTTGATCACCAGTCAAAGATTTTTGGTCTTAATTTATATTGGGAAACTGGTCTTGTTTATATTGAGAGATCTGTAGGATCCCCCCATTCTTGCTTGCCCAGGGCCGTAGATTGGTTCCAGCGGTCCTTGCCAAGCGCGTTAGAACAGCCCTTAGATTCAACGGTCTTTTCCAGATATCCTTGCTGCCCCGTGACAGGTAGCTATGGCCGATCGCCTAATTTCCCTGGTTTGCTAGGGTCTTCTCCTGGTAACCGAGGAGCCAGTTAGCCATAGTCGCACGTCGGGTTAAGCGGGGCGTTAGTTGATCGACGCTGTAGCCTTTAAAGGCTAACCTTTCCTTCAGGAGTTGCTTGTGTTGGGGCCAGATCGACCGGGTGAGTTGTACTGTGGCGGGGCGACTTGCGATAAAGTCTGGAGGCTCAGGGTATTTCTCCGCCCAGCTTGCTTCTACCCCAGAGCTATCCCAGCGTTGCTGCTGGGTATCGTAGCGATAGCCCAGATAGTGCCATACCAGTTGATTAGCTGTGTCATCGCTTAATTCGCCCTGAAGAATGGCCCACACCGTATCGGTGCAGAGGGGTGGCAGGGAAGATAGGGAGTTGGGGTTCATATGTCACGTTTTCTTTATAAAGACCCTCTCTGTGCAGGGCCAAACAACCGTTAATATTAGCCCTGTAATGCACTAACAGGGACAAGAGCATGGGCCGTGCCGATAAAGTTGTTTTAGCCTATTCTGGGGGAGTCGATACCACCGTCTGCATTCCTTACCTAATGCAGGAATGGGGTGTCAAGGAAGTGATTACCCTGGCAGCCGATCTGGGTCAGGGCGATGAACTGGAGCCGATTCGCCAGAAGGCCCTGGCGGCAGGGGTGGCAGAATCTCTGGTGGTAGACCTGACCGGGGAGTTCATCCGCGATTATGCCTTTCCGGCGATTCAGGCCAATGCTCTCTACGAAAATCGCTATCCCCTTTCTACGGCCCTGGCCCGACCGCTGATCGCTAAGGCTCTGGTGGAGGCTGCCGATCGCTATGGTGCGGACGCCGTAGCCCACGGCTGTACCGGTAAGGGGAATGACCAGGTGCGGTTTGATGTGGCGATCGCCGCCCTTAACCCCGACCTCAAGGTACTGGCTCCGGCTCGGGAGTGGGGTATGGGTCGAGAACAAACCATCGCCTACGGTGAGGGCCATGGTCTGAGTTTTCCGGTGAAAAAATCCAGTCCCTACAGCATCGATCGTAACCTGCTGGGGCGCAGCGTGGAAGCCGGTCCCCTGGAGGATCCCATGAATGAACCCCTGGAGGAAGTGTTCTTAATGACTCAAGCGATCGAGGCCACCCCCGATCAACCGGAATACATTGACATTAGCTTTACCCGGGGGATTCCTACCCATTTAAATGGAGTTGCCCTTGATCCTGTGGCCCTGATCAGTCAGCTCAACGAGGTGGTGGGTCGCCACGGCGTTGGCCGCATCGATATGATTGAAAATCGCCTGGTGGGTATTAAATCTCGGGAGATCTACGAAGCCCCTGCCCTGCTGGTGCTGATTGATGCCCACCGCGATCTGGAGAGTCTCACCCTGACCGCCGATGTCACCCATTACAAGCGGGGCATTGAGGAGACCTACAGCCATTTGGTTTATAACGGTCTCTGGTATAGTCCCCTGAAGTTAGCCCTGGATGCCTTTATTCAGCAAACCCAGGAGCGGGTTACGGGCACCGTGCGGATGAAGTTGTTTAAGGGCAATGCCCGGGTAGTGGGCCGCCAGTCCGATCTGGCCCTCTACAGTGAAGCCCTCTCCACCTATAGTAGTGATGATCAGTTTGATCATCGGGCTGCTGAAGGCTTTATCTACGTCTGGGGACTACCGACCCGGGTGTGGTCGGAGAAGGTGCGCCAGGGCTAGGCCCCGAGGCTGGCTTCTAAGGCAGGCCCTTTTCAGGTCTGGGGTAGGGCGTGTTATGCTGCCCTGATAGTTGTGTTCAGGAGAAATGGGGTGACGCCAAAAAGTAGCCTATTGCTGGCGGGTTCCTGCGTAGCGGCGATCGCTGCGGTTGGCTGTGTCTTTGAGTTGTCCTCGGGCAATCCCGACTGGGGCAGCGGCCTCACCACCCTGATTTTGGGATTGGCTGCTCCCCTGGCTGGCTTTCTCTTCTATGCGGCGGTTCAGGATGCCAACGCCAATCAATCCTAAGCCCTCCCTAAGGACCCAGCCAGGGGTAGTGGGGCGGCGGGTTTGGTTGACTGGAGCCGCCGCTAGTACCCTCACATTACTGTGGGGGAGGACTCGGGTGAGTGCCTCCGAGGCGAGGATCCAGCCTGGCCATCCCCAGTTGGGGGATACCCTGGCGGTTATGGTTTCTTCAGAAAATCCCGACTCTGCCCCATCTCCCCTGGTGATGGTCAATGGTCGTGCCCCCTATCCTACCTTTGCCATTGCGGCAAACTGCCACCGCGCCCTGATTCCCACAACTCCCCTCGATCGTCCTGGACCGCTGGTAATCCAGGTGAGTGATAGTCAAAATAGTCGTAACCTGACGGTGGCTCTGCGCGATCGCCGCTTTTCTATCCAACGCATTACCCTGGCTCCTGGTCAGCAGGATCTGGGCACCCAGCAGGAGTTGGACCGGGTTGCCGCCTTTAAGACCCTGGTAAGCCCCGATCGTTTTTGGCAGGGACCGATGGTGCGTCCCTGTGCTGGTCGGGTGAGTACGCCCTATGGTGTACGCCGCTATTACAATGGGGTGTTTGCCCAGGATTACTACCATCGCGGGGTTGACTATGGGGCTCCGGTGGGCGCTCCAGTGCGGGCTCCGGCAGGGGGGCGAGTGGCCCTGGTGGGGAAGGTGGAGGATGGCTTTGAACTCCATGGCAACACCCTTGGCATTGACCACGGCCAGGGGGTGTTAAGCATCATGATCCACCTCAGTCGTATTGACCTGAGGGAAGGAGACCGGGTTCAGGCTGGTCAAGTGATTGGGGCTGTCGGTGCTAGTGGGGCGGCCACCGGTCCCCACCTCCACTGGGGTCTGTACGTCCATGGTTTAGCGGTTGATCCCCAACCCTGGCGTCAGCGAGGCTTTGAGTAAGTGGGTAAACTTGCTTTCAGGAGAGGGATTCAGGGCCTCTGGTCGAGGTTAGGGCGATTGCCCTCCGGCCTCTGGGTCGCCCTGATGGTTTTTGCCGTTGGGCTGACTATCTCCCTGGTTACCTGGTTTACCCAGCCTACTCCCCCGCAGCCACCGGCCAGCTTCCAGGCCCACCAGGAAATCGTCGCCAGGGTTATTGCTTCTACCGATCGTTCAACCTTAATCGGGAATTCCCCCACCCAGGGTAATCTCCAGGCCCGGGTGGTGCTGGTTAAGTTCTCAGACTTTGAATGCCCCTACTGCGCCATTACCGCAGCTCGTCTGGATCCGTTTATTAAAAGACATGGGGAGGATCTGCTGTTTGTTTACAAACATTTACCCCTAACTACTATTCATGCCGAGGCCCTAGCCTCTGCCCAGGCGGCCTGGGCGGCTCAACAACAGGGTCAATTCTGGCTATACCACGATGGCTTGTTTGCCAACCAAAATCGGCTCGGGGAAGGGTTGTACCTGGAACTGGCGGAGGCGATGCATTTAGATCGGCAGCGGTTTAACCGCGATCGCGCTAGCCCTGCTGCTGTTGCCGCCATTACCAAAGATCAGGCCTTGGCGGAGAAATTGCAACTACAGGCTACCCCCTCTTTTATCATGAATGACCTGCTGATTCCTGGAGGTGCACCAGTTGAGCTGTTTGAAGAGATCTTTCAACAGATTCAGGAAGCACTCCCACCTGTAAATTAACTGGGGTTGCCGTGGGCTGCGGGCTTTTGCGGTTGGTGCAATTTTGGCCCATGGGGCCCTTTGCCTTTTAGCCAAAGCGTGACTTTTACCCCACTCGCTAAAAGAAGGCCGTAGCCGTAGCTAGACTCAACGGCGTGGAGGTCAGCCAGCCCCCCTTACCCCCCGTTTGCTGTCAGAGATCGACTTTCCTTCCGGATTCTGGCCTAAATTATGTTTTAAAACTCTCCTCCCAGACCGCTAATAGCCTCTAAGATTAAGGGGCAGAATTTCCCCCTGACCTGTGCTGTATTCCGCCCCCGTGCCCAAGTTTCGTCGCGATCTCCCTTTGCTCTCCTTGGCTGGCTTACCCCCTTTGGTGGGGTCGCCGCTCTGGCTACGGCTTTATCCCCATCGTTATCGATGGGGTTTGGGTCTGGTCAGTTTTTTTCTGGGGATGGTACAGGGCGATCTGGTGATTGCGGCTGGTATAGGTCTGGTGATCTATGGCCAGCTATCCTCCCAGGCCGGGCCCTCCACCCGTCCTTTAGGGAGGCTGGGGTTGGGTCTGGCTGGGGCGGTCAATGCCTACGTTCTTCTGGCCCTCTGGCAGTCTACCCACTCCCCGCTGATTAGCCTTGTAGTGATCAGTCAGGTTTTGGTGTTATGGCTGATGCTTGACGGCTTTCAACTCTCTGACTGGGTGGATGGCGGTGCTGCAGAGATCCTGAGGTTGCCCCACCTCTCCAGCCATGGCTCCCCTCGGTTAACCAGCCTAGAGCCCACCACCGTCCCAGCCCTGCAGCCACCTACCCGATCGGTGCTTCCCCTCTCTCCTTTGGCTTCCCGGGTCATGGCTGCCAAGCCGGTTGAGTACGTTGAATATCAGGATATTTGAGGTAGACCCTATGGATCGCTTTACCGTTGAGGTGATTTCCCAAACCCCCTATCCCCAGCAAACGATGTACGCGGCTATGCATCAGGACTATGCTGAGGATTTTGTTCTCCACGATCGCCCTCAATGGCCCAGTGAAAGCCGCTGTGGGGAAATTCTGGTAAGTAATTTGCTGAAGGGGGGCAGGGGCCACTACGGACCACTAGAACATCCCCAGATCGTCTTTAATGTGGGCTGGTTTCCCCACAGCACCATGCAACAAATCCGGACTCATCGGGTCGGGGTTAGTTTTGATGTGCAGTGTTTGGCAGGCGACACTGAAGTGACCTTTGTCAAAACTTCTGGCAGTTTACATAAAGTCAAGATCGCCGAGTTGTACGACCTTTGGACCAATGGCGAAAAATCCCTTCGGGAACGCAAAATTCGAGGCCGGAATGGTGAAGAACCTGGCTTGTATCGCCGCGACTGCAAAAAGCCACTCCAACGCATGCAGTTAAGGGTCTTGAACGAGACAACGGGTGCTTTTGAAATCAGTCACATTCAGGATGTTATGTGTAGTGGGCAGCAACTGGTTTATCGGCTCACTTTGGCAGATGGTAAAACGCTGGACTGCACAACGAACCATCGCTTGTTCACCGTGGATGGCTGGCAACATATGGGGGATGCCTTGGGATTGGTGACCGATAACGACCATCAAGTTCTAGCCATGACCCGTAATTGTGAAGTGATGTGTAATGGGATTTTACGAACTGATGCGCTCTATAGCCAGAAAACCTGGTTGGCAGCGCAGGCTCAAAAAGGTCTGACAGCACGTGAGATTGCCGAAGGTTGCGATTGTTCTGTCGAGGTCATTTGTTACTGGGCCAAACAGCATGGCATTAAACTCCCCTCGGGCCGTCAACTTCATAGTCAGCATCAAGAAGTTGAATTTGCCCAAAACTTGGCCCTGGTTGTCGCACCACAAAATTGGCAAGACAAACCTAAACCCACTGGCCGTAAGTTGATGGCCCATCCCGTTAAGGTTGTCCAAGTCGAGTTTCTGGGTATGCAAACAACCTACGATCTAGAGGTCGCAGGCCAGTGGCATAACTTTGTTGCCAATGGCGTTGTAGTCCATAACTCTTTTCGCTACACTGGCCAGCGTATTGTTGACGTAGCCGAAGGTAAACGCTCGGTGGATGAGGTTTTCTATCTGCGGCCCCTTGGTTTCTATACCGATCGCCAGGGCAAAAAGTATGAGTATACCGCCGCCGATCGCCAACAGGATTTGGATTGGTGCTTAGCCGCTAGCCATCTCTATAGGACCCGCATTGATCAAGGGTTTGCCGAGGAACATGCGCGAGGATTAATTCCCTTTGACATTCGTCAGCACTGGGTGATGTCAGCTAATGTGCGCTCTCTCATGCACCTGTTGGACCTGCGCTGGAAGGCCGATGCCCAACTAGAGGCTCAGAAACTCTGTGAACTGATCTGGCCCCACTTTGTTGCCTGGGTCCCGGCGATCGCCCAATGGTACGAAGAAAACCGTCTCAAAAAGGCTCGTCTGGCTCCTTAGGGCTGGCATCTCTAACATGGGTTCTGAGCATTACCTGCTGTTAACCCAAAACACCAGGCTGGGTTTTTACAATAGAGGTATAGCGTTTAAATCTTGCTGCTATGGATACCTGTGGCGATCGCCTCTCCTCCGTAGAACTATCTCGCAGGTTGAGGATAGATCGGGCCTTGAGATCGGTCAGTCAGTTACGTCACGAAGCTCTGTTAGCAGAGCAGGAGTATGCCACCGTTCTGGCCAGAATTGCGCCTGACCTGAGGGAAAGCGCCTACAACCTGGTCCATTACCTGGCAGTTCGTCGCCATGACCTGCGAGATCTACAATCGGACCTGAGACAACTGGGTCTCAGTTCTCTGGGCCGCCTGGAGGCCCATGTGATGGCGACTCTGCAGGTGGTTTTGAAAACTCTCTATGCCCTGGCTGGGCAGGAATTACCGGAGGATCTTTGTCAGGAACCTGCCATTACCTTTGAGGTAGCCGATGCCATGCTGCGAGACCATGCCAATGCCATGTTTGGCTATGGCGATTCTCCCCATCCGGGTCGGATTATGGTGACCATGCCCAGCGAAGCGAGCCAATCGCCAGAAATGGTGGAAAGTTTTTTGGCCCGGGGCATGGATATTATGCGCATTAACTGCGCCCACGATGATCCGAGGGAATGGCTACAAATGGTTGATCATCTCCGTCGGGCAGAGGAAAAACTGGGTAAACGCTGTCGCCTATCCTTTGATCTAGCTGGACCCAAACTAAGAACCTGCGCCCTCGAGCAGACACCAGGAATGGTTAAGTGGCGTCCCAAGGTAAATACCGATGGTGTAGTTACGGTCTGGCTGGTGTCTAGTCTGACCTCCCTAGGGGTAAAGGGTAAGGTTATACCGGTAGGGTCTAATCTCCTGGCCCAGGCTCAATCTGGGGATCGGGTGGTATTCACCGACGCTGAGGGTCAGTCTCAAACCTTGGAAATTATTCAAGTCTGTCCTGATCGATGCCGTTGTCAGTCCCGCCAACGCGCCCATGTTCTCGGGTGCACCGAATTCACCCTGATGCGGGGAGAACAGCCTATCCTGAGGGATCGGATAGGGGTCTTACCGCCCCAGGATAAAGCGTTACGGCTCACCACTGGGGATTATTTGCGGTTGGTCAGCTATGACCCTGCTGCCCCAGAGTGCCAGGCTAATCTGCCCACCATGGGGGATGACATCGGGGCCATGGGCTGTACGGCCGACCAAATTTTTCGTGATGTAATCCCCGGCGATCGCATCTTCCTGGATGATGGAATTTTTGCTGGCATTGTGCGTCAGGTTGAATCCCAAAGTCTGCTCCTGGAAATGGTATCTGTCTTAGGGGGAGAGGCTAAATTAAAGAGTGAGAAGGGTATTAATCTACCAGATACCCACCTCAGCCTCCCTGCCCTCACCCCTAAAGACCTCTCCGACCTGGAGTTTATTGTTCGCCATGGTGATCTGGTGGCTTTATCCTTTGTGCAGTCACCCGCAGATATTGAAACGTTAGTAGTCCACCTCAAGGGTTTAGGGGCTGATAATTTAGGTATTATTCTCAAAATAGAAACTCAACAGGCTTTTAATCATTTGCCCGAACTCTTACTGACCGCCCTGCGGTATCTCCCTACGGCAGTTATGGTGGCCCGAGGTGATCTGGGGGTAGAAGTGGGCTTTGAGCGACTGTCGGAGGTGCAGGAGGAAATTCTATGGCTGTGTGAGGCAGCTCATGTACCGGTAATTTGGGCGACCCAGGTGCTGGAAAGCATGGCTAGGGGAGGGCGACCTTCCCGTGCAGAGGTGACCGATACGGTTTTTGGTAGTCGGGCTGAATGTATTATGCTCAACAAAGGTCCCTATATTGAGCAGGCTATGGTCTTTCTGCAGGATGTATGGCAGCGCATGCAAGCTCACCAACAAAAGAAAAGCGCTATGCTACGTAAACTACGGGTTTCTAAGCCCAGGTCGGTTAGCCCTAGTCACAGTTAATTTAGGGAGAGTCGAGCCAGAACGCCTTCCCGGCTTGGGTATGACCGATTAACGGGGTGCTCAGGGTTCTGGCCACAGTTCCTACTACTGGTATTTCGGGATTATCCGCCGTCGATGGCGAACCCATGATCAGGAATTTTAGCTAATTGAGCAGTTTTCCTGATCGCAGGTAATCTCCCCTGCTACTGAACTGGCCGGTACAACGGTAAATCCACCTACACTGACGCCAGAAATACCGTACTGGTCGCGCAGGACCTGGTTAAAGCTGGCAATAATCTGGGGTAACTGCTCCTGGAGCACGGAACGAACTTGGTCAACTTCGGGAGGGGGATTGCCTACGGTTTCTACAGACATAAACCTAACCTGATAAATACGTGGATTAATTCATTGTAAGGCCAGGGGAGGAGCGATCGCTGCCTGACTCTACGGCTCTATAGAGCCCTCACCAGGGATAACCGCGTGGAGACAAGCCAGAATTCTATGCTGGCCCTAGCTTTTTCCAATCTTCCTCAGTCTTTGGCCAAAGCTACATCCCTTTAGAGTTGAAATCGATATCAATTTACTATCTCCCTGTGATACCTGTCTCCATCTCGTCCAGGCTCTGAAAGCCCTATCCCTAACTCTAACTTTTCTACCCTCTCGGCGTGCTAGAATCAGCAACCATCCTATGATTCTGGTTAGAGACCTTTGCCCTGCCAATGCGCTTTTCCAAGATTCTGATCGCTAACCGGGGAGAAATTGCCCTCCGCATTCTCCGTACCTGTGAAGAAATGGGCATCGCCACGGTGGCGGTGCATTCCACCGTTGATCGCCACGCTCTGCATGTCCAACTGGCAGACGAAGCCGTTTGTATTGGCGAGGCTCCTAGTCAGAAAAGTTACCTCAACGTTCCCAATATTATTGCCGCCGCCCTGACCCGCAATGCCAACGCCATCCACCCCGGCTACGGCTTTCTAGCAGAAAATGCCCGCTTTGCTGAAATTTGCGCCGATCATCAGATCGTTTTCGTCGGTCCATCCCCCGAGGCTATTCGCAAAATGGGGGATAAGTCCACCGCCAAAGAAACCATGCAGCGGGTGGGAGTTCCCACTATTCCTGGTAGTGAAGGCCTGCTAATGGACGAGTCGGAGGCCTACGTTATTGCCAAGGAAATTGGCTACCCGGTGATCATCAAGGCTACCGCTGGTGGCGGCGGCCGGGGTATGCGGTTGGTCCAGGGGGAAGGGGACATGAGTAAGGCTTTTATGGCTGCCCAGGGAGAAGCCCAGGCGGCCTTTGGCAACCCTGGTGTCTACCTGGAGAAATTTGTTGAGCGGCCTCGCCATATTGAATTTCAAATTCTGGCCGATAGTCACGGTAATGTGGTCCATCTAGGGGAGCGGGATTGTTCTATCCAGCGACGTCACCAAAAACTTTTAGAGGAATCGCCCAGTCCCCGTCTTAGTGCTGAGATGAGGCAGGCTATGGGTTCGGCAGCGGTACGGGCGGCCCAGTCGATTAACTATGTGGGGGCCGGTACCGTGGAGTTTCTGGTTGATCCGAGCGGCAACTTCTATTTCATGGAGATGAACACCCGCATTCAGGTAGAACATCCGGTAACGGAAATGATTACGGGTATCGATCTGATCGCGGCCCAGCTCCGCATCGCCCAGGGAGAAAAGCTCCCCTTTAGCCAGGCGGATATTCAGTTTCGGGGCCATGCGATCGAGTGCCGTATTAACGCCGAAGATCCCGATCATAACTTCCGACCTAATCCAGGTCGCATTAACGGTTACCTGGCTCCAGGGGGCATGGGGGTGAGGATGGATTCCCATGTTTATACCGACTACGAAATTCCCCCTTACTATGATTCTCTGGTGGGCAAGTTAATTGTTTGGGGACCCGATCGCCCTACTGCCATTAAACGTATGCAGCGAGCCCTGCGGGAATGCGCCATTACCGGTCTACCCACCACCATTCCCTTTCATCAAAAGGTGCTAGAAAACCCTCAATTCTTGAGCGGCGAGGTCTATACCAACTTTGTTGCCGAGATGCTGGCTGCCCGCTAAGTAGTAGTTAGGAAACGGAGCCTATGTAGCTCAAGGGCCAAAGCTATATCAGAGGTTGTTTGAAAAGCCAAAGAGAGTCTCAATCTATACCTATGGAGTAGGATACTATCCTTAGGATTCAACGTTTTTGCGGTCCATTGGCGGCAAACTATACCTGAGACCATCCTTTTCCAAACAACCTCTCAACCAGGACCACTCCTGGGCTTTTCTAACACCCGTTTGGGGAGGGATCTAGGTTAAATTAAGTAAGGCAAATTACACTTTTTTGTCTTCTTGGTTGAAACCCATTTGTGGCAAATTCCTCTGTGACTCACGCCAGTGCTTCTTCTTCGCCCGCCCCCAGCGACTGGCGGTTGTTTCTCAGGCTCTGGCCCTACCTCTACCGGCAACGCACCCGCATGGTGGGGCCGCTGATTTTGCTTCTCCCCCTATCTCTGGCTAATGCGCTGCAGCCGGTGTTAGTTGGCCAGGCCATTTCCCTGATTCGCCAGGAGCCAGTCATGGGCTTTCTGGTCGGTCGTACCTTGCAGTCAGGCTTGAATCTGTTGGTAGGGCTGCTGCTGGCCACCGTGGCCATTCGTCTAGCCCTGGATGGCTACCAGAGTTATCTGGTGCAGGCCGTAGGGCAGGGTATCACCGCTGAGATTCGTAAGGATTTGTTTTCCCATGTCACGTCTCTGGCGGTGCGTTTTTTTGATCGCACCCCTGTCGGCAAACTGATTACCCGCCTCACCAGCGATGTAGATGCTCTCGGCGATGTCTTTTCCACCGGTGCGGTGGGAATCATTACCGATTTATTTTCCATTCTGGTATTGCTGGTGGTAATGTTTACCATGCAATGGGAACTAGCCTTGCTGCTGCTGGCTCTGTTGTTGCCGGTGACCTGGCTGATCATTTATTTTCAGCAGCAGTATCGCAAGGCGAACTATAAGGCTCGGGAACACCTGTCCGATTTAAATGCCACTCTGCAAGAAAATATTTCTGGCATTGGGGTGGTGCAGTTATTTCGGCGAGAACGCTACAATGCCGAACTGTTTCGCGCCATTAACCAGCGCTATATTACGGCGGTAGATAAAACTATCTTTTACGATTCCTCGGTTTCCGCTACCTTGGAATGGATTTCTCTGGTGGCGATCGGTGGTGTGCTCTGGCTGGGAGGACTGCTGGTGATGCAAGATGCCCTCACCTTTGGCACTCTGGCATCCTTTATTTTGTTCGCCCAACGCCTGTTTGATCCCCTACGCCAATTTGCCGATAAATTTACGGCTATTCAAGCTGGTCTTACCGCCGTTGAGCGGATTACGGACTTATTCAGCATTCCCATCGAAATCCGTGATCCAGTCAGAGCCCCGGAGAAGGCCCTGGCGGTTGCCCTGCTAACCTACGGATCTGCTTCTTCCTCTGAGGCGACTGCGGCCGAAATCCGCTTTGACCATGTCACCTTTGGCTACAAGCCCGATGAATACGTGATTCAGGACCTCACCTTTACCATTCGTCCCGGTGAGAAGGTGGCTCTGGTGGGGCCCACAGGAGCCGGAAAAAGCTCGATCATTCGCCTGCTTTGTCGCCTTTATGATATTAATCAAGGATCTATTTTGCTGGATGGAGTAGATATTCGTGAGTTACCCCAGGTTGAGCTACGGCGACGGATGGCGGTAATTCTGCAGGATGGCTTTCTGTTCGCTGGAGATGTGAAAAGTAATATTACCCTGGGAGAAGACTATACCCTGGAAGCAGTCATCGAAGCTGCCCGAAAAACCAATATTCATACTTTGATTGAGCAGTTACCCCAGGGTTACGATACGGTGCTGCGGGAGCGGGGCGCCAACCTATCGGGTGGACAGAAGCAATTGTTGGCCTTCGCTCGGGCTGCCATCCGAGACCCGGGTATTCTAGTCCTAGACGAGGCTACGGCTAATTTAGACGTAGGTACGGAGGTGACAATTCAGGAAGCTCTAGAACGTTTGTTAGTGGATCGTACCGCTATTATTATTGCCCATCGTCTTTCCACCATTCGCAATGTCGATCGCATTCTGGTCCTCAAGCATGGCCAACTGGTAGAGCAGGGAAGTCATGACCAACTCCTAGCCCAGGATGGTCTCTATGCCAGTCTGTACCGCCTCCAACGTTTGGGAGTCTAGGTAGAACCTTAGAGGTTGTTTGAAAAGCCAAAAAGAGTCTCAAACGATACCTATGGAGTAGGATAATCACCGTAAAAATCAATATTTTGGCGGTCCCCTGGCGACGAACTATACCTGGGGTAACCCTTTTCAAACAACCTCTTACCCTAGTAATCTAGTTCCTCTTCGTACTCGGTTACCCGTTTTTTCTGGGGAATATTCAGGGGTTGAGCCTGGTAGGGTTCAGCTTCCTTTTCATCAGACCAGGCATTATCAGACACCTCTCGATAGTCAACGTCCTTAGCCTCGGTGGTAGTAGAGTCCACTGGAGTACTCCAGTTGTCTTCTTCCTCCAGGGTAGCGGCCCGGTAGTGCTCTGTCTTCTGGCCTCGGGCGAGGGGTTCTTCCACCAATTCAGGCTCACCCCAATCATCCTCACTCCAGCGTTGCTCAGTGGCGGGGGTACGGGTTCGAGTAAACTCTGCCGGTGCCTGCACCCCAGAGGGAAGCTGATTAGCGGTCGACACCGGCATAATGTATTCGCCGTCATTGGTTCGCTCCCAAGGAGCACTACCAATTCCCAGTCGTTCCAGCAACCCGACGCTGAGTTGCATCAGCTTTTCTTCCGCTCCTTCAAACACGATTAGGCGATCGGGACCACTGCTAACCACCTCATCCATGGAGAGTTCGTAGGTGCTGATCACCTGATCGGGAATTTGGGGTAGGCCAAAGGAGGCAATTACAATAGTTTCTAGTCTGCCGTTAGTAACATCAAATTTAAACCCTCTGACTCGACCCAGAGGTTCTCCAGTTTCGGTAATCACCTCACAGTTCACCAGGGTACTGTAGGGAGCGATATTAGCCTCATCTTCTAAGGCCGTGTCATCGTCTACCAGAATCACATCCCCGATCTGGCGAATGCTGCTCAGGGGCATAATCTGTTGAGTAGGGGAAACCAGGCCAGACAAAATATTTTCCCGCAGACCAATGGCCATAACTTCTCGCTGGTCAACATCTACCCATACCTGACTAACAATGCCGAGGCGTTGGCCAGAATTGCGAGTAATTACCTGGGTACCTAAGAAGTCAGAGCGGAGACGATACTTGTCTAGGGTCATGTCTGATTTGTCTCGAAGGTTCGAGATACTATATCACTTTTAAACAGGTCTATAGAAGCTAATCACAGGGCGAGTCTGGTGCTTGAGGGCCCAGCCCCAACCTTGAAGATTATCTTAGTACGGCTTATGGAAGTTGGGATAGTTTTCAAAAGGTGAGGCCATAGCCAAATCGAAATCATCGCACCTTCCTCAGGTTTCCCTATGACTATCATAGGCCTTTGACCAAAACCTTGGCAGGCTACCCAGGCTTGGGACAGGTAAGACCTGAAAAAGGATTGACCCTATGGCTCAGGAAACCATTTCTATGCCTGAGGTATGGTTAATGCCGGGCAGACATTTTTCTACCATGGCGTGGCTTTCTTCTAGCAAGTAGGATAAGAAGGCCTGGGAAACCACGGATAGTTGCTTACCAGCTAGACTAGCTACATACCAGTGACGCTCAATGGGAAAGTGTTCAACATTAAGAACTGCAAATTCTCCGCGGGTGCCCTCAGAAATGATCGTGTGCATTGATAGCACTGAAATCCCCAATCCCCCCGCGATCGCCTGTTTAATCGCCTCATTACTACCCAGTTCCAGGCGCACCTTAACATCAATGTTGTGTTCCATGAAGAGTTTTTGTACCGCCTGGCGGGTACCCGATCCGGGTTCCCGCATAATGAATTGCTGCCCGTTAAGACAGCCAATGGGTAGATTGGTTTTACCCGCTAGGGGGTGGTCTTGAGGCGCAATCACCACCAGGGGATTTTCGAGGAAGGGGTAAATCTTCAGGTCTGGCTGCTCTGGCGGTGAGCTGATAATGTAAAGATCATCATCGTTATTGGCCATGCGCTCCTGGATGTGCTGGTGGTTGGTCACCTTCAGGGAAATATCGATACCTGGAAAACGCTGGCAAAAGGGACCCAGCAAACGGGGGACAAAGTACTTGGCGGTAGTAATGACTGCTAGCCGTAGTCGCCCCTGCTTTAACCCCTTCAGGTCTGAGATCGCCATCTCAAACTGATCCAGTCCACTAAAAATTTCCTGACAGGTGTCCAGTAGCTTTTGTCCAGCTTGGGTCAGGTAAAGGCGCTTACCAATCTGCTCAAATAGGGGTAACCCAACTGCCTTGGTGAGTTGTTTGACCTGAATCGAAACGGTGGGCTGGGTCAGGTAGAGCTCTTCGGCCGCCCGGGTAAAGCTACCGTGGCGGGCGGTAGCCTCAAACACTTTAAGTTGGTGTAGTGTGGCGTGAATCAACCTTCTACCTCCCTGGAGGGCTAAGCATTTTTGTATAGATTTGATTCTATCAAATTATCTGACACATTTGCATATTTTCTATGATCTGAACGAGGCGTCCCTTTCCGTTGTTAGACATCTAAGGATATATTGTCATGGATCCCTTTTTTCTCTTGAGAGAACAGTTGACCGAATTGCGATCTTTGGTTCTCCTGGCGAACCCTGATCGGACTGTTCTGCAGGATCGATTTCTGCAGCTGCAGCAGCAATTCCTTGCCCAGGTCTTGCCCTTGGCGGAGGGGAACGGCGAGGCTGTACAGTCCGTTTTAACTGAAATCAGTCGGACCTTGCGACTGGTGGCCGTAGATATGGCTTTTCTCCAAACCAGTCGCCAGCCTGGTACAACCCAGCAGCGCCAGCGCCAGATCGACGAACGATTAGAACAACTGGCTAATTGGCTAGAGTACCTGATCCAGAAGTCAGGGCTGTAATCTCTAAGGTCCATTCCGATCTCCCCTGGAGCGGTTACTTAGCAGGGTTGTGGCCAAAGCTATGGTTGAATAGTTTGTTCCTATGGCTTTTTTGAAGATTGCTGAAGCGTTCTGGTGTTTAATAGTAAGGGATTTCCCTGCACCCTAGTTGGAAGAGTATTCCTTGTATCAATGTCCTAAGGAAGGTGGAGTGGGCCTTCACGACTGTCAGCTTGCCCCTGGGCTGGCGGCGAAGTCCTGTCATAGCTGCGGCGGCCTTTGGATTCCATCGGAGTCCTACATTCCCTGGCAACGGCAGCAAGGTGATGGGGATGCTCCTCCCACCGTAGCGCTACTGCCTCTGTCTTTGCATACCTCCTTCCAGTCTTCGCCTCTGGATGGCCGGGCTGCTCTCTGCCCTGACTGCCATAGTTACCTGGTACGCGGCCGGATTAATCTGCGTCAAGGCACTGTTTATCTGGAACGCTGCCCCAATTGCCAGGGCATCTGGTGTGATGCTGGTGAATGGGAATTACTCCAGGAGTTAGACCTGCAAGCCCATGTAGACTACGTCTTTTCCCCCGATTGGCAGGCTCAGGTGCGTCACCTGGAGGCGGCGGAACGGGAGCGTCAGGCTTTGGTAGATCGGATGGGTCCCGAAATTGCCCAACGGCTGTTAGAGCTTAGTCATTTACTCGATCACCATGACCACGCTGATTTTGCGGTTGCCTATTTGATGCGTCGCTGCGATCGCTGATTTTCCCCTATTCTCCGTGATGATGGCTGACTCCCTTTTCTGCCTTGAGCGTTTCTCGGTTACCTATCCAGGCCAGGGGCTGCCAGCGGTGGATCAGGTTTCCCTATCCCTGGCCCCTGGGGAAAGGTTGGGACTGGTGGGGGAGTCGGGTTGCGGCAAGTCTACCCTGGGTCGGGCTGCCCTGCGCCTCTTACCCTCCACCACTGGCTTAGGTGGAGATATCTGGTTTCAAGGGGAGTCTGTGCTGGATTTTTCTCCAGCCCGGTTACGGCGATTTCGGGGCGAGGCGATCGCTCTGGTTTTTCAAGATCCCATGACCCGCCTCGATCCCTTAATGACCGTTGGTGATCACTGTATGGAAACCCTCAGGGCCCATCGACCTCAGGTTTCCCTTGCCCAGGCCCGGGACCGGGCGGTGGCCGTTTTGGAACAGGTGCGAATTCCCGCCAGTCGTTTTCATCAGTATCCCCACGAGTTTAGTGGAGGGATGCGTCAGCGGGTGGCGATCGCCCTGGCCATGATCTTAGAGCCCCGCTTGATTGTCGCCGATGAGCCCACCACCAGCCTGGATGTAACGGTGTCTGCCCAAATTCTGGAGGAGTTGACTCGACTGTGCCAGAACCTGGGTACGGCGCTGATGTTGATTTCCCATGACCTCTCCCTGGTGGCGGAGTACTGCGATCGGGTCGCCGTCATGTATCAGGGACGGCTGGTGGAAAAGGGACCAACCACCCGGGTTTTAAACCAACCCCAGGCTGACTATACCCGCTCCTTGGTGGCCTCGGCCCTACAACTACAGCAGGCGGAAGGCCTGGCCTATACGGCTCCCACGACGGATCCCATTCTGCGATTAACCGGGGTAAAGCAGTACTATACCCTGGAAACCCATCCTCTGGCCTGGCTGCTGGGATCCCAAAACTCTAGAATGATTAAGGCGGTGGATGAGGTTTCTCTGGAAATTTATCCGGGTGAAATTCTCGGTTTGGTGGGGGAGTCGGGCTGTGGCAAAAGCACCCTGTCCCGCACCATTTTGCAGTTAATTAAGCCCACGGCTGGCCGGGTTGAATTTGACGGTACCGATCTCACCGCCCTTTCCCCGGTGCAGATGCGATCGCGGCGACGGCAGCTTCAGATGGTGTTTCAAGACCCCCATGCCTGTCTCAACCCGATGATGACGGTGGGGCGCAGTATTGCCGATCCTTTGCTGATTCACCATCTGGCGACGCCAGCCGTAGCCCAGCAGCAGGCCCATGCCATGCTGGAACGGGTAGGACTCAGTCCCAGTCAGGATTACTTCCATCGTCTTCCCCGTGATCTCTCTGGCGGCCAGCAGCAGCGAGTCGCCATTGCCCGCGCCCTGATTACCATGCCCCGGTTAGTGATTTGCGATGAGCCGGTGAGTATGCTAGATGCAACGGTACAGACTCAGGTGCTGGATCTGATGTTGGAACTACGGCAGGAGTTTGATCTGACCTATTTATTCATTACCCATGACCTCTGGGTTGCCCGGTTCATGTGCGATCGCATCGCCGTCATGGAGGCCGGTAAAATTGTCGAATTAGCCCCTACCCAGACTCTGTTTACATCACCCCAGCATCCCTATACCCGCAGGTTGCTTCAAGCTGTCCCCGCCCTACAACGCCAGGCTAGCTAATTGCTAATTCTCCCTGCTTCAGACCAAGCCCAAAAGTTTAGACCACTGCCACCATAGCCATAGAGATGAGACATGCTATGCATCCCCAGGAAAAGACCAACGCCCTAACTCGAGAGCTCAAGCTGCAGTTTAGCCTTTTGGGTAGTTTAGTGGCCACCATGTGGACGGTTGAGCTGCTGGATCAACTGGTTTTTAGTGGTCAGTTGAATAGCTTTGGTATTATTCCCCGCACATCCGTGGGTCTGCGGGGGATCGCCTTTGCTCCCTTTCTCCATCTTAATTTCGCCCACCTGATCGGAAATACTATTCCTTTTTTGGTACTGGGCTGGCTGATTATGCTGCGAGAGACCAGCGACTTTATCTGGGTGACCCTGGTGGTAGGGTTGACCAGTGGGTTAGGAACGTGGGTATTTGGCTCGCCGGGAACCCACATCGGAGCCAGTGGAGTAGTGTTTGGTTATTTGGGCTATCTTCTACTGCGGGGCGTTTTTGAACGGCGACTAGGTTCAATCTGCCTTTCCCTCTTTGTGGGAGTTATCTATGGCAGCCTAATTTGGGGGATCCTACCTCTACATCGAGGAATTTCCTGGGAAGGTCATTTATTTGGTTTTTTGGGGGGAGTACTGGCGGCGCGGCTGTTTAGTTCCCGGCGAACCTAAAAGCATGTAACCGCAGGGATAGAAACCTGGGCCTTGCCTACTGAAGTATAGCGCCTGGGTAGGCGGTCAGTCCTTGCCTACCAGAGCACCATGGGAATATGGCGTTGACCAGAACGGTGAAGATACAGTTTATCGCTGAAAGCGGGACTTGAGCAGGCGTTCTGGCTCGTGGCTATGGCTATAACCATTATTGGGCTAATCGTTCCTTGATAATCAGCCACAGGAATGGTAAGTCGTCTAACAGGTAGCGTTTCCATAGACGTTTGGGCTCAGAGGCCAGTCGATAGAGCCATTCCAGACCTAACTGGCTAATCAGTTGGGGTGCCCTTGGCTTATGACCTGCTTCAAAATCAATGGCGGCCCCCACTGCCATGAAAATATCGATAGAGGGTAATTGACTCTTATATTTGGCAATCCATTTTTCTTGCTTGGGAGCACCGACACCCACCACGAGAACGTTAGCCGACGACTGGCGAATCATTTCCAGGATGCGGTTGCATTCTTCTGGATTTTTTTCAAAGCCAAAGGAGGGGGAGTGGGCCTGAATAATAATTTCCCGACCAATACGGGCGTTAATGTTAGCTTGTGCCCGAGCTGCAACTCCCTCTGCCCCCCCTAGTAAAAAGATTTTAATATTGTCGTTATGGCGATGATGTTCACAGAATAAAGGAAATAAATCAGAGCCAGAAATCTTCGCCTGGATTGGCTTACCCAGAAACTTGGCAGCCAGCATCAGCACCTGACTATCGCAAATGCGAAAATCTGCTTGACTATAGGCAGCTACGAAGTCCTGATCTTTTCTCAGCTTCATTAAATGATCAACGTTGGGAGTAAACACTACCCCCTGATGGAGTTGGGTCAAGAAGTCATTGACGGAAAAATTATCAATGGGAACATTCAGGATCTCAACTTGCTGGCGAATATGGGCGTATTGCTGTTTCTGTAGTTCCCGAGCCGTTGACTCCAGGCTGGCTTTACGAAACCGCCGATAGAGTTCCTTGACCTCGTGCTGGGGAACTGAGGGACCCACCAATGAATCTGGCCGGGGTAGGCTATCCTCGTGAGAGGGTTCTGGAACGTTCTCTGATCCGTGGAATTCTGCAGTAGAATATGGCTCCATGTACTCCCCCGATTGTGTATCTATCAACATAACTGACGTTGCTTAGCTCAGGACCTCCAGTCAGGCGCTGGACCTCACCCTTTAGTTAATGGTCTCCCAACCTTGAACTGAGCGCCTTGACGACTACTGTAACCGAACCCTTCCAGAATCAACTTAACTTCGGCGAGCTTTTCTAGCCGTTTGATTAAGCTCTCAACTAATAGCATTATGATAGTAACCCGATCTCCCTGGGGGGTGTTAGGGAACTTGGGCAATTCACCAAGATTGAATGTTGTTGTAAAGTTTTAGTAGAGCTGTAAAAAATTTTACCTAGTAATTAATGGCTGAACCGCCTTCCCCTACTGACCATCTCCAGGAGCTGATTGAGTTTATTCAGTCCGCCCGTAGCCAGGGATCCAGTGATGAGTTTATCAGTAAAATGCTGCGAGGCTATGGCTGGCCCCAACGGCAGGTAGACCGAGCCTTTGTTCAGGTATACGAAGAGCTGACCGGTCGACCGATACCCACTCCCCGAGGTAGTTCGGGAGGGATGTCCCGCGATGCTTTCCTCTATCTTCTGGCCTTCAATACCCTGGTAATTTGGACCCAGGCACTGGGGGAAATAGCTTTTATCTTCATTGAGCATCTGATTCCCGATACCCTCGATCGCTCCTACGGCGAGCCCTCCTGGCAGATATCCTTTGCTCTGGCGCGACTGCTGGTGGCCTATCCGGTTTACCTGGGCGTCATGCGGGCGATTAATCGCGATCTGGCCACCTATCCCGAAAAGTACTTCTCAGGAGTGCGCAAGTGGCTTACCTATCTCACCCTTTGGGTGGCTGCCCTGATCCTGCTGGGTACCCTCATAGCCCTGCTGACTTCCCTACTGCGGGGGGAGATTAGTCTACGCTTCTGGCTCAAGATTTTGGTGATTCTACTTTTGGATGGGGGCGTACTCTGGTATTACGGCCACTGGATTAGCCGGGGGCCTATAACTAAGGTGAAACGGCTAACCCTATGATGCGCTTCTCTCTAGATCGTGCCTTTGTGATTGCCGCTAGCCTGGCTGTAGGGGTAGCCATTGTGGTGGGTTTTTGGGCTGTCGGTACCCCTGGTCGGCAGCGGCAGATCGCGGCTGATCAGCAGCGCTGGCAAGATCTCACGACCATTGCTGGAACCCTACACCAGGATTACCTGGCGGATCCCGATCATTATCAGTTACCTAAAGGGCTGACGGCTGGCGCTAATCCTACCGATCCCCTCACCGCTCAGCCCTACGAGTATCAGCGGCTCAGCGATCGGCGTTACCAACTTTGTGCCAACTTCGACACCGATAGCCGTCGTTATCCCCTGATCAGAGGTGCTCAGGGGCCAGCTCAAGAACGTCGTGATCACCCCCAGGGCCGTTACTGCCTCAACTTTGATGTATCCCGGTCTCCAGACTAGGGAGTTTTGCTAGAAAGCCTATCTAAAGTAAAAAGCCCTCCAAACTGGAGGGCCCTTAGGATAGCCGTAGCTACTCAATTTCTAGAAGGGTTCTGGCCAAGGTCAGAGTACAGGATGGGCAGACTACATCATGCCCATACCGCCCATACCGCCCATACCGCCCATACCGCCCATTCCACCCATGCCGCCCATTCCACCCATGCCAGGATCACCAGCGGGAGGAGTAGGCTCGGGGATTTCAGCCACCAGGGCTTCGGTTGTCAGGACCATGCCAGCAATAGAAGCGGCATCCTGCAAACCCGACCTAACTACCTTGGCGGGGTCGATAATACCAGCCTGAATTAGGTCTTCGTAGACCCCAGTCAGGGCGTTATAGCCGATCGGAAAGCTTTGCGCTTTTACCTTTTCTACAATCACCGATCCCTGTTGACCAGCGTTGTCGGCAATCTGACGGAGGGGAGCCTCTACGGCCCGCTGAACAATACTAACCCCGACGGCCTCGGCAGGATCCTTGAGAGAAGCCTTCAGAGCCTCTAGTTTAGGAGCCAGGTGCAGCAGAGTGACTCCCCCACCCGGTACAATGCCTTCTTCTACAGCCGCCTTAGTAGCGCTAAGGGCATCTTCAATACGTAGTTTGCGGTCCTTCAACTCGGTTTCGGTAGCGGCCCCAACCTTAATCACGGCCACCCCTCCAGCCAGCTTGGCCAGACGTTCCGAGAGTTTTTCCTTGTCGTAATCCGACTCAGTGCGCTCTAATTCCTGACGGATTTGGGCAATGCGCTTGTCAATGTCGGCCTTATTACCGCTGTCAGAGACAAGGGTGGTGTTGTCCTTGGTGATGGTAACTTTGTGGGCCTTACCCAGCATGGAAAGATCGGCAGTTTCCAGGTTTAACCCAACCTCTTCAGAAATCACCTGTCCTCCGGTGAGGACCGCAATGTCTTGCAGCATAGCCTTACGTCGATCGCCAAAGCTGGGGGCTTTGACCGCTGCTGCATTCAGAACTCCGCGCGCCTTATTGACCACCAGGGTCGCCAGGGCCTCACCTTCGATATCCTCAGCGATAATCAACAGGGGTGCCCCTTCCCGGGCAATACGTTCCAGTACCGGTACCAGATCCTGAATAGAACCGATTTTTTTGTCCGTAATCAGCACCCGAGCGTTTTCAAGCTCGGTCACCATACGTTCCTGATCGGTAACAAAGTAAGGGGAGATATAGCCGCGATCAAACTGCATGCCTTCTACCACATCCAGTTCGGTGTAGAGAGACTTAGACTCTTCTACGGTAATTACCCCATCCTTGGTCACCTTATCCATGGCCTGGGCAATCATGGTGCCGATTTCTTCATCACTACCAGCGGAAACCGTAGCCACTTGAGCAATGGTAGCATTACCTTCCACAGGCTTGGAAATAGCAGCAATCTCAGCCACAAGGGTTTGGACAGCCTTTTCAATACCGCGGCGCAGACCAACGGGATTGGTACCAGCGGCCACGTTTTTTAGTCCTTCCCTGACCATAGCCTGGGCCAGCACTGTAGCGGTGGTCGTACCGTCACCCGCCAGATCCTTGGTTTTAGAGGCTACTTCCTGCATGAGACGAGCCCCTAAATTTTCAAAGGGGTCTTCCAGTTCAATTTCTTTAGCGATGGTAATACCATCGTTAACAATCTGGGGTGCTCCGTACTTTTTCTCCAGCACCACATTCCGTCCTCGGGGACCAAGGGTAATCTTAACGGCATCAGCGAGGGCGTTGACGCCCCGTTCAAGGGACTGCCGTGAAGCCTCATCAAAGGAAACTTTTTTTGCCATGTCCTGTCTTTCAGCTCTCCAGAGACCAACTTAGCACTCAATCAGAATGAGTGCTAACTTAGTCAGCCTACCGCTGCCACTGGGAATGGGTAAGTCGCAATAACCGATCCATAGGGGGGCGTTCTGGCCAAAGCTGTAAAAAGGGATGCGAACCCTAGGGCTTAACCCCAGGTTGAGGTTTGCCTGACTTTTCGGCACTGAGGGTAACGCAGAGGGGTTGGGGATGGCTGGGACCACACCACACTTGAATGAGGCTAGTGGGGCGATTAGGGTCGGCCCATTCTGCCACCTTATCCAGGCGCCCCAGGGCCATGGCTATATCCTGGTCTGCCTGGCTTCGTGAGGTTTGAGGAATCTTGATCCCAGTGGGGGTTGACTGCGGTAGGAGTTTGGAACCGGGCGCTAGGGGGGAGATCGCGGCTGGCAACTGCTGATCGGTAGGGGCTTGGCTGGTTTCGGGTTGGGGGATGGTGGTGCCTGTAGTGGTCTGGTTGACAGACCAGGGGGATTGAGGATTACGGATCAGATTATAGCCATAGGTCACCACTATCCCTGCCGCCAGACTGACCGGTACCAGTAGTTTCATTAACTGGCGCTTACGGGTACAGCGACGGCAGTATAGTTCCCAGGCCTGTAGATAGCGCACCACCTGGATTGATAGACTGTCGGGATAGTCGATCTGTAAGGCTTTGGCTGCGGCTAGTCGGTCTGGGGGGAGAAAGTACCCGGCCCGATCAGAACAGTTTTGCCGATGCCATTCCTGGGCTGCTACTTCGAGCATACGTTGCTGTCGCAGAATGCTGCGTCCCTCCTGTAACCATTCCTGGAGTAGGGGCCAGGTACGAATTAAGGATTCGTGGGCAATATCGAAATGGGGCGGTATATCCCACAGATCAACTCTGTCTGTATCTTTAGTAGGTGGGCTGAAGGCGTCACCACGGAGGCGATCGCCCTGGCTGCCAGACCAGGTGGGTAGCAGGGTCGTAGCTGGGCACTGACTGGCTCCGCTCTGGCTCAAGTCAGGTTGGGCGATAACCAGCCGGGCAGCAATGAGTTTTTCCAGGGTACGGAGAATTTGGGTTTGGTCTAGCTGGGGAGTGATCAGCTCTGGCAGCTGAACCTGGCGACGGGTTGGGCTGATCCCTTCGCCAAATTCGCACAGGCTGAGGAAAATTCGTCGGGCTGCCCGTTTATCACTTTCGGTTAAGGTTTCGTAGAGTTGATGGGCCCGCTGACTCAGTAACTGGCGAATTCCTCCTAATTCTGCATAGGCATCCAGCGTTAACCGGGGCGGAGCCTGCCCGGTCGGATCGCATTGGCGGCAGCGCCAGATTTCCTTCAGGGCCATTTGCAACAGGGCCAGATCGCCCGGAGCGCCCACCACATCTAGCAGCAGGGTATAAATCAGGTTGGCATCGTAGTGCAGGCCAATTCTCTCTAGCGGTCCGACGATAGTCGATTTAATTTGCTCATAGCTCATGGCAGTAACCGTCAGGCTATTGTGCCGCACCAGGTCGGCTAGGGCGGGAAATGGATCGAGCTGGTTGAGATAGTCAGCCCGTAAACCAATCACCACATGTACCGCCAGGTCAGGCTGGTTAACTACGCTCACCAGAGCTTCCAGTAGTTGCTGTCGTTGCTGTGCTAGCTCCGAAGAGACAGATGCTCCCCACATCTCCTCTAGCTGGTCAATCACCAGCAGGAGGGGACGGGGTCTCGTGCTAATCCTGGAATTTTGGGTCGTCATCGCCTGTAGAAGTTGGCAAAATCCCTCTCCTCCCTGGTTGAGAAAAGATTCGGCCTGGCGTATTTGGGTAGCCCGATCCAGGCCACTAGCCTGGGCATCAACAAAGGCCTCGGCCAGCCGCTGCAGGGGGCTATGGCCGGGGGTTAGGTAGCGCACATCCCAGCTATCCTCAGGGGCCTGTTGCAGGTGGGCGATCAACCCAGCCTGTAAAATTGATGTTTTGCCAATACCGGAGGCTCCCACCAGGGCACAAAAACGAGACTGTTTTACCTGTTCTACCAGGGTTTCTACCAGCTCCTCCCGGCCAAAGAACAAACTGGCATGACCCGCCTCAAAGGGGGCTAAACCCTGAAATGGGCAGACACTATAGCTCAGGTGTTTGAGGCGATCGAGGGTGGATGGAGGGGTGGTCGGGGCCGTTCTCCCTGTCCCAGCTACTCGGGTCAACACGATTTCGGTGCCAGAGCTTTCAAATAGGGGCTGCTGTAGCTCTCCTTTGAGGCTGCGGTTGACCGCATTGGTAAGGGAATGGCTATTGACCAGGCCTCCTTCCACCTTATAGGGGTTGAGCCCAGTCAGTAAGGCCTGGGTAAAAACGCTATGGTGCCCATCCAGGGCTTCGTAGGCGGGTTCGTATTCCCGCGATGCGGCCATAAACAGGCGATCGGTACCGGCTCGGGCCCCAGGGTCAGCCTCTAAAATATTGAAAAGCTCCCCACTGTGGCAGCAATCTAGCAAAATCACCCGCTGCCGTACGGGACTTTCCTGTAGGAGACGGCGTAGCCAGTACAGGGAAAGGCCATAGTGCCCGGTGGCTGGGTTGGCCTCACTGGTGGCTAAGTAGCCCTCCTGAATACCGGCATGACGCTGTAAACCATGACCGGAGTAATAAAAGATGGCGGTTTCGGGAATGGTTTTGCCGGCTGGCTTAAAGAGACGAATCAGGGCTGCTTCTAGCATGGCGGTAGTTACCCCGGCCTTCTGGTTAATCACGGGTTTCTGATTACGAATTGCCTCTGGCATCCGTAAAACTCGACATTCGCCAAAACTTTCCAGACACTGGGCCACAGCCTCAGCGTCAGCCGCTGCAGCATGGAGGGCTGGAAGGGTTTGATAGTGGTTGATGCCGACAACCAGTGCGTCCCGTGACATGGTGAGTATCCTGATGAACACCGTCTACTTTGATATGCCAACTCTAGCCAAGGCAATGGAATCTCCTAAGGGGGGTATAACCCCCAGTCTTTGCTCATTGATGTTTCCTCACCCGGGATCCGCTTCTCTCCTAGGAGATATCCCACGGATCAATCCACTCTGTTTTTAGTGTTTTGATCCAAGCTATAAACTCAAGGGGTCAACATCGATGGTTAAACTCACCGATGTAGGGCAGATCTGCTTTAGGTGTTGAAGGTTGGGAATGGCTGTTTGCCAGGGAAATTTTAGTAAGATTTGCCAGCGATAGCGATTGGCTACCCGTAGGATAGGGGCAGGGGCAGGGCCGAGCAGGGTATGGGTGATAGGTTGGAGACTGCTGTTAAGTTGATCAGCCACAGTCATGGCTGCCCGTTCCACTACCTGGGGGTCAAAACCACTGAGCCGTAACAGCACTAATTGAGCCGCTGGAGGATACAGGTGCTGCTGGCGTTGGTGCCATTCAGAAATGATAAAGGAAGGGTAGCTATGCTGAATAACAGCCTCGATGACGGGATGATCTGGGGTGTAGGTTTGTAGAATCACCTGTCCGGGTTGTTCTCCTCGCCCAGCGCGCCCGGCTACCTGAATCAAGGTTTGTAGGGCGCGTTCATTGGCCCAGTAGTCTGACATATACAGTAGACCATCGGCGGCGATAATTCCCACCAGAGTGACCTGGGGTAAATCAATGCCTTTGGTTAGCATTTGGGTGCCTACTAATAGATCGGCCTCGCCCTGGGCAAACCGACTGAGGAGAGTACGATGGGCTCCCTTATGGCGAGTGGTGTCACTGTCGAAGCGAATGCAGGTGAGTTCGGGGAAGGTTTCCTTCAGGGCGTTGACCACTCGCTGGGTACCGCTACCAAAATGCTTCAGGTAGGGGGAAGAGCACTCTGGGCAGTGGCGGGGATGGGCTTGACTGTAACCACAGTAGTGACAGCGCAGACTCATGATTGCCTGTGGATGGGGCTGGTGATAGGACAATGAGACGTCGCAGTGGGGACACATGATTACAGTGCCGCAACTACGACAGGAAACAAAACTGCTGTGACCCCGGCGATGGATAAATAGCAGCCCTTGGTTACCCTCTGCCTTCATAGATTGGAGGGCTGTTTGTAGGGATCGACTGAGAATGCTACGGTTACCTGCTTGCAGTTCTTCCCGCATGTCAACCACCTGTACCAGAGGTAGGGGACGGGCTTGAATCCGTTCTGGCAGAGATAAGTAGCAGGTGGGTAGGGAGCGATCGCCCCAGGTCAGACTATCCTGGGGGGCCATCAGGCCCCGGCACTGCACCCAGGTATCCAGACAGGGAGTGGCGGAACCCAGTAAGAGGGGGCAGTCTTCTAGTATGGCGCGCCAGCGAGCTACAGTGCGGGCATGGTAGCAGGGGGTAACGTCTTGCTTGTAGCTACTGTCGTGTTCTTCATCAAGTACAATCAGGCCCAGGCGGGGGATGGGCATAAAGATCGCCGATCGCGTACCCACGATCACCAGGGGACTCTCGGCTTGCAAACTTTGTCGCCAGGTGTCATAGCGTTCCCCTTCCGATAGGCCGCTATGGTAAACCCAAACCTGCTGACCAAAACGGCGACGAAAGCGATCGGTCAGCTGGGGTGTGAGGCCGATTTCCGGTACCAGCACCAGGGCTGACTGCCCGGCTGCCAGGCGGGGAGCGATGGCCTGGAGATAGAGTTCGGTTTTGCCCGATCCGGTTACTCCATGCAATAAAATCTGACTGGCCTGGTGATACTGGTTAATCTGGTTCAGGGCCTGGGCCTGGGCTGGGGTGAGGGGCTGGGGTTGATCGGCGGTGAGGTCAGAACCGCTTTCAGACCGGAGTTTTTGTTGGGGTGCGATGGTTATCCAGTCTGCTTGGGCTAATCGTTTCAGGGTTGGGCTGGTGGTTTTGCACAGTTGTAGTGCATCGCTGAGCCAGAGACTACCTCCGTGACGCCTTAAAGTAGTGAGGATTTCCAGTTGCCGTGGCGTCAGATCCTGGCATGGGAGGTCTCTTTCCCCCAGGGTAACCGCCTGTCGGTACTGGGGTTGGGGTACCCGGGGCGGCACCAGGTAAGATTCGGCCCATCCCAGTTGGATTAATTGCTGTATGGATCGGTGGCTATGACCCCGACGATGCAGGTATTGCCAGGTTAGATCGGCCTGGGCTGACTGGCGCAACTCGGTGATTAAACTAGCCAGATTAGCCGATATTTGACTACCGCTATCGGTAGGAATGGGATCGCAGCAAAGGCGCAGGCGGCGCTGGGATTTTGCCAATAATCCTGGTGGTAAGGCCGCTTTGAGAACCTGCACCAGGGGGGTCTGGTAATAATCGGCAATCCGCTGTAGTAAGGACCAATAGGCCGAAGAGAAAAACCCTTGTGTTACAATCCCAGCTACCGAGCGGATCTGATGGGCTGTGAGGTGAGGGGGGGGCTCGGTCAGCAGGACCAGTGCGATCGCCCCCACCATCTGTCCTCCAAAGGGTACCGTTAAAATATCCCCTGCCTGAATCTTTAGATGATCAGGCAGAGAGTAGGTATACACCTCAGACTGCCCACCATAATCTACGAGCACGTTCACCCAACCGAAGGAATCTGTCGGTTGAACTATAGAGAGACTCTCCATAATTTTTATAGCTATATAGATTGGGTGGGGAGGATCGTTAAAAAATAGGTCACGATATGGGCTATAACCCCTCTTCACTTTGAGCAATTGCTATAGGACAGTGTAGAACAATCGATCATAAATCATGACTATTAGACAGATCAGGAGGTACAGCCAGGTAAATAAGAGTATTTCCGTTAGCCTTAGCATGGTACGCTCACGACTAATCTCGACTATCTCCAGGTAAGTTTTGCAGGAGAGGTAAAAATGGCTACCCACCTAGATCCGGTGATATCAAGGGATGGTTAAAAAGGTTATCTGAGTATAGTCAAATCACAATGGCATTAGTAGACTCTTTCCACTATTCGGACGTGAAAGGAGCCGACGTTATAGGATTACTAACTTTGATGGTTTAAAACTGGTAACCCTGTTCCCTATTTTCAGACATCAAACTGCTTGGGTTTTCAAACATCCCTTCAGACTAGCTATTCCGATCTTCGCTAGGGTAACGCTTAGAGAGGGAAAATTGGTAATTCTGTCTTCAAAAGAAGACGCAAATTCCCTAAAACCCGTTACACTACGCAAGATGTCAAAGAAATGTTACATTACCTGGAAATTGCGAAAAAAATACGTATTGTGGACTCACAAAATCAATCCGAGGGCCAAAAAGTTTGTTCTACGGATGGTCTTCTCCTGAGTCACCGATATCCATGATTCAAGCCTGTAGTTATACAGTTTTATTGCTCCTATGGCCACTACATTTAACCCCAACTTGGAAACACCTATTAGCTGGTCAGATAGCTCCCTTGATGACCTGGCTAATGACTTTAGTTCAATTCCAGATCAGACTTCCTTGGTTGATAGCAATTTTATTCCTGAAGCCATAGCCTGGGAGGAGGATCGGGAAGTTCTAGCGAAATTTTCTCAGGTCAGTGAAATGTCTGAAATGGCTTTGTCGGGCTACAGTAAAACCCTGACCGATGATGCTGTTGGAGCTTTCTTTAAAGAGATGGCTCGCTATCCCCTATTGGAGGCTAGCGAAGAAATTGAGTTGGCTCGACAGGTGCGTTTTCTGTCTCGTGTGGACGCCGCCAGCGAACGGTTGACCAAGGAGTTAGGGCGTAAACCCACTCGCCAGGAAATGTTAGCCAGATTAAAGGTAACCCATACAGAGTTTACCCAAAAGCTGCAAGAGGGACGAGCAGCTAAGCGTCGTATGATTCGCTCTAACCTGCGGCTGGTAGTTTCTATTGCAAAGCGCTATTTAAATAGAGGTGTGCCCTTTTTAGATTTAATTCAAGAGGGTGCTTTGGGTTTAAATCGAGCTACGGAGAAGTTTGATCCAGATAAGGGGTATAAATTTTCTACCTATGCTTATTGGTGGATTCGTCAGGGTATTACCCGTACTATTGCTAACGATGCGCGCACGATTCGGCTGCCAATTCATATCGTCGAGAAGCTAAATAAGTTAAAGAAAGCCCATCGGGATCTGCGTCGAGATCTACAGCGTAATCCTACTGAACAGGAGTTGGCCGCAACCCTTGATGTGACAGTTGAACAGTTAAGAAGTCTACAACAGGTACGACGGCGATCGCTATCTTTAAACCATCGTGTGGGTAAGGGCGAAGATACGGAATTAATGGAGCTGCTAGAGGATAGTAGCACCCAAACTCCAGAATCAAAAATCAGCGAAAATATGATGCGCCAGGAAATTACCAGCGTATTAGCGGAAGTACTCACAGAGCGTGAAAAGGATATTATTACCTTGCGCTATGGGCTAACCACTGGAGAAACCCATACTCTGGAGGAAGTCGGTAGTATTTTTAATCTGTCTCGGGAACGGGTTCGGCAAATCCAAACCAAGGCTATGCGGAAACTACGGCGACCTCAGGTGGCCTCCCGTCTCAAAGGATGGTTGAAGTAAGGGGAAATCAGAATTCTAGCGGGTCAGGGGCTTGATTACGACCCTATCTCCTGCCGATAAGCCCAGTTCTGCGGCCCGTCCACTGCGTAACTCGATTACCTGGTCAACTATCTGGTTATTGGGCCCGTAGATAGGGCAGGGATCGATTTCGCAGGGTGGTACATTGGCTATAATTGCTCGAATTTTGCCCTGATAGATAAAGACCATATCTAGGGGAACGGGTACATTCTTCATCCAAAAGCTGACCGGACGGGGGCGTAGCATGGGGAAAATCATGCCCCGATCGGCTGGTAACGGATCTCTATACATCAGCCCTAGGGACTGCTGTTCTGGGGTGCTGGCTACTTCCAGAAAAATCTCCTGGCTGCCTAGCTGGGCTACTGCCGTAATTGGAAGTTGCTGTGCCCTAGGGACTGTTAGGTTATCCGTCAGACTGCCAGGGGTTCTGGCCGAGGTGATAGAGCAACTTCCCATAAGCATGGTCAGGGCGACTATGATGCCGCTGGCTAGGTGCAGGCAAGTTTGGGATAGGCGCGGGTAAAACATGGCTAGGGTCCAGAATAGGGAGTTGGGGTGGGGCTGGCTAAATCAACTCAGTTCAAGTGGATTCCATCATAGACGGATGGCTGGGACTTGTGAAACTAGGGCTATACCTTCAGGGGTAGGTCGGCGTTAATGGCCTCGATTTCCTTTTGTTCGAGCCCATTCACCTCGGTTATGTACCGCTTTAGGAGGGTTTCCAGACGGGGATGGTAGAAGCGGTGCAGACTATAGTTAGGGGTGGCGGGAAAGCCCCGACGTTTCTTGTGCCGTCCCCCAGCACCGGGATCAAAAATCTGAATACCATGGGCTATGCCCCAATCGATGGGGGCATAGTAACAGGCGTTGAAGTGGAGATGATTTAGTTCTACCTGGGATCCCCAATAACGACCGTAGAGGCGATCGCCCTTGGTCACACAGAAGGACATTCCCACCGGTAGGTTTTGGTCTTCTCTGTAGGCGGCGAAAAAAACCAGGCGGTGTCGGTAGTTACGGTGTAGCATCTGAAAGAACTGGCGATTCAGGTACTTACTGCCCCACCATCCGAACTTATTACAGGTATCAGCGTAGTAGTCATACATCAAATCGCAGAGGGAATGACTAATGGCATCTTGGCTGATCACCTGCAGGTCTAGTCCGGCTGTGGTGAGGGACTGGCGTTCTCGTTTAATATTGCGGCGCTGGTTGGCATTGAACTGGGCTAAATAGTCTTCAAAGCTCTTAAAGCCTTGGTTTTGCCAGACGTAACTATGGTGTAACCAGGTAGTAAAGCCGAGTTGGCTCATGGCATCTCGCCAAGCCGGATCAACGTAGAGAAAGTGGCAGCCTGAAATACCGTGGTCCTGGCAGAGGCGATCGATGGCCTGGATCATGGTTTGGGTAATAGCGGCCTCGTCTTCATCGGGGCCGATCAAAAATCGGTAGCCCTCTGCCGGTGTTAGGGGCGCCATGCCTAGAAGTTTTGGGTAATAGGTTAGTCCCAGGCGATCGGCCAGCTCTGCCCACTGGTGATCAAAGACAAACTCACCGTAGCTATGTCCCTTCAAGTACATAGGCGCAGCGGCCACCAGGGTAGATCCGCGCCAGAGGGTGAGGTGGCAGGGCTGCCAGCCAGTATTGGCGCTGATACTGCCCGATCGCTCCAGATTATATAGCCAGCTCCACTCTAGAAAAGGTATAGGTAGGGGCTGGGCTAGGGCATCCCAGGCAGCTTCGGTAATCTCTTCAATGTGTTGGATCCAAGTAATGGTGAGGGCAGAGTCGGCGGCCATGGTAGGGGCAATAGTTTTTTCTAGCCTAAAGGAATTTTCCGAATCTGAGCAGGGGGAGAGACCACTCTGGGGAACCTAGCCATCCATCCGATCGGCCAGATGTAACCAGCGTTCCATGGCTTGATCGAGGCGATGGGTAAGGCTAGCCAGTTGTTCAGAAAGCTGGGCGACAGTGGCGTAGTCCTGGCTGGCCTGGCCGTACAGTTGGGCTTCCACCGTCTGCTTTTCGGTCTCCAGGGCCTCAATCTGAGTTTCTAGCTGTTCGTATTCCCGCTTTTCTTTAAAAGACAGGGGCCGTGGTTGATCCGCCACTGGTGTTGACCGGGACTTTTTAGTCTCAGCCTTGCTGCTGGTTATGGTCGGCGTTAGTTCTTTTGCCTTTTCCGCTGCCGCCTCGGCCTGTTTATAGTCAAGGTAGAGGGAATAGTTACCGGGGTACTGGCGTAGGCGGCCTGCGCCCTCAAAGGCGAAGATGGTATGGACGGTTCGATCTAGAAAATAGCGATCGTGGGACACTACGATTACGCAACCGTTAAACTGCTCCAGGTATTCTTCTAATACTCCCAGGGTTTGGATGTCTAGATCGTTGGTGGGTTCGTCCAGGATCAGTAGGTTAGGGGCCGCCATTAGGACCCGCAATAGAAATAGCCGACGGCGCTCACCCCCCGATAGTTTATGGAGGGGAGCGTACTGTTGGTTGGGAGTAAATAAAAATCGTTCAAGCATTTGACTGGCGGTAATTACACTACCATCGGCGGTGGTGACCAGTTCGGCGGTTTCCTTTAGATACTCGATCGCTCGCTGGTTAGGGTTGCCATCTAGATCCTCAGAGTGTTGGTCAAAATAGCCAATATGGATAGTGGATCCAATTTCTACCGTTCCCTTGTCTGGCTGTAACCGACCGGTAATGATATTCATCAGGGTAGACTTACCGACTCCGTTGGGACCGATAATGCCTACCCGGTCTTGGGGGGTAAAGGCGTAGCTAAGGTCCTGGAATAGGAGTCGATCGCCGTAAGCCTTAGCCACCCCCTCCAGTTCCACCACCTTTTTCCCAATCCGGCGGCCAGCGGTGGAGATGTCTACCGACCCCTGGGTCTGCTTAAACTGCCGATTTTGCATGTCGCTGATGCGATCAATACGGGCCTTTTGTTTGGTGCTACGAGCCTTAGCACCCCGTTGGAGCCACTCCAGTTCTCGGCGTAGAACTCCAGCGTGTTTCCGTTGCCGACTTTGATCGGCCGCTTCAGCGGCGGCTTTTTTCTCCAGGTAGTAGGCGTAGTTACCGTCATAGCTATAGAGATCGCCCCGATCAATTTCCAGAATGCGATTGGTTACCTGGTCGAGGAAGTAGCGATCGTGGGTAATCAGCAACAGAGCACCGCTAAAGCTACTCAGGTAACTTTGTAACCATTCCACCGATTCCGCATCCAGGTGGTTGGTGGGCTCGTCCATTAGTAGGGCTTCGGGATCCGCCATGAGGGCGGCAGCAATAGCCACTCGCTTACGGTAGCCACCGGAGAGGTCCTGCACCCGGGCGTCAAAATCGACAATTCCCAGTTTGGTGAGAATCACCTTGGCCCGAGTTTCTAAATCCCAGGCGGCGGCACTACTGATCTGGTCCGTCAGGTGACCCAACTGCACCATTAAGGTGGCGGAGTCTCCCTTACCCTGGGCTAGCTGATGGGAAATTGCTTCATACTGGCGTACCAAATCCATGGCAGCACCGGCATCCTTGAAGACCTGCTCAAGGACGGTACAGTTCTGATCGAATTCTGGCTGTTGGGGTAGGTACACTACCCGGGCCCCAGGATTCACCCACAGTTCCCCCGCGTCCCAGGGCTCGAGCCCCGCCAACATTTTTAGCAGAGTAGATTTACCCGATCCATTGGTACCAATGACCCCTACCCGTTCGCCCCCATCCAGGCTAAAGCTGGCATCCCGGAGAATTTCCTTAATACCAAAGTCTTTCTGTAGCGATCGCAGGGTGAATAGGGCCATAGCAGGGAAGGGAGAGACGATAGAAAGGTCAATCGGGCTGAAGTCCTATGCTTTAAAGCATAGAAGGTTAGAACCGCACCTGGGTTTCCAGGATGTAAGCATCCGTAAGTTGGGGAGTACCACCGGTGGTGGCTGGCTGGAGGCGTAGTTGATTTTGAACGACACAACTGACTAGATGGTCGAGGGAGGAATTGCCCGTACCCTCTACCACTGTAGCCCGGGAGATCCTACCGTCGGGTTGTACTTGTAGTTGAAGTTTGACCCTAGCTACCAGACCTGGGCTAGCGATCGCCGCTAGATTTTCTAGACCACAGAGGGAAAGCCAGGGTTGGACACCCATGGGACTACTGTCCAGTAATTGGGGGGGGTGATCGGGAAAGTCAGTGCCAAAGCTGGCGGCAGCAAGGCCGATCGCGAGTAGTTGCCCGGTTGATTCAGATGGCGGGGAACCGGGAAGGGATGCCGTGGTTTCTGGGCTAGGCGGCGATGAAGCAGACGGGGGTGGGGTGACTGCTGGAGCTGGTGGTGCAGAGGTTGGTGCGGGAGCAGTAGGGGGTGGGTTTACCGGGGGTAGGACTGTCGGTTGGGGCGTTGTCAGGCTTTCCAGGGGGGCAGAGGAATCCGGTGAAGTAGGCGCAATAGGGGTGGCTGGTAGCGGTGAAACCGGGGTTACCTGGGGCTCCGGAGTCGGTACAGAAGGAGTAGTTAGGGCTGACGGAGAGCTACTCTGGTGCGGGTATTGTGAGCCAGAAGCTGCTGCCATTACCCCCGATCTAGGCCCCTGATCGGGGTTGCCTGGAGGAACATCCAGCCAGAGTTGTACAGGGATGGGATCGGCCTCGACTCTAGATTGGGACGGGGTGGCTATCACCAAGGGTCGGAAGCCCAGCCAGAGCCCGGCATGAATTAAAACGGTGCCCAGTCCAGCTAAGGGCCAGAGGTGACCGGGATCACGGTGGGATTCAATTCTGGTGATAAAAGTTGGAGGAGTCATGGAATAGTTAAGCTTATAAACATAGCTTTGGTCAGCCCGCTTAGGACAGGGTTGACCGGTCAATTTGAGGTTTCCCAACTGCCTGGTTTGTCCCATGTTACGAGACCTGAAAACGCTAAGACTGGGTAGGTGTTCTGGCTGGTCTCAGCTCCGTTAACCGGGCTATCTACCGCAATGCATACTTTTCCTGGGATCGGCTATTGACACCTAACTATAAAGGTAGCGAAGGAATGGCAACGGGGATATCTCAGCCCTGGATTCGAGAGGCTCGCCTGGAGGACTTACCCCGGTTGGCCAGTTTGATGACCGATAGTTTTTATGATCCTGAGGATTGGCCAGGATTGCTATATTTTTTGCTCAAATTTGGCATTCAGGCCGATTTAAAACAACGAATTCAGTATCAAAGTCATAGCTCTCGATGTTTGACGGCCCTGGTGAGCAGTACTTCATCGCCAGGATTATTAGCGGGTAGTGTGGAAATTTCCCGGCGTTTGGGCTGGCCCTGGCAGGCTTTTCCCAAAACCTATGCCTACATTGCTAATTTAGCTGTGGGACGATTTTATAGACGGCAGGGGGTTGGTAGTCATCTTCTCAGGGCCTGCGAAGTGATCGCCCTGGACTGGCGCATCTATGACCTCTATCTCCATGTGATGGCCGATAACCGGGGCGCATTGCAGTTATACCAGGGGCTAGGATTTCGGGCGATCGCTGTGGACGCACCCCCCTTTTTCTGGGGTAGAGCAGAACCTTGCCGGGTGCTCATGTATAAAAAACTCAAGGATGTTTAAAGGCACTGGTTCTAGTCAACTGATGCCAGGATTTAATTTTGAGATTAGGGATTTTTACAGAAGTCCAGCGGTATAAATCATAGTCGTAGCTACCTTTGCCGGGGTGAAGGTAGGTGAAAACACCTGTCCAGGTTAGGCCTTGACCGATCATCTGTGGCCAAAGAATTCTGTCTAAAGTTTCACAACTTCATACAAAACTTAAAAAACTTTGGGAGAATTTATCATGACTTTAGGGAAATTTCATGTTGTCAGTAACAGCCTCCGCCCCAGTAGCCTAAAATGATTTTACGGATATTACCTCCTAAATTGACTAGTCTTAGACAATTTAGGTGTGCTTGCTACGTATTTAAGTCACCTGTACCCTTTTTCAGGGATTTTCATTCATTGCTCTATTCTAGTTATCTTGGAGTTGAAAGGTCGGCTTAACTGTTGTTTCAGAAATTGGTTGAGTAGCTGAATGGGAATGAGTCGGGATATTCATCTGGGCGCAGTGAACCAACCCCATGGGCCAGTCCTGTCACCCTATCGCAATACTTTGTCACATTCAGGCCATCCTAACATTTCTGGACTGATACCTCCTTATCAATCCATATCCTCAACGGAGATTAGTAGTTCTCCGGGGGAAGAGGCGGATATTTTAGGCAAAATTCGTGGCAAGGATCTATGGATTGTCAATAGTCGTCGTCGTAACGGCCTGATTATCCATAAGGAGTTTTACACCGAATTTGCTGGGCCTGGTGCTGCTATCGGGGGTAACTTAGATGCTGACTGTCGCGGGGTGATTGCCCTGGGTAGCCTTTCCCTGATTGCTCCAGATTCTCCTGAGGAGCAACAGAAGGCGTTGCGAATTCGTTTGCAATGGGTCCGATTAACTCAGAATTTTACCGATAAGCCCGTGTCCATTGATCGGGCCCGGATGATTCTTGAACAATTTAAGAGTTACTTTGATCAAAGTATTGTGGATCAAGTCCCTGATGAGGCTTTTGCCCTAATGGTGGGTGTGCTTCCCTGTACCATTCGTCGAGCTCGTGGCCTAATGTAGGGCCTGGGCTCGGATTCGGTTCAAGGTGCGTTGATTTTCCTCTGGACTACCAACGGTAATCCTTAATCCTCCACCCGTGTTGCGAATGAATGTTCCTTCCCTTTTCAAGTATCGAAACCAGCTATCCAGATGCTCTGTCATTGTGTCCTGCTCAACCTGAGGACGGGTATAGATAAAGTTGGCCAGGCTGGGCCAGGTTAGCAGGCTGCCCTGGTCACCCAGGCTAGAGAGAAGAATCTGGCGCTGCTGTTGAATCTCGGGAACAATAGCCAGAAGATCCTGGCGGTGGGTTAGGGCTAATCTGGCGGCTGTCTGGGCAATACTAGGTAAGTTGTAGGGTAAACGAACCTTTTCTAGAGCGGCCACCACCTCCGGTTGGGCAATGCCATAGCCGACTCGATAGGCAGCCAGGCGAAAAGCTTTGGAAAAAGTTCTCAAGACTAGCCAGTTAGAATGGTAGGCAATTTCCTCCAGGGTTGTCTGCTGGCTAAACTCGAAATAGGCCTCATCCACAACTACTAAGATGTCTTCGGGGAGTTGTTTAAGCCAGGCTAGTTCCTGCGCCGTTAAACCGTTACCCGTGGGGGAGTTAGGATGAACCATAAAGACCACCCGCACCGGTAAATTGGGGGGATGATCAATGACCTGTTGGGCGGCCTCTAGATTGATAGCAAAATTATCTTTATCCCGGTCCACAGGGATCACTGGAATTCCCAGGGTACGGGCCAAAATGGCATACATGGAGAAGGTGGGGTTGGCCACCAGCACCGATCCCCCACCGCCTAAACAGGTGACCATCAGCAGGGATCGGATCAACTCATCCGATCCGTTACCAACGGTAATATTAGCGGCTGTGAACTGACCCGGTAGTTGACTCGACTCGTTGGCGTAGTCAGCGATCGCCCCCTTAAGGTCCAGGTAAGCTCCGTCAGGATAACGGTTAGCCGCAATTGTTTGAGCTGCTGCCGCCCCCAGTTTATCCTTGATGCTGACGGGTAAGTCGTAGGGACACTCATTCGTATCCAGATGATCGATGGTGCCCACCGTCTCCTGGCCATCCTCCCCGGGATGGGAGCTATAGGCGGTTAGCTGGATAATATCAGAGCGCAGAAAAGCCGGGGACATAGAAGCAAAGCACAGGGTTTAGATCATTATAGGGGGTCAATCCCTACGGTATCCCCCAGAGTCAGCACCTGACCAGCTTGCTCCTTAATGTTAGTGTTAATCCCTAACCGATAAAAATGATTAAAGCGAGAGGGATGGGTCCAGGGGGGTAAACTGGTGCATCGACGGTTTACAAAGGTAGATTGGAACCTTCCTGTGGCCTCTCCTGTGAGGCTGTCGCGGGTGGGTACAATACAGCGCTGGCAGGGGTTAGTTCCCTCTAGTACTACAGTGCCGATGGTAAACCTCACCGGTTCCCTACCCTGGCTAAATAATTGATCTTCCCAGAAGGGGGGAACTCCGCCAATTTCCAGGTTGGTGCGAAATCTCCGTCGCACCTCCTCCAGGGTGAGGTCACCATACCAGCTCGCTACGGTTTCCAGGGTGGCTGTACTGATTAGGGTTGGCCCCCTCGCCAGGGTGTCGTCAGGAAAGCCCGTTGCCTGATTTTCTCCTAGCCTGACCGGTTCTGCAAAATAGTCGCTCAGCCAGGTTTCCAGAGCCTGTCGCGGGGGATTAAGGGAAAAGCTAACAGGGATAGATTGATACTCTATGTGCCATATTACCTGGTCCCTGTCTGGGGAAAAGCGGGTCCGTAATCGGTGCACCATCGGATTACTTTTGCCATGGATAAAATTCCCCTGGGCATCCAACAGGGCATAGGTGCGATCGCCCTGCAGTGCTCCACTCGCCAGGATCCGAGCCTGCTGAACCGATATTCCATCCAGGGACTTAATCGGAAAAATATCAATACGAGCTAGATAGGGGACCATAGGTTCTACAGTTAGGGCATGCCCCAGCCGGGGCCACCTTTGAGCCGGGAAAGATGGGTTAGAAGGCCTACCCGGTCTTCACCTTCACCAATTAACCAGGTCCTCAGCCTTCTGACCAAAGTTATATCTTAACTGGCCGGGTTAACCTGAGCTAACTTGACCATGAAAAATCCATCCCGATGGTGGCGGTGGGGCCACACCTGAATCCAACCCTCTGGCTCAGTACCCAGGGGGGCTAGACTGGGGGGCTGGATTCTCCAGTCGGGGTGTTGGGCCAGAAAAGTCTGAACTATCCCCTGATTCTCCGCTGGCTGTAGGGTACAGGTCGAGTAAACCAGTACCCCGCCGGGTTTGACACAGCGGGCGGCTTCGGTCAGTAAAGCCTGTTGTAGGGGCACCAGGTTGGTCAAACTCTCGGGATTTTGCCGCCACCGGGCATCGGCGTGACGGTGCAGGGTGCCCAGCCCTGAGCAGGGCACATCCACCAGTACCCGATCGGCCTGTTGATAGAATTGACTCAGGTGAGTACTATCGGCTAGCTGGGTACGCAGGCTGGTAAGGCCCAGGCGATCGCAATTCAACTTAATCTTGCTTAAGCGCGAAGGGGTGCGATCGCAGGCCCATACCTGTCCCTGGTCGGCCATCAATTCCGCCAGGTGCGTGGCCTTTCCCCCTGGGGCGGCACAGACATCCAGTACCATCTCTCCCGGCTGGGGATCGAGAAACTCGCTGACCATCTGGGCACTGGCATCCTGGATGCTCCACCAACCGGCTTGGTAGCCTGGCAGGGCCGTAATCGCCCCTGGCGAGTCTACCAGGCGTAAAGCCCAGGGTAGATCGGGAATCGGTTCTGAGCCCAATCCCGCCTGGTGAAAAGCCTCCTGCACCTGTTCTACGGTGGCTCGTTGCCGATTTACCCGTAAATCGAGGGTAGGTGTCCGGTTAAACCAGCCACACAGCTCTTCGGCCTCGCCGTAGCCCAACTGGTCGATCCATAAATCCACAATCCAATTGGGATAGCTGTAGCCAATGGCTAGGGCCCGGCTGGGGGCATCGGGCAAACGCAAAGGATCCCCTTGCTGACTAAGACGATAGTAGCGGCGCAGAATAGCATTAACCACTCCCCCCAGGCCCCCTAAACCACTTGCCTTAGCCAGTTCTACCGTGCTGTGAACGGCAGCGGCCACTGGTACGGTAGTTAAATACCTTAACTGGTATAGCCCTAGCCGTAAAATTAGGCGAAGTAAGGGAGGTTGCTGATCGGCAGACCTGCGCCCCAACTGGCTAATTAATTCATCCAGGGTACGCTGGCGACGCACCGTCCCATAGACCAATTCCGTGACGAGGGATCGATCAAGCCCACCAGGGGAGCCCTGAGCCAGGTGGCGATGTAGGGCCACATCCGCGTAGGCCCCTGCCTGGACTTGGAGGAGTACCTGGAGGGCAAGGTGCCGTGGATTAGAGGAGACCAGCAAACTGACTGATAACTAAGGAGAGGACCAGGGAATCTGAATTGCGAAGGTTAGGGGCTACTTTTTTAAGTTGGGACGGGAGGGCTTGGCAGAGTCTTGATCACGCTTACGACGCCGGCGGTCTCGCCACTCGGCTGCCGTTAGATAGACTACTCCGCCGGTTACCACCACCATCAACACCAGGGCTAGCAGGGCTAGCAGACTAAAAGTTTGGGATGGGAAGAACGTATCCATCGTTAGCGGCAATGACCCTAAAGACCGTTGCGGCCCCAAACCACCATTGACAGGGAAAAGGTAAAGACTACCAGTAACGTTACCCAGCCCAAGGTCAAAATATCCATAATTAACTCTGTCGCATCTAAAAATAACCTCCCCTATCATAGGGGAAATAGCACCCTCGGGAGTTTATTGATTCTGTCCTCTCTTGTTTTTTTCTTGTGCAACCCTGGTTTCCCCCCTCCCCCGCCGATCGCCTAGAGTCTCTTAAAGCCGTGGTTTTGACCGGTAGCATTGGGGCCCTAGTGGCGGCTTTAATTTTAGTCTTGCACCGAATTTCTATGCTGGGCTGGGAGGCAACTCTGGCCTCTACCCTGATGGGTCTGGCGGGGAGTATTTTTGCGGTAACGGTGGCGATCGCAGCCCTCAGTACCAGCCTGTTTGGTATCACCTATCGCTACGCCGTCCGGCAGGATCCTAATCCTCAAATTAAGATTGGTGTAGTGCTGGCCTTTAGTCTGGTTAGGGGTTTAACGCTGGTTGATGCCGCCGTGATCGTCAATTGGCATACCTGGCCCCTAATTTTGATTAGCTGTAGCGAGAGTCTGCTACTTTTTGGACTGGCTGGAGCCGCTTTAGAACTGGCCCTGAGGCAGGGTTGGGTGCAATGGGTAGGGTCTGGAAGGTCCTAGCCTGGATGTGGGAATTGCCAGCTTCAACCCTTTGGCAACAGCCAGGGGTACATCCCTGGCAACCAAATCCAGACCTACTACCGGAAGCCCGTCGTCTGGTTACAATGACTAAAGACATAAAACTAGCGTGTACCCATGATACCTACCGTTATTGAGCAATCAGGCCGGGGCGAACGGGCCTTTGATATCTATTCTCGCCTGTTGCGTGAACGCATTATTTTCCTGGGGCAGGAAGTTACCTCCGACTCAGCCAACCTGATTGTGGCCCAGATGCTATTTTTGGAGGCTGAGGATCCTGAGAAAGATATTTACCTCTATATCAACTCTCCGGGGGGATCGGTGACCGCTGGTTTGGGTATCTATGACACCATGAACCACATTCGCCCCCAGGTGTGTACCATCTGTGTCGGACTGGCGGCCAGTATGGGAGCTTTTTTGCTGGCCGCTGGAGAAAAGGGTAAGCGCATGAGTCTGCCCAATTCCCGGATTATGATTCACCAACCCCTGGGAGGTGCCCAGGGCCAGGCCACCGATATTGAAATTCAGGCCAGGGAAATTCTTTACCTGAAGCAGCGCTTAAATGAAGCCCTAGCCACAAATACGGGCCAGCCCCTCGAGAAAATTACCGATGATACGGAGCGGGACTTCTTCATGAGCCCTCAAGAGGCGGTGGATTACGGTCTGATTGATCAGGTGATCGACCGGGCTTCGGTGGGGAGTCGCCCCATGGCTGTTAATTAGGCAGTTCTATCGGGTAGGTGTTAACCGGCTGAGCCAGGGGAAGGGGGCTGGGTTTCCAGGTATAGCAAGAATTCCAGTAGCTCTTCATCACTCAGGTCATGGCGCGATCGCTTACCGTAGGTACGCTCCAAAAATTCCCGTCCCTGGCTCGTTCCCCAGCCCAGTCGTTGTAGTTCCACATCGGTCTGGGCAATGATGTCCGATAAATCAATCGGGGATAGGTTGATCTCCTCCGCCGGTGGGAGCTTCCCTACCATAGCCAGATCAACCCCTGAGGATCCTTGGGATTGGGTAGGGGTGGTTGTAGCGATCGGGGCTGGTGGCGGCAAAACCATAGGTTTTTCGCTGGTTGGTTGATCACGGGTAGAATCGACCAATTTGGACGGACCAACTAGGGCTGGTCCGGTTGTGGTTATAACCGCTGACGGGGGTTGATCAGCCAGGGTAGGATGCGGACTTAGAGGCAATCCTAGTCTTTCTAAGGCTCGATTTAGGGCCAGGTCCTCCGCTGCTTCTACCACAGATTGGGCCGCTAGGGCGGTGACCAGAGCCATACCGTCTGCATTAAGAGTGACTCGCACAATATACAGCCCGTCGTGAATATTTAACAGTTCTGAAACCATGCTGGCATTTGGATAGCGCTGGCGGAAGGCCGTTAACAGGGAACTGAGCACGCTGGTGAGTACTCCTGGCAGGTAGGCTAACCGTATTATTGTAGAAAACCAGAGCAGCTTAAACTAAGCAGGGTTTGAAAAAAGCAGGCGAAAGGCTTAATTTGTAGAATAGGACCTCTAAGAAGTATAGTCTCGGCCCCAATGTTTAGGATCCAGTTGATTGATAAAATTGACTGGCCTCAAAGGGTGTTTGCCACCTTTGATCAAAGTCTTTAGATTGAAGAGTCGTTGCAGTACCTTTCTACCCCGTTAAAACTGGCTACGGCCTATAGTATAAGAGCCTTAGCTAACCTGCATAGCCCTAACCTGAGCAGAATGGAGGTACTCCAGGTGACCGGTTCAAATGCCGTCTAAAGCCGCTCAAGTTAGACTGGATAAACCACTCATTAATGACGACCCAGGGTCGCTAAGAACACTTAATGCTAGATCAGCTCCTAGACATTTCTAACAACTTTGGCGTTGATACGCTGTTGTTACTGCCTGTGTTGATTGCCCTAGAGGCGATTCTTTCGGCTGATAATGCCATCGCTCTGGCGGCGATCTCCCAGGGATTAGAGGGGGAAGCTCTACAAAAACAGGCGTTGAACATTGGCTTGCTCGTTGCCTTTATTTTACGGGTGGCTTTAATTCTAACAGCGGGATGGGTTCTGCAATTCTGGCAGTTTGAGGTGATGGGGGCGGCTTACCTGCTCTGGCTCACCTTTAATCACTTTACCAGCCCTGCTGACGCCGACCTCCATCATCACCATGGTCCCAGCTTTAAAGGTCTGTGGCAGGCTATCCCTATCATTGCCTTTACCGATTTAGCCTTTTCCCTCGATAGTGTAACCACCGCCCTGGCCCTCTCAAAGCAGGTAGTGGTGATTTTGTTAGGTGGGGCGATCGGGGTGTTGACTTTACGATTTATGGCCGGTTTGTTTATTCGCTGGCTCGAAGAATTTGAGCATCTGGAGGATGCCGGTTTTATTACAGTTTCTTTTGTGGGTGTGCGGCTACTGTTGAGGGTAATAAACGATAACCTGGTTCCTCCCGAATGGTTGATGGTCTCCTTGATTGCCCTGGTATTTACCTGGGGGTTTTCAGTTCGGGTTAGTCCTAAGGCTGAGGCTACTCTCGTAGATGACCCTAGGGTTACCCTTACCCACCCTGCTCAGGCCCCTTTACTGGCTGAATTAGATGAGTTAGCGACTACTGGAGAAGGACAGACCGTAGTTGCGGTTATGACTCAAGATTCATCTGTTGAGGAATTAGGGGAGATTGGGAATATCCGTTGACTGTCAACCAAACCAACTGGTTTGGGCAGGTTGGGTCTGAGCCAGAAGTTTACCTCTGGAAATCACATGGGTGACTGTGGCGGTCCTCCGTAGGGCATCGTAGGGATTCTCGGCCTCCATCACAATCAGGTTAGCTGGTTTACCAACTTCAATGCCATACTGATTGCCCAGGTTTAGGGTGCGAGCTCCATTTTCCGTCACCATGGCATAACAGGCGTCAATTTCTGCCTGCCCCGTCATTTGACACCCATGGATGGCCATGGCTGCCACGTTTAACATATTTCCCGTACCCAGGCTATACCATGGATCCTGAATGCAGTCATGACCTAAACTGACATTCAATCCTCGCTGCCATAGTTCCTTTACCCGGGTAATTCCCCGTCGCTTCGGGTAGGTGTCGGTACGACCCTGAAGGGTTATGTTAATCAAGGGATTGGCAACGAAATTGATCTGAGCTCGCTCTAATAAGCCCATTAGTTTGAAGGCATAGGCATTGTTATAGGAGGCAAAAGCTGTGGTGTGGCTGGCGGTAACTCTTGACCCTAAGTCCGATCGCAGAGCACAGGCGGCCACCACCTCTAAAAATCGAGACTGGTCATCATCAATTTCATCACAGTGGATATCAACCAGGCGATCGTAGGTCTGGGCCAGTTGAAAAATTTGTTCAATAGATCGAACTCCGTCTTCCCGAGTGAACTCATAATGGGGAATACCTCCAACAGCATCGGCCCCCAGTTTTAAGGCTTCCTCCAGTAGGGTGGCATTTTGGGGACTACCGTAGATACCATCCTGAGGAAAGGCCACCACCTGTAGGGTCATCCATTCCTGAACGGACTCCCGCAGGTCAAGGAGGGCTTGGAGGGCAACCAGACTCGGTTCGCTAACGTCAGCGTGGGTGCGCACAAATAGAACTCCCTGTTCCGCTTGAAGCCGCAGCGCTGTTACGGCCCGCGCCTTAACATCGGCATAGCTGAGGGTAGCCTTGCGATCGCGCCAGATATCAATACCCTCAAACAAAGTTCCACTGCTATTCCAGCGGGGCTGACCAACGGTGAGAACGGAGTCTAGATGGATATGGGACTCCACAAAAGGTGGACTGGTTAATCGACCCTGGACGAGCAACTCTTGTTCACCTAGATTTGCCAGGTGAGTTCCCATAGCAACGATCTTGCCTTTTTCAATGGCAATATCCACCAGGTCAGGGTTACCTGGCAATAAACACTGCCTTAAAATCAAATCAAATGGAGAATCACTCATAGTTGGCTATAGGCATGGAAAAACTATTTCCCCATAGTCAGACAGTAAGTTGTCTTTTGATAGCATCCCCTAGCGCGATGAACTGACGAACAATCCAGGGGCATAGGCTTCGATCACCTTACCAGTACGAGCACAGGTGATCATTAAGTAATCACAGGCAGAACATTGGGTGCGAATCAGCTGATCCGCCTCAAGATGGTAGCGATCGGCCAGTTGACCGCAATTGGGACAATGTACTTTTTCAGACACGGATATCATTTTGTTACTCCAGATACTTTTATGAATGAGGTTGACGGATGACCAATTGGTACAGAGCGTCTAAAAACAAGACTATTAAAGAGAAAAAGCACTTAAGGCTGCCAAAATGACTAAATGACAACAATAGCTTTAAGCGATGACAGAAAAATCAGGCCAACCTAAAAATTAAAGACGAATATGGGGCAACCAAATTATTCTTAATGTGATTTTCTCTATATTGAAAAGATCAAGAAAACAGGGACTCAGAAAAAGGAAAACTTATACTCTTTATTATGTAGGCATATTTTAGGAGCTGCAACATTTTTTATAAATGCTTAAGGTTGAAAAATCCTAGGTTTGCTGATGATCCCTGACGGGTAAATGCAGGAATAGGACAGGATGAAGATAATCCGATGATCGAATCGAGTTGAATATGTCTATCCTAAATATTCTATAAAATTGGATCCATATGCAATTCTGTGCTACGGTTGACCTTTTTTTGATGCTGTTTTCAGTAAAGTTACTCTGGACTTCCTGGCGACAATCTATGCTGGAGGCAATCTAGACTTTTAGTTATGCGCTATCAGATCTGTCACCGTACTCACTATGCTTACCAAGAACCTGTAACCTTGCAGTGCCACACACTGCGGCTGCGACCTCGCTGTGATGCTACTCAGCAGGTAGGGAGCTTTGATTTAAAGGTTGATCCCAGCCCAATTCGTCAGGCAGCTCTGGTGGAAACCGATGGGAACCACACCTTGCGACTCTGGTTTGACCAGGTTCCAACCCGTCACCTGACTATTGAAGCGACGTCAGAGGTGATGACCTACCGTACCAATCCCTTTGATTATCTGGCTGAGCCCTGGGCCGTGTATGTGCCCATTGATTATCCGGTTACCCTGGCTGCAAGCCTGCAAGCCTATCTCCAGCCTCCCGCTACAATCGCGGTTTCACCCCTGGTTATTGACCTGGTGGAGCAGATCCTGTACGGGGTAGAGGGTAATATTAGTTTTTTCCTGACCACCTTGAATCAACGCATTTACGAAATCTGCCAGTATGGGACTCGTGCTACGGGTCGGCCCTGGCCGCCGGGCATTACCTGGGCTCAAAAGTTCGGCAGTTGTCGTGATTTCACGGTATTGTTTATGGCTGCCTGTCGCGCGGCAGGATTGGCTGCTCGATTCGTCAGTGGTTACGAAGAAGGAGATAGTCGCATTTCCGATCGCGATCTGCATGCCTGGGCCGAGGTTTACATTCCTGGCGGCGGGTGGCGTGGTTTTGACCCAACCCATGGTTTGGCGGTTAGCGATCGCCATATTGCCCTGGTGGCCAGCCCCTTTCCCCAGGACACGGCCCCGGTTCAGGGTACTACGGTGGAGGGAGCCCAGGTGAAGTCGAGTTTAGAAACCGATGTACGCGTTAGGGTAGTTTAGCCCCAAGTCTTGAGTCTCAACGGCCCAGGGTTTTACGGGTCTGATCCCTCAACAGTTTAGCTGTTTCGTCCTCTGGGTTGAGCTGTAGCGCCTTGTCAAAGGCGACAATCGCCTGATCGTAGCGTTCCAGGGTCCAAGCAGCTTCACCTCGTACCGTCCAGGCCTCGGCTAATTCACGGTTAAGGGCAATAGCCTGGTCAACGGCATTGAGGGCTTCTGCCGATCGACCTAACTTTTGCAGTACTCGGCCCCGATCCAGCCAGGCTGTTGCCAGAGCTGGCATTAACTGGTTTGTGTTTTCGTATAGGACTAGGGCGGCTAAAAGTCTACCCTGCTGCTCTTCTGCCTTGCCTTTGTTGCGGGTGGCTTCTGGATAATAGCTGCGATAGGCAAGGGCGTCGTTACAGGCGGCAATAGCTTCACTGGGTCGTTTGAGTCCAATCAGGGCGCGACAACGACCCAAATAGGCAGAAGCATGGTCTGACTGGACTGAGATCGCGGTGTTATAGATATCTAGCGCCTCTGGAAAACGCTCATCCGTAACCAGTTGGTCTCCCTGCTTAACCAGGTATTCAGCCTTTTCCTTAGGTGGCAGTAACAACCCCAGATCGGTGGTCAGGTTGGGCATCGGCAGGGAGATAAAAGTCTTGGCGACGCGGTGACTGGCTGGCTCAAAGGCGACGGTTAGCCCACCCTGCCACAGCGCTACCAGGGTAGCGACCAATCCTAAGGTAACCACCATAACCACCTGCTTGGGATGGATGGATGGTCGGCCTGGTACTACTTCCCACAGTTGGTTCCAGAGCAGGGCAATAGGTGCATAGCCAGGGCTATCGCCTGGATGCGGGCTATAGATACTATCCATGGGAAACAGGGAGGTGGCGTCCTGGGCTCCAGCGATCGCAGTGATCTCTGAGGTATCAGCGGGAACTAAAACCGCTTCCCCAGGATTAGACTGAGGACTGGGCACCAGGCCTCCAACCCCCCTTTGCCAGGTTTGGTAGAGATGGCTACTAATCTTAGTGCTGAGGGGTGTAGGTAGATCTTGTAGAGCTTCCAGGGCCTCCGTCGCCGTCGGATAGCGATCGCGAAAATCGTAGCGCACCATGCGGTCAAGCACCTCTGTTAAGGCCGATGATACGGAGGGAGCATGGGGATGCCAGTTTAGCTCTGAGGTCACTGGGTCTTCCTTAATCTTTTGGGGATGAACACCGGTTAAGGCCCGAATACCCAGTATCCCTACTGCGTAAATATCGCTACTAAAGCGCGGTTTGCCGGCATATTGTTCATTGGGCATGTAGCCATGGGTGCCAATGGCTACCGTCAGGTTGGTGGCTCCAGTCTCCGCATCAACCAGGGGTGAAGTGGTGACCTGTTTGACCGCCCCAAAGTCGATCAGCACAAGTTTGCCATCCCGGTGACGGCGAATTAAATTGGAGGGTTTGATATCCCGATGAATGACCTGTTGGCCATGGACAAAGGCAAGAATCTCCAAAATTTCCTGTAGAAGCAAAACCACCCGGGTTTCTGACCAGGGCTTGCCTTCTTCGATCTGGCTACTGAGGCGACTGCCCTCAATATATTCTTGAGCCAGATAAAATTCTTGATTTTCTTCGAAATGAGCCAGGAGAGATGGAATTTGGGGATGATTCCCTAATTGATAGAGAACTCTGGCTTCAGTATCAAATAGGCGACGAGCCATATCCAGGGTGGCGGCATCCTTATCCTGAACCTTAAGCTGCTTAATCACGCACTTAGGATAGTTAGGCAGGTGTAGATCGGATACTAAAAAGGTGCGGCTAAACCCCCCTGAGCCCAACCGCCGAATCACCTGATATCGTCCCCCTAATAGTGTTTCCTCCATACCCCTAAAACTCTGGTTTCAGCCCGTTTAATGTTTGCATCCGAGCTATCAGCTAACCCAGGCATGATTCTCCCGATTAGGTTTACTACACCCTTGTTTAATGCACCTGCTTCAGTGTATTCCCTTATTGCTCAGCTTGGATTAGGGACTCGATTGAATTTGTTGATTACGGAAATAGCCAAATCTAGGCTGACACCATCCTATATTCAGTAACCTGGCTTTAGTTCTTGCCTTAGGGTTGTGCTGTGTGTCTCAAGAACTAATTTGGCCAGACCTTGGCAAAGGGTTATCTATGGGTAGCCAAACCACTATGGGATATAAGTAAATTGAGATATGCCTTCTCCTTAGTCACCCGATCGCCATGTTCAATCCTGTCGACTTCTCCAGCCAGATTAACCTTGAGGTGTTGAATAGTCTGCCCGACGCTATTGTCGTTGTCAATCAGCAAGGACAGCCCTTATACCTCAACCTTCGGGCTAGGGGCTTTTTACTGGAGCACTTAGATCACCTTTGGCGGGTGGGGGAAGGATCCGACTGGCAAGTACTGGATGGACAGGGGCGATCCCTAAGGGAAGATCAGCTACCCCTGGGCCGGATTTTAAGGGGCGATTGTCTGGAAAACGAGGAATTTATTTTATTAGATACCAGATCCCCAGCGGACCGTTTCTGGATTGCCCTGAGTGGAGGTCCCTGCCAGGGTAGGGGTGAGGCGGCTGGAGTAGTATCGGTGCGTAATATCTCTGTCCGGAAACAACAGGAAGCCAGACTGCACCATCAAGCCCTCCATGACCAACTAACAGGCTTACCCAATCGTATTTTTTTTATTGATCGTGTTAATCAGATTTTGGCTCAGGGTAGACCAGATCAGTCTATGGCGGTTTTGTTTATGGACCTTGACCGGTTTAAAGAGGTTAACGACAATTTGGGGCACCGGGTTGGCAATGAACTACTGACCCATTTAGGAGAGCGCCTGCAACGGCAGGTAACCATGGCCCATACCATTGCCCGCCTGGGGGGAGATGAGTTTGCCATCCTCTTAGAAAATCTATCGGGTCCAGCTATGGCGATGACCATAGCTGAGCAATTGCGAGAGGCGATTATCCAACCCTTTCTCCTGCACCATTACGAGGTTTATATCGACGCCAGTATCGGTATTGCCCTGGGACCAACCCAGTACCAAAATGCCGAAGACTGGTTACGGGATGCTGATGCCGCTATGTATCAAATCAAGGATTTGCCTGATCGTCACTGGCATGTCTTTGATAGTTCACTGCAAATCCAGCGCAGTCAACGCATGCAATCCGAGATGGAGCTCCGTCAGGCCCTGGCGAAAGATGAACTGTGCCTGCACTATCAGCCCATCGTAACCATCAGTACCCAGAGCATCATTGGTTTTGAGGCGCTGGTGCGTTGGCAGCACCCCACTCGAGGGTTACTCATGCCAGGGGAGTTTATTACTACCGCTGAAGCTACAGGATTGATTATCCCCCTGGGATGGTGGGTCCTGGAGGAGGCCTGTCGCCAGATGCAAGCCTGGAGTTTACTTTATCCCTCCATGGCTAATCTGACCATGAGTGTTAACATGTCAAGCAAACAATTTTCCCAGCAGAACCTCGTAGAAAAGGTAAAGGATATTCTGGTCAAAACCAAGTTTTCTCCCCGTCGCCTTGCCCTGGAGGTGACTGAAGGTGTGTTGATTAACCACTCCGAATCAATCATGGCGATTTTGGAAGAGCTTAGGGCTATGGGTATTCGGCTGGCAGTGGATGATTTTGGTACAGGCTATTCCTCCTTGAGTTACCTGCATCGATTCCCCTTTGACTGTTTAAAAATAGATCGATCTTTCATTGAAAATGCCGATCAGGATTTTGAAAAATTAGAGATTTTACAGTCGGTAGTACGGCTAGCCTGGAACCTGGGCTTGGATGTGGTGGCAGAGGGGGTTGAAACCCAGCGCCACTATGCCCAGCTTAGGGCGCTACGCTGCGAATCAGGCCAGGGATATTTATTTTCTAAACCCCTCTCGCCGCAAGGGGTAGAAGCTTTAGTCACGCAGGACTTAAGTTGCCAAAGTATAGCTTTGGCCAGGACCCTAGGGAGCGAGTTGATCAGCGAAAGCTAGGTCTGGGTAGGGATTTTGACTTGCCGCCCCGTTCAACTTGGCTACGGCTAGATCAGAACCTTGTCTGCCCATCAACCCCTAATTGGCTGCCTAAATCTTGGCCAATAGCCTTAGACTAGCTTCATTCATCTTGTTTGTAAAGAGGACCCATTGGCTCTGAAAACCCTGACCTATAAACCCCAGGAGGGATTATCGGCGGATTGGCGCTTGATTGCCCTGCATGGCTGGGGAGCGAACTCGGCCGATCTGCTGGGGTTGGCTCCCTCTCTAGACCTACCTGACTTTGCCATGGTCTTTCCTGAGGCGCCTTTGCCCCATCCTCAGGTGCCAGGTGGGCGCATGTGGTATAGCTTCCCCCTTGGCTATGACTTTGAACAGGCCTACGATTTTGAACCGCAAAGTGACCTGCAAACCAGTCGTCAAGCCCTGCGATCCTGGTTATTAGATCTGGCTGAATCCAGTTCTATTCCCCTAGAACGCACTGTCCTGGCGGGTTTTTCCCAGGGGGGAGCCATGGCGCTAGATGTCGGTTTAGGCCTTCCCCTGGCGGCTCAGGTAAGTCTTAGTGGTTATTTGCATGGTGCGGTCTCTGCTGCCGTAACCCCTCGACCTCTAATTATGGTTCATGGTTCCTTTGATCCGGTGGTTCCCATTGCAAAGGCCTATGCCGCCAAAGCTGAACTCGAGCACCAGGGCCAGGTGGTCAGGTTCCATGAATTGCCCATGGGGCATGAAGTTTCCCCTGCGGTGATCGGTCTGCTAAGGCAGTTTTGCGAAGATTTACGGCAGGGGACCAGGTGAGTCTCGTTTAAACCTTATCCTAGATCCTAGAAAGGTGGAATTAAGGATTGATCGCCCCATTATCTGTGGCTACAGCTAGCTACAGCTATAGGTAAGTGGGTGGCTATCACCAAGGGGGAAGGTAATCATGCTCAGCGTACATGTATCGTCGGAAGCGATTTTGGAAATGACCCCAGATAGGGTGGCAGAATTAGCCCGCCGCCTGGAAGCCGATGCCTACGAAAACGCCTTTGAAGGGTTGCAGGATTGGCATATGCTTAGGGCTCTGGCTTTCCGACGCCCAGAACTGGTGGAATCTTACCTCTACCTGCTCGATCTGGAACCCTACGATGAGTCCTAGGCGCTCACTTCTTGACCAATACTGTCCTAGCTGGAGCTAGCCAGCGGTGTCTACACCTGATCGAGTTTTAGTTGGCATTAGCGGTGGCATTGCTGCCTACAAGCTGGGTTGGGTGATTTCTCAACTGAGCCAGGCGGGGTTACAGGTGCGGGTAATGCTAACCCATTCTGCCCAGGCGTTTATATCGCCCCTAACGGTGGCGACCCTATCGCGCCATCCGGCCTACACCGATGAGCAGTTCTGGCAAGCCAGCCAGCCCCGACCCCTCCATATTAGTTTGGGGGAATGGGCTGATGTCTTTTTGATCGCTCCTCTCAGTGCCCATACCCTGGCCAAGCTAGCCCATGGTTTGGCGGATAACTTACTGACGAATACGGTGTTGGCCTCTACCTGTCCGGTTCTGGTAGCGCCAGCGATGAATACCGATATGTGGCAACAACCCGCGGTACAGCGTAACTGGCAGACTTTGTTGCAGGATCAGCGCTTTCATGGGGCTGATCCTGGAGAGGGGATGCTAGCCTGCGATCGCGTCGGCGCTGGGCGCATGGCTGAACCCGAGGATCTTATCCCTCACCTGTACTCCCTACTCCATAGTCGAGGAAAACGAGACCTGGCTGGTAAATGTTTACTGATCAGTGCTGGGAGTACCCAGGAATATCTAGACCCGGTACGGTTTATCGGTAACCCATCCAGTGGCAAGATGGGGGTAGCCCTGGCCCTGGCAGCTCACCATCGGGGGGCTCGGGTAATTCTGGTACATGGCCCCATGGAAAAGGGTTTGCGCGATCGCCTGAGGACCATCGAAACCCATCCGATCACCACCGCAGCAGCCATGCATGAAGCTATGGTTGCCCACCTCCCTGCAGCCGATTGGATTGTGATGGCAGCCGCAGTAGCCGATGTTAAGCCAGCCACTCGCTCTTCAACCAAGTTGGCGAAGGACGCCATACCTCCCAGCTTAGACCTGGAACCCGTACCCGATATTTTGCTCGATCTAGCTCAGCGTCGCCATCCGCAGCAAATATTGATTGGCTTTGCTGCCCAGACTGGGGAGATTGTTGCTCCAGCCCTGGAAAAACTCCATCGTAAGGGCTTAGATGCGATCGTCGCTAATCCGGTAGATCATCCAGATACCGGGTTTGGTAGCGATACTAACCAGGCGATTTTAATCTACCGTGATCAGCAATTTATTATTTCTCCCTGTAGCAAGCTAGAAATGGCCCATCGTATTTATGACCATCTGATGGAAAGGTATGCCCCAGTCACCTATAACGGCGTGGAGGGGAGCCAGTAGTCAGCCAGTAGTCAGAACTCAGGAGTCAGAAGAAATGATCGGTTTTCTATCGGTCCATCTCCCTATCGGTTATTATCTAGCATGTTCTGAAAAGTCTTCACCGGATTATGAGTGATAGTTATACCCATGTCAAAATACTTCAGCAGATATTCTATCAAAAAGACCCCATCGCCTTAAGAATAGACTGGTGGATGATTGACCCTGGACAGGTGCTTTTAAGCAGATGGCCTACTATCCATCGCCATGGCTCTATAGCTGGTAGTCAATTGAGTAGAATGGCTAGAATCTACTAAATATAGCCCTAGCCAGCATATGGGCAGAGGTCAGCTAGAATTTCACCCAGGCTTACCGTTACCGTTCCCCCCTATTCTCAGGATTCTGCCCAAAGCGACAGTCTGGGTTATTTTAACCAAGGGAAAGCAAAGGGGTTATGATCACTTGATTCTATCTGGCTGGTTAGTTGATCTTCGTTTAACCCAAGACCGTTTCAGTACCCATAATCAAGGCATCAGAACTGCAATTCTAGTAATGGGTACCCTTTTATAGCGGTTTTCGATAGAGTGAGACACCCAATTGCTCAGTCCTACCCCCCAGCGGCTGGCTGTTAGGGTTTCACGCTGTACCCCCCCTTGATAAGGGGGGCAGGGGGGGTGACCATATCGCACTTCACCCGAGTGAAATCCGCTATATCGGAATTGCCTACCCATTTCCTGATTGCACCAAGCGCTTTGCTATGGATGGGTACCTCACTTCAATCAATGGGTAAGGAATCGTAGCAACCTCAAGGTCGTTGAAAGACTTTGCCAGAATTTTCCCTTCCTAAAATACCATTTAGCTAGACTACTTAAATCAGATCTGAGAAACTTGTTATTCAAGTCAATGATGGATTTATCAACGCCGATTTGTCTGAAGTGATCATTAAGCTTTGCTCTCATTATCGTATCGTAGTAGTCGCGAATCATGGCTGAGGTGGCTATGACACTACCAGAGTGATATCTAAAGTTATTCAAGGGTGTGGCTATAAAAGCGATCTTGCCTGTGAGAAGTAATTTAATCCATAAAAACCAATCTCCACACTTTAAAACTTCTAGATCTACCCCCCCGCATTGGAAGTAAGCTTCTTTCTTGAATAGGACGGCACTGGCGTTAGGAATAGTATTTTTGAATATTAGAGATGATTTAATCTCACTTAATCCATCATTAATATAATCATTTTCCCATTTTTCAGAGAACTCTAGATCCTTCGTATGGGTAAGCCAGGAGCCAGTAAGTTCTCCCTCGGCATTCATCCGATTTGATTGGGTGTAGGCTAAGACCAACTGGGGATCTTCCCTAAACTTTTCTACGAGCTTCTCTAATAGCTGAGGATGGGCGACATCATCACTCTCGGCAAGTAAAATATATTCACCCTGGGCTGTTTTGATACCCAGGTCCCATTGCCGAAAAGTATTACCAGAGTTTTGACTATTAATAATTAACTTTGCTAGTTTAGAATTATCCCTATAAGACTCAAGAATTGTTTTACTGTCATCGGTGGAGGCATCATCTAATAGGATCAGCTCAAAATCACTAAAGGTTTGATTTATTATGCTGTCAATTCTCTCTTTAAGAAAACGAGCATGATTGTAATTAGGAATAATTACTGATACTAATGGCATTGTATATCTCCTTGCTAATTAGGAAAAAATTAATATATTGATACTTGGTAGATAGATGGGTCTTACGATTCTGGCCAGAATACTGACGATAGAGTTGATCGATAAATTCGATTATTCTCTTAACCTGTGCTCGGCTGGTCAGTGAGGAGCCCTGAAAAAGCTATTCAGAGATTGGTTGCCATTAAGTTAGTCAACTTGAAACAATTAAGCATGGCTTATAAGCCTATCAGTTCACATTTTCCTGACAGTCTTATCGATTACAGGGCCTGCACCACCTCACCAGGCCCCGTTTTATTCCCAGTAACTCCTTTTGAATATCTTCTGCGGGTGGTTGAGGATAATAGTCCTCTGGTAGTATGAAGCCTCCGCCAGATCTACTCCTTTGGGTTACTAATAGCTCCTAATTACGGGCCAACCATTTTTGACCGTTTAGACGCTTTAGCAAAAAGAGAACCATTAAGTCCAGAGTAACCTTACGCTCGTCTCCCATAAACTGCTCAATGGTGCTGGGTTGGGAGCCGCGATCGCAGTGGTAAAACAGCTTGGGACCGTTGATATTATCTTTGGTAAAGACAATGGTAAACTGCCGGGATCCTTCTTTACAGGTTCCCTGAATCTGCCAGTAGGGATCGGCATCGGCTACGCCAAACACTGGTAATGGGCATTTATCAAAGCTCAGTTGTATATCTCCTGCTCCCTTTTCCCTTAGGGCCGTTGTCAACGAAGGCAGGAAATCTTGCTGGATAAACTCCGTAAAGGGTTTATCCTCTAGGGCTGGAGGCTTTTCCTTAGGACCAGGCTTGGCCGCCGCCTCAACCTTGGCTTTGGGGGTGGAAGCGGCTCCAGGGGAGGGAGTGTTTTCGTTAGCCATAGAACACCATAGGTTACTTCAGATTGACAAATAGAATCTCCCGCAGATTTCTCTTGCAGTCTTTGTCCCATACTAAAACAAAGCACCCCTACAGGCATAGTCAGTATGGGTAAAAACTTCAACGGTCTGCCAATGTTCCGCTTGGTGGCGTCAGTTGAATCTAGCTAATCTAGTCCTCGGGGTTTATCCCTGGGGAATCAGGCTGAGCAGGTCTTTGCGAAGGGTAGCCACGTCGGGGTGACTGCCATCGCTATAGTCTGTAATGCCCACTGCTTCCAGATCGGCTTCAACCATAAGATGGACTAACTCCTCAAAGGTAACACTGGGAGACCAGCCTAAAACCTGCTGAGCCTTAGTAGCATCACCAATTAACAGGTCTACCTCTGCTGGACGTAGATAGCGTGGATCGAACTCAACGTAGTCATGCCAGTCTAGACCAACCCGGGTAAAGGCGATATCGAGGAATTCACGAATGGAGTGGGTCTCGTTGGTGGCCACGACGTAGTCATCGGGGTTATCTTGTTGTAGCATCAGCCACATGGCTCGAACGTAGTCTTTGGCGTAGCCCCAGTCTCGCTTAGAGTCTAGATTGCCCAGATAGAGCTTTTTCTGCTGGCCAGCCACAATTCGGGCTAGAGCTCGGGTAATCTTACGGGTAACAAAGGTTTCACCCCGACGCGGCGACTCGTGGTTAAACAAAATACCGTTGCAGGCAAAGAGATCGTAGGACTCCCGATAGTTAATGGTTTGCCAGTGGGCATAAACCTTAGCGCAGGCGTAGGGACTACGGGGATAGAAGGGGGTGGTCTCCTTCTGGGGAATTTCCTGAACCTTGCCAAACATTTCTGAGGAACCCGCCTGGTAGAAGCGGACCTCTAGGCCAGTACGTTGCTGGTAGTCGCGAATTGCTTCGAGTAGACGCAGGGTACCCATGCCCACGGCATCAACGGTGTACTCAGGAGAATCAAAACTGACCCGGACGTGGGACTGAGCTCCCAAATTGTAGACTTCCTGCGGTTGCACCTGCTCTAAAATACGGCGCAACATGGTGCCATCGGTCAGGTCACCATAATGGAGAAAGAGGCGGGCATCGTCACTGTGGGGATCTACGTAGATATGATCGATGCGATCGGTGTTAAAGGTGGAGGTTCGCCGAATAATGCCATGGACCTCGTAACCATTTTCTAACAATAACTCAGCTAGATAGGATCCATCTTGACCGGTAATACCTGTAATTAGGGCACACCTGGATTCACTCATAGGGGATTCACTCATAGGG
>JBMOHM010000005.1:0-107300 GCA_049317845.1 Nodosilinea sp. | reverse complement strand
GGATTCACCTCAACACCGACTACCCCTTTGTGGTCAACGGCATTCTCTACTTCCCCAAGCTCAAACCGGACATCGACATCACCAAGAGCAGTATCAAGCTCTACTGCAATCAGGTGTTTGTCACCGATAACTGCGAAGAGGTGGTGCCCCGCTTCCTGTTGCCCCTGCGGGGGGTAATCGACAGTACGGATATTCCCCTCAATGTTAGCCGTAGCTTTCTCCAGGGCGATCGCACCGTCCGTCGCATTGCCGAGTATATCGCCAAGAAGGTAGGCGATAGCCTCAAGGCCCTCTACCGCGACGACCCCGCCAAATACATCAGCAGCTGGCAGGATCTGGGCAACTTTGTCAAGTTTGGCTTCCTCAATGACGACAAGTTTAAGGGCCAGGTAGAAGATATCGTCATCTTCCGCACCAGCGCCGAGCTGGCCCAGGCCCCTGAAACCCCTAAGGTAGAGGTCCAGGGGGACGGTGAAGACGCCTGGGCCGAGGTAGCCGACCGCACCAAACCCGCCACCGATGGCCAGGGTCGTTCCTATACCACCCTCAAGGACTACCTGGAACGGAACCAGGACAGGCACCAAAATCGGGTGTTCTACGCCACCGATGAAGTGTCCCAGGCCACCTATATCGAGCTGTTCAAGGGCCAGGGTCTGGAACAGCTCTACCTGGACTCCTTCATTGACACCCACTTTATTCCCGCCCTAGAGCAAACCTACAGCGACGTTAAGTTCTCTCGGGTCGATGCCGACCTGGATGACACCCTCCTGGATCGGGAGAAGCAAAGTGAAATCGTCGACCCAACCACCAATAAAACCCGGGACGACCAGGTTAAGGAAATGTTTGAGAAGGCCCTGAACAAACCCCGAGTCAACGTCAAACCCCAAGCCCTCAAGGGTGAGGGGGCACCCCCGGCCATGGTGTTGTTGCCGGAAAGTACCCGCCGCATGCAGGAATTCAGCGCCATGATCCAGCAAAAAGCCATGGAGTTTCCTGACGACCATGTCCTGATGGTCAATACGACCCATCCCCTCATTCAAAACCTGTTAGGACTTAGCCAAAGCACCATTATCGGTGCCGATGGCAGTAGTTCACCAGCAGGAGACCTGGCTAAGCTGATCTGCAACCAGGTCTACGACACCGCCCTGATGGCCCAGAAGGGGTTTGACGCCGAAGGCATGAAGGCATTTGTAGACCGTTCTAATCTGCTCCTGACCCGGTTAACGGAGCGCTAAAGCCGGTCCGCACCCCATACAAATCTACCGCATAGCTCTGGCCAGAACGCCGAAGACTGAATCCAATCGGTCCTCGGCGTTTTGGTTCGGCTCTGTCCCCTTCTAGGCGGCTACAGCCATAGCTTTGGATCATTGGGTTGGTGCAGCGCGTGGAAGCATACCGCCTTGAGTCCAGGTCAAGCAAAAGGGCTAGCTGAGCTAATCAGGACACCGGGGGATGCCCCAAGGACCAGGGCCCCCAAGAAATTCTAGGAAAATGAGTATATTTTTATACTCAACATGGACTTTTGGGAGAGGAAGTGCCATGATAGGGCTACATTAATAGTTAAACAAAGTTAAAATCAATACACATTATCGTGTTTTTGTTTACTAGAATTTAATTATGTTCAGCTATTCTGATATAACTTTTTCTATTGATTCGTTCCCGTAGCAATGGGTAACTGATGGCTGGTTCAAGCCTTTGTGTATGGACTATGGCCTTCAGGTGCAACTTCAGTTAACGAAGATGTTTGATTTTTCAGGCTGGCTTATATGGGAAATTTAGCAAACGAGCCCCTGGATCCGGTTTCTCGCCGCACTAAGGGCAGTGAGATCATCAGGTTTTATCAATCTCATGACCTTTTTCGCGATCGCTATCGGGTGCTCAAACAGCTAGGTAAGGGTGGTTTTGGGGTTACCTACTTAGCTCAAGATACCCAACTACCGTCCCAACCCTACTGTGTCATTAAACAACTCTGCCCCAAAACCACCAACCAAGTTGCCCTCGAACGGGCCAAGCTACGCTTTCGGCGAGAAGCTAAGACCCTGGCCAGCCTGGGTAGTCATTTCCAAATTCCCCGACTGCTAGATTATTTCACCATTAAGGGTGAGTTCTATCTGGTGCAAGACTATATTCATGGTCAAACCCTGGCGCAGGAAGTCCGTCAACAGGGCCGCCAAACCGAAGCCCAGGTCAAGTACTTCCTGGGTGAGATTATTCCCGTAGTTGATTTTCTCCATCAAAACCGGATTATTCATCGAGATATCAAACCCCCCAACATCATCAAGAGTTTGCCAGATAGGCGGCTGGTGCTAATAGACTTTGGCGCAGTAGACGAATTTTTGACTGCTGTTGATGAGTCGGTCATCAGTCAACCCGCCGCCACTCAGTTTGTGGGCACCCCTGGGTTCGCCCCACCCGAGCAGTTGGCTCTACGCCCTTGCTACAGCAGTGATATTTATGCCCTGGGCATGACTTGTCTGTTCCTACTCACGGGCCGCACCCCCCTGGAGTTTACCCCCGATCCCCAGACCGGGCAGGTTCTGTGGCAGCATACCGTTACCCTCAGTCCTCACTTCGCCAGTGTGGTAGATAAAATGCTGCGGCCTAGCCCCTGCGATCGCTATGGTTCCATAGCCGAACTAAAGCGGGACCTGGCTCTGGAACCCCACCTGGAAAGCCTAACCCAATGTATGCATCTGGCTCGCAGCGATGAAACCCCAGCCAATCAAAATCCTTCCCTCCCTCCCGATCGGTACTTAACTCCGATTCAACGCCAGGCCCACGCTATTCGTAATCGCCGTCACAAACGGATAAATCAGGTCTCCTAAGCGGGACCAAGGGCAAAAACTCCATTGTCCCCATAATTTAACTGACTGTTTGAATGGTGCGGCGGCGGATTTCCAGGATCTGACTGATCTCCCGGGCGAAGCTAGGCTGGCGATCAATCATTTGGTTCACCACAAAGGCATCAATCATCAACACCTCGAGGTCTTCAAGGGCAATCACAGAGACCGTACTGGGTTCTCCAGAAAATAGGGCCATTTCTCCAAAAAACTCTCCAGCCTTGAGGGTTAGAACTTCTACCTCTTGCTCTAGGCTATTGGTAGTGGTAACCTGCGCCTGGCCAGAAACAATTATATACAGAGCATTACCGGTATAACCCTGGCGAACTATAGACTCTCCGGTGGCAAAGTGTTGCAGCATAATTCCCTGGGAGGGGGACTTGAGTTTTTGCTGCTGCTTGTCCAGAGGTACAAAGGCAGGGAGGGAATTAAGACTATCAGTGAACTTTTCAGACAATTGTTTAGCCTGGGTCGTAGGTCCATGAAAGTGGTATAGAGTTCGACTCGGAAAGGGAATGGTGAGGTGATTGCGTTGGGCGGCATACCATACCCGAGTCATGAAGCGATCGCGAATTTCTTCCAGTTCGCCGTAGTCCCGAATAAAAAATTTAACCTCGTAGGTAACGGCAAAATCATCGTAGGAAACGGTAAAAATCTGAGGTTCGGGATCGCTCAGGATTCCCTGGGTTTCAAGGGCCGTACTTTTAAGCACCTGGCGTGCCAGGTTAGGTGGGTCATTGTAGGAAAAACCCAATCGAATCCGTTCGGCATGCAGTTGTAAGGGCTGGTTAAAATTACGAATGGTTTCACCGCTAATCACCTTGTGGGGAATAATCACCATTTCCCGTTCCAGGGTTTGTAGGCGAATTGCCCGCCAGTTAATATCAATGACCTGACCCACTACCCCGCCTACGTAAAGCCAGTCGCCCACGGAAAAGGGTCGTTCAAAGAGCAGGGCAATGCCGGACATAATGCTGCCCAGGGTATCTTGAAGGGCTAAACCAATGACAATGGAACTGACCCCCAGGGCAGTCACCAGGCCCGCCAAATCCGCATTCCATACCGTTGCCAGCACAATGGCGCTACCCAGCAGAATCAGAAATAAACGGGCCAGATCAATTAGTAATTTGGGCACCCGCGATCGCCAGGTACCAGCTTGCGCCTGTTCAAACAACATCACATTCAAGAGCGATAGGGCTCCGTGGATAACCACCACCCAGAGTAGGGTTTCCATCGCCTTAATCAGATGGGACTCAGGATTGAGGCGAAGTAAATGCTGCATAAACAGCAAGAAAACCAGGACTGGCACAATCAGGTTACGTACCAGACGTAGAGTAGTAGCCAGGGACTTACCCCGTCGCTGCAATCGATGGATGACCTCCCCCAAGCCTACCGTCAGCAGTGCAAAGCCTAGCACCAGGATAGTAGCCCAAACCCATAGATCAATCTGAATGGTTATGGCTTTCATGGCCGATCTATCTCCTCATTTTCCACATCTACAGGTAAGCGAATACTTTTCAACCGCCAGGCGATGATCGGCTCCTTATCATCGGTTAGGTCGGGAGCCGCTTCAAAGGGATAGAGATCGTAGAGACGCTGATGGACAGTCTGGGACACTAAAATACTGCCGGGAGGGCAAGCGTTTTTGAGGGCAGAGGCCAAATTCAAGGTTTCGCCCCAAACATCGTAAACCACCCGATTACGGCCCACGATCGCCGCTACCACATCCCCAGAGTGAATACCAATTTTCAGATTGAGTTTAAAACCCCGCTCCAGATTAAAGCGACGGACGATCGCCAGCATATCCAGAGCGAAGTCAATAGCCCGTTTGTCATGATCGAGATAGGGGACAGAAAGACCACACACTGCTAGATAGTTATCGCCCATGGTTTTAATTTTCTCCGTACCATGGACTGCGGCCACCTCATCAAAATTACTCACCAAATCATTCAGAATAGAGACCGCCTCGTAGGCGCTCAAATTAGCTGAAAGCTTGGTAAAACCGGTCAAATCGGCTATTAAAACAGCCACATTCGAGAGATCTTCCGCAATGGTTTTCTCTCCCCGTTGCAGCCGTTTGGCAATGGCCGCCGGAAATACACTGAGTAGCAGCTTTTCATTTTCCTGGTTCTTCTGCTCTACCAGGTTAGTCTGGATACGCAGGCTTTGGACCATGGCATTAAAGGACTGCCCTAGCTCACCAAATTCATCTTCCGTCACCACCTCCGAAATGGTCTCTAGTTCGCCAAGGGCGACCCTTCGGGCACTACTAATCAATTTGTGAATTGGCCTAACAAACAAATGGGCCAGACCCATGGCCAGCAGGGTCACCACCAGCAATAGTAAGGTCGCCGATATCAATACCTGTCGCCGAAAAGAATAAATAGGAGTGTAGGCCTCCGCCAGGTCCATCTCCGCCAGAATTCCCCAGTTCAAGCCATCAATATGTAAAGGTGCGTAGGAACTCAGCACCGGTATACCCCGATAGTCGGGAATAATTTGGGTACCCTGTTGTCCGTTTAAGCTGGCTCGCACCGCCAGGGTGTCTACCCGTTGTTGCAAAATCGAGGTGCCATACTGGTTAATGCGATTAATATCGGCGTCCTTGACCCCAATCGATCTCAGTCTCTGGGCGTAACCTCGGGGGTCCTGCACCAGAAAGCGGGATACCGATCGCATCAGAGTATCATGACCCACCAGGTAGGTCTCCCCCGTTTTACCCAGGCCATCCCCCTCCCAGTTCTGGTTACCGGTCATGACGGCGTTAATTTCATCGACAGGTAACTGAAAGGCCAGTACTCCAACTAAGGTGGAATGGTTAAAAATGGGAGCGGCAATAAAAGCAGCTGGTGCTCCATAGGAAGGAGCATAGGGCTCAAAGTCAATTAGCCAGGCATAGTCCTGTTCCTTAGCCGTTTGTACTAGGGCCACTAGCCGGGCCAGGTTAGTATCTTTGTAGGGTCCGGTTTTTAGATTAGTTGTAAAGTCGGTTTCTTTAAATACGGTATAGACAATATTGCCCTGAGGATCGATCAGGAACATATCGTAGTAGCCAAATTTTTCGATGATGTTACGAAAGATGGGGTGATAACGGCCATGGATAGCACTATAGCGACTGCCATCCTGGGCTTGATTAAGCCGATGTTTCTGGCCCACCGGGTAGGCATTAGCCGCTATATAGTGGTACTGCAGGTAATAGATTTGTCGAATATTGGGAATATAGGACTGTAAGAAGGGGGTACCTTCCTGTACCTTAGCTAACCGTGATAGCAGGACTTGTTGGTAGTACTGAGTCAAACTGGCCGTGGCCTGGGGGGGCGACGGCAACCTTCCCACATCCTGATAGGCAGCCTCGAACTCTGTCATGGCGTTAACAATGGCCGGGTTCTCGCTTAAGGTTTGGGTATGGTAGCGAATGGTTTTAAAGTAAGTCTCGATCTGGTAAGCCTTAGACGCCCGCACACTGGTTAACTGGCTAAAGACCCGATCGGTGAGGTTGATCTGACCACTGCGGTACCCCAGGTAGGCCGTAATCAAGGTAGATAGACCACTGACTGCTAACAGCATGATAATCAGCTTGGATTTAATGCTTAGCTGATTTAGGGATCCCATAACGGCACAAGCACAGCAAAGAACATTGTTTTCACCCACCCCTACCATCCCATTCTCTATGGCTACGGTTGTAGGCCTAGCTTAAAAGATTCTCGATCTTCAGACTGTATTTGCTCAGGCAAAAGGGATATCAGATGGGGTGATCTGAACTATAAAGGCCCAAACTAATCTTTCCCTAGCCAGTCCGATGCGGTTAGCCGGTAGCCTGTCCCTCAGGAATCGGATAGGCGATCGCCATCCTGTTCTAAAACATCCTTAATCCAGGCTTCCTCAATCCAGGTTTTACTAACAACAGCCATGGGCAAGGCAAGAATTAAACCCAGGGGTCCTAGGAAGGTAGCAAAAAAGATTTGAGCAATCAGGGTGGCGGCCGGCAACAGAGAAACCTGTTTCTGCATAGCCATTGGCGTAAACCAGTAGCTTTCTAGATTTTGAATCACAATGTAGAGAATAACGACCAGAGCTGCCTTACCAGGGGATTGGAGAAAAGCTACAAATACCGGAGAAACAGCACTGAGGGTAGGACCTAAATTGGGAATAAAGTTCAATAACCCCGCTAGCACTGCATGGGCAAAGGCATAGGGAATTCCCAGGAGCAATAAGCCAACGAAGCTCAAGCTGGCTACAAACAAAGAGCTAAAGGCCACGCCCCCCAACCAAGACAACAGGGCTACTTCACATTTCGTCAAAATTTCATCGGCTCGCCGCCGGTAACCGGAGGGGAAAAGCCGTAACAGTAGGCGCCGATAGGCCGACGGATCACTCAACATCATCACGGTCAGTACCAGCAGGAGTAAGGCCTGCAGCACAATCACCACAAAACTAGAAAAGAAAGTCAGGAAGTTACCAAATACCCGACTACCAATGGTGGTCATCTGACGCAAGATTTCCCCCAACCCGGGAATAAAGGTAAACTGAGGATCGGGAAACCAACCCGGCGGATTTGAACGCACTCGATCAAACCACCCCACTAGCTTTGTAAAACCCCTGGGTAGAAGTTGGATCAGTTCGTGAAACTGACTGACAAAAAGGGGTAAAACCAGCCATAGAAACAGAAAAATCCCCAGTAAAACCAGCCCTGCGGTCACCAGCATGGCCCGACTACGCCGCCAGCCATAGATCTGAACGAAGCTGTGGATCAGGCTATTGAGGACCGTTGTTAAGACTACAGCCGCAAAAATCAGCAATACAATTTGACGAAATTGCCACAAAATGACCAGTACGATGGCAATCAGGGCAAGATTAATCCAGTCAGTTAGCTTCACTGGTCTAGGTTACTTAAGAGGGTATCTGAGTAGGTCGAGAGTCATTCTAATCTCTAACTCTATAACTATTGGGCCATCTGAAAGCTTAAATAGGATATAAGTCTTATCGAGTTAAAAGCCAACTTCTATGACCGCTTCTCCCTCCCTATCCATCCGCGATCAGCAACACCCGATGATTCGAGAGTTGGCTAACCGGATTGAGGCCCTCTGGCAAACCTACCTGCACCTGACGGACTATTCCCTACCCGAGGATCTGGGTTACGTGGAGGGTCGCCTGGAAGGGGAACGGTTAACCATCGAAAACAAGTGTTATCAAACTCCCCAGTTTCGCAAGCTGCACCTAGAGTTAGCCCGGGTGGGTAAAAATCTGGATATCCTCCACTGTGTCATGTTTCCCCGTCCAGACTATGCCCTGCCGATGTTTGGCTGCGACCTGGTGGGAGGGCGAGGACAGATTAGTGCAGCCATTGTTGATTTATCTCCGGTGCTGGGCAGCTTGCCTCCCGAGTACGAACGGGCGATCGCAGCCTTACCTGATGCCAGTTTTACCGAAGAACGGGACCTGCCAGCCTGGGGCACCATCTTTTCACCCTACTGCCGATTTATCCGGCCTACCCAACCTGAAGAGGAATCAGCGTTTGTACAGTTAATTACCGACTATCTGGCCATCCATTGCCAACAGGCCCAGGCTATGGCTCCCTCAGTTACCATCATACCGGCAGTACTGGCAGGCCAGCGCCACTACTGTAGCCAGCAGCAACAAAATGATAAAACCCGACGGGTGCTCGAAAAGGCCTTTGGTCAAAGTTGGGCCGATCGCTACATGACCACGGTTTTGTTCGATCTATCGGACTATCCCGAAAACACGGTAAACCCTTGATATAGCCCTAGCCCCGGGTGACGGGGTGGACAGGGGAGTTGAAAAGGCTATCCAATCCCAAGGCTTTTGCTAGGGCGTTCAAGCATCCTTTGGGGCAAGCCAGAACGGCCTACCCAGCTTTAGCTTTAGCCGATTAATTTTGCCCTCAGCGTTCTGGCCAGAGTTATTTTACTTAAAGATTTAGTATGGGCCTGGCTTACCCGTAATTCCCAGGACAGGAACCCTGGTTGCGACTAACACTAACTGAAGGATCTCTCCATACCTTTATTGTCCTTAACCTTTGCTCCCAAAGGGTCCTAGATAGGCCGCTACGGTAAACAAACACATAGGCCCTAGCCACCTAGGACGGGACGGAAAGGGGTTTGAGAAGTATTCCATGTGTGGAAGGCTTCCGCCATCCTCTGGGCCAAGTTAGAATGCCTACCCAACTTTAGCTTTTACCGATCCACCCGGACCTAAGCAAGGGTTCTGGCCAAGGCCGTACTAACATCCTTAATTCAACCACAATAGAAATAAAGAAAATTTGCTTAAGATTAGTAAGTTTGGCTAAAAGATCTGAACTAAACTGCGCGAGTATTCAGAAAAACCTAGGAGACAGCAGCCTATTCAGCCATATTTAAGCCTGGATAACAAGGTTTATGGTAAAGGTGTATTGCAATCCTAAAGATATCCGAAATATTACTTAGACTTCGTTATCATTTTGGGTTATTTTATTTTTCAGGTAGCAATCTCGTTTTACAAGTTCACGGCGACTATAGTGCTGACACGGTAGGAATTTCGCCCGATCTGTGCTAATTCGTCCTAGAGATGGCTCCTATTTGTCGGAGCATGGAAGGTTTTAGTGGGGCATAAAAGGGTCCCAATGTTTGTTCTCTCCCATTCCATATCCGGGGCTCGGTAGCAACTTGTTTGAACCAATAGCTTGTTTGGCCCAAACCTCTATGGGCGATTTTTCGACTCTGCCAGGGCTCGAGCTTCTCCCATTTGCCCACAGGTGCATCTGTATTAATTTGAAACAGAATAACTCGTAAAAGTACTAATAGTGGAATTGAGCAGTTATGGCATCCTTACCTTACCTTGGGTCCGAGCCCGCTGAATTCTATGGTTTGGAGAAATCCTCTCTGAAACCCAAGACAAACTACAGGCAGTCTTGCATTCCCGATTTAAGACCACCAGACCATCACCAGGTCTCTCCTACTAAGCCTACTTTGCTGGATACCCTGCTTCGTAATCTCAAGTTTGATCTAGAAGCGGTTACCCAGGTTATCGACCCAATTTTAACCGCCCGCAATTACTGCCATATTTTTGATCACTACCTACAGGGGATCATTGTCAATGACAAATGTTTTATCGCCAGTAATATCAATCGTCATCAAGAAATCCAGGTAACCCCCTGTGGTTCTCGCTGGTTAATCGGACGAGGTACGGGCTGTAAGATCATAGCCATGGATTTTGGTGTCTCTTTTTACCACGCTAGTTTAAGTTTTAGTGCTGAGGCGGGCTTTTTTCTGACCGATTTGGACAGCAGTTCAGGCACACTGGTTAACCATCAGCGCCTGGCTCCGGCCCATCCCCATCCCCTTCAGGACGGTGATTTGGTCAAGATGGGGAGCCTCTGTTTTGAATTTCTGGAGGAGCTGTGCCTGTCCACCGAGGCTGTCTGATATGAGTTTAGCTTGGACTCTAGGAGCGCTGCCATCAGCCTAGGGGACCTGTCCCATGGTCCCTCCCTAGCTGCGTTGGTAGCGCATGCCTGGTAAAAGGGTAATCAAACCCATCAACTCCAGCTGGGCTAGACTACTGAGGAGTTCGCTGGTGGGTTTGGCCAAATACTGGCTCAGGTGATCAACGGTAACTGGCTCCTGGGCGATCGCCGCCAGTACTTCCGCCAGTTCAAGAGCCAGACTGGAATCGGGCGTTACGGCCGGTTCCAGGGGAGGAATATGGCCTAGTTCTTCAGTCAGCGTAGTTTCCTCTAAAACCATTTGGGCACCTTGGGCAATCAAGTCCAGGCAACCCAAACTACTGGGATTGTCAAGGGATCCGGGCAGGGCAAACACGTCCCGACCATAGTCGTTGGCCAAACGGGCCGTAATTAAAGCTCCCGATCGCCGGGGTGCCTCAGTCACCACCACCAGGCGACTAAGTCCGGCAATGATCCGGTTGCGGCGAGGAAAATGACCCCGATCAGGAGGTGTGCCGTTAGGATATTCGCTCAAGAGCAAACCGGCCTCAGCCATTTGGGCCTGTAAATCCCGGTTGTCCAGAGGGTAGGCCTGATCCACCCCCGTACCCAATACTCCAATGGTTAAGCCCCCACTGGCTAACGCTTGGGCATGGGCATGGCGATCGATGCCACGGGCCAGGCCTGATACCACAATCACATTATGGGCTACCAACTGCTGAACCAGACGGCGGGTCCAACTCTGGCCGTAGGCCGAGGGCTCACGGGTTCCCACTACTGCCACCGTCGGCAGGGTTTGTAGCGCCCTGGCCAGTTCCGGACGACCCCGATAGTAGAGTAGGGGGGGTGGATCGGTAATTTCAAATAGCAAAGAGGGATACTCCGGATCGGCGGGAGTCCAAAAATTAGGGCAACGCCTTTCCTGGGTAGCTAATATCTGCAATGGGCAAACCGATTGGCGATACTCCAACAGATCGGATCCTATCCCCAGACCAATACCTTCCACCTCTAATAATTGGCAGCCTTCCGCCTGCCAGGCCTCGGCCAAACTACCAAAATGGCTGTGTAGTCGCTTTAACAACACTGGCCCTACCCCCCTGGCCTGGGACCAGGCCACCCAATAGGCCCGTTCGCTGATCAACTGGGATCTTTCCTTTAACGCTCGCCTGCCTAGAGTGCCCGGGTTAGGCCTGGTGATTTCGGAGTGCAAAAAAATCCTCACGATGGGATTAGCAGATTAGAGTACCATTGAGCCCATTGCCTATGATCCAGCCATGCACCAGGGCACCTCTCCCCGTCAGATCACCTACCGCCTCCTGCTGACCGTCCTGTGGGCCACTCTATTGCTGCTGGCGGTAGAGGCGATTGGGGGTTGGGCTAACCACTCCCTCACCCTGCTGGCCGAAGCCCTCCATACGCTGGTGGATGGGTTTAGCACCATCTTGAGTCTGGTGGCCGTTACCTCACCCCAACGCCAAATGGGGCGGGAAGTCTGGGGTCATGGTCGGGCTGAGGTAGCCGCCACCTTGATGTTATGTGCCTTTCTGGGGTTTACCGGAGTCAGTCTGCTGCTAATTGCCTTGGGTCAGCTTTTCAAAAACCTCCAGGGTATGGCCGATCCCTTTCCCGTCACCATCCATGCCCAGGTCCTTTGGTTTACGGCGGCGATGGTAATTTTAACCATTAGCCTGGGTATCTATGCCAGTTATCAGGCCCGTAACCTGAATAGCCTGGCCCTCAAACTCAATACCCACCACTTTCTCACCGACGCCTGGTTAAGCGTGATTATGGTGACAGTTCTGATGGCAATCTGGCAAAATCAACTCTGGCTTGATCCGGTTTATGCCCTGGTGCTGCTGCCCCTGGTGGCCCGCAGTCTATGGCGAGTGCTCAACGATCAACTGCCCATGCTGCTGCGCCCTACGGCCATTGCCCCAGAAGCGATCGCCCATCTGGTTAATCAGGTAGATGGAGTAATTCAGTGCACTCGTATTCGATCTCGAGGCATGGTAGGCCGCCAGCTATGGATTGAGTTACACCTGGTGCTACACCCAGAATTTATGGGTACCGCCGATCAGATAGGCGAGCAGATCGAAGCCCGACTGCGGCACCAGTACGGCCCTCTACGCACCCAGATTTGGGTGGAAGGGGCTACCACCCAAACCGATCCGTACTTAAAAGCCGATTTACCCTATCCGATACCGCCTCTAGAGGACGACTCGTGATAGCTTGGCAGGGAGATCGGTATAGCTAAGGCGGCTGGATAGGGCCTATTTTCCCAGGCGCTTGCCACCGTATCAGCGACCATCCCAGGTCGCCGCCGCTTCAGCTACGGCTTGCTCAACGGTTTTTTGACCCAGCATGGCAGCTTGCAGATTATCGTAGACGATCGCCTGGAGTTCCTTAATGCCATCGATGGCAGGAATTAACACTTCGGCCTGGTTCATTTGGGCCGCGCTCACCGACCGGGCCCGATCCTCGGGGGTAGGTACCTTGCCAGCGGTACTGGTAAAGTATCCATCCTTAAGAGCCGCCACCGTCGAAGGTAAAATTCCCGCCACCTTGGCAAAGCTCAACTGATTCAGGTCATTGGTCAGGTATAGGGCAAATTTGAGGGCCGCATCGGGAACATCACTTTTAGCTGGAATCACCAGGTTCATGACGGCCACATTTTTCTTGCCGGTATCGCCGGTAATTTGGGGAGCACTATCGGTTACCCGGGCGATGTTGGCCGCATTGGTTTGAATGGTAGGGAGAAATTCAGCTCCGGTAGAGAGCAGAGCTAATTCGCCCGCCTGAAATAACTCGATCGCCCGTCGATGGCCCTGGGTTAGCACCTCCTTAGGCAACAGGTCTTGCTGGTAGAGATCGGTCCAGTACTGAAACACCGCCTTGCCTGCCGGTGTATTAAAGGCGGCTTTGCCTTCCCCATTCACCAACTCAACCCCCATCTGCACAAAGGATTGCAGGACATCAGCCGCATCCTGAGGAACAAAGGTGGTGAAGTAGGCGTACTTGCCGGTTTTTTGCTTGACCTGGCGAGCCACCTGCACCAGTTCCGCAAAGGTGGTGGGTGGCTTCACCCCAGCCGTTTTCAGCAGGTCCTGGTTATACAGGGTAATGTTGGTCGTCAAATACCAGGGCAGGCCAAAGGTAGCACCATTGAGGGTATTAGCCTGCCAGATCTTGGGCAGGTAGAGTTTTTTATCCGCTGCGTTTACCTTGCCGTCCAGAGGTAACCAGGCCTTTTTACTGGCCAGTTGGGCGGCAAAGTCTGGATTCAGATTAACCAGGTCGGGAGCCGTACCAGCCGTGACTGCGGTTAGCACCTTACTTTGCATGTCGGCCCAGGGAATATCGACCCAACGCACCTTTACTCCAGGGTTTTGTCCTTCGTAGGTGGTAATTAACTGGTTAAAATAGTCCGTGAACTGGGGCTGAAGCTGCATGGTCCAGAATTCGATCTCAACCCCGCCATTACCTTTGGCAGCGTCCCCACTACGGGGCTGACCACCGGCACAGCCAATTAGCCAGCTTAGTAGTAGCCCGGTCAGGGCCAGTAGTATAAAACCTGTCCAGGATCGTTGTTTCATCGAGGGTTTCATCAGGGCCATGGCAAAGAACTGGAATGGGCAGAGAAGGCTGTTAGTTGGTCCAGAGGATGTCTCCTAACGGACAAGTCTGTCTTGGGTCACCAGGGATCAAAAAACGAAGACCGGGTAGGCGGTGTACCTCCCCTTCGCCCCGTTACCCAGGGCTATGGGTATAATTGTAGCTTTTCTGGTACTCAGGCCTGGTTGGCCAGGAGGACTTGTAGGGCCTTGGGGGAGATCAAAATCCATCTGCGTCCTTTCCACCATCCTCGTCATCCGATCGCTCGATCCCATAGGTTTTTAACTTGTCGAGTTTTCTATCGGAGATTTATCTCAGAAAAGTGGCAAATCTCGATCAAATTGTGTACCATTCGTTAGCTTAAAGTTGCCAGGGGTGGTGAACCAGTTCCTGGTATCTCTAGAAATGGCTTCTGGTTCAGGGTTTCAGAGACTTAGACAGTAATGCTGGCAGAGTCTATGGGTTGCGGTAGTCAGCCTGACTAGGGCAAATGTTCAATCTGGGAAACGGTTTGGGGAAACTGCTGTGGATAGCCTGAAAGCTATGTTTAATCGAAAACCTCTGGGAGTTGGTATTGAGCTGACCCCGGAGCGTATTAACTTGGCCCAATTGCGTAAGCAGGGCAGCATCCTAAAATTAGAAACTCTGACCTCGGTAGAACTGGGAGAGGGCATTTATCAAGAAGGGGAGATTATTGACCCTCCCGCCATGGTAGATGCGCTCCAGGAGGTACTGGCGGCCAGCAATCTCAAGCCTAAACAGGTGAGTAGCGCCATTCCCGGTCGGGCGATCGCTAAGATTATTCCGGTTCCTGCCGAGCTAGATGACAACGAGCTTCGCGAAATCGTCTTAAACCAGGAGGCTAACCTTTACCTGCCCTTTCCCCGGGAAGAGGCAGACGTGGACTATCAGAAGTTGGGTTATTTTGTCGATGAAGACGGCATTGAAAAGATTAGGGTACTGCTGGTGGGGGTACGCAAGGAGTTAACCGATCCCTATATTGAGGTCTTTCAGCGAGCCGGATTAACCCTGAATACCCTGGAAACCTCTAGCTTTGCCCTGATTCGTACCATTCGGGAGCAGTTGCGCCAGTTTACCTCCCAGGAGGCGGCAGCGGTGGTCGATATCGAGTTTGAAAATACAGAAATTTCCATTGTGGTGGATGGGGTGCCCCACTTCTCTAGAACTGTGCCCACCGGTACCTTGCAAATTCAAAACGCCCTGACCCGGGCCATGAACCTTCCCCCTTCCCGCAATACGGACCTACTCAAGGGCATGACGGTACCGGTCCAGGCCATGGATACGGTTGGAGCCCCCCAAATGGCTGGAGCTAACAACCCTGGCACCATTGCTATGCTGCGGGTACTGGGGGAGCTCTGCGACGAACTGCGCCGTTCTATCGATTTCTACCTGAACCAGGAAGAGGATATGGAGATAGCCCAACTGCTGCTAGCGGGTCCAGGGGCCTCAATTCGTCAGTTAGATGATTTTCTCTCCCAGCGGTTAGCTATCCCCACCAGCCCCATTGATCCCTTCACCGTGCTGGGGCTCAAGGTCGATGAGGAGATTCCCGAAAGCCAGCGATCGGGATTGGCGACGGTAATTGGTCTGGCGTTGCGGGAGGTCTAACCATGTACAGTCTGGACATTAACTTTCTAAAGGATCGCGATACGCGCATTTTTGAGACTCGACCCCGGGGAATGTTAGATGGGGCGGATCGAACTCCTCTCCTCTACGGCTTTTTGGGGGCTCTGGTGCCCCTGGCTCTGGTGGTGGGCTACTGGGCCTTTACCCGTAATCAGGTGAGTCAGCTAGAGGCTAAAAATGCTGAACTAGATGGGGAACTGGCTCAAATCCAAGGTCAGCTCCGGGAAATTAGTGGCATTCAAAGTCAGATTGATGGCATCAAGGCCGAAAATAATGCCTTCGTTGCGATATTTGACCAAATTGTGCCCTGGTCGGCTTTGCTACAAGATATCCGCGATCGCACACCAACACCTATCCAAATTACCAACTTGAGCCAGACCGCCGGGGTGACTCCCAGCAGCACCCCCAACGCCCCACCCCCCAAGGTGGGCGGCATTAGCATCCAAGGGGTAGCCTGCAACTTCAACGACATTAACGACTTTACCCTCGTGCTGCAGAAATCGCCCCTGCTCGCCCCCGCCTCTGTGGCGATCGAAAAGGCCGAACAACAAACCAAACTACTAGACCCCCTGGTGGATGGTCGGTGCCCGGGTACTGCCCCCGACGCCCCCAGCTACCTGGTGGATTACACCCTGCGAGCCAACCTGACCAGTACCCCATCCTCTAAACTCATTGACGCCCTAGAGCAGCGCGGCGCTGTGGGGTTGGTAACCCGCCTGCGCGCCCTTAGAAATACAGGAGTTCTGCAGTAATGACATCCTCTGGTGACTTTTTCTCCCTTGAGACCGATCGCACCACCGTTTCAGAAAAGGTGGTGACCTACCCCACCGCCTTCGGTATAGAACTGACCCCCAGGGTTCAGGTAATCAGCCTGTTTCTAGCAGGATTGGCAGGGGCCTACGCTCTCTATAACTTTTTAGTGCAGCCTGTGCAGCTAGAAAAGGAAAAGCTAGAGGCGCAAGTGAATGAAAAGCAAGCCCAGGTCGATCAACAAAAGACTAACCTCAAGAACTTGCCCGAACTACAAGCCAATCTAGAGCAGGCGATGCAGCAACGGGTGGGTATCTATGGACTGCTAGGAAAGGGCAAAAGTCTAGATACCCTATTGCTCGACATTAACCAACAGATTCAAAGCAGTAACACCGCCATCGCCAGCGTGCTGCGAGCCAATCCCCAGAGTCTCAAGCTAGCCCAATTGGCGGCCCTGGGTTTGAGCCCAGCCCAGGTGCAGCGGGTTCGCACCGAGTTTGGCAGTAAGCCCGCCACCCAAAAACTGTTGTACACCTCCGAGCTTACCCGCTTTAGTCCTAAGGCCAGCGTTCCCTATACAGACGGTCCTCCCGAATTGGCCAACAAGCTCAAACGGCAGACCGTAGAGGTATCTATGCGGGCCTTATTCCCCCAGACTCTGAATATTTTGCGTAACCTTGAGCGCCTTGAACCCTTAATTATTATTCGCGATGTAAAACAGGAGATTGCCCCTCCTCCTGCGGGCCTACAGGAGCAACAACTACTGGGGATTACCCGCCTACTGAATACCAGCTTTACCCTAGATGTATTAGTCCCAGCCATCGATCCGGGCAAACCTCCCGCCCCACCAGCCCCTAAACCTGCCGCCAAAGAACCAGGCGGCGTTCCCCCTGCCCCATAACCAACCCCTATCCCCTCTTCCCAGGAGTGAACCCGTGAACCGTTTAAGCTATTTCCACCCCCTGATTGTCAGTAGCGCCCTGCTCACCCTGGTGGCCCAGCCTGGCATCGCCTCGGTTACCAAAATTACCGGCATTCAACTTAACTCCACCCCCACTGGTCTAGAACTGGTCTTCAATACCGAGGACGGGGACAACAGTAATGTTTTTACCGTCAGTCAGGGCAATATCCTGCGGGCCGATATTACCCGAGCCCACCTCAACCTTCCCAACGGCGGTAGCTTTCGTCAGGCCAATCCCGCCCCCGGCATCAGTGAGGTGAGCGTCACTCCCCTGGATGCCAATAGCGTACGGGTGAATATTCAGGCCACCGGCAAAGCACCCACCGGCACCGTTACCTCCTACGGTGATCGGGTTATCCTGGCGATCAACCATAGCGGCCAGCCCAGCCAGGCATCTACCCCCGTTCCGGCCCAGATTGCCACCGTGCCTGGGCCAGCCGTCCCCCCGCCCAGCCAACCCCTGGCCCAGAATACCCCTGGCCCAAAGCCAGAGGTGTTGGTGCCCAACCCCCAAGTGACCATTGACGGTAAGCCCGTGCCCAGGCCTAACCAGGTACCGCCCCTGGGGCCCCGCGCTGTTGCTCCCCCGGTGGGGGATATTGCCATCGCGGAGAGCAGGGTTCTCTCTGACTCAGTTAACCTGGGCACTAACCAACGCATCCCTAAGTTGTTACTGCGGAATGCCCCCGCCCGCGAGGTCTTGTCTTTACTAGCCAGAGCTGCAGGACTCAATGTAATTTTCGCGGAAAGTCCAAAGGCAACAACAGGTAGTGAAGGCTCCAGCCCTACGAGTAATGAAGTAACCGTTAGCCTAGACATTGAAAATGAATCTGTACAGGATGTTTTCAACCATGTTTTACGAATTACTGGATTACAAGCTAATAAAGTAGGGCAGTCCATCTATGTTGGGCGCAAATTACCTGATGGCGCTCGTCAACTAGTTACTCGAACTCTCCGTATCAACCAGGGAAAAATATTAGATGTGTCTGGTTTTCTGGCCTCTCTTGGTGCTGAAGCCACTCAACTGGTTACTCGTCCCCAGGTTCAAACCATTACCACCCCCAGTGGGGTCGAGGGATCGCCACCGATTGTAGAAACGATTCGCTTTGAATCTACTCAAATTGTCCCACTCACCTTCAGTCCCCCGGATACGAGTGCCGTGGCCCAGCCTTTGAGAGGTTTATTAGTTTTGACAGATAACAGACTTAATTCAATAACCCTGGTCGGAGAGCAGAAGTTAGTAGCCTTAGGCAGCGAATATCTGGCACAGCTAGATCTCCGTCGACGTCAGGTAGCGGTTAACGTCAAAATCGTTGATGTTAACCTCACCGCTATCGATCGCTTCGGCACCAGCTTTTCCTTTGGCCGGGGCAATACAGACTTTGTCAATACCGGTGGATCTGGGGTGATTAACTTTGGGGGTAGTTCCCCCGCTGGGGTACCCACGCCCCTGAGCCCAGGGGGGATTAGTTCTATCAATCCGGTTGCATCGATCTTTTCTGTACCGACGGAACTACTACTGCAAATTCAGGCCCAAATCACCAATGGCAATGCCAAAATTTTGACCGACCCTACTCTGGTGGTGCAGGAAGGTCAGACTGCCAGTGTTAACTTAAGCCAGGAAGTCGTAACTAATATTACCTCCACCATTTCCACCAGTACCCCTCCCGTGATTACCACAACAGTGGAGAAAAAACCCGCTGGTTTGTTCCTCGGTCTCCAGGTTGAAAGAATCGATGACAATGGGTTCATTACCCTGAGTGTTGCTCCTAAGGTGTCGGCTGTTACCGGCACTCAAAATATCAGCACATCTTCTGGTAGCGGTAGTCAACTCACCAATACCATTGCCCTTTTGGCTAACCGAGAAGTCAGTTCCGGTTCCGTGCGGCTACGGGATGGTCAAACCCTGCTACTGTCGGGGATTATTCAAGAATCAGAACGGGATGTGATCAGTAAGATTCCCATCTTGGGTGATATTCCCATTCTGGGTGCCCTCTTCAGGAGTCAAAATACCGAGTCAACCCGCACTGAGGTACTGGTTATGCTGACTCCCCATGTCATTGACGACTCCGATCAATCCGTCTTTGGCTACACCTACACCCCTGGTGAACAGGCTAAAGAGGTTTTAAATCAAGGTTCTCGTTAGGCGCATCCTACGGCTAACCGGATTTCCCTCACCCTGGGGGAAATCCGGTTTTTTTGACCTTCGGGCAACCAGCGCAAGTCAGGGGGGCAGAACTCAGTGGTCAGGAGTAAGATCAGGAAGATTTTTGTAGTAGTAGGGTGCTTCCATCACTCCTCGACTCCCCATACTCCTGCAAGAAAACCACAAAATCGGCTAAGGCTGCTCGGGTTTCTTCTCGGGGGTCGAGCTGATATTGTATCTGGAGAGTAATCCATCGATTTTGGATTCTAGCTCGGCGAGCCGCCCGTTCTCTTGCCTCAGCTCTTCGGTGCCATAGCCGTTCAAGGACCCATGGCGATCCCTGTCCAGCACCCTCTTAAGTAAGGATCTACGCCACTCCGACTGGACACCTGACGTTAGTCCCGCCTAACCCACAATATCCCCCCGGGTTTTTAGCCAGATACTGCTGATGATAGGCTTCAGCATAGTAAAACTCAGGCGCTTCTATGATTTCTGTGGTAATAGGGCCATAACCAGCCAGGGTTAACGCCTCCTGGTAGACCTGGTGAGAAGCTTGAGCAGCTTGATGCTGGGCTTCGGAGTAAACATAAATCCCCGATCGGTATTGGGTGCCGACATCATTACCTTGACGCATACCCTGGGTAGGGTTGTGATTTTCCCAAAATAGGGCGAGTAGTTGGGTATAGGTAACCAGAGTAGGATCAAAAACCACCCTCACGACTTCGTTATGGCCGGTTAAGCCAGAACAGACCTCCTGGTAGGTAGGGTTGGGGGTATGACCGGCGGCATAGCCCACTGCGGTTGAATAAACCCCAGATTGTTGCCAGAACTTTCGTTCAGCTCCCCAAAAGCACCCCATACCAAATAGGGCGAGTTCCAGACCGGCAGGGAAAGGGGGACTGAGGGGATTACCGTTAACGTAGTGCTGATTAGGAACAGCCATGGCCTGTGTTCGTCCCGGTAAAGCCTCAGATGCAGAGGGGATGACTGTTTTCTTACCTTTGCCTAAGCCAAAGAAAGCCATAACGCTATTGATTAACTCTGAATATATTCAAGTTTAATTTTAAGCTATTTAACAAAAATATCCCTTTGGGCAGCAGGTGGAACACCAGGTTGATCGATCAACATCAGGCCTGGGTAGGCGTTCTGGTCCGCTACTACCTGGCCAGGGCTATATAAAGCCACCATTAAGTAGCCATCTCTCAATCATCAAGTTCCGTTGCCCTGTAGCGGATTCCGTAAGTGCCAGGGCAGTCAGATGGTAGGGTGAAAATGACCTGTCCTGCTTAAGCTAAGGGATTATTGCTGAGTGGATTTGCAAAAGCTGCACCAGGAATTGCTGCAACCGCCTGAGTACCTGGGGGTGATTCGAGATTTTTGGGGATTACGACCTCAATTTCAGATCCACTGGCTTCAGGAAACCGAGTCTACCAATCAGACCCTTGCTGCCCTGATGGCAAATGGATGCCCGTCAGGGACAGTGGTAATCGCCGCGGCTCAGCGGGCTGGCCGGGGACAATGGGGCCGTCAGTGGCAGTCCGATCCTGGCGGGCTGTATCTATCTCTGGGCTTAACTCCCTCCATACCCCCAAACCGCAGCTCCTATCTCACCCTGGCTAGTGCCTGGGGCGTGGCAACTAGTTTGGCTAACCTGGGAGTCCCGACTAGGGTAAAATGGCCTAATGACATTGTGGTTGGCGGCAAGAAGTTAGGGGGAGTTTTAGCCGAAGCTCGGATGGTTGGTTCTCTGGTGGAAAAGGTCATTATTGGGTTGGGACTTAACTGTTTTAACCCTGTACCGGTCACTGGGGTTTCTCTCCAACAAATTCTTGATTCGCAAAGTTCCCATAGCTCCTTGCAAACCTTAGAGGGAATAGCCGCTGTAGTTCTCTATGGGCTAGTGCAGGGCTATTTTCTCTGGCAAACCCAGGGTGACAGTGCTTTTCTGGCTGCCTATCAATCTTCTATGGCTAACCTGGGTCAGACTGTTATATTAAACGGCCATAGGGCCAAGGTGATCGGTGTGTCAACTTCGGGTAACCTTCAACTGGAACCTGATAGTTGGTCCGTTCCCAATTCAACTCCTAATTCGGCCATTCTAGAAGTTTCACCGGGTAAAGTTACTTTAGGCTACAATACGTAGTCGTTATTAAATATGGTAAATGCTAAAAATATCTATCTAAAACAGCATCAAAGGTCTCAAGCTCAGCAGCGAGATGGGTTACTAACCTCGTTGGCTTGGTTGCAGCTTTTGACCCTAGCCACTGGGTTATGTTTATCGAGTGATGACATGGCCCTTGCCCAGGTTAATAAGCCCGATGTTTTGGAGAATTCAGGCCAAACCCCTACTACCTATCTGCTACCTGCCGATGCTAAGCTCTATAACTCGGCGCTGCGATCGCACCTGAATAATCCCACTCCTTCTCTGTTTAAGCCTCACTCTGTACGGTTTTCTGCCTCTCGGCTGTCGCCCAATTCTCTATCCTTGCCCCCTTCTCTGGCTTCTCCAATGCAACCTCCGGTTTTTCCACCGACGACAGCTATTGTTGCCCCTGCCCCAAAGACGGCAACGCCAGAGAGCTTGGTCTACTCGGCTACCCCTAACCCCAGGGATGATAGCCCTTCCAATGCAGCCGGAGGCACCCCCAACCAACTCCTTCCTAAGGGTTACAACAGCGCTTTTATTGACCCCACAGACTATAAAATCGGCGCTACCCAGTCTGCCCCTACTTCCCCTGATGTGGTTTTCGCCGATCGCTCCGGGGGGTGTCAAATTACCGTTTCTGCTACCGGCGGTGCCACTACTGCCGCCTGCGGTAGCCACACCCAAACCAGGCGTCCCACCATCCAGGCATCGAACGTGGATTCCGGCAGCCTTCAGATTGGCCCGGTGAATATTAGCCGACGGGGCGTTAGTTTGGGTAATACCCTGGTAATTAGCCGGGAACAATTAAATGCTCGCCTTAATCCCTTGAATCTGCTGCGCCGGGGTCAGGAACAATACCTGTTTCCCCTATCGATCCCAGCCTCTATTTCCTCCCTGTTTGGCTGGCGGATGCATCCCATGCAGCATGATTGGCGGTTTCATTCCGGAACGGACCTGGCGGCTCCGATCGGCACTCCGGTGCTGGCCACTCGAGCTGGACGGGTGGCTGTTTCTGACTTTGTAGGGGGCTATGGGTTGATGGTGATTTTGCGCCACAACGATAGCAATTTAGAATCCCGCTATGCTCACCTCTCCCAGGTATCGGTCCGCCCTGGGGAGTGGGTAGAACAGGGAGAGGTGATTGGTCTGGTGGGTAGTACGGGCAACTCAACGGGACCCCACCTGCACTTTGAAATGAGACAACTCACCAATCAGGGTTGGGTGGCTATGGATCCCATGGAGGTTCTACAGTATGGCCTTGCCAATCTCCTGAAAGTCATTGATAATCCTATGCTGGCCCTCAGTAAGGAAACTCCCCCCACCGCTGAGGATACTAAGGATGGATCAGTTGACCTTCCCTTTCGCCCGGCCCAGCCCAATGCGAGTTAGGCCGTTTGGGTAGGTAGTCTGGTGGGTTTTAGTATTGATCACAGCGTCAGGTTCCATGAAACCGATGCAGCTGGGGTAGTTTACTTTGCCCACAGCTTGACCTTTTGCCACAGCGCCTACGAAGCTTCCCTAGAGGCGGTAGGGGTTAATCTGGCTGATTTTTTTGCCCGGGATGCCCTCGCCTACCCGATTGTGCATGCGGCCATTGAATACCGGCGGCCGATACAGTGTGGAGACAGGATCAAAGTTAATTTAACCCCCCAGCGGCTAGATGCCTCCACCTTTGAAGTGCGCTATCAAATCTATGATTCTCGGTTTCCTGCCGGTCTTCTGGCAGAGGCCTGCACCCGCCATGTCTGTATCGATCGCCAGAATCGCCATCGCCAACCCCTCCCTCCCCTGCTAGAACACTGGCTAGAACGCTGGACTTCGGATCACTAGGAAGACTGGAACCATGGAAGACAACTGGCAGGAATGGCTATTTGTAACGGGCTATGTCAGCTTCTTGCTGACCATTACCGGCTTAGTTCTCTGGCCCAGGCGGAGACCCTAGACCCTGGTAGGATGCAGTGATCTGCTTTAGGGTAGCTGCAGCGGCCCTTTTGCGGGCAATGCGCTTACTATTACCGCTGCCCGTACCGTAAACCTGTCCTCCGATCAGGACTGCCACGGTAAAGCAAGGGGCATGATCGGGTCCTGTCTCTTCCAGGACCTGGTAGACGGGCATGGATAGGCCCGGCTGAGATTGGACATATTCTTGCAGTTGACTCACCGGATCAAGGCTGGCCACATCGGCAGACTGTTCTATCAGGGGGCTAAACAGGGAGACCAGGTACCCATAGGTGGCTTCTACTCCCCTGTCCAATCGATAGGCCCCGATCAGGGCTTCAAAGACATCGGCCTGTACGCTGGGGTTGTGGCGTTCTCGCTGTGCCCCTGCGCCCAGCCGGATGCGATTGGGAAGGGCTAACTGTACCGCCAGGTTGGCCAAGCTGGCCTGGTCCACCAGGCGATCGCTGCGTTGGGATAATTCACCTTCCGTAGCATTTGGGTGGCGGGCGTAGAGCAGGTCGCGCACCACAAACTCAATAATGCTATCGCCTAAAAACTCCAGGCGTTCGTAATCTGGCACGCCAGCGTGCTCGCGGGCGTAGGAACTGTGGGTCAGGGCCTGGAGTAGCAAATCGGGGTTTTGAAAGGCTGGTAAGGGAAGCATCGCCCGATCCTCTCTGGGCCAACTTGTTTATTCTAGGCAATCAGGTATACTCCAACCCACAGCAGTAGGCCAACCAGCGCCTGATGATCATCAAACTGTGGGATTATGCCTGGGTTGAGGCCGCATCAGCGTTGTCTCTATAGTCGTAGGTCATAGCCGATTGGAAGGGGGCGTCATCGAGTCAGAAGGTCTCGAGATCTGGGTCGATGATGCCGGCCTAGCCTTGATTACCCAGAACCTAGCCATTTCCCGTAAATCCAGCGTAGTTTTGGGGATCACCGAAGGTTAAGATACGTAAAGATCCCGCCATTAACCATGCGATCGGGGTCCCTACTGTTTACGACTAACCTCGGTATTTTCGTGCAATTAGAAAGTCTTTCGCTCCGACCTGGAGGGGCGCTCCCAGTCAATCAGGCTACCACTGATTCAGGCCTACCCTTTACCCTCCAAGATTTGAAAAACGCCATTCCAGAAGAGTGTTTTAAACCCTCTGCCTGGCGATCCATCGCTTACTTCCTGAGGGATGTCGGTTTGGTTGTGGCCCTGTACGTTGCGGCCTATCATCTGGATGTCTGGTGGTTTTATCCTCTGTTTTGGGTAATGCAAGGCACCCTCTTTTGGGCTTTATTTGTGGTTGGCCACGACTGCGGCCACGGGTCATTTTCCCGGTGGAACTGGCTGAATAATCTAGTTGGCCATCTCTCCCATACTCCCATTCTGGTTCCTTACCACGGCTGGCGAATTAGCCACCGCACCCACCACGCCAATACCGGTAACATCGATACCGATGAGAGCTGGTATCCTCTCTCAGAAAGCCAATACCGGAACCTACCCGCCGCCCAACGGTTTGTGCGGTTCTACGGTTCCCTATTGGCCTACCCCCTGTATCTTTTCCTCCGGTCTCCCGGACGTAAGGGGTCCCACTTTCTCCCCAGTAGTCCTCTGTTTCGGCCCTCTGAGCGGCGGGGTGTGCTGGTCAGCACCCTTTGCTGTGTGGCCATGGTGACCCTACTACTTGGACTGACGGTGCAGTTCGGGGTTGGCTTTATGGTGAAGTTCTACCTGATGCCCTATCTGGTGTTTGTGGTGTGGCTGGATTTAGTTACCCTATTGCACCACACCACCCCCGAAATTCCCTGGTATCGGGGCAAAGACTGGACCTTCTTGAAAGGTGCCCTCTCCACCATCGACCGAGACTACGGGGTGTTCAATGACATCCACCATAATATCGGCACCCATGTGGCCCACCATATCTTTCTGGGCATTCCCCACTACCATCTGAAAACCGCCACCGCCGCCATCAAGCCTATTCTGGGCAACTCTTATTATCGTGAGTCCCACGAGTCCTTGTGGACGAGCTTTTGGCAAGCATTTTGGGAGTGCCGCTACGTACCTGACCACGGTTCTCAGGTTTACTATCAACCCCATTCTCGCCATAACTCTTAGCCACTAGGCTAGCGACTGCCGAAATATAGCTGTAGCCCTTGAGCTCAGGACATCAGGTTTGACTTTGGGGCTCAGCTCCTAGCCAATGGCATCGCAGGGTTATCCTAACCGGACTGGTGACTTGGCGACTGCTATAGTTACCCGGCAATTCCTTTCTAACAGCGCTCAGCCCTTTGCCTTAGGGGGTTGAGCGCTGTTGGCTTGGTAAGATCTCCAAGAGACTACCTAGCCGTGAAATAGAGACCCTAGGGTGGGATGGCAACATCTGGATTGGGCCAGGACTGGCAAAGGTCGCAGTCTTGTTCTAACTGGACTGGCGACTACTGGATCAAGAGGTCAAGGTTTTGCCACGGAGAAGGGAGCGAAAGCAAGCCAGAACCTCTACCCGGTCGACCCTTTTGCCAATCCGCCATGTCCTTTACTAGGACCAAAAAATTTCCAAACGGAAATCTTTTTGAATCTAAAATATTTCAGATCGGATTGAACTTGATCGTGGGTTGTGCCATAGTATTCAAATACTCCGGCAAGTCAATCGGATTTTCGGTGTATGCAATCAATAGGCCTGGCCGGGCTGCTGCCCACTTGGGGATGGCGCGTCAGAACGCCTACCCAGGCTTGACTTTAACTATGATGATCTTGTAAGCGCTATGACACCTCCTCCCATTCACCTTAGACTGCGACTCTACGGTTCTCCCCAGCTATCCCTGCCGTCCCTGGTAGAGGAGCTGGCAGAAAGCTGTCGGGTGGTGGTGGAGGCGATCGCCCAGGGGGACTCTGCTGCCAGTTTTGCGGTACACCAGATTACCCGGGCCGACCCCCTGGATATTGAATTGTCGGGGCCCTTAAATGCCGTGCAGTGCTGGTTGCGTCAGCTAGAACGTCATCCCATCACCATTCAGGGCAAGGGCCATTGCCACGGAGATGGCTGGCACTACTAAGCCATAGCTCTGGCTGGCCACTAAGGGTGTTGGAAATCTCCGATACCAGTCCTTAACAGAAATCCCCTTTTTGCCCCCTCAGCCGTGGCTAGGACTATAGCTTTTCCAAAAGCCCTGGTCTTGCCGTAAACCCTTTAGATTTATTGTTCTTTCGTTCTCTATCATGACTTCCCTTCCCCTAATTTCCCCTGTATCGGCTATCGGTTCACCAGTTTCAGTCCCAATCGTAAACAGACCCAGGGCTTACCGTTCCCTGGCCCGACGTTGGAATTACGGTCGGGGTTATGTCGTGGTAGCGGCCCTTGCGCCTCTCGTGTTGACTAGCTTGCTACTGGTTTTTCTCCACTATCAACTCAAAACCGCCCTTACCCTATTGCGTCTACAGCTAAGGTAATATTTTGCTTGGAATTTATGAGAGTTCAGACTGTGGAAGTGCAGTTCTATAGCGATATGGTAAGGCTACCTTTCCACAGCAAAGTTCTGGCCAAAGCTATATCAACTGAGATTCTCCCCTATCCCTTTTGAGGCCTACCCATGACCCATCGTTTCGAGACACTGCAGGTGCATGCTGGCCAGGAACCGGCTCCTGGCACCAACGCCCGAGCGGTACCGATCTACCAAACCACCTCCTACCTGTTTAATGATGCCGATCACGGGGCGCGCCTATTTGCCCTGCAGGAGTTTGGCAACATCTACACCCGTATTATGAATCCCACCACCGATGTGTTTGAGAAACGCGTCGCCGCCCTGGAGGGAGGAGTAGCGGCCCTGGCCACCGCCAGCGGGCAGGCAGCTCAATTTCTGGCCCTCAGTACCCTGGCCCAAGCCGGGGACAACATTGTTTCCACCAGCTATCTTTACGGTGGCACCTACAATCAGTTCAAGGTATCTTTGCCACGCCTGGGAATTGGGGTTAAGTTTGTAGAAGGAGATAGCCCCGAAGCCTTTCGCCAGGCGATTGATGATCATACTAAGGCGATTTACGTAGAAAGCATTGGCAATCCCCAGTTCAATGTGCCAGATTTTGCGGCTCTGGCCGATGTCGCCCATGACCATGGCATTCCCCTGGTGGTAGATAACACCTTTGGGGCAGCGGGATACCTGGTCAGGCCTATTGATCACGGGGCAGATATTGTGGTGCAATCGGCCACTAAATGGATTGGCGGCCATGGCACGGCGATCGGCGGTGTGATCGTTGACTCCGGTAAGTTTGACTGGCGTAATGGCAAGTTTCCCCTCTTTACCGAGCCCGCCGATGGTTACCACGGGTTAAATTTTTCTGAAACCTTTGGCCCCGATGGCCCCTTTGGCAATATCGCCTTTATCATCCGCGCTCGGGTAGAGGGACTGCGGGACCTGGGCCCTGCCCTCAGCCCCTTCAACGCCTTTCTGTTATTGCAAGGTCTGGAAACCCTCTCCCTCAGGGTGGAACGCCACGCCAGTAATGCCCTGGCCCTGGCCCAATGGCTGCAACAACAATCCCAGGTCGCCTGGGTCAACTATCTAGGACTGCCCGATCATCCTTACCATGGGCGAGCGACCCAATACCTGACCAATGGCTTTGGTTGTGTCCTGAACTTTGGTGTTCGGGGTGGGTTGGAGGCTGGTCGTCAGTTTATTGACCGGGTTAAACTAGCCAGTCATCTGGCTAATGTGGGAGATGCCAAGACCCTGGTAATCCACCCTGCCTCTACGACCCATCAGCAGTTGACTGAGGCCGAACAGCGATCGGCAGGGGTTACCCCTGACCTGGTCCGGGTCTCGGTGGGAATTGAGCATATTGAGGATATTCAGGAAGACTTTGCCCAGGCCTTGCAGGGATTGACCTAGGGTCCTATCCTTAATTCGCTGTCTATGCCATGGCTTGCTCCCATGTCTTATCTCCATCTGGTTTCTCCCCTGACCTGTCTTTATACTCTGCCAGATCCCCTGGAATTGGAGTTGGGCGGGGTTCTGGTCAATGTTCAGGTGGCCTACCGAACCTGGGGCAAGCTTAGTCCTGATGGCGATAATGGGGTGCTGGTCTGTCATGCCCTTACCGGTAACGCCGATGTAGATGACTGGTGGCAGCCCCTGCTGGGGGCAGGGCAGAGCCTGGACCCCAGCCAGGATTACGTTATTTGTAGCAATATTCTGGGGAGTTGCTATGGCACCACTGGCCCCACCAGTCTCAACCCAGCTACGGGGCGGCCCTATGGACCCGAGTTCCCAACCATTACGGTACGGGATATGGTGCGGGCCCAGGGGCAACTGCTGGCGGGCTTGGGGGTGAGATCTTTACGACTCGTGATCGGCGGATCCCTAGGAGGTATGCAGGCATTGGAATGGGCTTCACAGTACCCCAATCAGGTTCAGAGCCTGGCGGTGATTGCTGCGCCGGGTCGCCATTCTGCCTGGTGTATTGGTCTCAGCGAGGCGCAACGCCAGGCGATCTACACCGATCCTCAGTGGCAGGGGGGCTACTATGCGGCCAATTCTGGCCCGACTCAGGGCTTGGCGGTGGCCCGTATGATTGCCATGACTACCTATCGGTCTTGGGCTAGTTTTCAGCAACGGTTTGCCCGGGAGGCGTTGAATCGGGACCAAGGCGATTGCCAGGCTCCGGCCTACGCCATTACCAATTACCTTCAGCACCAGGGGACCAAACTGGTGGACCGGTTCGATGCTAACACCTACATCACCCTCACCCGGGCTATGGATTACCACGATGTTGGCAGCGGTCAGGTCGATTTGGGGCCTACACCGGATTATCGCTATCGGGCGGCTCTGGGCCAGATTAGTCAGCCTACCCTGGTGGTGGCGATCGCCACCGATGTGCTCTATCCCCCAGTGGAGCAGGAGGAACTGGTGGAGCTGATGCCTCGCGCCGAAATGAACTGGCTCCAATCTCCCCACGGCCATGATGCTTTTTTAATCGATAGGGATGCCCTCAACCAGCAGGTGGTTGACTTTCGCCTCAGGACGGGGACCAACCTGGCCGCCCAGTAAATTCTAGTAGAGGATAGCCCAGCCACGGTTGATGGAGTGGAGGCGAGGCCAAAGCACCTGCCCCGCCCTCAGCGTTCTGGCCCAAGCGATATAGCAGTCGCCAGTCCAGTTAGGGCAAGACGGCGACGCCATTGGCTATAGGCTGAGACCCAAAGCCTGACCTGGTGTCCTGAGCTCAAGGGCTACAGCTATATATCCTAGAACCCTTTACAAAATGGCCGTCCTTACTCAGCATAGAAAAGGTTGGTATTTAGGTTAGGAGTTGGTAACTTGGAACGCACTTTTTTAATGATCAAGCCCGATGGGGTTCAGCGGGGATTGGTGAGTGAAATTATCGGTCGCTTTGAAACCAAGGGCTTTACCCTGGTAGGACTGAAGCTGATGGCGGTGTCCCGAGCCCTGGCGGAAGAACACTACGCAGTCCACCGGGAGCGGCCCTTCTTTGCCGGCCTGGTAGACTTTATTACCTCTGGTCCAGTGGTGGCCATGGTCTGGGAAGGGGAAGGGGTGATTGCCTCGGCCCGTAAGATGATTGGTGCCACCAAACCCCTGGAAGCAGAACCGGGTACGATTCGGGGAGACCTGGGGGTGACCGTAGGCCGCAACATTATCCACGGGTCTGATGCTCCAGAGACAGCCCAGACAGAAATTGCCCTATGGTTCTCAGAAACCGAACTGGTGACCTGGGAACCCAGTATTCAGGGTTGGATTTACGAATAGGGAACCCGGCCCGTTGCCTGACCAGACCCATAGTATGGCCCTGGGTAACGGGCGGAAAAGGTGATGCAATCATTACCGCAGGTAAGCCACTGTTACGCCCGTGCCGCCATCGCTTTGATCGGCGGCTTCAAAGCGTTGTACCTGGGGATGGTGTTGCAGGTAGGCTTGTACCCCCTGGCGCAGTTTTCCCGTACCATGGCCGTGGATCACCCAAAGGGCACCACTGCTGGCCTGGGCGATCGCCTGTTCCAGGACAGGCTCTGCTTCTACCACCCGCATACCCCGCAGATCAACTGTATTGCGGGAGGTACGCAGGATGGGGGGGGGAGCACTGGCGGGGGGAGGCTGGCTGGCTGGCTGGGGTTTGAATTTTGGCGCTATTACCGCCTTTTCTCCCTGTAAGGATTCAATATCACTGAGGTTGACGGTGGTCTTTAGCAGACCAAAGCGCACCGTTAGCCTGTGGTCTTGATCGGGAGCCGTCAGTACTTCGGCGGTTTGTCCCAGACTGACCAGACGCACCCGATCGCCCACCTGGGGCATAAATCCAGCTGTGACGGCGGGGCGGCTAGCCTGGCGATCGGAGAGATAGGTGTGGGTAATTCCATCGATCGCAGCGGTGGCTTGTTGGGCCGCCTGGGCTGTCGGTTCCCCCTGCTGCAACTGGCGAATTACCCGGGCTATGTCGGCCTTCGCCTGGGCGATCGCCTGCTGAATAGCCATCTGCTGCTGCCCCTTCAAATCTTCCTGCCGCTGGCGCAGCCACTCCGCCCGCTGATAAATCTCCCGATGCAAGTCCTCCGTTTCCGTCAGCAGGGTGGCGGCCGCCTGGGAACGGGCCTCCTGCTGACGACGCTGGGCTTCTAAAGCGGCAATCATCTGGTTAACATCCTGCTGCCCAGCTCCTACCATGGCAGCGGCAGCTCCATCCACCACCGCCGCCTTCAGTCCCAGCCGACGGGCGATGGAAAGGGCATTAGACCGTCCTGGAATGCCCCACAGGAGACGGTAGGTGGGGGAAAGGCTGGCTTCATCAAACTCGACGGCGGCATTTTCAAAGCGACAGTCTTCGTACTTGAGGGCCTTGAGTTCACCGTAATGGGTGGTAGCCACCGTTAATCGAGCCTGGTTTGCCAGATAGCGCAGTAGGGCCAGGGCCAGGGCGGTTCCTTCAGTTGGATCGGTACCCGCTCCCACCTCATCCAGCAGAACCAGAGCATTGGCCAGGCCGGCGGTGGCGGGAAGTTCCTCCAGGGCCGTTAAGATCCGGCTAATCCGGCGAATATGCCCCGAAAATGTGGATAAGTTCTGCTCAATCGATTGCTCATCCCCAATATCCGCCAGTACCTGATCAAACCAGGGGAGTTCCACCGGTTCACGGGCCGGTACAAATAACCCCACCTTAGCCATTAAGGCGGCCAGCCCCAGGGTTTTGAGGGTAACGGTTTTACCGCCGGTATTGGGACCTGTAATGGCCACCACCCGCAGTTGATCGGCTATCACCAGATCGATGGGCACCACCGGGTTACCCCCTTCGTGGCGCTGTTGCCAGACCAACAGGGGATGGCGCAATTGCCGCAGGGTGGTGGTACCGTGGCTAATAAACCGGGGGGGATTGGCCTCTAACCAAAGGGAATAGCGAGACCGGGCACAGGCTAGATCAAGCCGGGTCAGGGTGGCCAACAGGTTCTCCAGGTCTAGCCAAACTGCCCCCACCTGTTGGCTTACGGCCGCCAGCACCGCCTCGATTTCTGTCTGTTCCTGCCGCATTAACTGGCGCAGTTGGTTACCTGCCTCCACAATGGCATGGGGTTCGATGTAGAGGGTAGCGCCACTGGCGGAGACATCGTGCACCAGGCCAGGGATAGCATCCTTTTGGGGGGCTTTGACGGGCAGCACAAAGCGATCGCCCCGTTGGGTAATCAGGGTTTCCTGGAGTGCTCCCCCCTGGCGTTGAATAATGCGCTGCAGCCGTTGCTGAATCTGCTGGCGGGTGCCGTTGAGCCGTTCTCGAATAGCGGCTAACTTAGGGCTAGCTCGGTCCGTCACCTCTCCCCGGTCGTCAATGCAGTGGTAAATGTGTTGTTCTAATTCGGGGTGGGTGCGCCAATCGGCTACCAAGCCCTGAAACACGGGCAGGTCTACCTCGGCTTCAGCCTCAATGACCCGACGTATCTGTCGCGCCCCTTTCAGGGTACTGGCAATATCCAGTAATTCCTGCCCGGTCAGGTTACCCTGGCGTTGCACCCGTTCCAGGCTAGCGCTGAGGTCACGGATACCGGCAAAACTCAGACTGCGGTGGTGCTGATCCAGCCAGTAGGCTTCCCGGGTTTGGGCCTGGAGTGTCTCACTTTCGGCCTGATGGGTGGGAATGGTTAGATGCTGGGCGGCGATCTCACCCAGGCTGGTAGCGGCGAAGGTGGCCAGGTGCTGCCCCAAGCGAGACCACTCCAGCAGGCTCAGGGTTTCCTCCTGAATCATAGGCAAGCCCAAACCCAACGGCTTACCATGATCACTACCCCTAGTCCTGCTGACTCCATTGTTTGTTTACCTGTTCGATTTTTCTTAACCATAGCAATGGGCCGGGCCGGGCGACCAGTCCTTTTGGGATTTTGCTCCATTTCCATGGCTGTCCATGCACTTGCTCTACACCCTGACCAGCTATCCTCCTGCCGTTGGCGGGGCTCAGACCTATGGCCACCAGCTGGCTCAAGCCCTGGCCCCTGACCATAGGGTGGCTGTAGCCAGCCACTGGCGCACTAACCGTACCGACTGGCTACTGGGAACAACCCTCAACCATCCCCCCGCCAGTTTTTACCAAATCGATGGTATTCCCGTACACCAATTGGGGCTGAGCGCCTGGCGGAAACTTACCCTGGTGCCAGCGGTGCTGGGCTACTATGTCCTCATGGGCCGGGCCCTACCCATGATTGCTGGCGCTATTTCTCAGTCTTTGTGGCCTCTCGCTGCCAACGCCGATCTAATCCACAATGTTCGCATTGGTCGAGAAGGCCTCACCGCCGCCTCCCTCCAGGTAGCCCGGCAGCGGGATATCCCCTTTTTATTGACCCCCGTACACCATCCTCGCTGGGTGGGCTGGCCTTACCAGGAGTATGGTCGGCTGTATCGCCAGGCCGATGCCCTGATTGCCCTAACCGAGGCTGAAAAGGCAATTCTGGTGAAAATCGGGGTTACTGCGGAGAAGATCCATGTCACCGGCATGGGGCCCGTTCTAGCCCCCCAATCCTATCCCGATGGGTTTCGCCAGCGCCACGGTATTCAGGGACCGATGGTGCTATTTCTAGGTCAGCACTATGGCTACAAGGGCTATCGTCAGGTCCTGGAGGCGGCCCCAGCGGTGTGGCGTCAGCACCCCGATACCCACTTTGTTTTTATGGGTCCCCCGGTAAGAAACTCGGAGGTTATCTTTGCTTCCTGTTCTGATCGTCGCATCCATCGGCTGGGAGTCGCTTCCCTTCAGGAGAAAACCGATGCCCTGGCGGCCTGTAGTCTGCTGTGCGTGCCCTCGCTACAGGAGAGTTTTGGAGGGGTCTACCTTGAGGCTTGGAGTTTTAGTAAGCCTGTAATTGGCGGATTGAGTCCAGCTCTGCAGGAGGTGATCAGGGAGGGAGTAGATGGATACCTGGTGGAGCAGAAGGCTGACCCCATTAGCGATCGCATTTGTTATTTGCTCAAGTACCCGGCTGAGGCCCTAGCTCTGGGCAAGGCGGGCTATGCTAAGCTGCAGCAGCGCTACCAATGGCCCCAGTTGGCCCGCCAGACCCTGGCGATTTACCAAACCCTGGTGAGTTAAGGGAAAACAGGTTCAGGTGCCACCTCCAGCAGCCATTGCCGCAGCAGCTGGTTGACCTGGTCGGGTACCTCGTCGTGGGGGCAGTGACCGGCCTGCAGGTAATGTTCCCGTAAGTTGGGGTAGTACTGGCGGAACCTGGCCCCCTTTTCTCGACAGTTCATCCAGGGGTCAGCCTCGCCCCAAAGCATGAGTAGGGGACAGGATAGTTTTTCTAGCAGCTCGTCGATCGCTTCTCCCTGGGGTGACTTAAAGACCGACGCAAACACCGTAGCGGCCCCGGGATCATCGGCAGGACGACGAATATCGGCCACCAACTGATCGGTAATGGCGGATTTATCCAGATAGACCTGTTCCAGGGTGCGGCGAATCACCCCCGGTTGGCGAACGTATTGAAATATGAGCCAGCTGGGGAGGGGTTGGAGCAGAAGAGATTGCACCAGCTTGCCCAGGGGGTTGGGCCGGGTGCGGGTGGTTTGATCGGAAAAGGGGCCGGCGCTGTTGAGTAGGACTAAACCGGCAACGGCCTCAGGATGGTTAGCAGCGGTGCAGAGGGCGCTATAGCCCCCCAGGGAATTACCCGCCAGCACCGTAGGACGGCCAATCTTTTCGGTAATAAATTCCTGCAACTGGGCTTGCCAAAGACCACCGCTGTACTCCCAGTCGGGCTTGGCCGATCGCCCAAAACCCACCAGGTCGATGGCCCACACCTGAAAGTCCTGGGCTAGATCGGCAATATTTTTGCGCCAGTGATCGGTAGAGGCACCAAAACCATGGATTAGTAGCAGGGGCGGGCGATCGCCCCGGGACTCTCCCGCCTGGACGTAGTGAATCTCCTGGTCACGCCAGGGCCAGTAGGTATTCTGGGACTTGGGTAAATCGGGAGAATGGGAGGCAGTCATGGGCAAACCTAAGGGGAAATCCAGGAGCGATCGCAGTGGGCCTCTTTATTCTATCGCCGTAGCCAGGTTTGACGGGGCAGAAAGGGGGGTGGCAAAGACGATTCAAGGGCGATGACTAGACCTTCGGTAGGGTAACCCGCTCCTCCTGGTCCTGGTATTTACCCCGGCGGGTCTCGTAACTGACCTGGCAGGGATCACCTTCAAAGAAAATCAGTTGCACGACCCCTTCGTTGGCGTAAATACGGCAGTCAGCGCTAGAGGAATTAGAAAACTCCAGGGTCAGATGGCCGCGCCAGCCCGCTTCAGCGGGGGTGAGGTTGGCGATAATACCGCAACGGGCATAGGTCGACTTACCAATACAAATAACGCTGATATTGTCGGGAACGGTAATTTTTTCCAGAGCAACCCCCAAGCCATAGGAGTGGGCCGGCAAGATAAAGTAGCCACCGCTATCGTCGGTCTTTAGGTGGGTAGGTTCCAAATTTTCTGAGCTGAAGTTCTTAGGATCAACTACGGTGCCTGGAATATGGCGAAATATTCGAAATTCTGCTGGAGACAGGCGAATATCATAGCCGTAGGAAGATAACCCATAGCTGATCACCGGACGATCTACCCCATCTCCCCGCAGATCTACCCGCCTTACCAAAGTCGGCTGAAAGGGTTGAATCATCCCCTGGGCGGCCATGGCGTTGATCCAGACGTCGTTTTTAATCATGGCGAAGTTCTAAGAATGAAGAAAATGGTAGATCTATGATTTGACCATTTGTAGGTATGGGTTCCCACAACATATGTCCAGTCCTGGATTTCTCTTCACAAGCCCGGGTACAGCTTTTGTCCTTATTCGTGTAACTCTCCTGACTGCAAGGATGGGCTGGCTCTGACACCGATAGGCTACCCCAGGTTGTCAGAATCTTGATCACTGCACCATTGGATAATCCGCGGCCCAGATGGGCTGGTAGGACTGGATAGCCCGCAGGTACTGGACCCGCTCAAAGTCACTGGGGTTGGGGCACTTCAATTGGCTCATGCTGCCCCGGAGTTGGGCCAGGGACTGGTACTCGTGCTCCTCTAGCCACCGCTGTAGGTCCTGCTCGAGGGTTTTCAGGTGGCCGATGCCGTGGCGCAGTAGGGTGGCCACCAGCAGGGTGATATCGGCCCCCGCCATCAGCAGTTTCACCACATCCTCGGCCCGGCTGATGCCGCTACTGGCGGCCAGGCTGAGGGGTAGTTTGCCGTAGAGCAGCGCTACCCAGGTGAGGGGCAGGCGTTGCTCCTGGGGGGCACTGAGGATCAGGTTGGGTTGCACCTCCAGGTTTTCGATGTCGATGTCCGGTTGGTAAAAACGGTTAAACAGCACCAGTCCGTCTGCACCGACGCCGCTGAGGCGCTTGGCCATGTTGGCCATGTTGCTAAAGAAGGGGCTGAGCTTCACCGCCACTGGAATCGACACCGCCTGCTTCACCGATTGGACAATATCCAGGTAGGCCTGCTCCACATCGGTGCCGCTCAGCTCCAGATCGGTGGGAATCCAGTAGATATTCAGCTCGATCGCATCCGCCCCCGCCCCCTCTAGCTGCCGGGCGTAGTCCACCCAGCCCCCCAGGGTGGCGCCGTTGAGGCTGGCAATGATGGGAATATCCACCATGGCCTTAGCCTGGCGAATATGGTCCAGGTAGGTTTCCGTGCCCAGGTGGAAGATCTCCGGCTCGGGAAAGTAGGTGAGGGCCTCGGCGAAGCTGTCGGTGCCAAACTCGCTGTGGTGGTGCAGTTCTAGCCGCTCCCGGCGAATCTGCTCCTCAAACAGGGAATGGAGGACGATCGCCGCTCCCCCCACATCCTCAATCCAGCGCAGGTTGGCTAGATCCTCGGTGAGGGGGGCGGCGGCCCCCACCACCAGGGGAGATTTCAGGGTGAGGCCGAGGTAGGTGGTGGTCAGATCCATGGTCATCAAGGGGCAGGGGTTAGGGGTTAGGCAGGGGGGGCGCCTGGTGGAGGTCGCGGGCGGCCAGGTATTCGTAGAGGTGGTAACGGCTGGCCACATTGATCTGGGCCTCCTGCAACAGCTGTTTAGCCGCCGTTGGGTTACTGCGCAGCAGCATCTTAAAGCGGTTTTCGCTGTACATGGCCTCCTCTAGCGATCGCTTGGGAGCCCGGCTATCTAAAACCAGGGGATTTTCCCCCTGATCCAGCCGGCGGGGGTCGTAGCGGTAGAGTAGCCAGCGGCCTGAATCCACCGCCAGGGCCTGCTGATCCATGCCCCTGGCCATGTCAATGCCGTGGGCAATACAGTGAGAGTAGGCAATGATCAGGGAGGGGCCATCGTAGGCCTCCGCCTCTAGAAAGGCCCGCAGGGTGTGCTCAGGGCGAGACCCCATGGCCACGCTGGCCACGTAGATGGTGCCGTAGGTCATGGCCATCAGCCCCAGATCCTTTTTTGGGGCCGGTTTACCACCGGCGGCAAACTTGGCCACCGCCCCCAGGGGGGTGGCCTTGGACATTTGCCCACCAGTATTGGAGTAGACCTCCGTATCCAGCACTAGCACGTTGACGTTGCGACCACTGGCCAACACGTGGTCAAGGCCACCGTAGCCAATGTCGTAGGCCCAGCCATCGCCCCCCACGATCCAGACGCTCTTTTTCACCAGGTAGTCCGCCAGGGAGGAGAGGTTTTGCAGCCGGGTTTTGAGCCCCGCATCACCGCCACCCTCCCCCTCCAGCCAGCGTTGCAGGGCCGGTTTTAGCTGCTCCACCCGCTGGCGTTGCTCAAAAATCCCCGCCTCGTCGCTCTGGTCCGCATCGAGGATGGCGGTCACCAGGTCTGCATCCAGGGGCGATCCGCCCTGGGCCAGGCTCTGCAATAGCTGGCGGGCCTGGTCTTGGTGTTTGTCGATGGAGACCCGAAAGCCCAGGCCAAACTCGGCGTTGTCCTCAAATAGGGAGTTGGACCAGGCCGGCCCCCGCCCCTCGCCGTTGGTGGTATAGGGGGTGGTGGGCAGGTTACCGCCGTAGATGGAGGAGCAGCCGGTGGCGTTGGCGATCACCATGCGATCGCCAAACAACTGGGTGGCCAACTTAATGTAGGGGGTCTCGCCGCAGCCCGCACAGGCCCCCGAGAACTCAAACAGGGGTTGCTGCATCTGTTGGTGGGCGATTTTGCGCAGGTCCAGATCCTGTCGGGAGGGGTTGGGCAGCCCCAGGAAGAAATCCCAGTTTTGCCGCTCCCGATCGCGGATGGGCAGCTGATCCACCATGTTGATGGCCTTCTGGCTGGGCTCCGCCTTGTTTTTCGCCGGGCACACCGCTACGCAGAGGGCACAGCCGGTGCAGTCCTCCGCCGCCACCTGGATGGTAAACTTCAGCCCCGCCCAGGAATGATCGCGGGCGGCGGTACTCTGGAAGCCCGCTGGCGCCGTGGCCAGGGCAGACTCTTCGTACACCTTGGAGCGGATCACGGCGTGGGGACAGACCATCACGCATTTACCGCACTGCACACACACCTCCGGGTCCCAGAGGGGCACCTCCTGGGCCACGTTGCGTTTCTCGTACTGGCTGGTGCCACAGGGGTAGGTGCCATCGGCGGGCAGGGCGCTAACCGGTAGGCTGTCCCCCTGCCGGGCCATCATTTTGCCCAGCACCTCCTGGACAAAGGCGGGGGCGGTGTCGGGCACCCAGCGGTGGGGGCGATCATCGCCCCTGGGGCTACCCACCGGCACCGGCTGGAGGTGGTCCAGGCTGCTATCCACCGCCTGGATATTCATGGCCACCACATCCTCGCCCTTTTTGCCATAGGTTTTGCGGATGGCCTGCTTGATGGCGGCGATCGCCTCGGCGCGAGGCAGCACCCCCGCCAGGGCAAAGAAACACACCTGCATCACCGTATTGATGCGGCCCGCCATCCCCGCCTGGCGAGCCACCGGGTAGGCATTGATGGCATAGACCTGGATCTGTTTATCGATAATCTGTTGCTGGATAGCCTGGGGCAGGCGCTGCCAAGTCTCCGCCGGGTCGTCGTAGGGGCTATTGAGCAGCAGGGTGGCGCCGGGCTGGGCCTCCTGCAGCAGGTCTAGCTTCTGCACAAACTCCCACTGGTGGCAGGCGATAAAGTTAGCCCGGCTAATCAGGTAGGTGGAGCGAATTGGCTCGGGCCCAAAGCGCAGGTGGGAGACGGTCACCGACCCGGATTTTTTAGAGTCGTAGACGAAGTACCCCTGGGCGTAGTTGGGGGTGTCTTCGCCGATGATTTTAATGGAGTTTTTATTGGCCCCTACGGTGCCGTCGGACCCCAGGCCATAGAACACACTGCGCACCACGCTATCGGGCTCAATGGAGAACTCCGGGTCGTAGGCCAGGGAGGTGTGGCTGACATCATCCACAATGCCCACGGTGAAGTGGTTTTTTGGGGTCTCCAGGGCCAGGTTGGCAAACACCCCCTGCACCATGGCGGGGGTAAATTCCTTGGAGGACAGGCCGTAGCGCCCCCCCACCAGCCGGGGGGGCTGGGCCAGAGGAAATTCGTAGAGGGCCTGCACCACATCCAGGTAGAGGGGTTCGCCGGCGCTGCCGGGCTCCTTGGTGCGATCTAGCACGGCGATCGCCCGCACCGTGGGGGGCAGGGCCGCCACCAGGGCCTGGCTATCCAGGGGGCGGTAGAGCCGCACCTTCAGCACCCCCACCCGGTGGCCCTGGCGATTGAGAAAATCAACGGTTTCGTGGACGGTTTCCGCCCCTGAGCCCATTAACACAATCACCCGATCGGCATCGGCGGCGCCGTGGTACTCGTAGATCTGGTATTGCCGCCCGGTGAGGCGGGCGAAGTCATCCATGGCCCCCTGCACTATCCCTGGGGTGGCGGCGTAGTAGGGGTTGACGGTTTCCCGGGCCTGGAAGTAAACATCGGGGTTTTGGGCGGTGCCCCGAATCACCGGGCGATCGGGGGTGAGGGCCCGCTGGCGGTGCTGTAACACCAGGTCAAAGGGCACCAACTCCGTCAGCACCCCATCGGGGATCAGCTGGATTTTTTGCACCTCGTGGGAGGTGCGAAAACCATCGAAGAAGTGGAGGAAGGGGAGGCGGGCGGTGAGGCTGGCCCGGATGGCGATCGCCGCCATATCCTGGGCCTCCTGCACCGAGTTGGAACAGAGCAGGGCGCAGCCCGTGGCCCGGGTAGCCATCACATCGCTGTGGTCGCCAAAGATAGACAGGCCCTGGGCCGCCAGCGATCGAGCCGCCACGTGGATCACCGCCGCCGTCAGTTCCCCGGCAATTTTGTAGAGGTTGGGGATCATCAGCAGCAACCCCTGGGAGGCGGTGAAGGTGGTGGTTAGGGACCCCGCCTGCAGGGCACCATGCACCGCCCCGGCGGCACCGGCCTCACTTTCCATTTCCACCACCGAGGGCACCGTGCCCCAAATGTTGGACTGCCCCAGGTTGGCCCAGCTATCGGCCCATTCCCCCATGGGGGAGGAGGGGGTAATCGGGTAAATGGCGCAGACCTCACTGAGGCGGTAGGCCACCCGGGCCACGGCTTCGTTACCGTCCAGGGTGGCAAAGCTTGGGTTTTCCATGGTGCTCCCCTTCCTTGGGGTAAATCGGTATGACCAGACCGGAGCGATCGGGCCAGGGTGAGGGAAAAACAGGCTTAAAGGCTGCTACCCCTGATCTTGCCGCATCCCCATGGTGGCACTATTTTCTGTGACCAGGGAAAGTTGTTAGGTAAACTTTACCAACCCTGGAACCAAGGGAAAAAGCCCAGAAGGGCTTGCCGCTGGCAATCCCCACCATCTCTTAGGCTAGCAGTTGTAATCAGCCCTGGTTGTTCCATTTGAGCAACTGCCTCAGTAATCTCTGCCTGGGCCATCAGTTGTAGCTTTGGTCAAAACCCTTAGGATCCGCAGTAAGCTTCCACACAACGCACAAACATTTCTACTCCTAACACCAGAGCGGTTTCATCAAAATCAAACCGGGGATGGTGATGGGGATAGGCTAAAGCCTTTTCCGGGTTGGCCGCCCCCAGAAAAAAGTAGCATCCCGGTACTTCCTGCAGGAAAAAGGCCATGTCCTCACCCCCCATGGTGTGGCACTCGGGTACAATCCCTGCGGGAGTTTCCACCACCGCTAGGGCCACCGATCGCACCAGATCGGCCATTGCCCCATCGTTGATTACCGGCGGATAGAGGGGGGTGTAATCGAGACGATAGTCAGCCCCGTAGGATTGGCAAATCCCCGCCACGATTTGATCGATGCGCCGGGCAAAGAATTCCCGATAGTCGGGGTCGAAGTAGCGTACCGTACCGCTGATCTGGGCGACATCGGCCACCACGTTGCGGGCCGTACCCCCGTGGAACTCCCCTACTGTTACCACGGCCGATTTAATCGGATCGACATTGCGGGCAACAATCGATTGCAGGGTGTTAACAATCTGAGCCCCCACCACAATGGCATCTACGGTTTGGTGAGGTAGGGCGCCATGGCCCCCCTTACCCTGGATAGTTAGATTAAAGTTTTCCGTTGCGGCCATTAGTGCCCCTGTCCGCACCCCGACCGTACCCAGGGGAAGATTATTCCAGAGGTGTAGGCCCACCATAGCCTGGACCTCTGGGTTGGTAAGCACCCCCGCCTCAATCATGGGTTTAGCCCCACCGGGCCCCTCTTCAGCCGGTTGGAAGATGATTTTTACCACCCCCTTAAAGCTCTGGCGGTGCTGGGATAGGTAGTGGGCCGTAGCTAGGGCAATGGCCACATGGCCATCGTGGCCACAGGCGTGCATTACCCCATCGTGTTGAGACCGATAGGGTACCTGGTTTTCTTCTTGAATGGGTAGGGCATCCATATCAGCCCGGATGCCCAACACCGGACCGGGTTGCTGACCTGGGATAATGGCCACTAGGCCAGTGCCCGCAACGCCAGACTGGTGATCAATGCCCCAGCTAGTCAGGCGATCGCTAATAAAATCTGCCGTTAACCACTCCCTGAAACCCAGTTCGGGGCGTTGGTGCAGATATCGCCGCCACTCTACGATTTCAGGTTGAAGCGCTTGAATCGCCGGTCTTAAGCGGGTACGGTCGATCCCCAGAGGAGCAGCGGTGGTGGCAAACATCGGTAGGGTTTAGCGGATAATGACAAAGGTGCTTCCAGCATAAACCAGAACTCCCGCTTGGGTCTGTGATCCTATGGTTAGTTTTTCCTTTACTAGATTTTTTCTACTTTTACTGGCCGCTAGCCTGAATAGTTGTGGTTCTGGTCCCATCGCTAACCATCCCACCGCTAGGGCCGACTCCCCGGCTCCACCGCCCCTCTACGAAACCCTTTCCCTGCCAGGGGCGACGGTGCACCTGGTAACCATTCCAGACCCGGTGGCCTACCCGTTACGAGTCGGGGTGGCGGATGCCCTGGCAACGGTAGATCAAACTCTGGATCACCTTTGCGGGGCTAAATCCTGCGCGATCGCGGCGATCAACGCCGGTTTCTTCGATCCCCACAATAGCCTAACCACCTCTGCTGTAGTCATCCATGGTGAGCTGGTAGCCGATCCGCGGTATAACGATCGGCTGATGGGTAATCCGGATCTGGCCGCCTCTTTAGACAAAATTTTGAATCGGTCAGAGTTTCGCCGTTACGACTGCCATGGTGCGCCCACCTACGCCATTACCCTTCACCGCCAGCCCGTCCCCCCAGGCTGTAGTTTGGTGGATGCAGTTGGAGCCGGGCCTCAACTCCTACCCCAAAATACAGGGGAGGAAGAGGGCTTTGTTGATACGCATTTGACTCCCCCCCGCGATGCTCTGGGTAGTCGCCTTGCCAATGCCCGGTCAGCGGTTGGCATCAGGGCTGATGGTGGCATCCTCTTGGTGATGGTGGCCCAGGTACCCGGTTCAGGGAGCAGTGGCATGACCTTGCCAGAGCTAGCTAACTTGATGATTCAGCGGGGAGCCGTTCAGGCTTTGAACCTGGATGGAGGCAGCTCCTCTACCCTGTTTTATGATGGTACGACCCACTATGGCCGCCTCGACAAAACGGGGAAACCCCTGCAACGACCCGTTAAGTCAATTTTATGGGTGGCAAATCTCCAGGTTATTCTTCCTTCAATATCAAAAAATGAAGACCCCTAGGATGGGGGCCTTCATTTTTTAGCCAGCATGGTATTAAGTAAATCACCGTCTCGTGTTAATTGGGGGCAAGAACTAAAGCCACAGGTATGGCTGCAGGTACCTTAGTTAAGGGTCGGATCGGGAATTAGAACCCAATGGGTTCCCCCTCCCTGACGCCGACTGGGAAACTCGTCCCGGCTACTGGCACTGGCCATAGAGTGGCTACCAAAAGCTTGAAATAGCAGCATGGCAGCAAAGGATAAACTACCAACTGCAATCAGAAAACGAGACGAAGACAATAGACTTTCTAGCGATACTTTCATAGTTTCCATCGTGATCTCCCAGACTGCTTTATGAAGCTATGCCTGGAAGTAGACGCTCCCTAAACAACAAAAAAGACCAGAACTTCACGAAACTATTCAGAAACCCTGTTCTATTAATGCCAAGAGAAAGGCAAATCATCGACAGAGAACACACGGAATTTCTTATTCAGTAAAACCACTGAATAATGGATGGTTCCGGTCCCAATTTTGTTAAATTTCCGTAAATTTTCCCGATCCGGTACGATGCCATCCAATTTGAATATGAATTTTTAGAGTTTAAAGGGGTGTGGTACAAGCGCTGGAAAGAAAATCATCCGTAATTGTGCGTATTGGTGGGCAGGGGGCCTGAAAAAGTGGATTAATCGTTTTGGCTGCTATAGCTCTAATTCCTGACAAGGCGGCGGCGACCACTCGAAAAATCTGGTGAACCTGGCTTTGTCCAGCCTTTTAGACTAGCCTGTAGCCCAGGACCAGGGCCACTACCGCTCCTACGGTGGTATTGATGACGTTGACTAACTCGTTAGTGAGCCAGGGGAACTGATTTTGCAGAGTCGCGCCAATCCAGCTTTCTACTGTAGTCGCTGCCAGGGCGGCGACTATACAAACGGCCACTCCCCAGGGAGCAATTAAGCCAATTCCCCAGGCCAGAGTGGCGATTAGGGCTGATCCGCCGATACCCGCCAGGGTGCCTTCCAGGCTGACGGCACCTTCAGTGCCAGGTGGCACTGGTTTTAGGGTGGTAATCAAGAAGGTACGCTGGCCATAGGCTTTCCCAATTTCGCTGGCGGTGGTGTCTGACAGTTTCGTGCTGAAACTACTAACATAGGCCAGGGTCAGTAGGGGTATCCACCTGGCTATTAGGGGGGCTCCCCAACTGTTTAAGCTGGCTATGGCCAGGGCACAAATTAAGGCGGTCAGGGCTGAGCCCCAGACGTTTTCAGGCCCGCGCTGGCCTGACCTTCCTTCTGCTATGCCCGCGGCCTGTTTCCGGGCCATACCCAACCGGGTAACGGTGGAACCCAGTAAGAAATAGACCATGACTACGGCATAACCCCGCCATCCCATGGCACCCCAGATGACTACGCCCAAAAACCAGGCGTGCCGGTAGCCAGCCGCTGTCAGGAGTTTCTTGGGCAGCATCCAGGCCAGGATTAGTAGCAGAGTATTGATGGCGATCGCAATCAACCAGCTATGCCATGGGGTAGGAAATGGGAACATGGACTTCAGGCACTCCTTGGGCTTAAAAATTTAGAATTATGGCCTTGGCTAAAATACTGAGGACACAGTGGATCGGAAAAAGTGGAGCCAGAGGTGGATATTCTGGCTCCCCTCTGTCCCGTTGAACGTACCTACGGCTATGGTGTTCCGCCTGGAGACTTGCTCCGGGGGTATTCTGCTTAGTTTAGGGGTGACCGTAGGCTTTATGCAGGTGGAGACAGTTACCTTTAGCTGGATATCGTTGGTAGGTGAGCTGATCGGCTACTCGACTCATGATTTTTAGTCCCCGTCCCCTTTCTGCATCGCGATCGCACTGATCCATCTGGTGAGCTAACACCGCATTCAAATCGAAGCCAGGTCCCTGGTCCCAGATCCGAATATCAATTGTATGATCGGACACTACCATTTCAATTTCTACCAGGGTCGTCGTTGGCAGGTGGGCATGGCCATGGCGTAAAGCATTGGTGAACCCCTCTGCCACGGCGATCTGACATTGCAGCCAGAGTTGACGGGGCATGGGTGAAGTCTGAAACTGATTAAACCAGGTCAATAGGGATCCTAAGGCAGTAGGATCGGTAGGGACGTGAATACGACTGGTTTTTAGATAGGTCAAGGAGATTTCTAAGGCAGCCCTTACTGATTGAATGATATATAACTTTGGCCAGAACGCTGAAGATAGATATAGATCGGTCCTCAGGATTCTGGCCAAAGCTATAACCTAGTCACTCTATCGGGATGATCGCCGTGAAACCCTACCAGGCTATTGCTATTCATGACTGTGGTGAGCCCTTGGTGGCCATTCCCTTAATTAACGCACCAGACCCTTGCGGTCTCAGATTAGAATTTGAGGAGGTCTTAACATCACCGTCTGAAAATCTGGTCGATCTTTCTCTGGTTCAGATGGACCGGTTGATGGCAGTCCTGCCCCATCCTTACCAGGTGTTGGGAGCCCCCTATGGGGATCAGTCCCCCTTCTCCTTAAGATCGGGGGTACTGGCGGCCCTGATGAGGGCTCAAGCTTTTCTACAGCAACAACAGCCCCACTGGTGTCTACAAGTTTTTGATGCCTATCGACCCCTGGCGGTCCAGCGGTTTATGGTGGAATATACATTTCAGGAATTATTACGGGATCGCCAGTTACACCCTGAAACCCTCTCTACCGGGCAAGAAAGGGAGATCATGGCGGAGGTAGAGCAATTTTGGGCAACGCCCAGCGATCGCCCCGAAACTCCTCCACCCCATAGCACCGGTGCTGCCATTGACCTTACTTTGGTGGATGGCAGAGGTGAACCTGTGGCGATGGGGTCTCCCATTGATGAGATCTCCCCCCGTTCGTTTCCCGATTACTTTAGCCACAGTCACCATCCTCAGGCTGAGGTTTTTAACTATCATCGCCAGTTACTTAATCAGGTCATGGTTACCGCCGGATTTCGTCGCCATCCCCAAGAGTGGTGGCATTTCTCCCTGGGCGATCAAATGTGGACCTGGCTAGTCAGTCTGGAAACCCAAGGCCCGGCTGGGGTGGCCAGATACGGAAGGGTAGGGGGCTAGGAACCCACCCTCCAGTCATCTGGGGTAGTTGACGACCAGGGTGCAAACCAGGGCAATAGGGCTAGACCTGGCAGGGCAGCTAACAGGGTAAGGGCGAAAAATAGGGGCCAGCCCTGGTGACTGCTACCCGCCAGATAGGATAAGTTCTGGAGTTGGGGGTTGGTTTGAACCAACTCTTTGATCCTCTGGGCCAATTCTCCACTCATGGGACCAGCTATCAGATCACGGCCCACGGCCATCAAGCTTGACAAGAGGGCAAATTGGGTTGCCGAAAAGGTGGGATTACAGAGGCTCATTAAAAATCCGACGAAGCCTGCTGTCCCCAGGCCAGCACAGAAGTTTTCGATATTAATTGCCAACAGTAGGGTTGGGTAGTTCTTACCAATAACTGCCAGTATTAGGTAACCCAGATTGCTCAGGGCTTGCAGCCCGCCAAATATCCACAGTGATCGATGGATACCCAGTTGACTGACCGCCGATCCCCCCACCAGAGTACCAACGATGGTGGCTACCAGGCCTAATCCCTGGCGAATTGTACCGATGTCAGTATCACTAAACCCCAGACCCTGGTCCCCTAAAAAGGGGATGGCCATCTTGGCGGTGAGGTTATCTCCTAACTTATAGAGCAGAATAAACATCAATACTGACAAGGTTCGCCAACCCCCCAGGCGATTGAAAAACTCCACAAACGGTAGGATTACGGCCTGGCGTAATGACTCCGGTGGTACCACCACCTGGGTCGGCTCTGGAGCCCAAATAGAAACCAGTAAACCTGCAACCATCAAGCCAGCCATCAGGGTATAAACCCCGGGCCAACTGATCTGATCGGCGAGAATGAAGGTAACGGCTCCGGTGACCAGGATGGCAATACGATAACCAAGGACATAAATGGCGGCTCCGGCTCCAACTTCGCGGCTTTCTAAGACATCGGTACGGTAGGCATCGATGGCAATATCTTGGGTGGCACTTAGAAAAGTAATCACCAGAGCGGTGGCAGCAAGTATTTTGAATATCGGATTGTTACTGGCAGTTTCCCCGGGTACAAAATGACCCATCTGCAGAGCCAGCAGCATAATCCCAAGGATTAAACCCAATTGGGCCAGGACTATCCAACCCCGTCGTCGCCCTAAACCAGGCGGCACAAACCGATCTAAGAGGGGTGACCAGAGAAATTTAATTGAGTAGGGTAGCGAAATTAGACTGAACCAGCCAATGGTTTTCAGATCGATTTGGGCCTTAGTCATCCACCCCCGAAAGGCGTCGTCCATCAAGGCGTAGGGTAGGCCCGAACTAAATCCCAACACCAGAATGGCAGCAATTTTTCGACTCTGGAAAACTCTGATGAGGAGCTGAAGTTGCTTCACAATATTGTTTAGATTAACTCAGGTTATTTGGGATCGGCTTAGATGGCCAGGCAGAAAGCCCAGCGATCGCCGGAATTACCAGGGCCTAGGGCTTGGCCGCATTGATCCAAACAACAGGCCGCTGGTTAGTGTACTTATAGCCACTTTGCTCCTCAATTAAGTCTCCTGTCTGGGCCGGATCAAAGTAACGGCCAAAGTCTGATTTAAGCTTGAGGTTTGAGGCTTGAGCCGTGTTAACGGCGACTTTAACATCGGTTAGGTGGTGAGCCTGGCTGTAAATATAGGGGATGAGTTGCCCTAAACTGCTCAGGCTAACCAGGGCCAGGAGACTGTTAACACCCAGGCGAGCCCCCACCTCTAATAGGGGAGTTACCCTTGCCATCCGGAGATTGGCCCTGCCCCGACCAGAATGGCGCGATCGTTGCTGAGAATTGACCCCAGGCAGTAAGGCTCGCCGAGAGAGGGAAGTCATGATATAAATCTCCGGTCAGTAAGGGTGGGAACAGATAGCCACAGACCCCAGGGTTGAAGGGGCCGAGTTGGGGGTAATTATGGCTGAAAATAGCCAGATTGTTACAGGTATTTTTAATAGAATATAGTCTTGGTCAGAATGTCGAGGACGGAGTCGAAGGGTTAAAGCATAGTCTGGGTAGGGGTTCTGACTCGTCTCTACCCCGTTACAGGGGACTGTTGTAGGTGGCTACAGCCATACTTAGGAGTTTTTACAGTTAATCCTAATTACTTTTAGTCAGGCGAGGTCAGTATTTTCTAAGATATTCTGAGCTTAATTCAGGGCATAATAATTTCACATTCCTTGCATTGCCTGCCTAAATGCCTACTACTGGCTACTTTTTCCATGGCTCGACGTTTCTTTATTGGTGATATTCACGGTCATTATGACGGACTTCGAAGGCTTTGGGACATAATGGATCCAGGCTCAGAGGATCGAGTTTATACCGTGGGCGACCTGATTGATCGGGGTCCCCAGAGTTCCCATGTGGTCGATTTTGTCATGCGCCATGCCCATGGCTGTGTACGGGGCAATCATGAACAATTAATTTTAGACGCCTTTTCTGGTGGCCAGATTAATCTACCTAGTCTACAAGGTTGGATTTATAGTGGTGGTCAGGCCACTTTAACCAGCTATATTAACTGCCCTGATGTTTTAGAAGATCATCTGGTCTGGTTAAGTCAGCTACCTCTCTATATTGATTTAGGTGACCTCTGGCTGGTTCATGCGGGAGTTAATCCGGCTTTACCCCTGGCAGTCCAAAGTAGTTATGAACTGTGCTGGATTCGAGATACCTTCCACAGTAGTTCGACGCCTTTTTTCTCGGACAAGTTGATTATTACGGGCCACACTATTACCTTTACCTTTCCCACCGTAACCCCTGGTCAGGTTGTGGCTGGTTGTGGCTGGTTAGATATTGACACTGGGGTTTATCATCCTCGTAGTGGTTGGTTGACCGCCCTGGATTGGGATAACCAGATGATTTATCAGGTGAATGTTTTCGAACCCTTAGAGAGAACCCTCCCCCTGGCAGAGGTCATTATTAAGCTTGATCCAGTTTTACTGAAGCGCGGTCGCCGTGGCCTTTCTCATCGGTCTTGAAGATTGCCAGGGTGAAATTTCCAGGTCACGCATTGGCTTTTAAGGGATACTTTTACAATGTAAGGAAACTGCTGGGTAGAGGTGTTTTGACTCACTTCAAAGGGCCTTAAAGCCTTCGACAAAACCCCTTCGATGGAATTGCCGTTACCAACCCTCTTTCCACCCAGATGCCTGTGGCTAGAACTATAGATTGCGAAGGGTATTGTGGTATACACCAGAATTGAGGATGCAGTTTTCTAATACTTTCCGCCAGATTTGAGTATTTTTCAAAAATTTCCTACCCTAAGTACTCCAACAAAAGTTAACATAGATATTAATAAAACTTAGCCATGCTTGGTCTTGTTTTCCCTTAGGAAAGGCAAAACTTTGTGGCAGGCTGTCTGATAGTACTCGAAAAAATCTGCATGCTATTTATACCATGGTCGTTTAGTTGACCTGGAAACTCCTTTAGATCCTGAGTTTTTAGCTTTTGCAGCTGATTTCTCCAGTAGATGGCGCTGGCTATTGGGCTGAGCTTGGCTAACTTAACCACTTTTCCTAGTTGACACAGGAGTTATCATGACTGGATTTATTCGCGGATTGTTAGGCGGTAAGGCTAAGAACCCGGGCGAGTCCGATCGTCCCGTTCAGAGCGAAGCTCCTGCCATTGAGAGGGCCAAGGATGCCTTCTATCTCGATCCCGATGATGCTAAGACCTACGGTAACATTGACTATATGCGTTCCAGTAAAATGGTAAGGCGTACCTTTGCTAAGAAGCAGGGAGAAACTGAGGAAAAGGAAAGCATCAAAAAGATATCCGCTTTAGAGTCAGTAAAACTAAGGGAAAATGATGCCTTAGCATCTAAAAAGAGTCAGTCCATTAGCCAGCCTAGTTTTGAACCCACCGTTACTCCCAGCCTTGATCGGCGTAAGGTTGATACCAACCTGGATATGTTTCGTAAGATGGCGAAGGATATCAAGAAATAGCCGGAGTACCCGGAAAATTAGTCGGGACGTGGCTTAAGCCCGTCCTTTTTTGTCTACTGCCATTTCATCCCTGGAGCTTCTTCATGCTGCGGTTAGAGCACGTCAGTAAAATTTATCCCACCGGTGAGGTGCTTAAGGATGTTAACTGGGAGGTTAAACCTGGCGATCGCATTGGCTTGGTGGGGGTAAACGGGGCTGGAAAGTCTACCCAGTTGAAGATCATTGCGGGGCAGGTGGAGCCTACCAGTGGGATGGTGGTGCGATCTCCGAGTCTGAAGATTGCCTACCTATCCCAGGAGTTTGAAGTCAACCTGGAGCATCGGGTACGGGATGAGTTTTGGACTGTATTTGAGGAGGCCAATCAGGTACAGGCCAGACTTCACCATATTCCGACGCAGATGGAGCAGGCTGATACTGAGGAGTTAGATCGGCTGATTCACGAGTTGGATCGGCAACAGCGTCGCTTTGAGGCCCTGGGAGGTTACGGGTTAGAAGCCCGGATTGAAAAGATCTTACCTGAGCTAGGCTTTTCTAGCACCGATGGAGATCGCCGGGTGAGTGAGTTCAGTGGTGGGTGGCAAATGCGCATGGGCCTGGGCAAAATTCTGTTGCAGGAACCCGATGTTCTCTTACTTGACGAGCCGACCAACCACTTAGATCTTGACACTATCGAATGGTTGGAGGACTACCTCAAGAGCCTCACTACCCCCATCGTCATTGTTTCCCATGATCGGGAATTTCTAGACCGCCTCTGCACCCAGGTTGTAGAAACCGAGCGGGGAGTTTCCACCACCTACCTGGGTAACTATAGCGCCTACCTGCTGCAAAAGCAGGAAAACTTAGCGGCCCAACTCAGTACCTTTGAACGACAGCAAAAGGAACTGGCTAAGCAACAGGCCTTTGTGGATCGCTTCCGGGCCAGCGCTACCCGTAGTACTCAAGCCAAGAGCCGGGAAAAACAACTGGATAAAATTGAACGGCTTGAGGCCCCTGAGGCTGGCGTCCGCACCCTGCATTTTCGTTTTCCCCCCGCTCCCCGTAGTGGTCGAGAAGTGGTCACCATTGCCGATCTGACCCATAGCTACGATGAAAAGATTTTGTTCCTGGGGGCTAATTTGTTGGTGGAACGGGGCGATCGCATCGCCTTTCTGGGACACAATGGAACGGGTAAGTCAACCCTTTTACGTTTGATTACGGGGTTAGAAGCCCCTAGCGATGGCCAGGTTACCCTGGGCCAGCACAACGTTATTCCCAGTTACTTTGAACAGAATCAGGCGGAAGCTCTCGACCTGGATAAAATTGTGCTGGATACTATCCATGACGAAGTCCCCGACTGGACCAACGAAGAAGTTCGTACTCTGTTAGGTCGCTTCCTATTTACTGGAGACATGGTTTTTAAGGCAGTTAAGGCCCTCAGCGGGGGCGAAAAAGCCCGCCTTGCGCTGGCCAAAATGCTACTGCGCCCAGCTAATTTAATGATTTTAGACGAGCCCACCAACCATCTGGATATTCCTGCCAAGGAAATGCTAGAGGAAGCCCTGCAGAACTACGATGGCACGGTGCTCTTGGTTTCCCACGATCGCTACTTCATTTCCCAGGTTGCCACTAAAATTGTGGAAATTCGCGATGGTGAACTGCGTCTCTACCGGGGTGACTACCACTACTACCTGGATAAGGTAGCAGAAGAAAAGGCTACCCTGCACCAGCTCGCCCTCACTGCAGAACAACAGGCTAAGACCCAGGCCCGGCGACAAAAGCAAAAGGACAAGCAAAAGGCCAGGGCTGCTAAGGGTTAATCAGGATTGCAAATCTAGCTTTTACGACTAAACCGAGGCACTCTAGAGTAAAATCTACCTTATAAAATTTTTCTTAAAATGTTTGAGTAGTACTGGACGGCTTTACTTTTCATCCATACCCTTGTATATCTGTAGCCCTAGGCAGCAGAGAAGTTGCTTGAGTTTCCATGGCAAATTTCTACTTCTATAGAAGGCAAACTGTAGCCTTAGTCACGTTAACGAATCGGAGGCGTGTCCAGAACACCTACCCAGGCTCTGCCTTCGCCGATCCACCCGGTCCTCAGCGTTCTGACCCCAGCTATAAATAATTCATTTAATACATTACAATTTCGTTTTGTTCCTTCGGTCTCTGGTTCTCGCCCCTTTCGAGGTACGAAAAAGTCAGATGCTATGATGGCTGACACGCTAGTCAAAATCCCAAGGATGATTAACCCATGAGTCAACTGCCTGTACCGCCCATGGTACTCGTTATCCTTGATGGTTGGGGATACCGGGATGCAACGGATGGTAATGCCGTAGCTGCAGCTAGAACCCCTGTGATGGATAGTCTGTGGGCGGTTTATCCCCGTACCTTGGTGCGCACTTCTGGTAAAGATGTGGGTCTTCCCGATGGCCAGATGGGAAATTCGGAAGTAGGCCACCTCAATATCGGCGCGGGTCGCATCGTTCCCCAAGAGTTGGTCAGAATCACTGATGCGGTAGAAGACGGAACCCTGCAGGAGAATGAAGCCCTGTTGGAAATCTGCCAGGCTGTGCGCTATCGCCGCAGTAAACTCCATCTCCTGGGTCTCTGTTCTGAGGGGGGGGTCCATTCCCATCTCAGCCATCTGTTTGGCCTGTTAGAAATGGCTAAGGCCCAGGATATTGAGGATGTTTGCCTGCATGTTATTACCGACGGGCGCGACACCAAACCTACCGAGGGTAGGATGGCGGTGCAGAAGATTCAAGACTATGTGGACGCCCTCGGTTTAGGGCGGTTGGTAACCCTTAGTGGTCGCTACTATGCGATGGATCGGGATAACCGTTGGGACCGGGTAGAAAAGGCCTACCAGGTCATGGTAGATGGGGGAGAGGGGACGGGCCAATCGGCTGATGCCGTTCTAGAGGCCTCCTATGCCAGTGATATTAACGATGAGTTTATTGAACCGGTACGGTTGGCCCCAGGAGCGATCGCTCCTGGGGATGGGGTGATTTTCTTTAACTTTCGCCCTGATCGAGCCCGACAACTCACCCAGGCCCTAGTAGATCCTAACTTTAAAGGCTTTGACCGGCCGCTGATTACACCCCTTTCCCTGGTCACCATGACCCAGTACGATCCCGAGCTACCCGTCAGGGTAGCCTTTCAGCCCCAGAACCTCACCAATATTCTCGGTCAGGTATTGGCTAGTCGCGGTCTGAAGCAATTTCGTACCGCCGAAACCGAAAAGTACGCCCATGTTACTTACTTTTTTAATGGTGGTTTAGAAGAAGCCCTGGAGGGAGAAGATCGAGAACTGGTGCCCAGTCCCATGGTGTCTACCTACGATAAGGCTCCGGCCATGTCTGCTGAAGCCGTCACCAACACTGCCGTGCGGGCCATTGCCCAGGGAATTTATTCCCTCGTGGTCATTAACTATGCCAATCCCGATATGGTGGGGCATACCGGCAAGATGGAGCCTGCGGTAGCTGCCATTGAAGCGGTTGATGCTAATTTAGGACGACTACTGGATGCCATTGGTAAGGCTGGTGGTACGGCCATTATTATTGCCGACCATGGTAACGCTGAACTGATGTGGGACGATAATGGTAAGCCCTGGACAGCTCACACCACCAACCCGGTTCCCTTTATTTTGGTAGAGGGAGAGCGCCTGAAGGTGCCCGGCTACGGAGGTGAAGTGAAGTTAAGGGAGGATGGTCGGCTTGCCGATGTAGCTCCGACGATTTTGCAAATCCTCAATTTACCCCAACCGTCGGAAATGACCGGGCGATCGATGTTTTTACCCGCTGACATTGATATTCGCAGCAACCGTACTCCAGTTCGCCTGTCTCTTTAGCATCAGAACGATTAGGCGCCATAACAGAACGAATTCAGGTTAGGCGTACTCAGGATGATTAGGAGCAGGTCACTCTGGTGGGATGGTTCCGGGTTAATATTTTAGCTGTACCTCAGTTTTGATGCCATGACTGTCAAACTTATCGTTGAAGCGCTCTGGTTAGTTTCTGCCCTTGGATTGACAGCCCTGGTCCTTTTACATAGTCCCAAAGGTGATGGTTTGGGCGGTCTAGGCGGGCAGGCCCAGTTATTTACCAGTACCAAGAGTGCAGAAACCACCCTTAACCGGGTTACTTGGGTATTAACGGTGCTGTTTATGGGCTTGACTGTAATTTTAAGCGCTGGTTGGTTAGAACCAGGGGCTTGAGCCCTACCCCTGGCTTACTCCTGGTCAGGTGGACTACTTTCTCCATCCAGGAGGCTGGCTTTAGACTGCTTGAGCTCTTTCCATAATCGCTTAATTTCCTCGTAGGCCTCAGCTGGAGAAATTTTCCCGCCGGTTTCCAGGTTACACACAAAGGAAATACGCTGGGCGAACTCCTGCAGGTTGGCGTTGAAGGCTAGGCGCTGGGGGGTAAACTCTCCCCAGTACTTACTGCGGGGAAACAGGAAGTCGTCTTTATGGGGCGGTGGACTATCGGGCATTAGCTGTAATGTTAAAGGCTATGATGGTAGTTACTCTCAGCATAAACTATAGCCTTAGCCAGGTTCAACGGGGCAGGAGTGAGCCGGAACCCCCTCCGGTTTTTGTTTTGATCCTTCAGCGCTGTCTTCAGCCCTCTGACAAAAGTTATAGGTATTCCAGAGCAGCAAACTGTGGCTTCAATCTAAGCAGAGGTTTTAATCCTGGTTCTAAATCTGCCCCTCCTCTCTACAGGTGATTCTATCGCCCCTCTGTTGGCCTCTCTAGGGTAAAGCCATCGGGTAATACCGTACCCCGAATTTCTGTATGGCTGAGGTTCGTATAGTTTAAGCGGGCATTCAGCATGACTGCATTAGTCAGATTAGCCCCACTCAGGTTAGACCAGCTTAATTTGGTGCGGTATAAAATAGCGTTCTCGAGATTAGCCCCTCGCAGAGAACTCCAACTCAGGTTGGTGCTGCGCAGGTTGGCCCTGGTCAGGTTCACATTAACCAGGTTAGTCGCCATCATCTGGGCCCGACTCAGGTTGCTGTCTTGTAGGTTGGTGCCCTCCAGGCTAGCCCCACTCAACAAGGCTCCCACCAAACTGGTTCCGGTCATTTCTGCGCCATTCATCAGAGCGCTGGTTAAATTGGCTCGATCCAAATTCGCCCCAGGCATGGCCACCGCCAGCATTTTAGCCCGGCTCAGGCTAGCGTCAGTGAGTTGGGCCTGGTGTAGTAGGGCGCGATCGAGGGTAGCTTCATTCAAGTTAGCCTCTCGCAAAATCGCCTGGTTTAAATTGGTACGCACCAGATTAACCGCCCGCATACCTGCTTCGCTAAGATTGGCTTGACTTAAGTCAGCGTCGGTTAAGTCAGCCCCAATTAAGTTCACTAACTCCAGGTTAGCCCCATGGAAATTAACCCCGTTTAGGTTGGCTTCGCGAAAATTCGCTCCCACCAGAACGGCTCCAGAAAAATTACTGTTTTCTAGACTGGCATGGCGAAAGTTAATGCCAGTCAGGTCCTGCCCCGCCAGGTTGGCCCCGGTCAGGTGCAGGTTGCGAAAGTCCCGTTCTCCCCTAGCGTAGCGTTCTAGTAATAGGGCTGCGTCTAGGTGGGAGATTGCGTCGGAGGGCTGAAAGGCAGGGGAAGAAGAACTCAAGGCGGACTCTCAACGGGATGGATAGTGGTTGCTAGTTTGCTCAGAATAGGGCAAAAACCTATGGGCGATCGCCATGGTTCCAGGTGGGAACGTCTTATCTATTCTGACGATAACTATATCTACCTATAGCTGACAGGGAATGGTTCGCAAGTAATGCTAAGATTCCCCTAATTTTCTTAGAAAAACTGATTTCGTACTGGCAAAATTTAGTTTTGTGTTGCAAAAAATCATAACGAATTGCCCCTAGAGGTTAACTATGCCCGACAACCTTAAAAGCCAGGTGATCACCCAAGGGGTGCAGCGTACCCCTAACCGTGCCATGCTACGAGCCGTGGGCTTTGGTGATCAGGACTTTACTAAACCCATTGTAGGAATTGCCAATGGCTTCAGCACCATTACCCCCTGCAATATGGGTCTCGGTACCCTGGCTGACCGGGCCGAGGCGGGGGTGCGGACGGCTGGGGCCATGCCCCAGCTATTTGGCACCATTACCATCAGCGATGGCATTTCCATGGGTACCGAGGGGATGAAGTATTCCCTGGTTTCCCGAGAGGTAATTGCCGATTCTATTGAGACCGTTTGTAATGGGCAAAGTCTGGATGGGGTACTGGCGATCGGGGGCTGTGACAAAAATATGCCCGGAGCCATGATTGCCATTGCCCGTATGAACCTGCCTGCTATTTTTGTCTACGGCGGCACCATTAAGCCCGGTCACTACGATGGCGAAGACCTGACGGTGGTGAGTGCTTTTGAGGCAGTGGGGCAGTACAGTGCTGGAAAAATTACTGAGGATCGGCTCCTGGCAGTGGAGCGCCACGCCTGCCCAGGGGCGGGCTCCTGCGGTGGAATGTACACGGCTAACACCATGTCCTCTGCCTTTGAGGCTATGGGCATGAGCTTGATGTCTTCCTCTACCATGGCTGCCGAAGACGGCGAAAAGGCTGACAGTGCAGAAAAATCTGCCCAGGTACTGGTGCAGGCCATTCGTCAGCAAATTTTGCCCAGTCAGATTCTCACCCGTAAGGCCTTTGAAAATGCTATCGCCGTGATTATGGCGGTGGGGGGATCGACCAACTCGGTGCTACATTTACTGGCGATCGCCAATGCCATTGGCGTACCTCTCACCATTGACGATTTTGAAATCATTCGCCACCGGGTTCCGGTTCTTTGCGATCTCAAACCCTCCGGACGTTATGTAGCCACCGATTTCCATCGGGTAGGAGGGGTTCCCCAGGTGATGAAAATGCTCCTCAGCCAGGGATTAATCCATGGCGATGCCCTGACCATTACGGGGCAAACCATCGCTGAACTGCTGGCAGAGATTCCGACGGAGCCCCGGCCAGACCAGGACGTGATTCGCCCCTTTAGTCAACCTCTTTATCCGGTGGGTCACCTGGGGATTTTGAAGGGTAACCTGGCCACAGAGGGAGCCGTGGCCAAGCTAACTGGGGTCAAGCACCGGCGAATTACCGGTCCAGCTCGGGTGTTTGAATCAGAGGAAGACTGTCTCAATGCAATTCTGGCTAAGACCATTGAGCCCGGTGATGTGATCGTGATTCGCTATGAAGGGCCTAAGGGTGGACCAGGGATGCGGGAAATGCTGGCACCGACTGCCGCCATTATTGGTGCCGGACTAGGGGATAGGGTAGGCTTAATTACCGATGGTCGCTTCTCCGGTGGTACCTACGGCATGGTGGTGGGCCATGTGGCTCCCGAAGCCGCTGTAGGCGGCACCATTGCCCTGGTCAAGGAAGGCGATAGGATTACCATTGATGCTGACCAGAACCTCTTGGAACTGAATGTGCCTGAGGCAGAACTGGCTCAGCGTCGGGCCACCTGGGTTGCTCCATCCCCCCGCTATCGCCGTGGAGTGTTGGGTAAGTATGCCAAACTGGTATCCTCCAGCAGCCTGGGGGCGGTTACGGACATGAACTTATTTTAGGGGCAGGGTATGGCCAGGTCTCGCCTTCTGTTGCTGTTGCTGCGCCGTCGTCTTTTCTGGTTAGTACTGTTGCTAGCGGTCTGGTTACTGTGCAGCGGCGAGATCCATGGCTAGGGCTATGGAGCCCCTGCTGTCATCCCAATATCTCCTAGAAAATCCTACAATCTATAGGCACCTTTTCCCACTCTCCCATGACCGCCTTTGCCACAGCCCCCTTTAGCCCTGAGCAGATTGCTGCCACTGGTATCAAGCCAGCTGAGTACGACGAGATTGTTCAGCGGCTGGGGCGCCATCCTAACCAGGCGGAACTGGGTATGTTCGGAGTTATGTGGTCAGAGCATTGTTGCTATAAAAACTCCCGCCCCCTACTCAAGCAGTTTCCCACCAGTGGCGATCGGGTGTTGGTGGGGCCAGGGGAAAATGCTGGGGTAATCGACGCTGGCGATGGCCTACGGGTGGCCTTCAAAATCGAGTCCCACAACCATCCGTCGGCGGTAGAGCCCTTTCAGGGAGCGGCTACCGGTGTGGGGGGCATTCTTCGGGATATTTTTACCATGGGAGCGCGCCCCATTGCGGTCCTCAACTCCCTGCGCTTTGGGGATCTAACCGATCCGCGCACCCGTCGCCTCTGTCAGGGAGTGGTGGCGGGCATTGCCCACTATGGCAACTGCTTTGGGGTGCCTACGGTGGGGGGAGAGGTGTACTTTGACAGTGCCTATAACGGCAATCCCCTGGTTAATGCTATGGCGATTGGTATTCTGGAAACCCCTGAGATCGTTAAGTCGGGGGCGGCCGGGTTGGGTAACCCAGTCGTCTACGTAGGTTCTACCACCGGCCGAGATGGCATGGGGGGGGCGAGCTTTGCCAGTGCGGAGTTGACCGAGGAGTCAGAGCGCGATCGCCCAGCCGTGCAAGTGGGCGATCCCTTCCTGGAGAAATGTCTGGTGGAGGCCTGCCTGGAGGCCTTTAAGACCGGTGCTATTGTCGCCGCCCAGGACATGGGGGCCGCTGGTTTGACCTGCTCCACCGCCGAGATGGCGGCCAAGGGGGGCGTGGGTATTGAGCTGGACCTGGATTTAATCCCGGTGCGAGAAACTGGCATGACAGCCTATGAGTATTTGCTCTCGGAGTCCCAGGAGCGCATGCTGTTTGTGGTGCAGGCGGGGCGGACGGAGGAGGTAATTGAGATTTTTCAGCGCTGGGGCCTGCAGGGCGTAGTGGCCGGTCAGGTGATCGCCGACCCGATTGTCCGTATTTTGTTCCAGGGTAGGGTGGCAGCGGAAATTCCCGCCCTGGCCTTGGCCGAAAATACCCCCATCTACCACCGGGATCTGTTGCCCACCCCACCCGACTATGCCCAGACCGCCTGGGCCTGGCAAGAGCAGAGGTTGCCGTCTGCTACTCTAGCTGGTTTGGATCAGGGTGGCGATCGCCCCCTGACCTGGACCACCGTGCTACACCAGCTCTTGGCCCAGCCCACCATTGCCTCTAAGCAATGGATCTACCGCCAATACGACCACCAGGTGCAAAATAATACGCTTCGCTGTCCTGGAGAGGGGGATGCTGCCGTAATTCGTCTACGGCCCTTAGAGCCGGTGCCAGGCTACCAACCAGCGGCGGTGACTCGAGGTCTAGCGGCCACCGTTGACTGCAATGGTCGCTACGTCTACTTGCATCCCTACGAGGGGGCGGTGGCGGCCGTCGCTGAGGCCGCTCGTAACCTTAGCTGCGTGGGAGCCCTGCCCCTGGCGGTAACCGATAACCTCAACTTTGGCAGTCCAGAAAACCCCATTGGTTACTGGCAACTGGCGGAGGCCTGTCGGGGCTTGGCGGAAGCCTGTCGCCAGCTGGCTACCCCAGTTACGGGGGGTAATGTCTCTCTCTATAACGAAACCGTCGATAGCCAGGGCCAACCCCAACCCATCTACCCTACTCCTGTGGTGGGCATGGTGGGTTTGGTGGAGGATCTACAGCACACCTGTGGCCAGGGCTGGCGGGCAGCGGGGGATTTAATCTATCTACTGGGGGTAAGTCTGGAGCAGACCAGCACCGCCAGTCTAGAGAACCGGCCCCTGGTCACCCTGGGCGGCTCAGAATATCTGGCGGCTCTCCATCAGCAAGTGACGGGGCACCCTCCCAAAATCGATCTGGCCCTGGAACAGCGAGTACAGGCGGTCTGTCGCTACGGGATCGGCCAGGGCTGGATTCGATCTGCCCATGACTGCGCCGAAGGGGGACTGGCGATCGCCCTGGCGGAGTCCTGCATTAGCGGCGATCAAGGGGCTACCATTCACCTAACCCTGGCTAGCGGCCAGACTGAGCAGCGCTGGGACCGAGTCCTGTTTGGCGAGGGGGGAGCTCGCATTGTGGTGTCGGTAGATCCTCTGCATCAGGCCGCTTGGGAGGCCTACCTGGGGGACCGGGCACCAGCGGATTGGCAGCTTTTGGGTGAGGTGGGGGGATCACACCTCACCCTTGCTAGTAGGGATGGATCGGTTTTGATCAGCACTGCGGTGGACCAGCTCAGTCAGACCTGGCAAGGAGCGATCTCTGGGCAACTATCGGCTTAGCCATCCCGGCTCCATCTTTTTTGTGGACTCCCATCCTATGATGGAAAGGGGGCCCGAGGAGGATGTAATCAATCGACTATGGCTTTCTGGCCGTAGCCATGCCTGACCGATCAACTGTGTTCTCAGCGTTTTGGCCAAAGCTATAGGCTGATTTTTCAGCCGTCGAGCCACCCTAAATTCCCTTTTCCCTACCCCTGACCCTACTGGCCAACCTAATGACCTTTCCTTCCCAAGATCTGGACACTCCTAACCCAACCCCCAGCCAGTCGGGCGCTGTTGCCCTAGATCGCCCCGATAAACCGGAAGAAGCCTGTGGTATATTCGGCCTCTACGCCCCCGGCGAAGATGTTGCCCGACTTGCCTATTTTGGTCTGTTTGCCCTCCAGCATCGGGGGCAGGAATCAGCTGGTATCGCCACCTTTGATCAGCGTCGAAGCCACTGTTATAAGCATATGGGTCTGGTTTCCCAGGTGTTTGATGATCAGGTATTGCAATCTTTGCCCGGCCAAATGGCCGTCGGTCATACCCGCTACTCCACCACCGGATCTAGCCATGTGTGTAACGCCCAGCCTGCGATCGTACCTACTCGCCTGGGTGACCTGGCCCTGGCCCACAACGGTAATCTGGTAAATGCCGCCGATCTGCGGGAGGAACTGCTGCAACGAAACCACGACCTAAACACCACCACCGACTCAGAGATGATTGCCTTTGCCCTGGCAGAAGCTGTCAACGATGGAGAGGATTGGGTCAAGGCGGCTGAAAAAGCCTTTAATCGTTGTCAGGGAGCCTTTAGTCTGGTGATTGGTACGGCCGATGGTCTGATGGGAGTCCGCGATCACCAGGGAATTCGTCCCCTTGTCCTGGGGGTTTTAGGATCCAACCCACCAGGGGAAGGGAGTCCGACAGCCTACGTACTGGCTTCAGAAACCTGTGCCCTCGACATTATTGGAGCCACCTATTTGCGGGATGTTCAACCCGGAGAACTGGTTTGGATTACGCACCAGGGTTTGACCACCTATCAGTGGGCCAATCCTGCCCCCCGCAAGCTTTGTATCTTTGAGATGATCTACTTTTCTCGCCCCGATAGCATTGTTAACGAGGAGAGTCTTTATAGTTATCGTCGTCGTCTTGGGCATCAACTAGCGAGGGAGGCCTGCGTTGATGTTGATTTAATTATGGGGGTTCCCGATTCCGGGGTGCCAGCGGCTATAGGCTTTTCCCAAGAGTCAGGCATTCCCTATGCCGAAGGTTTGATTAAAAACCGCTATGTCGGTCGTACCTTCATCCAGCCCACCCAGTCTATGCGGGAGGTAGGTATTCGAATAAAACTTAATCCCCTGAAGGATGTCCTGATGGGTAAGCGAGTCCTGATTGTGGATGACTCCATTGTGCGGGGCACCACTAGCCGTAAAATCGTCCAGGCCCTAAGAGACGCGGGAGCCATAGAGGTGCATATGCGCATTTCCTCCCCTCCCGTCACCCATCCCTGTTTTTATGGGATTGACACAGATAGTCAGGATCAGCTGATTGCCGCCACCCACTCCACGGAGGATATTGCCCAGCAGATTAATGTCGATTCCCTCGCCTACCTAAGTTGGGGAGGCATGCTCAAGGCTACCCAACAGGATCCGGAGAGTTTCTGCTCGGCTTGTTTTACCGGAAACTATCCGGTGGACATTCCGGAACCCTTTAAGCGATCTAAGTTGAAGTTTGAAGTCAGGCAGGCCGTAACCCCCTAGTTTGGGTTATCGACGCACCTGGCCAGAAAAACCAGAGGCTCGGAACTGTTTGAGTTGGAGAGGTTCGGGCTGGTTGGCCGCCACTGAGATGCGAATTTGAAAATCACTTTCCCCTGGAGGCACGATATCAATGGAACCCAGGCGATTACGGTTTTGCATAACCGGATTATCGTTTGCGTCGTAGATGCGGCCAAAGATATCGGCGTTAATCACGGTTTTGCCAGAATGGTTAATGGCCTTGCCGACAATCAGATAACATTTAGCAGCTTGAATGGAACCTGGGGTAACCATGCCATCGGCATACTCGGCTGGACAGGGTTGGTAGGCAACATCCTTAAGATTAATCGCAGTTAGGGCCTGGGCGGTCATTCCCAGGGTGGTGAAGACCCATAGCCCGATAGCCAGAAGAGTAGTGGCGATCGCCCGTCGTACCATAATTTGCCTCACGGTTACATAACCCCTATCTTAATGCTCTCCCAGTTGGTTCAGCAAAGCCTGGCGCATAGTGGCCATGGGCACGGGCCGCTGTAGCCAGATTTCTAGAGCGGCGGCCCCTTGCTGCACCAGCATTTCCAAACCATCTAGGGTGGCCAGTCCCCGCTCAGCGGCAAGGGTCAGCAGGCGGGTGGGGCGAGGTGTATAGATCAAATCGTAGACAAGGGTGTGGCCTGACACCCGATCTAGATCGGCTTTCCCTAGAGGACTCTGGTCAGAGCTGGCTCCCATCCCCAGGGGGGTGGTATTCACAATTAAATCGACTTGAGGCAAAATATCGGCCAGATTAGTCCAGGGGCAGACGGTGAGGTGAGGCTGGATCGGAGAGGTTTGCCAACTGCTCTGAAACGCCTCTAATTTTTCAGGATTACGGCCCGCGATCGCAACTTTTTCCAGTCCCAGTTGAACACAGCCCGCCACCACCGCCCGGGCCGCACCCCCATTACCCAGCACCAAGGCAGTGCCCCCTGACCAGTCTCTAGTCAGGGTGAGGGGGGCTGTAAATCCTCGGATATCCGTATTGGTACCGGCCCAACCCCGGGCTGTAGGCCAGACCGTATTAACGGCCCCGATCGCCTGGGCATCGGCGGTAAGTTCTGCCAACAGGGGTATGATCCGTTGCTTATGGGGAATGGTGACGTTAAAACCCTGGACTCCGATCGTGGCCAGGCCCACCATGGCTGAGGCCAGGTTCGAACTGGCGATGGGAAAGGCAACGTAGACATAGTCAGCCCCCAACTCAGTCAGAGCAGCATTGTGCATAACTGGCGAAAGGCTATGGGTAACGGGGTCACCAATCACTCCCAGCAGTCGGGTTGTGCCGGTAATGGTCATAGAGCTGGAGATAGATGCTAGCTTTCCACTCTAGCGTGAAACCAGGTGACAATCTGGTCTACCACCGCCTCAATCCCTAACCCATCGGTATTTAGTTCCAGGGCATCATTGGCCTTGCGTAAGGGGGCCACCCGCCGGGTACTATCTTGATGATCCCGATCGGCGATCGCCCGTTCCAACTCTTCCAGGCTTCCAGAGGCTTGCTGTTGTCCCTGTAGATCGTTCCAGCGACGCCTGGCCCGTTCCCCTACGGAAGCGGTGAGAAAAACCTTCAATTCCGCCCCAGGAAAAACCTGGGTGCCAATATCCCGGCCTTCCATCACCACTCCACCAGCCACACCGTACTGCCGCTGCTGATCCAGCAGGGTCTGACGAACCATGGGCTGGGCGGCAATGGTAGAAACCTTTTCAGTTACGGCTGGGCGGCGAATTAACTCAGTCACTTCCTGCCCATTTAGCCAGAGGCGACTGGGATAGGCGGCCCAGGCTGGATCGTCCCCTGTGGTGGCCAGCCGTAATTCGCAGCTCTGCACCAATTCCGCCATGGCGACTTCGTCCTCAGGGTCCAGCCCCAGGTCCAGCGCCTTCCAGGCGATCGCCCGGTACATGGCTCCGCTGTCCAGGTAGAGCAGGTTGAGGCGTTGGGCTACCTGGCGAGCCACAGTAGACTTGCCGGCCCCAGCCGGACCGTCAATCGCCACAATCGGTTTTCGGTGTCTTAGGACTAGATTATCAATTAGGCGGGTTTTACCCAGGTAAGCCGCCACTCCCAGTAAACCGACCGATTCCACCTGCTCCAGTGGTACCAGGCTATGGGGGTGGACCAGATCCACATACTCGAGGGTAAGGGCAGGCACCTGGGCAAGGTGATGTTTCACCGTCGCCGTTAGGACAGAACGATGGCGTTCTCCAGCTTTAAATAGGGATTGGGCGGCCTTTAGGCCCTGGTAAAGGGTAGTAGCCTGGGCCCGTTGCGACGGACTTAAGTAGCGATTACGGGAACTCAGGGCTAAGCCATCCCTATCCCTGACGGTAGGACAGGGGACCAGTTCTCCTGGCAGATGCAGATCGGCGGCCACCTGCTGCAGGATAGCCACTTGCTGGGCATCCTTAAGTCCCAGGTAGGTGCGGTGGGGACTGACCAGACTCAGGAGCTTGGTGACCACGGTGGCTACCCCCTCAAAATGTCCTGGTCGATGGGGGCCACAGAGTACTGCCAGCATGGGGGAGGGAGGGACGACCCGGGTGATTTTGTCCCCGTCCGGCTGGGAACTACCGTAAAGCTCTGAGACAGTAGGTATAAAGACTGCATCTACCCCGACTTGCTCGCAGATCTCCAGGTCCTCCATTGGAGTTTGGGGATAGGTAGCCAAATCCTCCCCTGGAGCAAATTGGATGGGGTTAATAAAAATACTGACCACCACCAGGTCGTTTTCCCGTCGAGCCCGATCGATTAAACTTTGATGGCCTCGATGTAAATTACCCATGGTAGGCACCAGGCCTACTGTTAATTGTTCCGTCCAACCCTTTGAGGGTAGATAGCGGCGGTGGTTTAGGTAGCAGCTTAACCCGTTAACTGTTTTTAATATCCGCACAATTGCCTTCCCCTGTTCCATGGGCTTACCCGTTCAAGGCTGTGCCAGATCACCATCTGGCTACTCTTGTACCGGGCTAACACCCTATCAGATTAACCTTAGAGTGTCCTTCTTAACAGCCAATCCTACATGGTCTATCTGGCTCAAATCCGGCAGAAAAAAACCTCACCGGGTAAGCCGGTGAGGTTGGATAGGGCAATTACAGAGGGTTGTTACCAGTCAACATTGGTCGCTTACTGGCTCAGAACCTCGAGGGCTACACGACCAACTCCCGCCGACCGAATGCCAATCCTGGAGGCTGCGGCTGAGGACAGGTCAATCAGTCGCCCGTGGCTAAAGGGACCGCGATCGTTAATCCGTACGATTACCTGTTGGCCAGTATTGAGATTGGTGACTCGGACTCGTGTCCCGAAGGGTAGGGTGCGATGGGCAGCGGTCAGGTCTTGTTGGTTAAAAACTTCTCCACTGGCGCTCCGTTGTCCATGCAAACCAGGCCCGTACCATGAGGCCATACCGATTAGCGTAGAGCTAACAGCCCCAACTCGACTAGGAGAGCTAACCTTGGGCTCGGGTAACCCTTCTACCCTGGCCAGTGCGGGAACATTGCCGAGTAGCCGTCTGAGTCGGTTGGCCACTTGTAAGGCATCTTCTGTCTTATTTTCAGTAGTATCTGGCAGAATTGCGTGGCTATCGATTTTAATCAGGTCTTCCTTTCCCCAACTCACCAGAAAGGCTTGTTGATGGTTGTCCCACCGGACCGAAATATCGGAGGCATTACCGGTACTGGCTAAATTTTGAAGCTGGCTGGCCAGATTACTCGCCCGCTCTACCGGGTCAGATAGAGATGGAACTGAATTAGCCCCACTAGTCACCGTGCTATTGGTATCAGGTCTAGTGGCACTTAGGGTGGGTAGTTCAGCGCCGATTAGGGTAATGACCGGAATTGATTTGATGTAAATCGTAGCTGCCTGTCGATCATCCAAAGCATGGGAATGTACGGTTACTACGGCATAACGTCCCGGAGTAGATGCAGGTAGGTATGACGATGGCGAAATTATCGAAGCTGACTGGGAATCGAGTTGGCTGCCAGGTAAGTGATTTAGATTAGCTAGAAGTTCCGGCTGATCAGTCACAGAAACGCCATGATCGGCGATAACCTGATGGGCCTGAACAGGGGAAGACTCTTTAGAATTCTGGGCTTGTGCAGGCGAATGGGCTCCAAAGGCAGCGAGGGTAACGGCAATCGTTAGCCCCCCTATAACGGGATACTTCATATACACCAGAAGAGATCAACAGAAAGAGGTGGGCTTGATTCCTTAATCCAAAGAGGACATCAGAACAGGCAGTCAGGAAACAGCCTTGTAGGCCACGCTCGTTACAAAGGTTTACTCTTGGGCTTTCAACGTTAAGTAACCTAACATGAACAGCTTGAATTGCGAATCCGGGTATTTTTTCCCAAATATTTATTTCGCTAGAGAATTATTTCGATAAAAGCTTTAGAAAAAAACCTGGATCTACCGCGTCATCTGCTTTACGTCGGCCAGACGGAGGCCGAATTTGGTTTTAATTTTTTTATCAATCGCCCGATTCAGTTATAGAAGACTCATGAGTCTATTTACTCATTCAAGTCATTTTATTTTTCTTTTTAAGAAATATATTTATCAATTGGATCCACTTAAGCTTTAGTATCTGCGGGTTTTCATTAAAATTTTGTATTTATCGACATATTTATAACGGCTTTGTAAATACAATTCAGAGAATCGCTATGGTGGTCTCCTGGGTAGGAGAGTTGAATCGCAGATGGATTATCGAGAGGCTGGAGTCGATGTGGTCGCCGGACGAGACTTTGTTCGGCGCATTCGCTCGATGGTGGATAGTACCCGGCGTCCTGAGGTGCTAGGGACTTTGGGGGGGTTCAGCGGTCTTTGCCAGATACCTTCTGGCTATCGTGAACCTATATTGGTGTCTGGGACCGACGGGGTTGGTACCAAGCTTAAAATTGCCCAGGCCGTTAATTGCCACAGTACTATTGGTATTGATTTAGTGGCCATGTGCGTCAACGATATCCTTACCAGTGGGGCAGAGCCTTTATTCTTTCTGGATTATTTGGCCACTGGGAAGCTGGAACCAGAAGTCCTAGCCCAGGTGGTAGAGGGTATTGCTAGTGGCTGTCGGCAGGCAAGCTGTGCCCTGCTGGGGGGAGAAACCGCCGAAATGCCTGGCTTTTATGCCCATGGAGAGTACGATCTGGCAGGCTTTTGTGTGGGAATTGTGGAGAAATCTGAGCTCTTGGACGGTAGTCAGGTACAGATCGGTGATCAGGTTATTGGTCTGACCAGCAGTGGTATTCACAGTAATGGCTTCAGTTTGGTCCGTAGGGTGATTGAGCAGGGCTATCATCCAGGTCAATCCACTGCGGGCTACACCTGGAGTGATCGGGTGGAAGCTCTGGGTGTTTCGACCCTAGGAGAAATCTTTCTGACTCCTACCTTTATCTATGCTGGGCCAGTGCTGGCAGCTCGAAGGGCAGGTTTAGCTATCCATGGTATGGCCCATATTACCGGGGGCGGCTTGCCCGAGAATTTACCTCGATGCCTGGGAAGAGGGCAGAGTATTAGACTTGATTTGACCAGCTGGCCGGTGCCTGGCCTATTTAGCTGGCTGGAAATGACCGGGAAAATACCAACTGCGGAAATGTACCATACCTTTAATATGGGCATTGGGTTTGCTCTGGTGATAGGCGCCGAGCAGATTGATCAAACCCTAACCTGGTTTAGACAACAAGGAGAAACTGCCTACGTTATTGGTGAAGTAGTGGCAGGATCGGGGGAATTGCTAGGTGTACCAGAGCGATAGACTGAGAGCTTAGTAAAGCAGGCTAATCGCTTTATCTGGTGAATAGGTGACTTCCTGGACCATACCAGGTTTACCGAGAGCTACAGCCTTACTGCTGTTAATACTTACCATGACACCGCCGGCGTTGCCTGCCCGAATCGTAAGGCTCTTATCAGCCTTTAAAAGGCGGGTGTCCCCAGGCTGCAAAATTCCCTCAAATTCTGTAGTTCCATCGGCTACGATGCGCAACCATGATTGGGATGTCAAGGTCATTTCTACCTGAATAGGAGATTTAGGGGTAGAAAGAGGATTAGCCTCTGAAGGCTTGGCCGGGTTGAGATTAGGCGGTGATGATGGCGCGGCGAGGGTCGGAGAGTGAAGGGGTTCGAGGGGCGGTAGCACAGCCATTTCAGGTGTGTTGCGCTTGAGTAAGTAGGACAATCCACTGACAGCTGCGATCAGTATGACAAAATAGGTCAGATAGAGATGGAGAGGTCTTAGTTGAGCGTTCGCTGACTGTTGCCAGGATGGTTTTTTAACCTGAGGAATGGTAAACAGCTGACTGGCTAGGGCCTCTCCATCCAGGGCTAGGGCTTCTCCATAGCGCCGAATGAAACCCCGCAGGTAAACAGGCTCAGGCAATCGGCGCATATCTCCCTCCTCAATGGCCTGCAGTAGGCTGGAGCGGATCAGGGTCTGGGTAGCCATGGTCTCAAGGGACTGGCCTTGACTCTCGCGAGCCACCTTTAGTAGGCTACCCAGCTCTACTAATTGCTCCTTATAAAAGGTATTAGGGTCAACCAACACGTTTGTATTCATACCGAAAGCATTGACTACAAAGGGAAACACAAGGTGGTGAGCGAAGGCTTAAGGGAAATGGCCGACCTGGTCGGCTAAATTTCCCTCATTACTAATATTGTAATATTAAGGATTTTCAACTAGTAGGGCATTGATTTCATCCAAGGATAGGGGACGATAGGCACCACTTTTGAGGGAACCTAACTGAACTGAACCGATAGCCAATCGATGTAGGCTAACCACGCGATGCCCCAATATCTCGGCAACTCGGCGAATCTGACGATTACGACCTTCCCACAGAGTAATCAAAAGTTGCCTGTCCTGTCCATGGTTTTGATTAACTTTTATTACTTTAGCAGGTCGAGTCAAATAGTCACCCAGATAAACTCCCTGACGCCAACGGGCCAGAGTATGTTCCGACGGAACTCTGTCTAAGGTGACCTGGTAGGTTTTGGGAACATCGTGTTTGGGATGGGTGAGACGATAGGTGAGGTCACCATCGTTAGTAACAATCAAAGCACCCGTTGAATAAGCATCTAAGCGGCCCACAGGATGCAGGCCGAGACCATGGAGGTGACTGGGGAAAGCATCGATCACAGTTGGTCTGCCGTCTGGATCGAAACAGGTGGAGACCATGCCAAGGGGCTTATGGAGCAGTAGATAATGGTGGCAAGGCCGATCTTTAGAACTGAGGAAAATCTGATCGATAGCTACCTGATCCCTTTCCAGGTTGGCTTTCTGGCCCAGATAGGCTGGCTGGCCATTTACCGTCACTCGCCCTGACTGTATCCATTGCTCAGCCTGTCGACGGGAGGCTAATCCATGCTGAGCCAGTAATTTTTGTAGCCGCTCTTCGGGCATAAATTCTGGAAAACCATTGAAATTAGACTATCACAAATATTTATAGCGTTGGCTAAGAGGCTGAGGATCCAGGTGGCCGATCAAAGGGGCGTCGGGGGTGGTGTTAAAGGTGGCTAGGGCTATAGGTCATAGCGATCGGAGAGGGGAAGTTATGGAAGGGATGGTAAGGCAAAGGTGGCCTCCCCCCCGATCAGGATGGTTTGAAGCTGTAATCGTACCGCCATGGGCCTCAATGATCTGGCTGACAATGGCTAGTCCTAACCCCGTACCCCGGTTGATCTCTTCGGCCCTATCCAGGGATGCTGGCAGAGAGGAGGCTAAGCTACCAGGACGGCTGCGGGATGGGTCAGCCCGGTAAAAGCGATCGAAAACGTAGGGCAGATCCCGAGGGTTAAAGCCCGATCCCCGATCAATAACTTCTAGGGTAAAGCCATCTTTGTTTTGGCAATTCGGTGCAGCCTCCGAGTCGGGTGCCGATAATTGAACATAGATCAGAGATTCTGGCGGACTATGTTTAATAGCATTGTCAATTAAATTTAGAAGTACCCGATGAAACAGGGTTTTATCAAGCTTTGCTTGATACTGAACTGGGCCACTGTAGTTTAGGTGCAGATGCTTAACTTCGGCCAGGGGTTCTAAACTCTGCCAGGCAGCTTGGATCAGTTGGGGCAGATCTACCAGGGTAAGGTGAAGCCCCTGTAACTGATCGGTTTGGAGGCGGCTCAGCTTTAATAAGTCTTCTACCAGGTTGCCCAGGCGAATAGCTTCGTTGACCAAGCGATCTAACCAAGTTTTAAGCCCTGGATCAACCCGCGACTGGAGTGTTTCGGCCACTAGCCGAATGGATGTGAGGGGGGTTCTCAATTCATGGGCTACGTCGGAGGTCCAGCGATCGCGCTGTTGGATTAATAGGGCCGCTTCCTGACGATTCTCGAGGAATACCCCTACTTCCCCCTGGTTAAGGGGGAGGGCATAGCCGCGCAGTGGATAGGTGGGTTCTTCCTTAGGGTGCATGGGATCGGGGGAGATCTGATACAGCATCCATTCCTGCTGGCAGGGACTTTGTTTCTGTCTAGCCTGATCAATGAGGGCGTCAAGTTCGTAGGAACGAGCTACCTCCAGCAAGAGGCGAGGCCGCTGGATAGGACCCGCCAAGGGTTGGTTCATGCGCAGCAGGCGTTTGGCTTCGTTGTTACACCAGATTAGTTGGTTTTCCTCATCGACCTGGAGATAGCCTACGGGCGCTGCTTGCAGGATTTTCTCCAGGGTATCGCGACTACTCCCCAAGTCGTGCAGCTGGATCTGCTGCTCCGGGTGATCGGCCAGCAACTGGCGCAGCCGATCTAAGGCAGCCTGCCAGGAGTTCACCTTAGCCAGGGCCAGTAAACGCCGTTCTCGTCGTCGCCAGCTCCACAGCATTAGTAAGACACCGGTTATTAGCCCCACCAAATACCCAATAACGGCCACAGTTCCTCACTCAGCACCGATAACACAGGCTGGCCTGAGGCCGACCTGTGTTTAAGCCTAACGCAAAAAAACTCCCCCACCAGCTTACCGTCAGAGGGGTATGGTGAGGTTCCGTTGGAATCCAGGGTTGCTCCCAGTCTGAGGCCCCCTATAGCCGTAGCCACCGGTGACGGGGTGGAGGCAGCCAGAACCCCTTGCCAGTCATCCCTTTGACCGATCTCCTGGGGCTTCAGCGTTTTGGCTAAATTCATCAAGGCCAGTTTCTGACTGCTTCCCTTAGCCCTGGGGGTGGAGTTGCCATGTCAGGGAAAACCCATGATCATCCCTCCTAAGGGTCAGGCTAGGATAGGTCCTATCTATTGCTATAACCACTGCCATGCACGGCCCCATTCCTCCCGATCGGTATTTTCCCTATTTAACCTGGACTGAGATTGAAGCTATGGCTGATCGGGACCAGGTGGTGATTGTTCAGCCCCTGGGAGCGATCGAGCAGCATGGCCCCCACCTGCCCCTGGCGGTGGACAGTGCCATTTGTACGGCGGTAATTGGTCGGGCCCTGGCAATTCTGGATCCGGCCCTGCCTGTGTATAGTTTGCCTCCCCTCTATTACGGTAAATCTAATGAGCACTACCAATTTCCTGGCACCATTAGCCTTTCGGCAGAAACCTTGTTGGGGGTCCTCCACGATGTGGGGAAAAGTATTTATCGGGCTGGCTTCCGCAAGCTGGTGCTGATCAACGCCCATGGCGGCCAACCCCAGGTGGTGGAAATTGTGGCTCGGGATCTGCACCAGATCCATCCTGACCTGATGGTGTTTCCCCTATTTTTGGGATCCGTACCCAACTGTGCCCAGGAGTTATTCACCCCGCAAGAGCTAGAGTTGGGGATTCACGCTGGCGATGGAGAGACCAGTCTGATGCTGGCGATCATGCCGGATCAGGTCCGGATCCACAGGGCTCAGGCCGAGTTTCCCCCCCCTATGGCTGAAGGTAGTTGTCTGTCTATGGAAGGGGCCCTACCCTTTGCCTGGGTGACTGGTGATCTGTCGAGTAGTGGGGTATTTGGCGATCCTACAGTGGCCACGGTGGAGAAGGGCGATCGCTTCCTGGCTTCCCTGGTGCAGGGTTGGGTCAAGGTATTTGAAGATATCTATGCCTTTCGTCAGCCCCAGGTTCGTTATCCTTGACTCTCCAGCTGACTGGAGGGACTAGGCTAGGAAGTAATTAAAAAAGGTCTCTAGAGGTTGTCCAACTGTTCTACGGTGCGTCCACTACCTGACCTTTTAGCTACTCTCTAAAGTCAGATGGGGGCAGGGATTGCAGATGGCGACCGGGGAATTACAAATCACGGGCATGAGCTGTGCGGCCTGCGCTGCGGCAGTGGAGCGATCGCTGCGACAGGTGGCTGGGGTAAGGACCTGCCGGGTCAACTTTGCCACTGACCGGGCTAGCGTCGATTACGATGATCAGAGGACGGACCTGCCGACCTTGCAGCGGGCGGTGGCGGCGGCGGGCTATGGCGCCACGCCCCTGGATGAAAGCCTATCTCTGGCACAACAGCTAGATCGGGAAGACCGCCAGCGGCGGCAGCAGCAACACCAACTGCGCCAGCGGGTGATCGTGGGTCTGGTCTGTAGTGGCCTGCTGACCATTGGCCATACTCCCATGATGATGGGGCGATCGCTGGGCTGGGTGCCAGATCTGCTGACCGACCCCTGGATACAGCTATTGCTGACCCTGCCAGTTATGGTTTGGTGTGGTCAAGGATTTTTTGCCGGGGCCTGGCGTGGCCTCCAGCACCGGCGAGCCGATATGAATAGCCTGGTGGCTCTGGGTACCGGTTCCGCCTTCCTGTACTCTCTGGTGATTACCGTCGCCCCAGGGGTGATCAGGGGCCAGGGTCTGGAACCCGAGGTTTATTACGAAGTCGCAGCGGTGGTCATTACCCTGGTATTGTTAGGCCGCTACTTAGAAAGTCGGGCCCGGGGGCAGACCTCCCTGGCCCTACGGCAACTCATGGATCTACAGGTGAAGACTGCCCGGGTTATTCGCCAGGGTAAAACCCTAGACCTACCCCTGACTGAGGTGCAGGTAGGCGATACGGTGGTGGTGCGACCAGGGGAAAAAATTCCCGTCGATGGGATCGTGCTGGCAGGACAGTCAACCGTAGATGAGTCCATGATCAGCGGCGAAGCCTTTCCCGTACCCAAGCACCCGGGGGATGGGGTAATCGGCGCTACCCTCAACCATACGGGCCAGTTAACCTGTCGTGCCGAACGGGTAGGTCAGGATACGGTCCTGGCCCAAATTGTGCGCTTAGTTCATCAGGCGCAGGGGTCCCGAGCCCCAATTCAACGATTAGCCGATCGCATCATTGCCTGGTTCGTACCCGGAGTCATGGGTATTGCCCTAATCACCCTGGCAATCTGGTGGATTACCACCCAGAATCTGGTGTTATCTCTATTTACCACCATCAGCGTTTTAATTATTGCCTGTCCCTGCGCCTTAGGTCTGGCCACTCCTACCTCGATCATGGTAGGAACTGGCCGGGGAGCGAAGCAGGGAATTTTAATCAAGGATGCCACCAGCCTGGAACGGGTGCATGAAATCCAAACCCTGGTGCTGGATAAGACCGGTACCCTGACCCAGGGGCAGCCTCGGGTAACCGACTATCGCACCTCATCTGTCGCTAGTCGACAATTTGGAGGGGAATTAGGACTTTTAGAACTGGCGGCGACCCTGGAGCAATACTCAGAGCACCCCCTGGGCGAGGCGATCGTCGCCTATGCCCGGAGCCAGGGCCTGTCCCTACAATCAGCAGAGGTGGAGGGCTTTCAAGCCCTGGTCGGAGAGGGGGTCAAGGGACAGGTGGGGAGAGTCGCGGCCTATCTAGGCACGGCCCAGGGACTGGTAACTCAGGGACTGGACCTATCCCCCCTGCTGTCTACAGCCCAAACCTGGGAGGCGGAGGCTAAAACCATTGTTTGGATGGCGGTAAATGGTCAGGTGGTGGCTGTTTTTGCCATTGCCGATGCCCTTAAGCCCTCAGCGGCGGCAGCCATTCACCGCCTACGCCGGTTGGGTCTGGAGGTGATCATGCTCACGGGTGATAACCCCCAAACTGCCCGTGCCATTGCTAACCAGGTTGGGATTCAGCGGGTGCTGGCCGGAGTCTCTGCCGATCGCAAGGCCGTCGCCATTCTGGATCTGCAGCAGCAGGGCCAGATCGTGGGAATGGTGGGGGATGGCATTAATGATGCCCCCGCCCTAGCCCAGGCTGACGTAGGCATTGCCATTGGCACTGGCACTGACATCGCCATGGCCGCCAGCGATATTACTCTGGTTTCCGGGGATCTAGGGGGCTTGGTGACGGCGATCGCCCTGAGTCGGGCCACCCTGACCAATATTCGTCAGAACCTTTTTTTCGCCTTCATTTACAACCTAATTGCCATTCCCGTCGCTGCCGGTATTCTCTATCCATTTTGGGGGTTACTCCTGAGTCCCGTTGTTGCTGGGGCTGCCATGGCTTTGAGTTCCCTATCCGTAGTTAGCAATGCCCTACGACTACGAGGGATTAAGTTGCCCGCCTAACTGGAGGCACTGGTGTAAAAGCTCAGGGCAAACCGCCAGAAACGGTTAGCCACCACCAACAGAGTGATGGCCAGTAGGACCGATGCCACCAGCCATCCGGGGCTGCTGGTGTTGAGCATGGCCTGGGCAGGCACCGTCGTCAAAAAAACTACAGGGATGACAAAGGTAAAGAAAATTCGGTAGGCAACCGGGTAGGCGGCAATGGGAAAACGCCCTGCTTCTAATAATCCTCGCAACACCTCGGTCACGTTATAGATCTTGACAAACCAGATACTGGTGGCTCCTAGCATAAACCATAGGCTATAGAGGCTAAGGGCCCCAGCTATGATTGGTGGCAACCCCAACCAATAGGCCTGCCAGCTCAAACCCAAGCGTTGCCCCGCATAGGCAATCATGATTAAACCAAAGATTAGATCGGGGACTCCCCAAGGAGAAAGTTCCCGCACCGACAGCCAGAATTGGGAGCTAATGGGCTTGAGTAAAACAAAGTCTAAAGTACCCTGTTGCACCTGGGTAACTATTTTATTTAAGTTGGGAATTAAAATTGTGGCAGAGAACCCCTGGAGCAGGGTAAAGATGCCCAGTACCAGCAGTGCCTCTAACCAGTTCCATCCCTGAAACTGATAGCCAGTGCGGTAGAACAAAAATAGCCCAAAAATGCTGCCAGTCAGTCCCCCTAAACTGGTCAAGGTGGCAATAACAAAGTTGATGCGATATTCCAATTCCGCCGCAATGGCTGAACCCCAGAATAGCCCTAGTACCCGCAGGTAACGTCCCATCAGGCCCCCATGCCAGAATACTGGCTTAATCCCCGCCGCCATAGCCACCGATTTAAGATCAAAAAGACCAGGATCCATGCCACTATGGCCGTAAACCCCTGTAGGACGTGATCGGCGCGATTGACCAGTAAACTAGCGGGAAAATAAATCAGGTATGGGAAGGGAGTCCACAGGACTACAGCTCTTACCCCCTCTGGAAATAGGGTAAGGGGAGCCGCCATGCCCGATAGAAACATGTAAAACAGAAACCAGAATTGCTCCAGGGCGCTGGCCCGCTCTGTCCAGAAAGCTACCATGGCAAAGGTGTACTGAATGGTAAAGCGCAGGCAAAAGGTCAGGGCGATCGCCAGGCAGGCCAGGATGAAATTGCCCGAATCAGGTACCCAAGCAGCATTGGGATACAACAGTAAAAACGCCCCCACCAGCACCAGGGCAAAGGGAATACGGGCAAACCGTTCGGCTACATGGCTGAAGAAATGCCGCCATACCGGGTCAAGGGGTTGCAATAGGTAGGGTGAGAGTTTGCCTTCTACCAATTCCCGTTCAAATTCCCAGATTACCCAGACTACGGTAAATTGACGGACTAAAAAAACCGCCAGAAAATACTGGATCAGTTCCCTCGGGGTAAGACTGAACTGCCCGCTCTGGGCTGCCTGGGCCCACAGCCCCATAAAAATTAGGGGGAAGGTACCTGAAAGTACCCAGAGCACCAGTTCAGCCCGGTACTCCATCATATAGGCGTAGTAAACAGAGAGCATGACCCGGGCAATGGTCAGGGCCTTGCGGGTTGCATGGACTAATGCTCTAGGGTTGGGGCCTATTTTAGGAGACATCATGATGGTTGTAGGACTCCCACGGCTGTGCCAGGGCTATGGTACCACGCCCGGATAGAGATTCAGGTGCACCAGTTCTCCAGGGTCCATGGCCTGCTAGGGTAGACGGTGACCCCCTCTTTTTCCAAGCCTATGGCTAGCGACTGGTTCTATCCCTTTCCGCCCCTTTACCCTGGTACTTTGGTAAGGCGCTACAAGCGCTTCTTTGCCGACATCGAACTGGATAGCGGTGAACTGATTACCGCCCACTGTCCCAATACTGGACCAATGACCGGTGTGTGCCAGATTGGCGGACGGGTGCAGGTCTCCCACAACCCCAGTCCCAAACGCAAACTTGCCTATACCTGGGAACTTTCCGCAGTTAATGAGCCCCTACCAATTTGGGTAGGGGCTAATACCGCCCTGCCCAATCGGGTTATGCGATCGCTACTGGAGGCGCGGTTAATTCCTGAGTTGGGGGATTACACCACAATTCAGTCAGAAGTACCCTACGGTAAGGACAACAAAAGCCGGATTGATTTTCTCCTTAGCGGCCCAGAGGATAGCCCCCCGACCTACGTTGAGATTAAAAATACAACCTGGGCGCAGGGAACCCTGGCCTTGTTTCCCGATACGGTGACCACTCGGGGGCAAAAGCATCTGCAAGAACTGATGGATCTAATTCCTGGAGCCAGGGCCGCCATGGTGTATTTCATTAATCGGGGTGACTGCACTGAGTTTGCCCCGGGAGATCAGGCGGACCCTACCTACGGCCAACTGTTGCGGAGGGCGATCGCGGCGGGGGTAGCAGTCTATCCCTGCCGCTTCGATATTACTCCCGCAGGCCTTCGCTACCTGGGGCTAGCTCCTTTGCAGATCTAGGCGGTCCTATCCCTGCAGCAGCCCTACCAGGTGGGGAAGTTCTGGCAAAATTAACGCTTCTAGGGCTAGTTGTACAGCCCGGCTAGAACCGGGTAGGGAAAATATCAGAGTTGAACGGTAGACCCCAGCGATCGCCCGTGAAGCGATCGCCCGCGACCCTACCTGCTGAAAACTCAGGTAACGAAACAACTCCCCAAAGCCAGGCAAGGTTTTCTCCAGTAAACTAGCCACCGCTTCGTAGGTGCCGTCCCGGGGAGCGATGCCCGTACCACCGGTAAAAATCATTGCATCAATCTGATCATCCTCAGCCCAAGACCGACAGAGGGCTGCAATCTGCTGCGGTTGATCGGGAAGAATTTGATAGTCCCTGACCTGGTGTCCCGCCCTTTGTAATAGAGCCTGAATTAACTGGCCGCTGGTGTCGGTAGTGGCGATACGACTATCACTGATCGTACCGACTCCGCAGTTGACTGGCCTGGGCAGGGGCTGGGGATGCATAGGGTTTATCTAGCTTTTAGTAAAGCCCAGACCATTTTTCTCTGCATAGCGATTCATGAATCGCATAAAGCGATCCCAATCTTCGGGACTTTTCATGATGTAGGTAGCCTCAATGCCCGCTGGCTCACCGTTGATAAACTTGCCATTAACTTCTCGGGTGACCAGCTCTCCCTCTTCATCCACCATGTACATACCGGTCACCTCTACGCCCTCCTGGGTAAGGGCTTGGGGATAGTCGAAGTAAAAGGTGGCCATTCCGTTAGATCCATCCTTTGCCCGGGTCAGCCTGACATCGGGGACTACGGGTTCGGCAATACCACGGGCAAATTGAATTTCGGCCATGCCAGAGTTCCTTAAGGTAAGAAGTCGAATTGTAAAGATCTATTATCCCATGTTGTGGCTTATTACCATGGCTACTCTGCGCCCTGGCGTTAGAGGCCCTAACCAGAGCTAAAATCCCAAATCGGTCCGGGCGACTTCGGCGGCTTTAAAGACCAGGTCGTCGGCAGCTTCTTCCCAGGCCGTAGCGCCTACCTGGCGGTAAAAAGTACTGTCGTAGGGCCGGGTTCGTACCACCACTGGCATGGGTACGGCGTGACCCAAGACCAGGGCCTGTTGCTTGGAGTCCAGCTTAGCCAGCACCGATCGCAGATGGTGGCCACCGGAGACGCCGGTAAAAATTGCATCAATATCCTTCTCGTCGTTGAGTAGGGCGGTGATACGGGTGCCAATTTGGGACATCACCTCGTTATCAATGCCGGAGGGGCGCTGATCCACCACCAGCAGGGTGACAAAGTACTTGCGCATTTCTCGGGCAATGGTGCCAAAAATGGTTTGCCGGGCAGTAGCCGGGTCAAGAAAGCGGTGCGCCTCTTCGATGGTAATCATCAACTGGCGGGGGCGGTCTAGGGGATTCTTGGTTTGTAAAAAGCGATCGGCCTTGTGGACGTAGCTGGCGTGAATGCGTCGGGCAATTACATTGGTGGCCAGCATATAGGCCAGCATGGTGGACTGGGAGCCAAACTCAACGACCACATGCTTACCCTCATCTAGAGCCGCCAGAATTTTGGCCACGTAGTTGGTCTTACCGGTGGGACGCAGATACTTTAAATCTGTGAGACGGGTTAGTTTGCGTTGCAGAGCCATAATCGAGGATTTACTCCCCATTTTGGTCTCACAGAACTCCTGGATTTCCTCGTTGCTGAGGCTGAGTAACCGGTTAATCCAGCCCTTGCCAAACTCGTTACGTAGAATGATGGCATTCTCCAGGCTGGCTTCAGAAAGATTGAGCTCCCCCCGCACCAGGGCCAGATCTTCTACCTCAATCTGATCGAAGCTGATGAACAGCTCCTGACTGTCGCTCACCCCTCGTCGCTGGGTGGATTCGGGATCGAGGCTGAAAATCTGTACTTGCCCTGGAAATAACTGCCGTAAGCCCTTGACGGTACTGAAGTGCTTGCCCTCCTGGACCGCTTCCCAACCGTATTCGGAATGCATGTCGAAAATTAAATTCACGGCCGCCTGACGCTGAATTGTACCCGCCAGCAGTAGCCGGGTCAGAAAGGATTTACCCGTACCAGATTTACCAAAAATGCCGTTGCTGCGTTCCACGAATCGGTCCAGATCCAGGCAGACTGGCACTTCCATATCAATGGGCTGGCCAATGGCAAAGTTACGGCGGTGGGGGTCGTCTTCCCAGCCAAAAATCACTCGGAAGTCGCGATCGCTAGCTTCGTAAACCTGGCTGAAGTGGGCTGGAATGGTTTTCACCGGCAGCAGTTCTACCTCCGCACTACTTTGCACCTGCAGGGCCCCATAGCGGGTAGAACGGTCTGAATCTTGCACCCGAGGGGGCTGACCTGGAGGCTCCAGGCTTTCAGTAAACATCAGCATGGGAATCAGGCTGATGGTGCCGTAGGTGCCAGTTCCTGCCAGCACCTCCTGCAGAAACTGGTTCTCTGGCTCTGGTGGATGGGCCAGAATTCGGGAACTACCAGTACCTAGGGCGACATCTGTGAGCATGCAAAAAAACTGCGATCGCCGCCCCCGCACCACCAGAAACTTACCGACTCGCATGTCTTCAACAGAGATATCGGCATGGAGGCGAATTTCCAATCCCTGGCTGAGGGATCCCTGAATCACCGAGCCCAGGGGTTGATTCTTAACCATATATTTGTGCTAAAGACCCATGGTTGGGCAGGGATAAAAAATAAGAGGAGTAAAGCCCTGGCTGCGCTTTCTCCTCTGGTTTAGTTCTGATTTGCGATCGCAAAGGGTTTCTAGAGTAGGCCCGTGTTGGTACCCTGCCGACCGGTGGCCAGTTGCACCTTAACGATTTTGCCACCCATCTTTTGAATCCGCTGCTGTTCCTTAAACCAATTGTCGTAGGGTACCAGCTTGGTAAAGAAGGTATTTTGTAACTCCCGTTGGGTGCGAATCCGAGTTTGGCTGGGAACACAGGCCGTAATTTTAAACATGCGCATGGCTAACCGATCTCCTAAGGTCTTACTAAAAATCAGATCAGGCTTGGGGTTAATCGGGCCAATGACCCAGATACCCTAGATCTGCTGAAAAGCCAGAGTCTAAAGCCAATGTAGGGGACATCAGGCAGACACTCCAGCCAACCCATTGTCCTTAACACTCGCTCCTGACTCTGGCCCAGGGTTGCCCTAACCACCAGGATCGGGCGATCAGACTTGATTAGCTCAAGCCGGAGCTGATGTAGTCGAAGTATACGCCCATTTCCTTGCCAGCATCGGCGCCCACCAGGCTAGCGGTGACTTCCTTCATGGCTTGAATGGCGCTAACGGTAGAACCGATGGGAACGCCCAGGGAGTTATAGGTTTCCTTCAGGCCATTGAGTACCCGCTCATCCAGAATGGAGGGGTCGCCAGCCAGCATGGCATAGGTAGAGTAGCGCAGGTAGTAGTCCAGGTCGCGAATACAGGCAGCATAGCGACGGGTGGTGTACATATTGCCACCGGGACGGGTAATGTCGGAGTAAAGCAGAGACTTGGCTACAGCTTCCTTGACGATTTCAGCGGCATTGGCGCTAATGGTGGTAGCGGCCCGTACCCGCAGTTCACCGGTTTGGAAATAAGCTTTTAGCTTATTGAGGGCAGAACCATCCAGGTATTTGCCCTGCACATCGGAAGAATTAATAACAGAGGTAATGGCATCTTGCATGGTGAAGCTTCCTTAGAACTGACGTAATCTCAACAACGAATTGACGAAATAGGGTAGCCCCAGCTACTGCATGGCGCCAACCACATAGTCGAAGTAAGAGGCTGCTTCAGCGGCATCTTCACTGGACAGCAGGGAGGTGGCCACACCCTTCATGGAGCGCACGGCTTCTGCTACGGCAGGGATGGGGGTGCCCAAAGAATTGTACATTTCCCGTACACCCACCAGACCAATTTCCTCAATGGGGGTAACATCGCCAGATACCACACCGTAGGTGATCAGACGCAGGTAGTAGTCCATATCCCGCAGGCAGGTGGCGGTCATTTCTTCACCGTAGGCGTTACCACCGGGAGAAACAATGTCAGGACGCTTCTGGAAGAGCTGATTGCCGGCTTCTTTAACGATGCGCTCGCGAGACTCGGTCAGCACCTGGGCGATGCGCAGACGACGCTCACCCGAGCTTACAAAGCCCTTGATCCGATCTAGTTCGCCGGGGCTCAGGTAACGAGCCTCAGCATCTGCATTCACGATTGACTTCGTGACAATACTCATTGATGGATTCCTCCGAAAAAGATATAACCAGACATCTATGAAACTGGCATTGATGGGGTGACAGACTGGAGTCTGAGTAGGCTAACCTGGCTGCGGCTTTTAAAACCGGTACAGTTCAACTCCGATTAGCTTAAAGTTCATGACTCGAGGCCCTTCCCGATTTATTGTCCAGTATCGCGATCGCCTTCTTAAAAGCGTTGAAATATTTTGTAATAGTCTCCCGTCGATTTCCTGATGGCTCGTCCAGAAGGCGTTTGGACGATGCAGCCAGGAAGGGAATACCCTTACTATTTCGCCGCAAGCTTGTGGGGGCTACCGGACCAAATATTGCCACCCTAGCCCCCAGAGTAGCCAACTATCTCTGGGGGCTGTGGTTTGCTAACTACGGCGGTAGGGCACGCCCTGGTCACCAAAGTAGCGCCGATACTCTGTTGACCCCTGCATGGCGGCTGCCACAGCCATCCATCCCTGGGTGGTCGCCATGGTCAGGTAGGGGCCATAATCGGCCGTACCTTCTAGATCCCGTCCCAGTAACTGCCGACCGAGGATACTCACCAGTGTGGCTAGGGGATAGGGGGTGACAAATCGTTGCTGGTAAGCCGGTGCAGCCACCAATTCAGCAATAAACTCCCTGACCGTTAGCTGCCCCTGTATCAGTCGCTGTTCGGCCTCGGCTAGGCGCCAGGCTGGACTCACCTGCTCTGGGGAAGTCACCATGATCTGAGCGTAAATCGCCCTCAGAACAACCTGTTGCTGATCCTCCGCAGCTTCCTCTTGCCAGCGATAGAGCCGACTGGCGGGGGAGACCGCCAAATCTTGCCCGTCCTGGGTCTGGGAGGTGCGACCGAGGCTACCTACCAGGGCGCTGGTGGCTTCAGCCTGGGCGGTGACCGCCTCCGCCAGGAGTGGCAGGTTGGCCACATCAATGGTGGATTGAGCCGGGATAAAACTGGGCACCACCAGGTCTCGAGTTTGCTTGGTAAGGCGGTTATAGAGCTTTTCCGTATTAGGGAAATTAGCCGCCGGTAGGGTGGGGAAGCGCCGGTAGGGTACCGTATCTTCACCAAAGTTCTCGGCATATTCAGGGGTAGCCAGCATGGCCCGAATAAAGCCGCGAATCCCTTCGCTGGCCAAAATCTGGTTGTACTTACGAATCTCCGCCTGATCCTGGGGAGCTCGACCTAAAAAGTGCTTGGTCCCAAACTCAATCACCTGGGTGTTGGGGTAGGGGGCGTAAAACTCTTTAACGTAAAGACTGGAGCAGCCCACTGCTTCAATGAACTCCTTCAGGTTAATTTCGCCATTGCCCAGCTTACTTTCCAGGGCGGTGAATTCGCTTTTGATGATATAGGGGGCGATATCGCGCTCGAAGATCTGCCGGTAGGCAGCGGCGGTCACCAGGTTCAGGTTAGGCTTGTCCGCCAGGGAGGTTAGCTTAAACACCTTGGTTTGTTGGCGCTGAGGGCTAACTCCTTGACCAATGCGTTGCCGTACCTCAGGGATGGACCGTTCTGCACCGACGCTACCCAGTTCCACAAAGCGGGGCGGGGTAGTATCAGTAATTGGGGTCAGGCCCTTCTGAGCCAGGGTGCCAGCTCGTAGACTACGCAGAGCTAAGCCCTGGGGAGTGAGGTAGCGCTCGTAGGGCACGGTATCTTCGCCAAAGGCGTCGTTGTATTCCTGGCTATCGAGGATCGCATCGACCAGAGCGTAGAACCCTTGCTTGGCGCAGATGTCAAAGTAGCGGTTGGTTTCGTTACGTCCATAGGTAGGACGCCCCAGTAGCCGCCGGTGGATGTATTCTACGGCCTTCATGATGTACAGGGAGGACCAGTAGGTTTTGCGGAAGGCTTCGGACTTAGCGATCGCCCGAATGAAATCCTTCACCGCAATCTCACCGTTTTCCAGCTTGATTTCCGCCACCTGCGATCGCTGCCCCGAGTACACATCGCGACCAAACACCTGCCGATAAGCAGCGTTGATCACCACCTGGGTAGAACTTTCGGAATAACGCACACTGGCCTGGGTGTTACCAGTAGCTGGCACCTGATCCAGCTTAAACACCTTGGCACCGAGAGAACCGGGTCTTTGTCCACGGGCCCCGGGGTTACTCAGCTGGTTATTAATCCCCGGGCCGCGGTGAATCAAAATCCGACGGGTATCCTTATTAAAGAAGGCAGGCGTTGCGCTGGGATTGCGGGTTTCCTTGGGAAAAATCGCCCCAAACTGAATTTCCAACGGATCATTACCCGAGCCGTAGGGATGCTGATCCGGCAGGGGCTGCTCGTAGGCAGCAAAGAGGGTAATGAACTGGGGTGTCTTGCGGAAAGGAGCGCTGTAGTTAAACAGATCAAACTGGGGTCCCCAGTTACGGCACTCTTGGGCTTCCTGACCCAGACCCCGCAGGTAGGGCACGGTTTCTTCTCCGAAATAGTCGGCGTATTCCTTGGAATTTACCAGGGCGTCCACCAGGGCGGCCAGACCACCACTCGATACTATGGAAAAATAGTTCCGCACTTCTTCGCGGGAACTGGGGGCACGGCCTAGAATATGACGAAAGGCCAGCTCTAGGGCGCGACTGTTAATATAGCGGTCAAAGAAGTTTTTGCGGTATAGGGGACTTTTGCAGAGGCGACGGATAAACTCCTTCATGGAGATTTCGCCGTTCTTCACCTTCGACTCCAGATCGGATACGGAAAGGGAGTAGGCCCGGGTAATATCCCGTTCAAACACCTGGCGATAGGCCGCTTTGACCACATCGTTTTTCTCTACCGCCGACAGGCCGGGTTTCATGGCGTATTTGGGCCGACGTTCTGCCGCATTGTAGTAAATCTGAGGCAGAGTCAGTCCCTGCAGATCGGAAGAGGGGCGTTGCCGGAGTTTGTCCGAAGGGGTGGGAGCCTTAAACTCACTCAACAGCACACCGAAGTACTGGGCTACGATCTCCTTAGCTTCGGGGTCAGCACTGACATAGCGGAGGGCGGCTTGCTGCATGGTTTGAATGGCTACGATGGTAGCTGCCGAGGAGCAGACCCGCTCAATAATTTCCCGCAGCCCCCGCACGTTCACCGCAATAATGTTGGGATCTCCCGCCACGATCGCATAGGTAACATAGCGTAGGAACCAACTCAAATCCCGTAGGGATTTCTTCATGTTGCTGGCCCCGTAACGGGATACGTTGATGGGGCGGAACCCTGGGGGAATGGGACCAGAAGGGGTAGAGGTAAAGAGTCCGCCGAAGAAGCCACCTCCCCCGCTGCTCTCAATAAAAGTGGCGGTGCCCAGCTTGGCGGCTTCCTGATCATCCAGAATAGTGCCTGCTCTGGTTTTTTCCAGGGGGGTTTCAGCCGCCGGGCGTTCCAGGTAGGCCAGGGGTGACCCTCCGGTAAAGATCCGGTTAGCCGCCTGGGAGACAATTAACTCTGAATAACGAGTCAGAGTTTCAGCAATTTGTACTCGTTTAAGGCCGGAGTTAAAAAAGCTGGATAGCTCCTCCAGCTCGCCACGGGCCATATAGCGGTCTTGTTGCTCGGCCTGGGAAATGGTTGCGACCGGCAGGGTTTGGTAGAGTTGGGGCCGCGCCAGGACACTGCCACCACTTGCTTTAACACTCATGCGTATTCAAAGGCTCCCTATGCGGACTATCAGTGCATTAAAAATTAAACAAACCTGAATTCAGATTAAACCGTTTCAGAACCGCAATCCGGTTTGTTAAAAACTGTGTCGCATTCTTTTCCAGGAATGTCTTCGGCCATCATAGAGGATGGCCAGGTCCTAACCGGGAGGGCGATAGATTTTGTAATGGTGGTTAGTTGCTCCCCGGTTTCTGACCAGCCGAACCTTAATAATGCTGAGAATTGATTTATGGATGATCTGGGACCCAACCCGGTTGAGCAGGTGACGGCGGCGGTGGCCCACCTCTATAACACCTACCCCTTTCCCCCCGAACCGCTCCTGGATGAACCCCCACCGGGGTACAACTGGCGCTGGTATTGGCCCACAGTGCACAGCTTCTGCACCGGAGCCAAGCCGGCTGACAGCCGGGTGCGGGTGCTGGACGCTGGCTGTGGCACGGGTGTCAGTACAGAATACCTGGCCCACCTGAATCCCGAGGCTACGGTGTTGGGCATCGATCTCAGCGATCAGGCTCTGGCCACAGCGACGGAGCGCTGTCGGCGATCACAGGCCACCAACGTTAGCTTTCGCCAGCTCAGTCTTTACGATGTGGACCAAATTCCAGGGCAGTTCCAGTGGATTAACTGTGTCGGCGTGCTGCACCACCTGCCCGACCCCGAGCACGGGTTACGGGCCTTGGCCAACAAACTCGCCCCCGGTGGTTTAATCCATTTATTTGTCTATGCCGCCATCGGTCGCTGGGAAATCTCCCTAATGCAGCGAGCTATTGCCCTGGTTCAGGGTAACCAGCGGGGCGATTATCGCGATGGGGTACAGGTGGGCCGCCAGATCTTTGCCTGTTTGCCAGAGGGAAATCGTCTGAAAAGGCGGGAGCAGGAACGCTGGTCCCTGGAAAACCAGCGGGATGCATGCTTTGCCGATATGTACGTCCATCCCCAGGAAGTGGACTACACCATTGATAGTTTGTTTGAGTTGATTCAGGCTTCTGGGCTGGAGTTTGTGGGCTTCTCGAACCCAGCCGTGTGGCGGTTGGAGCGATTGTTGGGGGGCGATCAAGCATTATTGCGGCGCAGCCAGGCCCTTGACCCCTGCGATCGCTACCGCCTGGTGGAACTACTAGACCCGGAAATCACCCATTTTGAGTGGTTTTTAGCCAAGCCCCCCCGTCCTCGCTACGACTGGAGTCAGGACGATCGGTTGTTAGCGGCCATGGTGGAGCGCAATCCCTGCATGGAGGGTTGGCCCAGCCAGAGTATTTTTGACCACAACTACGAGATTGTGTCCCTATCCACGATGGAATTCGAGGTGCTGAAAAGCTGCGATCGCAGCCAATCCCCAGCCCCCACCGTAGCGACGGTCATAGCCGAGACCCAGGCTACCCTGGCGGATATCCGCCAGATGCAGGCAAAACATCTCATACTATTACAGCATTCCGAAATCCCTGAGTAACTTTAAGGAAAAAACCTGGTTTTCCTGGCGGTGGTACAGATTAAGTATTATTGCCGTGATATGATCGTTTACGGCTTGATTAATCAGGCTAGAGACATCATGGCCTAAAGGTTAGTGCTGGCGTGACCCCGACTTCTTCTGACCAACTCGACATAGAAATTCAGGACACTGCAGTTACAGTTGAGGCAGGCATTCTTCCTCCTCCCGTAGATTCAGCTATGGGAGAATATTATCAGCTGCAGCAAAATCTCCTGATTTGTACCCTGGTTTTCAGTGGCTTCATCTTTGTTTGTGTTTGGCTAGTGTACTCCCTACCCATTGCTCTGAATTATTTACTTGGAGCGTGCGGTGGTGTGGTTTACTTGAGAATGTTGGCTAAAAATGTTGCCAGTCTAGGACGAGGGCAACAAAAAATTGGTAGCGGTCGCCTCGCCATTGTCGTGGGTTTAATTTTGGTGGCTACCCAGTGGCAACAGTTGCTTGTATTGCCTGTTTTCTTGGGTTTTTTGACCTACAAGGCGGCGTTAATTGCCTATACGTTGTGGACAGCGGTATTGCCTAATCAGTCCTAGTCCATCAACTATGCCACGAAGAATAGCTCATTAGCCTAGCACGATTACTTGGTTGGGCTCAAAAAAGTGTGAATTTGTTAGCAATGGCCCTGAGTATGTCTATGTTTTATCCCTTAACTCTGGCGAAGTTGGAAGTTGGCCAGCATCTTTACTGGCAAATTGGCAATCTAAAGCTCCATGGCCAGGTTTTTCTCACCTCCTGGTTTGTGATTGGTCTGCTGGTGCTGGTGTCTTTTTTGGCTAGTCGCAATATTCAGCGAATTCCCTCCGGCATTCAGAATGTGATGGAATACGCCCTGGACTTTATTCGTGATCTGGCTAAAAACCAGATTGGCGAGAAGGAATACCGACCCTGGATTCCCTTTGTTGGCACCTTGTTTTTGTTTATTTTTGTCTCTAACTGGTCTGGGGCCTTGGTCCCTTGGAAGTTAATCCATCTGCCAGCGGGAGAGCTAGCTGCTCCCACCAACGATATTAATACTACTGTTGCTCTGGCTCTATTAACTTCTCTGGCCTATTTTTACGCTGGCTTTAGTAAGCGTGGTTTGGGTTACTTTGCCAAGTACATCGAACCTACGCCGATTCTTTTGCCCATCAATATTTTAGAAGATTTCACCAAGCCCCTATCCCTGAGTTTCCGTTTGTTCGGAAACATTCTTGCCGATGAATTGGTGGTTGCTGTGTTGGTCTTGCTGGTACCTCTCTTCGTTCCCCTGCCAGTAATGATTCTAGGGTTGTTTACCAGTGCGATTCAGGCACTGATCTTTGCTACCCTGGCAGCAGCCTACATCGGCGAGGCCATCGAAGGTCATGGGCACGGTGGAGAAGAGCATGAGTGACCTTGCCTAGAGGCACTCAGTTTCCATTGGTTGGCCGGGTCAGGTTCTGCCAACCAGTGGGGCGACCCCAGGGGTCGCCAATTCAGAAACGCCGATTGGGCGTTGTCTATCACCTGATTCCCCTGTTGTTGATTGTCTAATCTAAATCGAGGTAAAGACATGGATCCTATTGTTGCAGGCGCTTCCGTATTGGCTGCCGCTCTAGCTGTTGGCCTGGCAGCCATTGGCCCTGGTATCGGTCAAGGTAACGCCGCTGGTCAAGCTGTAGAAGGTATTGCCCGTCAACCCGAGGCCGAAGGTAAAATCCGCGGCACCTTGCTACTCAGCCTCGCTTTCATGGAAGCTTTAACCATTTATGGTCTGGTGGTAGCTCTGGTACTCCTTTTCGCTAACCCCTTTAGCTAAGACAGTTGGCAGGGAAGGGGTTATCTTCCTTTCCCTGCTGTTGCCTGATATAGCCGTAGCCGCCTGTAACGGGGCGCAGGCAAGTCAGAATGCTTACCCAGTCTTCGCTTTTTGATATCTCGTGACTCTAGATCTAGTGATCCGTTATGAATCTTCAAATTCGCCGATAAACTGTGTTCTAAGCCTTCTGGCCAAAGCTATAAACCGGGCCTGACTCTGTTTCATGTCTCCATGATCAGGTCCTAGGCCCCAGTACTGTGGAGGGGAACTAAGCGGATGGTGAGTAATTCAGTCTGGTGGTTAGCGGTGGAGGCCGCCGAGGAGGCCAGTGGTGGTCTGTTTGATCTAGATGCCACTTTGCCCTTAATGGCCATACAGTTTATTCTCTTGGCTGTTGTCCTGAATGCTTTGTTTTACAAGCCTTTGGGCCAGGCTATTGATGAAAGAGATGACTATATCAGAAAGAATAAGGTGGAAGCGGCGGAGCGTTTAGCCAAAGTCGAACAAGCCACTAAGGCCTATCAACAGGAGCTGGCTGATACCCGTCGCCAGGCCCAGTCTGTGATTACTGAAGCTCAGGCGGCTGCTCAAAAACTGGCGGCTCAGACCCTGGCAGAAGCTCAGCAGGAAGCTCAGGCCCAGCGAGAACAGGTACAGCGGGAGCTGGACGAGCAAAAGCGTTTGGCCCTTGACTCCCTGGAACAGCAGGTGGACGGGTTAAGTCGTCAAATTTTGGATAAATTGCTGGGTTCCGTAGCCTCCTAGGGTGATTCAACTCAGGCCAGGGTATAGCCCGGCGTTATTGACGGAAAGAGAGATGTGATTATGGGTTGGTTGCTAGCCATGGAAGAGGGAGGGTTTGGTCTTAATTTCGATATCCTTGAGACCAATCTGATTAATCTAGTCATCATTATTGGCGTACTTGTTTATTTCGGCAGTAAGTTTCTGGGTAAGACCCTGTCAACCCGCAAGACTGCTATTGAAACGGCTATTCTTGAGGCAGAACAACTGAAGCAGCAGGCTTCTGCTGCCCTGGCAGAGCAACAACAGAAGCTAGCCCAGGCCCAGGATGAGGCTAAGCGGATTCTGGTCGAAGCCGAGGTGACTGCCCAACGTTCCCGAGAAACGATTCTGGTGCAGTCTCAGGCTGATGTTGAACGGCTACGGGCTACTGCAGCCCAGGACTTGAGTGCTCAAGAAGCCAGGGTGATGCGGGAGTTACAGCAGCGCATTGCTGCCTTGGCGATCGCCCGTACCGAAGCAGCACTGCCCCAGCGCTTGAATGATGAACTGCAACGTAATTTAGTTGACGCCAGTATTGCCATGCTTTCAGGAGGTCAGGGATGAAAGATACAACCATGACTACCCCAATTACCATGCCCTACGCCCAGGCCCTGATTGAGGTGGCCGAGGCTAACCAGGTGGTTGATCAGATTGGGGCTGAGGTGGGCGATCTCTTGACTGCCCTGGAAAGTTCCGAGGATTTGAGACAGTTTCTGGCCAATCCTCTGTTGGACCCTGAGGCTAAAAAGGCCGTACTCCGCCAGGTGGTTGGAGATCAGGTGAATTCTGTCCTATTGAACTTTTTGATGGTCCTGGTGGATCGCAATCGCATTGTCTTCCTTGACTCTGTTCTGCGCCAGTACCAGGCCCTTCTCAGGGAGTTAAATCAAACGGTACTGGCCGATGTCACCACGGCGATAGAGTTGTCAGATCACCAGCGATCGCAGATCAAAGACCAGGTAATTGGCTTCACTGGCGCTAGAAACGTGGAGCTATCTGTAGAGATAGACCCATCTTTGTTGGGGGGTTTAATTATCAAGGTGGGTTCTCAAGTTATTGACGCCAGTCTGCGTACCCAATTGCGCCGAATTGGCCAGCAGTTAGCCAGTGTGACCTAACTAGGCTGTCCAATCCTCTTTTTTTGCCATCTCGTTTTCTTGTGTAGGTTTACCAGAGCAAATCCTATGGTTAGTATCAGACCCGACGAAATTAGCAGCATTATTAAGCAGCAGATTCAGCAGTACAACCAGCAAGTTAAGGTGTCCAATGTGGGTACCGTACTTCAGGTGGGTGATGGTATTGCCCGTATCTATGGCCTAGAGAATGTCATGGCCAGTGAACTGCTGGAGTTTGAAGACGGCACCGTGGGCATCGCCCTTAACCTGGAGGAAGATAACGTCGGGGCGGTGTTAATGGGGGATGGCATCAATGTCCGCGAGGGTAGTCCCGTCTCCACCACCGGCAAAATTGCCTCCGTACCCGTGGGTGATGCCATGTTGGGTCGGGTAGTAGATGCTCTGGCCCGCCCCATTGACGGCAAAGGAGATATCGCAACCACTGAGTCCCGCCTAATTGACTCCGCCGCCCCGGGTATTATTGCCCGTAAGTCGGTTTATGAGCCTTTACAAACTGGGATTACCGCCATTGACGCCATGATTCCCATTGGTCGGGGTCAACGGGAGCTGATTATTGGTGACCGGCAAACCGGTAAGACCGCCATTGCCATCGACACCATCCTCAACCAAAAATCCGAAGATGTGGTCTGTGTCTACGTTGCGATTGGTCAAAAGGCTGCGTCCGTCGCCCAGGTGGTAGATGTACTACGGGAGCGGGGCGCCCTCGACTACACCATTGTGGTGGCGGCTAATGCCAACGATCCGGCTCCTTTGCAATACCTGGCTCCCTATACTGGTGCGGCCCTGGCGGAGTACTTCATGTACAAGGGCAAAGCCACCCTGGTGGTTTATGATGACCTCACCAAGCAAGCCCAGGCCTATCGCCAAATGTCCCTGTTACTGCGCCGTCCTCCCGGTCGGGAAGCCTATCCTGGAGACGTATTTTACCTCCACTCTCGCTTGCTAGAGCGGGCTGCCAAACTCAGCCCTGAACTGGGAGAAGGTAGTATGACTGCCCTGCCGATTATTGAAACCCAGGCCGGTGACGTTTCGGCCTACATTCCCACCAACGTAATTTCCATCACTGATGGTCAGATCTTCCTGTCCTCCGATCTGTTTAACTCCGGTTTACGCCCCGCCATCAACGCTGGTATTTCCGTATCTCGGGTAGGGTCGGCGGCCCAAATTAAGGCCATGAAACAGGTGGCTGGTAAGGTGAAGCTGGAACTGGCCCAGTTTGATGAACTGCAGGCCTTCTCCCAATTTGCCTCTGACCTGGATGCCTCTACCCAGAAGCAACTGGCTCGGGGCCAGCGGCTACGGGAACTGTTGAAGCAGCCCCAGTATTCTCCTCTGCCGGTGGAGGAGCAAGTGGCCATTATCTATGCTGGGATTAACGGCTTCATGGATGATGTTCCAGCGGATCGGGTGGTCGCCTTTGCCCGTGAAATGCGGGACTATATCCGCAACAACAAGCCCAAGTACGCCGATCTGGTGCGCAACGATAAGAAGCTCACCGATGAGAGCGAAGCCCTTCTTAAGGAAGGCATTAACGAGGCTAAGCAAGCCTTTGCTGCTGCTGTTTAGGTTTCGACCTTCTACCTTCCTGGGCTGACTCCAGGAAGGTAGGCCCCCTTGACTCTGCTGAGGACATACCCATGCCTAACCTGAAAGCTATTCGCGATCGCATCAAGTCCGTTAAAAATACCCGCAAAATTACTGAGGCTATGCGCCTGGTGGCCGCCGCTAAGGTGCGACGCGCCCAGGAACAGGTAATTGCCACCCGTCCCTTTGCCGATCGCCTGGCCCAGGTGCTCTACGGCCTGCAGAGTCGGCTCAAGTTTGAGGACGTAGACCTACCCCTGCTGAAACAACGGCAGGTGAGTCGGGTAGCCATTCTGGTTATCTCTGGAGATCGGGGACTGTGTGGTGGATATAACAGTAACGTTATTCGCCGGGCTGAAATTCGGGCCCAGGAACTCACAGCCGAAGCGGTTAATTATCAGTACGTATTGGTAGGTCGTAAGGCCAACCAGTACTTTAAACGTCGCAACCAGCCGATTGAAGCCAGTTTTACAGGTCTGGAGCAAATTCCCAACGCGGAGGAAGCCTCCCGCATTGCCGATGAACTCCTGGCTTTGTTTTTGTCGGGTCAGGTTGATCGGGTAGAAATGATCTATACCCGCTTTGTTTCCCTAGTCAGCTCTCGACCTGTGGTACAGACCTTGCTACCCTTTGATACCCAGGGTTTGGAAGCCGCTGATGATGAAATCTTCCGGCTCACTACCCGAGAAGGGGAGTTTGAGGTTACCCGGGAAAAGGTTACCAGAGCCACTCCCGCTGCCTTTCCCCAGGATATGATCTTCGAGCAGGATCCGGTACAAATCCTAGATGCCCTTTTACCGCTGTATCTGAATAATCAGATTTTGCGAGCCCTACAGGAGTCTGCGGCCAGTGAGTTGGCGGCTAGAATGACCGCCATGAACAATGCTAGCGATAACGCTAAGGAGTTGGCAAAATCCTTGAATTTAACCTACAACAAGGCGCGTCAGGCCGCTATCACCCAGGAAATTCTGGAGGTTGTCTCAGGAGCTAATGCCCTGGGTTAACCCTAGCCTCTCCTACTGCACTGTTTAATGGCTCGTAACTGACCAGCAGGGCTGGGCATTACGAGCCATCATGCGAATGGGTCAATCCTATCCTCAGGGTTCTGGCCAAAGCTATAGTAAAGTCTTTTGCAGATCATCTGTACTTCAGGTTCTGATGTACTGTAAGCTTAGGGGAGTGATGCTCTTGTATCAATGATCCCTAAGCACATCACCCTGACCAATTTTCTGAGTTATCGTCAGGCTAGCCTCGATTTTGATGGCCTGCACGTAGCCTGTATTGCCGGCCCCAATGGAGCCGGCAAGTCTTCTTTGCTCGAGGCCATCAGCTGGGCTGTTTGGGGACAAAGTCGGGTAGCTAGTGATGATCATGTCATCTATCAAGGGGCCACAGAGGTCCGGGTCGTCTTTGTGTTTGAGCAGGGGGGCGAGGTCTATCGCATTATTCGTAGCCGTCATCGGATACAGGGGGCTGGTTTAGAGTTTCAGGTACAAACAGAGGCGGGTTATCGAGTTTTGACCCAGGGTGGGGTACGCCCAACCCAACGCCTGATTTGCCGCTACCTGAAACTAGATTACGACACCTTTATTAACTCGGCTTACCTGCGTCAGGGACGGGCCGATGACTTTATGCTAAAGCGGCCCGCCGAGCGTAAAGAAATTTTAGCGGGTCTGCTTAAGCTTGATCGCTACGATAATCTAGCTGAGCGAGCTCGAGAAAAAGCTCACCAGGCCAGAGCGGAAGCTCTTTTGCGGCAGGCCCAGATGAAGGAACTGGTAGTAAGCTTGAAGGACTACGCTGCCACCCAGCAACGTCAGGTCGATTTACAAAAGCAATTAGCTTGGCTAGAGCAGGTTCAGGAGCTTAATCAAGAGCAGCTGCGCCAGATCAGACAGTTAGAACAGACCTATTATCATCACTACCAACAGTTGCAACTGCTTCAGCAGCGCCGCGACCACCTGGTGGAAGCCCAGCAGCAAACCGCCTCCGCCCTGGCGGATCTGGCGGTTCAAGGGCAGCATTGTCAGCAGGTATTGGCGGAGGCCGCGGCGATCGCCGCTGGCATGGAAGAACTCCAAGCCCTGGAACTAGAAGAAGACCGACTGAATCAGCAATTTGAACAATACCAAAGCTGGCAGCAGCAACGCCAGGCCCTCACCGCTGACTATGCAAACCAGCTCCAGACCCTGACGGGGCAACGGCAACGCTGCCATGACAAACTTGACAGTCTGGATGCCGAACTACAAGAGGTCCATCAGGTTCTCCAGCAGACTAAAGAAGTGAGGGAGGCCAGCCAACAACTGACTATCGTCAAGGCCCGCCTTAAACATCTTGATGCCTTAGAACTGCAAACGGGTCCGTTATTACAACGGCAACGCCAGATCCAAACCCAACTCACCCAGGAGCAAACCCGTTTGCAGACCCGGGTAAAGGATCTCAGAGCCACTGCTCAACAGTTACAAAACCAACAGGTCCAGCAGCCCCAACTAGTTGCCTCCGCCCAGGTCCTGGGGCAAACCCTGAGTCAACTGCAACGTAGACGAGCTTACCAGGAGCAGGTGCGGGAGAAAGGACAGGAACGCCGTAGTTTCGTCGAAACCCTACAGGCTACTCAGCGCAGCTGCCAGACCCAGATCGCGGCGGTACAACAAAAGCTCTATTTACTCAGCCAACCCCAGGCCGCCTGTCCGGTGTGCGATCGCCCCCTAGATGGTCACCACCGCGGCCTGGTAGAAGACCGCCACCGCCTGGAACAGCAGGACCTCCAGGAACAAATCTGGGTAATTGGGGAACAACTGGCGGTCTCTGAGCGAGAGATTCAGGTGCTTCGCCAGGAGTATCGAGCCGTCGAGGTAGAACTAGAAGCCTACGCCCCTACCCTCCATCAACGGGGGCAGATTGCCGCCCAAATGGCATCCCAACTTACCCTGCAACAGCAACTACAGCAGGTAGAGGCAGAGATCTGGGACCTGGAACAATGCCTTAACCATGATCGCTATGCCCCCGATTTGCAAATGGAACTCAGGCAGATCCAACAAACCCTGACCCAACTGGCCTATGACGATCGCGACCATGCTCTGGTGCGAGGACAGGTGAACCGTCTGCGCTGGGCTGACATCAAACACCACGAGCTAAGTCAGGGGCAGCGACGGCAAAAACGGCTGTTAGATCAACGGCAACAGGTGTTAGATCAGCTCTCGGCCCAGGAGACGGCAGTGGCTGCCCTCCAGGAGTCTCCTTTAAAGCAATCTATTGAGGAGTTAGATACAGCCCTGGAAGGGTTGAGCTATGGACTGGACCACCATCGGCAGGTACGCACCCGCCGACAGGCCGCCCAAGTTTGGCGACAGCGGCAACAGCAACTAGACTGGGCTAGCCAGCAACAGCCCCTGCTGGCATCACAGCAACAGGGGCTAGAGGCGCGCCGCGCCAATCAACAGCAAGAACTGGAGCAGGTAATCCAGACTATCACCCACCTACAGGCGGAACTGGAGGCTGATCACCCTATTCCCCATCGCCTGGCCACCCTGGAGAGCCAGCTCCACCAACAGCAACAACAGCGGGAGGATCTGCTAGCCCAACTGGGTGCCCTGGGTCAGGCCTGTGCCTATCTGGACGATTTACAGGCTCAGTACCAGCACAAACAACAGGAACTAGAACAGGTGCAGCAACGCTACCAGGTCTATCACGAACTGGCCCAAGCCTTTGGTCGAGATGGTATGCAATCGCTCATGATCGAAAACCTGCTACCCCAACTGGAGACCGAAACCAACCAAATTCTGGGACGTCTGAGTAATCACCAGATGCATGTCCGCTTTGCCACCCAGCGGCTAGGGAAGGGGCGGCGACCAAAGCCCATTGACACCCTCGATATTCTCATTGCTGATGATCGGGGAACCCGACCCTATGAAACCTACTCCGGAGGTGAAGCCTTTCGGGTGAACTTTGCCCTGCGACTGGCCCTAGCCCGATTAATGGCCCAACGATCGGGTATGGCCTTGCAACTGCTGATTATTGACGAGGGCTTTGGTACCCAGGATCAGGCTGGCTGCGATCGCCTGATTGCCGCTATTAATGCGATCGCCAGTGACTTTGCCTGCATCCTAACGGTTACCCACATCCCTCACTTTCGGGAAGCCTTTCAAACTCGCATTGATGTCACCAAGACCGCCACTGGCTCCCAGTTGGCCCTCAGCCTATAAAGACGATGACACTCGCCTCTATAGGCTAGGCCCTAGCTAGCCAGATATTCCCGCATATCCACCTGACGTTTGCGTAGTTTGGTCAAGGCTTCCCGCTCTATTTGTCGCACCCGTTCCCGACTGATAGAAAGCCGATCGCCAATTTTAGCCAGGGTCATAGGCTGGCCATCGGCCAAACCAAAACGCAGACAGATCACCTCTTGCTGCTGAGGAGTTAAATCCCCCATTAACCGTTCCAGGTCTTGGCGGAGGCCGGTCTGGGCCGCAAAGTCCTCGGGAGAAGGCCCATTATCTTCCAGCAGTTCTACCAGTTCAGTGTCCTGGTTGTCCCCCACCCTCAAGTCTAGGGAAAGGGGATGGCGAGCCTTTTCCAGGTAATCCCTCACCTGTTTAACCGTGAGGTCGCATTCGGTGGCCAGTTCAGCCATGGTAGCTGCTCGTCCATGGCGCTGGGATAACTGGCGCTGGGCCTTCTTCAGTTTGTTTAACTTTTCGGTAATGTGGATAGGTAGACGAATGGTGCGACTCTTCTCCGCGATCGCCCGGGTAATGGCCTGACGAATCCACCAATAGGCGTAGGTTGAGAAACGATACCCCTTAGTCGGGTCAAATTTCTCTACCCCCCGTTGCATCCCAATGGTGCCTTCCTGAATCAGATCCAATAAATCAACGTTGCGCTTAATATACTTTTTAGCCACAGACACCACTAACCGCAAATTAGCCTCCACCATTCTCCGCTTGGCTAGTTCACCAGCCTGAATGGCCTTTTCTAACTCTTGCAGGGTAATGGCGGTGGCGTCGGCCCATTCGGACAAAGTCGGGCTGCGGCCCAGTTCTGTCTCTAGAGTGTGACGCTGCACCTGCAGTCCGTATAGTCGCTGCACCTGCTTACCCAGAACAATTTCTTCCTCATGGGTTAACAGCGGGACGCGACCAATTTCCTTAAGATAGCTACGCACCAGGTCGTTAGAATTCTGCAGAGTTCTCATAGCTCAATACCATCCTCCCGGAGGCCATGGGGAAAGCAAACTTAAATAACTAGAGATGTTTGGCAGGTGTCAGGACCTTAGCCCCCAAACCTACCCCAGGACTGAAATACAGCAATCTAAAAACCAGAACCCGTCAACAGCTGGGAAAAACCTACTCCGATCTAGATGCAAGAACTTCAAGGGGGTAAATACCTCGATACTAGATGCAGTCAGCAGAACTACCCAATCAATGGGCAAAGATAACCATTAGGGTTTAAGACGACGGGGGGCAGGAGGATTTACCCTGACGGGGATAGGATCGGCCTGGGTAGAGGACTCTCGATTCTGGGCAACCAAAACCGATGCCACGGTGGCACCTGCCAGTAAAGTGGAGGATATTTCAATAAAATTCATTTAAATTTACCTTTCATAAACCAGATGTTAACAACTGTAACATTTATGAAGGCAGTGGCAAATAGAGATTTCTACTCAAGGAGATAAATCTACCTAAATAGGCCAAACTAATGGAGACGTAAGGGGCTGGGATAATTTACAGCGGTAGTTGAGGGTTGTCGCTTTGGCCAGAATGCTGAGGACCGGTTGAAACGGTGAAAGCCAATACTGGGTAGGTGTTTTAGCTGACCTCCGCCCCATTACAGGTGGCTAAGGCGATACCAGAGGTAACTCAATGGCTTAAGAACCGGGTCCACCTGAACAGAAAAGAGCAGGGCTCAGGTTAGGAAAGGTCGACACGGGCCGCCGCCGCCAGACACTCTAGATCCTCTCGGTCGGGGGTAGGCTGGGCAGACTGGGACTCCCCCAGCCAGAGCAGATACTCAAGGTTGCCCGCCGGTCCCACCAGGGGAGACCAGGTTAACCCCCGGTAATGCCAGCCCAGGGCTAAGGCGCTATGGAGCACTGTGGCGATCGCCGCAGCTTGATCCTGGGGATCCCGCACTACTCCCTTTTTGCCAACCCGATCGCGGCCCACCTCGAACTGGGGCTTGACCAGCAGCACCACCTCCCGGGGGGCAACCAGTAGGTGCCAAAGGGCTGGTAACACCCTGGTGAGGGAAATAAAGGAGAGATCCATTACCCCTAAATCGGGGCGGAGATCCTCGGGGCCATAGAGGTCATCTGGGGTGAGGTTTCTCAGGTTGGTGCGTTCTCGCAAGACTACGCGCGGGTCCTGACGCAGGGACCAGGCTACCTGGCCGTAGCCCACATCAATACCGTAAACCCGCTGGGCTCCCGCCTGCAGCAGGCAATCGGTAAAGCCCCCCGTGGAAATGCCCCCATCCAGGGCAACTCGTCCCTCTACCTGGAGACCAAAATGAACCAGAGCTTGGGCTAGTTTTTCACCGCCCCGGGAAACAAAAGGAGAGCGGGCCTTAACCTGTAGCCTAGCGGTAGGGGCGATGACTGTACCGGGCTTGTCTACCACCCGATGGTCAACCTGCACCGCACCAGCCTGGATTAAGCGTTGAGCCTGCTGTCGTGACTCGCACAGGCCCCGCTCCACCAGCAGCCGATCTAGCCGTTCCTTAGCCACCGGTGGGCTCAGCCCCGCTCTGAGGATGGCGCTGGGCCAGGGCCACTAGATCCTGTTTGACTGCATCCAGGCCAACTCGAGTTCCCTGTTGGTTGTAGCGATCGCTAGCCTGCAAGAAAGCCTCGACCGCCAGCCCGTCCTGACCCAGATTTGCCTGACAGCGGCCACTATTATGCCAGGCTTCGGCACAGCCAGGTTCCCTCTGCAGGGTACGGTTAAAGGCGGCTATGGCGGCAGTATAACGCCCCTGCTGAAAAGCCCCGCAGCCCTTCTCGAACTGTTCCTGAGCCCGATGGCTAAGGGGCAAAGAGGTCGAGGTCATTGCCGCCCTAAATAAAGGCTCTGTTCCCAGAGGACGACGATAGGCCCAAAGCATGGATCCCATCCCCAGTCCCAGAACGGTTACCACCATCACCAGCCAGATTGCCAGTTCCATGCCATCAGTTCCATCCGTAGGGAAGACCTCTAATATGATCTGTAATCATTATTGTAATGAGTTTTAGAGAGCAACCCACCCAATTTACCCATCGGTATCACCATGGCCATCCGGGAACGCGTACGCAACTATCTGGACACTACCGACAGCCTGGGGGGATGGATTTGTAACGGGGCGATCGCCGCCCTGATTTTTCTCTCCGCCATTATTTTTGTAATTCAAACCTACCCCATCGACGAGGGGCTACGGTCAACCCTGGAAACCATCGACTGGTTAATTGTGGTGATCTTTACCCTTGAGTATGGGGTACGGCTATGGGCGGCAGAACGACCCTGGCAATACCTGCTGAGCCTCTACGGTTTGATTGATTTACTCTCCATCCTGCCCTTCTGGGTAGGGGTAGTGGATGTCCGCTTCCTGAGGTTCTTTCGGTCTTTGCGGATTTTACGGCTGGCCCGCATTCTAACTAACCGGGTGTGGTTTGGCAAATTTACCAGTGCCGACAGTCTGATTTTAATTCGGATTCTTTTTACCCTGGCAGCCATTGTCTTTATCTACGCCGGGCTGATTTTCCAGGTGGAGCATCCCCGTAACCCCGAGGGCTTTCGAACCTTTTTAGATGCCCTTTACTTTGCCATTGTTACCATGACCACCGTGGGTTACGGCGATATTATTCCCCTATCGGAACCCGGGCGGGCCCTCACCCTGATGATGATTCTGACCGGCATTGCCCTGATTCCCACCCAGATTAGTAGCCTGATTCGCTATCTGGTGAAAGTTACCGATAGTCAGCAGGTGGCTTGTGGTGGCTGTGGTCTAGCAGTTCACGATCAAGATGCCAGGTTCTGCAAACATTGTGGTACTCCCCTGGAACTAGAGCCTTTGCCATAACCTGGGGCTAGTTTACGTTTTCGCAACAGGCCGGTCTTTTTTAGAGAAGCGCTGTAGAATGGCGAAATGATAATCATTCTCACAGGAGGACCGGGGTGGCAACTGGGTGGATTCGGTCAAACGTAAGCCCTGGACGGGTCTGGCGACTGGCCCTAATGGCAGCTACTATTACCTGCCATGCTAGTGGTTGTGCAACTCCTCCAGCTTCCCCCCCTGCCGTAACGGGACGGTTGATCGTGGTGACAACCTTTGTGCCCATTACCAATTTCACCCAAGCGGTGGCGGGAAATCGGGCTGAGGTGATCCAGCTGTTGCCTGACAACGTTGGTCCCCATGACTATCAAGCCAAGCCAGAAGATGCCGGCAAGCTGGCAAAGGCCGATGTACTGGTGAAAAATGGCCTGGGCATGGAAGATTTTCTGACGGACCTGGTAAAGAATGCGGGTCGACCCAGCTTGAGGATTATTGACTCCAGTCAAGGGGTGTCCACCCTGGAGACGTTAGATCTAGAGGGGCATAGGCATGGCTCCCAGGCCAGTACTGCTGGACAAAGTCAGGACCACCCCAATCCCCACATATACCTGGACCCCAAACGAGCCCTGCAGCAGGTGACGACTATTCGAGATGGCTTGATTGCCGCTGATCCAGCGGGAGAGGTCACCTATAAGGCTAATGCGGCAGCCTACCTGGCCCGGCTTAACCAGTTAGATCGCCAGTTTAGGTCCCAACTCCAGCCCTTTGCCGGTAAAACCTTTGTTACCTACCATGACTTTGCTTCCTACTTTGCCCAAAGCTATCACTTAAAGACCCAATTCCTGGTGGATATCCCCGAACAGAACCCCGCACCGGGAGATGTCCAGCGGGTAATTGGGGCGGTACGGCAATCGGACCTGAAAACCTTATTGACCGAACCCCAGGCGGCCGCGGGTCAATTTTCCGCTCTGGCCGGGGATCTAAAAATCAGGGTGAGTACCTTTGACTCCCTGGAGACCAGTGGGCCTGGGGGTACCCAGCCGGACTACTACCTGCGGGTGATGGCAGAAAATGTCAGAAATCTGGTGACAGCCTTTTCAGGACCGCCGCTGCAGGCTGGTCTGCCCCTGGCCTTCTGGCCCGCCTCCCCGGTCACCATGGCGGCTGCTTCAGGTAAGGGGGTAGCCGCCAGTCAGCAAGCCTACCCCGTCCTGGCCTTGACCCGTCAACCGATTCCTCAGCCTTCTAACCAAAGCTATATTTCCCCGTGGGTAGGACTCAGACCTGAGGAAGAAGGGCGGTGACTAACGTGGTGATAAACAAAGAGGTGGTGCTGGCGGTGGAGGGGTTAACCGTCTATCGAGATAGCCATATTATTGTCGAGAACGTCTCCTTTTGCCTGGAAAGTGGCACAGATACAGCTGTAGTTGGTCCCAATGGAGCCGGTAAAACTACCCTGGCTCAAGCAATTCTGGGAATTTTACCCCGGCGATCTGGAGAGGTTTCGATCCTGGGACACCGCCTGACTACTAAGGGCTATCTACCCGCCCTAGTGCGTCAGCAAATTGCTTACCTGCCCCAGCGATTTCTGTTCGATCGCCGTATTCCCATGACGGTGCAAGAACTGGTGGGCCTGGGATGGGACCGACTGGGTTTGCAGTTGCCCTGGGCTAACCAGCGCAAGCGTCGCCTGGCGGTGCGGGAGGCCCTGGCCCGGGTGAGTGCCCTGCACCTGGAGCATCAGTTAGTTAGTGGTCTCTCTGGGGGGGAAACCAAGCGGGTATTACTGGCCTATTGCCTGGTTTATCCCCGCCGTCTCCTGATTCTGGATGAGGCCCCCGCCGGGCTGGACGTACGGGGGGAGGCAGAGTTTTACCAGTTGCTCTATCAGCTCAAACAGGAGCAAAACTGGGCAATTTTACAAATTTCCCACGATCTGGATATGGTCCGACGCCATTGCGATCGCGTCCTCTGCTTAAACCGCACCCTCCTCTGTCAGGGAGTCCCAGAGGTAGCCCTCTCCCCCGACAACTTGGCGGTCGCCTATGGCTCTGAGTTTGTCCGCTATCGCCACGACCATTAACCCAGCTATGGCCACTGAAATCACGCGTATTATTGAACTTCTTCCCTTGCCTTTCATGCAGCGAGCCCTGGTGGGCGGTATTTTCACCGGCTTAATGGGGGGCATGCTGGGTAGTTTCACCATCCTGCGGCAGTTATCCTTCTTTAGCGATGCCCTGGGCCATTCAGCCCTACTGGGCATTAGCATCGGCCTCTTACTGGGCCTCAATCCCTCGGTGGTGTTGTTACCCTTTGCGGTCCTCTTTGCCCTGGGGGTTACCTACCTGCTGGAACGAACCCGGTTATGGACCGATGCACTGCTAAACATCATTTATTCCTCGTCCCTGGCGATCGCCATCATCACCCTAACCTTTGTTGGAGAATACAAAGGGGGACTCAATAATCTCCTATTTGGGGACATTCTGGCGGTTCAGGAAGCAGACCTGGTTCTGAGTGGCGGGTTATTAATCGTCTGCATGGTTTTTCTGGGGCTAACCCTGAGAACCCAAATGTTGATTACCCTCCATGAGCCCCTGGCGATCGCCCGGGGAGTAGCGGTATCGGCCCATCGCACCGCCTTTATTGTGCTGCTATCCCTGGTGGTAGGCATTTCCATTAAGGCGATCGGGGTGTTACTGGTGAGCGCCTTCGTGGTAATTCCTGCCTGCGCCGCCCGGCTATTAAGTCGCACCTTTACCACCTATGTCCTGCTATCAGCCGGGTTAGGAGGGTTAAGTGCGGTGGGTGGCATGCTGGTGTCTGCGGCCTTCAACCTACCCTCCGGTCCCAGTATAGTAACCACCCAACTGATACTTTTTCTGGTGGCCATGGCCTTACCCCGCCTGGAGGGGGGGTGAACCGCCGCGTTAATCCCCTTCCAGGCGGCCCCTAAGGGCAGACCCGGTCTTGGTTAAGGCGATCCAATTCCAGGCTAACAGCCTGGTGATAGCTAGGTTCCTTAGGATAAAATATGTAAACTAGTTTTAAGCGTTATGGTTTCAGTCCCAGGTGATGGGACGGGGACGGTTGGTAGGCTGCCCAGCCTTTTCCTTACTCTGTCCTCAGGCTAAAGCTATACCTCTTACCCATAAACTTTCAGGTTAGAAATAGGTGGGATGACAGTTCTAGCCTGACTCAATAGTAACTTCCTTACATAACCTTCTATTTGTATCTGGATTATGGCTAATTCCTTTCTTGATCGCCTCCATAGCCCCGATCATCCGGTGATTGTCTTCGACGGCGCTATGGGTACTAATCTTCAGGTGCAAGACCTTACCGCTGCTGACTTTGGCGGTCCTGAATATGAAGGCTGTAACGAATACCTGGTGGTGACCAACCCCCAGGCGGTGGAAAATGTCCATCGGGCCTTTCTAGAGGCCGGCGCCGATGTGATTGAAACCGACACCTTTGGCGGTACCAGCATTGTTCTGGCGGAGTACGACCTGGGGGAGCGGGCCTACGAGCTCAACAAAACCGCCGCTAGCCTGGCCCGTCGCCTGGCGGACCAGTATTCCACCCCGGAAAAACCCCGCTTTGTGGCCGGTTCCATGGGGCCCGGTACCAAGTTACCCACCCTGGGTCACATCGACTTTGACAGCCTGAAGGAGGCCTATGTGGAACAGACCCTGGGTCTGATCGACGGTGGCGCCGATCTGCTGCTGGTGGAGACCTGTCAGGACGTGCTACAGATCAAGGCGGCCCTGAACGCCATCGAGGAGGCCTTTAGCCAGGCAGGTAAGCGGCTACCCCTGATGGTCTCCGTCACCATGGAGCAGCAGGGCACCATGCTGGTGGGGACGGAAATGGCGGCGGCCCTGGCCATCCTGGAGCCCTACCCAATTGATATTTTGGGGCTCAACTGTGCCACCGGCCCCGACCTGATGAAGGAGCACATCAAGCACCTGGCGGAGCAGTCCCCCTTTGTGATTTCCTGTATCCCCAATGCCGGCCTGCCGGAGAATGTGGGGGGGCAGGCGGTGTATCGCCTCACCCCGATGGAATTGCGCATGGCCCTGATGCATTTTGTGGAGGACCTGGGGGTTCAGGTGATTGGGGGCTGTTGCGGTACCCGCCCCGAGCATATCGCCCAGCTGGCGGAGTTAGCTAGGGATCTCCATCCCAAGCCCCGGCCCGTGCGGTGCTCCGCCGCGGACAGCGGCGCCGATCCCCGCCCCGTCCTCGACTACATTCCCGCCGCCGCCTCCATCTACAGCCCCCAGCCCTACGACCAGGACAACTCCTTTTTGATCGTGGGGGAGCGGCTCAACGCCAGTGGCTCCAAAATGTGTCGAGAAATGCTCAACGCCGAGGACTGGGATGGGCTGGTGGCCCTGGCTCGCTCCCAGGTGAAGGAGGGGGCCCATGTGCTGGATGTCAACGTTGACTACGTGGGGCGCGATGGCGAGCGGGATATGCACGAGTTGGTGTCGCGCCTGGTCACCAACGTCACCCTACCCCTAATGCTGGACTCCACCGAGTGGCAGAAGATGGAGGCGGGGTTGAAGGTGGCGGGGGGTAAGTGTCTCCTCAACTCCACCAACTACGAAGACGGCGACGAACGCTTCTTTAAGGTGCTGGAACTGGCTAAAAAGTATGGCGCCGGCGTGGTGGTGGGCACCATTGACGAAGAGGGCATGGCCCGCAGCGCTGAGAAAAAGTTCCAGATTGCCCAGCGAGCCTACCGGGATGCCCTGGAGTACGGTATCCCAGCCCGGGAGTTGTTTTTCGATACCCTGGCTCTGCCGATCTCCACCGGTATTGAGGAGGACCGGGTCAATGGTAAGGAAACCATTGAATCGATCCGGAGGATTCGGGAAAACCTGCCCGGATGCCACATTATGCTGGGGGTGTCCAACGTTTCCTTTGGCCTCAACCCCGTCGCCCGGGTCACCCTCAACTCGGTGTTTCTCCATGAGGCTATGCAGGTGGGGTTGGATGGGGCGATCGTCAGCGCCGCCAAGATCTTACCCCTGGCCAAGATTGACCCAGAACACCAGCAGGTCTGCCGGGACCTGATCTACGATCGCCGCCAGTACGACGGCGACATTGTCACCTACGACCCCCTCACCCGGCTTACCACCCTGTTTGAGGGCAAGAGTCTGAAGCAAAAGCAGGCGATCGCTAAGGACCTCCCCATTGAAGACCGCCTCAAGCAACACATCATCGACGGCGAGCGCATTGGCCTGGAGGAGGCTCTGGCCACCGCCCTGGATAGCTACCCCCCCCTGGACATTATTAATACCTTCTTGCTCGACGGCATGAAGGTGGTGGGGGAGCTGTTTGGCTCCGGCCAAATGCAGTTGCCCTTTGTCCTACAATCGGCCCAAACCATGAAGGCGGCGGTGGCCTACCTGGAGCCCTTCATGGAAAAAAGCGATGGCAACGGTAGAGGTAAGGGTACCTTTATCATTGCCACGGTCAAAGGAGATGTCCACGACATTGGCAAAAATCTGGTGGATATTATCCTCTCTAACAATGGTTACCGGGTGATTAACCTGGGCATTAAACAGCCGGTGGAAACCATCATCCAGGCCTATCGGGAGCACAACGCCGATTGTATCGCCATGAGTGGGCTGCTGGTGAAATCCACTGCCTTCATGAAGGACAATCTGGAGACCTTCAACGAAGAGGGCATCACGGTGCCGGTGATCCTGGGGGGGGCCGCCCTCACCCCTAAGTTCGTTAATGAAGACTGCCAGCGCACCTATCAGGGCCAGGTGGTCTACGGCAAGGATGCCTTCTCCGACCTGCATTTTATGGATCAGCTGATGCCGGCCAAGGCGGCAGGGATGTGGGATGACCGGCAGGGGTTTTTGGGTCAGGAGTCGGAGGAGGGCACAGGGAATAGGGGACAGGGGATAGGGGAGTCAGAGGTTGGGGAATTTGCCCAGCCTAAAGATACCCTGGAGGCGCCAGCTATTGTCGATACCACCCGATCGGAGGCGGTTGATCCGGCCATTGCCCGGCCAACGCCGCCCTTCTGGGGCACCCGGGTGCTGACCCCGGCGGACATTGACCTGGCGGAGGTGCTCTGGTATCTCGACCTGCAGGCCCTATTTGTGGGGCAGTGGCAGTTTCGCAAGGGCCAGGAGCAGTCTCGACCGGAGTATGAGGCCTTTCTGCAGGAAACGGTACATCCGATTCTGGAGCACTGGCGAGGGCGGGTGCTGGCGGAAAACATCCTCCATCCCCAGATCGTCTACGGCTACTTCCCCTGCCTGGCGGAGGGTAACTCCCTGCACCTCTACGATCCTGCCATCATGGCCGGGGCGGCCGCACCGACCCACCCCCCCGAGCCGATCGCCACCTTCACCTTCCCCCGGCAGCGATCGCTGCGGCGGCTCTGTATAGCCGACTTCTTCCTGCCCCGAGAACTGGCCCAACCGGGTCAGTTCGATGTGTTTCCCATGCAGGCGGTGACCGTGGGGGAAATTGCCACGGAGTATGCCCAAAAACTCTTCCAGGCGGACCAATACACCGATTACCTCTACTACTATGGTCTGTCGGTGCAAACGGCGGAGGCCCTGGCGGAGTGGTGCCATGCCCGCATCCGGCGGGAATTGGGTTTTGGCGAGCTAGAGCCCGCCACTCTGCGGGAGGTGTTGCAGCAGCGCTATCAGGGCTCCCGCTATAGCTTTGGCTACCCCGCCTGCCCCAACATGGCCGACCAACCCACCCAGTTAGATCTGCTGGGCAGCGATCGCATCGCCATGACCATTGACGAAAGCGATCAGCTCTACCCGGAACAGTCCACCACCGCCATCATTGCCTACCACCCGGCCGCTAAGTACTTTAGTGCTTGAGGGTGATTTCCCCCCCAGTCAATTTCACCGGGGGGGAAATTTTTCTTGTGGTCAGGAGTCAGAACTTAGAAACTTGCCTTACCTTCTGGCTGCTGACCACTGAATTGCTCACCCATCGATAGGTCCCGGCTTAGGTGAATAACCCAAGGCTTTCAACTAAGGGGAGTATGAACGTCAAGATTTGACTTGATAATGTGAGGTATGAAGGAGAAGAGGTTTGGATCTTGAGGATTTACCACCAACTGAACCCAATGGTTGAACCCAGAGCCAAAGGTTTGAACTCGAGTAAAGTTCTCCATCAGAGAACCCTTATCTCCTTCGACAATCTTGCCACCAGTTTCATTCATGGGTTTGTCTACCTGGTACCAGTGAGCATCACCATTTTGCAATAGCACCGGCTTTTTAAACTTGATAGCATTGGTCAGTAGGGCCTGCTTAGTATTATCAAAAGCCTGAGTGTACTCGTTATCTGGAGAGGCTGCCTTGCGGTTATACCCCTGCCAGTCCATATCAGCCTGTACCACAACAATCACTCCCAGGGAGCGATCGGCTACGGCCTTCTGAAATCCCTTTTCAATCCAGGCAACATTGGCAGCATCCCGGAGCTTGTACTCAGCATCATCTCCATCCGTTGCCGTGTCATTGTAGGTGCGATAGGCAGGCCTGGCTACGGCAGCGTTGTTAGCCGAACCAACAACGTGAGGAATAATCACAGTTATGCCCCTAAAGGTAAACATCTGCATCTCAGGATATATTGAATCGTGGAGAACCTGGGTAAGCAGGGGGCGCTGCCCAAGATTGATATATTTACCGGAATTTCGGAAGAATATCGAGCGAACCTTTGCGAGTCGCTCGTTAGGATTAAAGGCTCCCTTCACTGCCCGG